>CADCIU010000005.1 GCA_902801585.1 uncultured Lachnospiraceae bacterium | reverse complement strand
TCCAGGAAGCGTGACGCATTCCTGCGGGATACATTCTACAAGTATGCCCACTATATCTGCCGGACGATGGAGAAGAGAGGCCTTTCCTACCTCATCATCGGTTACAACAAAGGTCAGAAGCAGGGGATAAACCTGAAGAAAAAGACAAACCAGTCCTTCGTGCAGGTCCCCTTCGCGAGATTCCGCCGTATCCTGCAGACGGTCTGTGTGCGGTACGGGATTCGGGTCATCCTCCAGGAAGAGAGCTATACTTCAAAAGCCTGCTTCGGGAACAGGGACTATATCCCGACATACGGACAAGGAGATGCGGAAAACATGTCCTTCACCGGAAAGAGGATAAAGCGGGGACTGTATCTTCAGGACGACGGGAAGGTCATGAATGCAGATATCAACGGAGCCGCCAATACCGGAAGGAAGTATGACAAACGGATCTTCCCTGAAGGAATGAACTGCGAGTATCTGTATGGAACAGTGAAAGCCATGACTTATAAAGATATCCTGTGTGCCAGCCGCAGAAGAAACAAAAGTAATCCCGGTCAAACGGGACAGCGGGCAGGTGTCTGCCCTGTGACCGCGTAAGCGGCACGAAGCCCCCGCCTCTTAGCGATATGCGTAGGCGGTGGGTAGTTCACGTATAATTGCAGTATGGATAAAAAACACAGAGGGACAATAAGAAATATCGTGATCGTGCTCCTGGTCCTTTTTGTACTCTATTGGGCCGGCATCTATATTCTTGTGAGTGCTGTTTTGGTCCCATCCTTCATGGAGAAGCTCAGTTCCTTTGAAAGGATCGCGGCTCAAAGTTATGCGGAACAGGTTCAGGAATCGGAACTTCAGAAGAACAATGCGGCCATGTATCTGATCGGCAAACACTGGGCGGAGACTTGTGATCCCGAATCAGTCGAAGTGTTCTCAGATGACGGCTACAGGCTGAAGGGAATGATCTTTGGTGATGAGGGTGCTGTCGGCTCCGAAGAGGGATCTGCAGAGGAGATTCAGGATAAAGAGAATCGGGATAAAGAGATTGATATAGAAGAAAGAAATGATCACAGGCCATGGGTCATCCTTCTTCACGGGTATACCGGCAGTAAAGAGATGATGTATCCTTACGCTTACTGGTATGTCAAGCACGGATATCATGTACTTACTCCGGACTTCCGCTGTCAGGGAGAAAGTGAAGGGGATTATATAGGACTTGGGGCGACGGACAGCAAGGATCTGGACAAATGGATCGAACTGATCCTGGAGCGGGAACCGGAAGCAGAAATTGTTCTCCATGGGCTCTCTATGGGGGCATCTACAGCCCTGATTCATTCGGCGAAACCTGACAGCCATATCAAAGCGGTGATATCGGATTGTGCTTTTACGGATGCTTATTCCATGTTCCGGGAGAAAGTATGGAGCTGGTTTCATCTGCCTGCTTTTCCGGTTATTGACAGTGCACGGTTGATGATCCGGCTTCGGGCCGGCTACGACCTTAAGGAGACCTCTCCACTGAATGCAGTGGAGAAAAGTCATGTCCCTACATTGTTCATCCACGGCAGGGAGGACAGAATGATCCCGTTCAATATGTGCAGGCAGCTCTATGATGCTGCGGCATGCGACAAGGAAATCATGATCGTTGACGGGGCGGGTCACGCGCAGGCTGTGGACAGGGATCCGATTGGATATTGGATTACCATTGAACATTTTCTGGAGAAGCATGTAGGGCTGATTAATGGGTTATGAATATCGGTCCGATGTCTGGAACTAACCAGGCTGCGGGTGCGGCGCCGTTAACGGCGCCGTTTTGAGTCCGGAACGGATGTGGGAACAGCACTTATGGTTCATTTCCGGGCTTCGGCGCCGTTAACGGCGCCGTTTTGAGTCCGGAACGGACATGAGAACAGCACTTATGGGCATTTTCAGGCCGCGGCGCACACACAAAAAATGCCGCCGCCCTAAGAATCACTTCTTAGGGCGGCGGCTTTATAAATCGCACTGCTTCTATGCATTCAGAACTATTATTTGGTCAGGACCATTCTGACTGCGCCGTACATACCAGCTTCGTTTCCGAGGACCGCCAGCTTGAAATCCGTATCGCGGGACGCATGGAATGCAGCGGGTTTGTAGTGCTTCTCTACCGCGTCGAGGAGGATCTGTCCGGCCTTGGACACGCCGCCGCCGATAACGATGACGTCGGGATCTACCACGCAGGTGATGTGTGCGACAGCCTCGCCCAGCATCTTGCCGACGATGTCGACGATGGAGAGTGAGAATTCGTCGCCGGTCTTGGCATAATCGAATACATCCTTAGCGGTGAGCGGGTCGAGAGAGCGGAGCGGAGTGTCAACGGTGGGATTTGCCGCAAGGGAGAGCTTCGCGAGGCGGACAACGCCGGTAGCGGAGCTGTACTGCTCGAGGCAGCCCTTCTTGCCGCAGCCGCAGACTGCCGTTTCGTTATCTCTGACTTTCATATGTCCGATCTCACCGGCTGCGCCGTTGGAGCCTGCAAGGATCTTTCCGCCCAGAATGATGCCGCCTCCGACACCTGTTCCGAGAGTGACCATGACAACATTGTCGTGGCCTTTGCCGCCGCCGTTCCACTGCTCGCCGAGAGCAGCTACGTTGGCATCATTTCCGACTTCCACATAGACGCCGTCCAAAAGGGAGGAGAGCTGTTTGCGGACATCGATCACGTCCCATCCGAGATTGACGCATTTGTTTACGACTCCGTCGGGAAGAACGGGGCCGGGAACGCCGACGCCTACACCCTCGAGATCATCGAGCGTGAGTTCACTCTGTTTGAGTTTCTTTTTAATAGAGCGCGCAATATCGGGGAGAACCATTTCGCCATTGTTTTCCGTGCGCGTGGGGATCTCCCAGTGGTCGATGAACTTGCCGTCTGAGGAGAAAAATCCCATCTTGATCGTTGTTCCGCCGATGTCAACACCGAATGCATAAGGTTTCATAGAATCTATACCCTCCTATCCCAGTAAGATTTTATTCATGTATGAAACTGCTCCGCACTATATTTTGCCAGAGGTGTTTCATCCATCTCTATAGTTATCTCCATCCTACCATAATTTGCCGTGCCGCGCCATAATCTGAAAAAAACGACAAGAAACAGATTACTTATGATACAGTTTGTTGCTCTCATATTGCGGTTCGCAGGTCAGGTTCACGCCGAGCTTTTTGAAAACGCCGGAGTCGATCTGGGAGAGGATGACGGAAGAATGGACTTCGAGGCCCCTCAGGTTTTCCAGCTGATCAATGGCAGCTTTTGCATTGGGATCGGTGACGCCTGCGATCGCCAGAGCGATGAGCAGCTCATTCAGATGCAGAAGAGAAGTATTGTCACTTCCGAGGTGATCGATCTTCATCTCCATGATCGGGGCAATGATCCCGGGACTGATCAGTTTGATGCTGTCTGCAATGCCCGCCAGTTTCTTGAGGGCGTTGAGCAGCAGCGCCGAGGAAGCACCGAGCAGTTCGGATGTCCTGCCGGTCAGGATGGCTCCGTCCGCCATCTCCATGGCAGCGGCGGGAGCGCCTGTCTTCTCCGCGTTGAGGTTGGCGGCCATGACGACGGTCCTCTCTGAGACGTCGATCCCGGATTTCTTCATGAGCAGCTCGATCCTGCGGACCGGTTCATCGCCGGCATTTCCTTTGCGGTATTCGCAGAGCGCGTCGTAGTAGCGGCGGATGATCTCCTGGCGAGCCGCTTTTCTGCAGACCTCGTCATCACTGATGCAGAATCCCACCATATTGACGCCCATGTCCGTGGGTGACTTGTAAGGGGATTCGCCATAGATCTTGCTGAAGATCGCATTGAGCAGAGGGAAGACTTCCACGTCGCGGTTGTAGTTGACGCAGGTCTTCTCATAGGCCTCGAGGTGGAAGGGATCGATCATATTGATGTCGTCGAGATCCGCCGTCGCCGCTTCATAAGCCATATTGACCGGGTGGCTCAGGGGCAGGTTCCAGACAGGGAAGGTCTCGAACTTGGCGTAACCTGCTTTCACGCCCCGGCGGTTCTCGTGATAGAGCTGGGAGAGGCAGGTGGCCATCTTGCCGCTGCCGGGACCCGGAGCCGTCACAACAACGAGGGGGCGGCTGGTCTCAATGTAGTCGTTGCGCCCGTAACCGTCCTCGCTGACGATCAGCGGAATGTCCACAGGGTATCCGTCAATGGGGTAATGCCTGTATACTTTCAGGCCGAGTGCCTGCAGTCTCTTTTCGTAAGCGACGGCAGAAGGCTGGTTCGCGAAACGGGTCAGGACAATGCTGCCCACATAGAGACCGTTCTTGGTAAAAGCATCGACGAGCCTTAACAGATCTTCGTCGTAT
Organism: uncultured Lachnospiraceae bacterium; assembly: GCA_902801585.1. Next base: position 107,547 of record CADCIU010000005.1, on the reverse strand, counting down.
GTGATGCCCAGATCTCCACGGACCTTGTTCTTCTCAATATCTGCCGCGTTGATGGCTACTACGATCTCTGCCTGATCCTTAAGTTCATAGAGCATGGTGATCTTGGAATCGGGCTTAAAACCGGGAAGCACTCTGGATGCGTGATAGTCGTCAAACAGTTTGCCCCCGAATTCAAGGTAGAGTTTTCCTCCGAACTGAGCAATGCGCTCCCGGATATGTTCCGACTGCGTCTTGAGATATTTATTGTTGTCAAATCCGATCTGCATAGATGATCACCTCTCCTTCCATTACAGCGCCGGTTGAATCAATTAGTTTGAATCGATTGAATTCCTGCTGCGAAAAAACAACTATCGTCTATTATAGCGTAAATAAAGATTCAAAGGGAATATTTTTATGACGGAAATCTTTTTCTGACAGAATTTATGACGGATTTATTAATGAAAATCATGTATAATTGAAAATCATGAATCATTAAAGATTATGTATGATGCTGACATCGATACATAACTGATCAAAACCGACACGGCGGTCTTAATGACCGGAGAACAAGTCCAAAGACGCCTGCGGATCGAAATGACAGGAAAGAGAAGGAGAAGAAGAAAAATCTATGTTTCGGCTGACATCCAAATTGATCATTTACCGGGGAATCGGGGAAGACAGCATTCTGCGCGGGCTGACGGAGATCTTCCGCCGCTTTGAAGAAGGAGATTATGACCCGGATGCCCTGGTCTGCGATATCTATGATGAGGTACACAGCCTTTTGGACCTTGCGACCAAATATGGTTTTAACAGAAACCTGTGGCACAATTATCTCGCCTATCTGATCGCGGTGACGGAGACGCCGTTCACGCTCGTATCCGAGAAAGTCGGTGCCAATGAGGGGAGCGTCAACAGCTTTGCGCTCAATGATTTCAGGATCTTTACAGAGCTCTTTCAATATGATTTTTCCAAAATAGAGCGCGCGCTGGGAATCAGCTGTTTCACGATCCTCCAGAACTATACGGCGGTGGGCAAACCCGAGCGCGTGTTCAACCGGAGTGTCAGCGAAAAGGTGCAGGAGCTGAGCACGAAGATCGAGAAAGTGCTCACGGACTCCGCGGGGGAGGGCGCGCACAGTCCTGAGCAGAAGATGTATGATATTGTCACCGGCTTCTATAAGGATTACGGCGTCGGCAAGTTCGGGCTCAACAAGGCCTTCCGCGTCAATGACGGGAATAAGGAGAAGGAGTTCCTGATCCCGATCACGGCGACCAGCGATGTAGAGCTGGAGGACCTGATCGGCTATGAGCTGCAGAAACAGAAACTGATCGCCAACACCGAGGCCTTCGTACACGGGCGCATGGCCAACAATGTGCTGCTCTACGGAGATGCCGGGACAGGAAAGTCCACTAGCATCAAGGCGATCCTCAATCGGTATTACAGTCAGGGCCTTAGAATGATCGAAGTGTACAAGCACCAGTTCAAGGACCTGCAGAGGATCATCTCGGAGATCAAGAATCGGAATTACCGATTTATCATTTATATGGATGATCTGTCTTTTGAGGAGTTTGAGATCGAATACAAGTATCTCAAGGCAGTCATTGAGGGAGGACTTGAGACCAAACCGGAAAACGTCCTGATCTATGCGACCTCCAACAGGAGGCACCTGATCAAGGAGACCTGGAGCGACAGGAACGACCGGTCGGCGGATGAGATGCACCGGAGCGACACGGTACAGGAGAAGCTCTCGCTGGTGGCCCGATTCGGCGTGACGATCGGATATCTCAAGCCGTCTCATCAGGAATATCTTCACATCGTCAGCGAGCTGGCCAAAAAATACCCTCAGATTACACTCACTGAAGAAGAGCTGGCGCTGAGGGCCAATCAGTGGGAGCTGCGAAGCGGAGGAGCTTCCGGCCGCGCTGCACAGCAGTTTATCAATTTCCTTGTGGGAAGCGCACAGGCGCAGGAATATGTTTTGCCACAGGCAGATCAATGAAAAACAGCGATAAACAAAGGTACGTATTTTGAATCGTTTTTTCCATATGTATTCAAGAAACAGGATGATATGATACTTAAGGATGCACCGTATCCCCCGGATCCGGCGCACACTCGAAAGGAGTTCCAGAACCAATGGCAAACGAGAGAATGTTCAGCGAGAGGATTCGCGAGGTCACACAGAGCATTTTGGAGGACTACAAGAACGGCCGGGATATCGACAAAATGGATGTGTTCAGCCAGCCGGACAGCGATGCGGTGACAGATATTGTCAAGAAGCTTCTCAATATTCTGTTCCCCGGGTATTACAGAGAGAAGAATTACAGGAGCTACAACGACAACAGCAGGATCAGCATTCTGATCGAGGACGTCGTCTACAATCTGATCAAGCAGATCGTGATCGCGCTTCCTTTCCGCGATGACTGTGCGCAGATGGACGAAGCCGGCTTAAGGGATATGGCTGAGGAGATCGCCGTTGAGTTTATCGGAAGGATCCCGATGATCAGAGCCCTTGTCGACACGGATATGGAGGCCTTCTACCAGGGTGACCCCGCGGCCTACAATAAAGAGGAGATCGTTCTGTGCTATCCGGGACTTCTGGCCAGTACGGTCAACCGTCTCGCGCACGAGCTGTTTCTTCTGAAAGTTCCGCTGATCCCCCGAATGATGACGGAATATGCGCACAGCAGGACCGGGATCGATATTCATCCCGGCGCTACGATCGGCAAGTATTTCTTTATGGACCACGGCACGGGCATTGTCGTCGGCGAGACATCCGTGATCGGCGAACATGTCAAGATCTATCAGGGTGTCACGATCGGCGCGCTTTCCACCAGAGGCGGACAGAGTCTGCGCGGCGCCAAGAGACATCCCACCATTGAGGACGATGTCACGATCTATGCAGGTGCTTCTATTTTGGGCGGCGAGACGGTGATCGGAAAGGGGTCGGTCATCGGTTCCAACGTGTTCATCACGAGCAGTGTGAGGCCGGGTACCAGAATGAGCGTCAAGACGCAGGAGCTCGTGATCCGCCACAAGGACGATCTGGAGGATCTCGGAGAAGAGAAACTGTCGAAGACGGAAAACGACAGTTCCGGAAAAACGATAAATGAGATGATCGATGTTCCCAGAGAGGAAACGGATCCGGAAGGGAAAACGGAAAACTGGTATTAATCATTATTACGGTATGTTTATGAAGCGGCTATAAGCAGGAGGGAATTATGGAGAAGGTTTATAATGCGGTCAGAGATCTTACGGCATACGGACTGGCAGCAAATCTGATTGAGAAGGAAGACGTGATCTATACCGTCAATTCGCTTTTGGGAGCCCTTGGCATTGAAGATTATCCCGGAAATAAGGCAGAGATCATCCGGTGCGCTGAGGAAGCCGACCCCGCACAGATCGCGGACGGAACGCTTTTGGAGGGAATTCTGGAGGTGATCCTGGATTACGCAACAGGCAAGGACATGGTAGACGGCAGCTCCGTAGTCATGCGCGATCTTTTCGATACGAAGATCATGGGGATCCTGACGCCGCGCCCCAGCCAAGTCATAGCGAAGTTCAGAAAACTCTATGAGGACAGTCCGCTTGCAGCTACAGACTGGTACTATCGTTTCTCACAGAATACGGATTACATCCGCCGCTACAGGATCGCAAGAGACAGAAGATGGAAGTCTGAGACACCTTACGGCGATCTTGACATCACGATCAATCTGTCCAAGCCGGAGAAAGATCCCAAAGCGATCGCGGCAGCGAGAAATGCAGCGCAGAGCAGTTACCCTAAATGCCAGCTGTGCGTGGAGAACGAGGGCTATTTTGGCAGAGTGAACCACCCCGCCAGAGAGAACCACAGGATCATCCCGATCACGATCCAGAACGGCCCGTGGGGATTCCAGTACTCTCCGTATGTCTATTACAATGAGCACTGCATCGTGTTTAATTCGCTCCACATTCCCATGGCCATCAACCACAACACGTTCTGCAAGCTGTTTGACTTTGTAAAGGCTTTCCCGCATTATTTCCTGGGATCCAACGCGGATCTCCCGATCGTGGGCGGCTCGATCCTGAGCCATGATCACTTCCAGGGCGGCCATTATGATTTCGCAATGGCCAAGGCGCCTGTGGAGCGCACATTTACAGTCGATGGATTTGAGGATGTGGGGAGCGGCATCGTGAAGTGGCCGATGTCCTGCATCCGGCTCTCCGGCCCCGACACAGACCGCCTGATCGCACTGGCGGACCACATACTGGAGGTCTGGCGCGGATACACGGACGCGGACGCATTTATCTTCGCGAACACGGAGGATACGCCGCACAACACGATCACGCCGATCGCCCGCAAGCGCGGTGATCACTACGAACTGGATCTGGTCCTGCGCAACAATATCACGACAGAGGAACATCCGCTCGGCGTCTATCATCCCCACGCGGAACTCCATCATATCAAAAAAGAGAACATCGGTCTGATCGAAGTCATGGGCATGGCGATCCTGCCGGCAAGACTCCTTGAAGAGATGGATGCACTGTCGAAAGCGATCCTGGCCGGCAGCAATCTGAGAGAAGACCCCATGCTCGAAAAGCATGCGGACTGGGCCGAAGAGTTCGTTTCCCGCTATGATCAGATCGATGCATCCAATGTCGACGGGATCATCCGGGACGAGATCGGAAAGGTCTTTGCCAAGGTACTTGAGGACGCAGGTGTCTATAAGAGAACGCCTCAGGGTCAGGAGGCTTTTGACCGCTTTATCAGTGCGCTGTAAGGCGGATCGCCGATGCGGGAATATTATGAAAAAAGAAACAAAGGCAAAATACGATCTGCTTTGTGATCTCATCAGAGAAAAAGGCCGCCTCGCGGTGGCCTTTTCGTCAGGGGTGGATTCGACGATGCTTTTAAAGACCGCGGCGGATGTACTGAGCGGAAATGTCATTGCGGTGACTGCAAGGTCAGTGTCTTTTCCGGAACGGGAGAGCAATGAATCGGTGCGGTTCTGCAGTCAGATCGGCGTGCCCCAGATCATTGTGGAGACGGATCAGTTCAGTATTGAAGGATTTGCGGACAACCCGGCAGATCGGTGCTATATATGCAAGAAGGCACTGTTCGGTGCCATCATCGAAGCATCCCGGAACAATGGCTTTGATACGGTCGCAGAGGGCTCCAATATGGATGACCTGAGTGACTACCGGCCGGGACTCAGGGCAATCGCCGAGCTGGGCGTTATAAGCCCTCTTAGGGAAGCGGGACTTTTCAAAGAGGAGATCCGGGAGATCTCCAGGGAGCTGGGTCTTCCCACATGGAGCAAACCCTCTTTCGCATGTCTGGCGACCAGATTTGTCTATGGCGAGAAGATCACGGAAGAAAAGCTCAGGCGGGTCGACAGATCGGAACAGCTTCTCATGGATATGGGATTTCATCAGCTGCGCGTGAGGATACACGGAAGTGACGGCAAACTGGCGAGGATCGAAGTGATGCCGGATGAGCTTCCCCGGCTTTTGGCAGATCGGGAAGAGATCTGCCGCAAGCTCAGAGAATTCGGATTTGATTATGTGACGATGGATATGGACGGCTACCGGACCGGGAGCATGAATGCGCCGGTCCTGCGCGGCTGACGAACAGGTCTAAGCCTCTGCTTCTTTTATACCGCTGATATCCGCTTTTGCCAAAATAGAATAGTTCGTGTAGTAGACCACAAAGCCCGGCTTCGCACCGCCGGGTTTTTTGACGTTTTTGCGAAGAAGGTAATCGATCTCGACTTTGCCCTGCTGACGACCGGCAGAATACCAGGCCGCCAGAGACGCCGCTTCCTCGAAAGCCCTGTCCGGGATCTCCTCCATGGATCTCCCGCCGGAGCGGAGGATCACATGGGAGCCGGGCATGTCGTTGGCATGCATCCAGATGTCGGAGGGATCCGCGAAATGGAAGGTCAGAAGGTCATTCTGTGTGTTGTTCTTGCCGACATAGATGTCGTAGCCGTCGCTGCTTATGTAGTGAAGCGGCTCGCTTACGGGTGTGCGCGCACGGCCTTTTTTATTTCCATCCCTGCCGGATTTGTCATAACCGGGGCGGTTCTTTCCTTTTGCGGCATGTCTTTTGACAAGTCCGCTGTCTTCAAGTTCCCGGCGGATCTGCGCAAGGTCGCCCTCATTGGTCGCGAGGTCCAAGGAAGTGCGTATGCTCTCGAGGTGCTCGATCTCGGACTTGACCTCACCGGTAAGTTTGGTCAGCGCCTCCTCGGTGCGCTTGAGCTTGGTGTAGCGGTCAAAGTATTTCTTGGCGTTTCTGGCAGGCGTGAGAGTGGGATCCAGAGGGATCGTGATCTTCTCGCCTGTGTAATAATTATCCAGCTCACAGGATTTTGCACCTTCCGGCACCGAATAGCCGTAGGCATTGAGAAGCTCACCATACACTCTGTATTTGTCACGCTTGTGTGTGTCATTGATCTGCCTGCACTGCAGATCGTACTTGTGAACGTCCCGCTCCAGGATGGTCTGGACGATACGGCGCAGATCCGCGGATTTCTGCCGGATCCGGGTGTCCTCGTTTTTCTGCGCGTAGAAGGTCTCCAGCAGCTCTGACATGGAAGAGAAGCGGACTTCTTCAAAGCGATCGGGAAAATCGGCAAAGACCCTCATAGGGACAGCGGCATAACCGACGGGAGTGCCGCGGCGTGAGGTTTCGTCTTTCTTATAGTAAATGGACGGACAGAATTCGCCTTCTTTGATCGCTTTCATAAGACCGCTGAACTCTCTCCACAGGGAGTCGCGGTCGCTCTGCGTCATGGAGGAGGCACTTCGATCGTTGCTAAGAGCAGCGCGGCAGCAGAGTTCTTCCGCCATTTGTGTCGATATCCCCGTATATGTGTTCATCAAAAGTCTGGCAGGGGGAACCTGCTGCGTGAGGAGCAGGGTGTCGAAAGCCTCCTCGGTCTCGCACAGCGGGTCCTTCTTGTTTCTTGTATCGGGGACAAAATAGTGCCTTCCGGGAAGGACTTCCCTGACGGAACTGACCAGTGCGGAAATATGCTTGATGCTGTCGACGATCTGCTCGTCTTCGTTTAAAAAGATCAGATTGCTGTGTTTTCCCATCAGCTCTATGACGAGCGTGTGGCGGCACAGGTCTCCCATCTCATCGAGATGTTCGACTTCAAAACGAAGGATCCGCTCCAGCCCCGGCTGTGTGACAGAGATGATCCTGCCGTTCTGCAAGTGCTTTCGCAGCAGCATGCTGAAAGCGGGCGCCTGAAGAGGTGCCTGCCGGTTCCTGGAAGTGATATATGCAAGGGGGAGGGAGGCGTCCGCAGACAGATAAAGCCTGCACTGGCCGCCGCCGCGCTCCGGGACGGGTTTGAGTGTAAGGACCAGCTCATCGCGGTCCGTCTGTGCGATCTTATAGACTCTGGCGCCTGTGAGTCTGTCGGAGAGTTCCCTGCAGAGGCAGGCAGTCGTGATTCCGTCAAAAGCCATGGGTACGGCTCCTTTCTCATCGGTTATTCGGGCTGAATCAACTGATTATACCACACGGCAGATTTCTTTACAAAGTGCTCAATTAGCTGTAGAATTTTGCATATATGGCCGTATATATGGAGGGGCAAAAAGAGATGATCAAGAGTATGACTGGCTATGGCAGAGCTGAACTTGCCAACGATGATCTGAAGATCACAGTAGAAATCAAATCCGTAAATAACCGCTATCTGGATATCGGCATCAAGATGCCCAGACAGCTCGGAATGCTGGAATCGGCGATCCGAACGGAGCTCAAGAACTATATAAAGCGCGGGAAAGTTGACGTATATATTACATATGAGGATCTCAAAGAAGCCAACATGCAGGTCAAGTACAACAGCAAGATCGCCGGCGAGTACCTCAAGTACCTGAGGCAGATGGCGGAGGAATACGGCCTGGACAACGATATCCGCGTATCTGTCCTGTCCAAGTATCCGGATGTGCTCACAATGGAAGAAGAGCCCATGAATCCCGATGAGCTCTGGGAGAGCCTGCGCACGGTCGTATGCAAAGCGGCTGAGAATTTCCTGCAGGCCAGGATCAAGGAGGGTGAATTCCTCAGAAACGACCTGATCGGGAAGCTCGACGACATGCAGAGGCATGTGGACTTCATCACGGAACGCTCGCCCCAGATCGTCGCCTCGTACAGGCAGAGGCTTTTTGAAAAAGTCAGGGAGCTGATCGGAGACAGCGCCATAGAGGAGAGCCGGATCATACAGGAAGTAACGATCTATGCGGACAAGGTCTGTGTCGATGAGGAACTGGTGCGCCTTAAGAGCCATATCAAGGCGACAAGGGAGGCGCTGGATATAAGCAGTGAAGGGATAGGGCGCAAGCTTGATTTTATCGCGCAGGAGATGAACCGGGAGTCCAATACCATCCTCTCCAAGTCCGATGATCTGGAAGTCTCCGACAGAGCGATCGAGCTCAAGACCACGGTCGAAAAAGTGAGAGAACAGATCCAGAATATTGAATGATCAGGAATCGAGTGAAGAAGAATGGATGCATTCAGGTTTATTAACATCGGGTTTGGAAATACCGTCAACGCGGGAAAGATCATAGCGATCGTGAGCCCCGACTCCGCACCGATCAGGAGGCTTGTGGCAAATGCGCGTGAGAACGGCAGGACAGTGGATGCGACACAAGGACGCAAAACGAAGGCTGTCCTTGTCATGGAGAACGACCGGATCATACTGTCCGCACTTCTTCCGGAGACGATCCGCGCCAGAGTGCAGTCGGGCAGGGAAGATCTGATGAGTGAAACGAATGAGATGACGGGTGAGATGATGAATGAAGAAATCGGGTCGACCGAAGACGAACATCATACACAGCAGGCAGGAGAGTGAATATGACACAAGAAAAAAAGCGCGGAAAACTGGTTGTGATCTCCGGATTCTCCGGTGTGGGAAAAGGAACCGTTGTAAACAGGCTGCTTAAGGACTACGACGACTATGTGGTCTCTGTTTCGATGACGACGCGTCAGCCCCGGGAGGGCGAGATCGACGGCGTGCACTACCACTTCGTCACCAACGAGGAGTTCGAGAAGACGATCCGGGAGAACGGATTTTTGGAGTACGCAGGGTATGTCGACCATTATTACGGAACTCCGAGCGCTTTTGTGGAGAAGATGCTGGGCGAGGGCGTCAACGTGATCCTGGAGATCGAAGTTCAGGGGGCCATGCAGATCAAAAAACAGAATCCGGACGCGGTCCTGATCTTTCTCACAACGAAAGATGCCCGCGAAATGGAAAAACGTCTGATCGGAAGAAAGACGGATTCGGAAAAACAGATCACCGGGCGCTTTAAGAGAGCGCTTGAAGAAGCGGAACACATGAAAGAGTATGAGTATGTCGTGGTCAATGATGACTTGGACAAGTGCGTCACAGACGTCGACAGGATCATCAGGACAAAGCCTGAGGGGCACAGATATGACTCGTCGTTTAAGAAGACGTTCCTGGAGGATCTGAGTAAGATCGTAGAGAAAAGAAGCTGCAAATCTTTTGAACAAGATTGATGACAAGATTGCTGAGATTGTGATATAGTAATATTTTGTAGATTAATGCAAAAGATTGCAGATGAGTGTTAATGAACATAGTACCGCTGTATTTTGACAGTTCAGCGGGAACCGAGACCAGAAAGGAACAGGTATTATACATGATACATCCGTCCTATGTGGATTTAATGCAGGTCGTTAATAAAGGTGTGGAAGAGGGAGAGACACCTGTGATCAACAGCAGATATTCCATCGTTATGGCGACAGCCAAGAGGGCAAGACAGATCGTAGACGGCGATGAGCCTCTCATCGACGCAGACGAAGGTGATAAGCCCCTTTCCATCGCCGTCGAGGAACTCAACCAGGAGAAGATCCGTATCCTCGCCGAGAATGAACCGGCAGAGGACGAAGCCGCGGAGGAGACCGGGGAGATCTCTGAAGAAGAGGTTTCTGAGATGCAGGATGAGTTCGAGGAAGAAGCTCAGGAAGAAATGACAGAGGAAATGTCTGATCAATGAGAAACAATGAGACGAACAAGGTTCTGTTTGTTTCGCTGGGCTGCGACAAGAATCTTGTAGATTCGGAGGAGATGCTCGGCGCACTGCAGCAGAGGGGCTTTGTTTTCACAGATGACGAGGAAGAAGCGGATGCCGCGATCGTCAATACCTGCTGTTTTATCATGGATGCCCAGAAAGAGAGCATTGATCAGATCCTGGCACTGGCACAGAGAAGGACAGAGGGACAGCTGAAAGCTCTGATCGTGACCGGATGCATGGCACAGCGCTATAAGGATGAAGTGCTCAGGGAAATACCGGAAGTGGACGCAGTGATCGGGACGACCGCACAGGACCGGATCGCTCCGACGCTGGAGGAGATCATAGGAACGGCAAAAGAAGCCGGCAGAGACGGCAGGCTTTTTGTCGCAGATCAGAATCTCAGGACCGGGACCACCGCAGAGAGAATCGTGACGACGGGCGGCTATTACAGCTATCTCAAGATTGCCGAGGGATGTGATAAGTGCTGTACTTACTGTGTGATCCCTTCCATCCGCGGCCGCTATCGCAGCACGCCAATGGAGGAACTGATCAGTCAGGCGAAGTCGCTGGCATCAAAGGGGATCAGAGAACTGATCCTGGTGGCGCAGGAGACGACGCTTTACGGTACGGATCTGTACGGTTATAAAGCGCTGCCGGATCTTTTGAAGAAACTGTCGGAGATCGAGGGGATCGAATGGATCCGCCTGATGTACTGTTATCCCGAAGAGATCACAAGGCAGATCGCCGAGGCCATGCGGGATAATCCGAAGGTCCTGCACTATATCGATATGCCGATCCAGCATGCGTCGGACGATATCCTGAAGCGCATGGGGAGGCAGACAGACAGACGGGAACTGGAAGCGAAGATCGCGATGCTCCGGGAAGTGATGCCCGACATCTGCATTCGGACAACGCTGATCACCGGATTTCCCGGCGAGAAGGAAGAAGATCACAAGGAGCTTCTGGGATTTGTGGAGAAGATGCGCTTCGACCGCCTCGGTGTATTCACTTACTCCAAGGAGGAGGGAACGCCGGCTGAAAAGATGTCGCCGCAGATCCCGGCCCGAGTGAAGAAGAAGAGACAGAAAGATCTCATGATGCTTCAGCAGAAGATCGCCTTTGATGCAGCGCAGGAGATGGAGGGACGTGTGCTCGACGCGATGGTCGAGGGACGTCTCGCGGGTGAAAATGTATATTTGGCCAGAACATATAAGGACGCGCCCGGCGTGGACGGCGTCCTGTTTATAGAGACACAGAGAGAACTGATGACAGGTGATCTTGTTAAGGTTCAAGTGACAGGATCACAGGAGTATGATCTTATAGGAGGTTTGTATTATGAATCTGCCGAATAAACTCACTGTTTTGCGAATGGTATTGGTACCTTTTTTTGTGGCGACACTGCTGCTGTCGAAGACAAATGATACGCTCAAATGGGTCGCGCTGGCTCTTTTCGTGATCGCGTCGCTCACTGATTTTGCGGACGGGTATATTGCAAGGAAGTACAATCTGATCACCAACTTCGGTAAGTTCATGGATCCTCTGGCGGACAAGATCCTGACGGTCTCCGGCATGATCTGCCTGATCGAACTTGGAAGGATCCCGTCCTGGATCGTGGTCATCATTGTGGCCAGAGAGTTCATTATCAGCGGCTTCCGCCTGATCGCGGCAGAGAACGGCGTTGTCATCGCTGCGAACTACTGGGGCAAGTTCAAGACGACTTTCCAGATGTTTATGATCATATTGATGATCATGAACATCCCGCAGCTTCAGATCGTCACTAATATTGTCATGTGGATCGCGCTCGCGCTGACGATCATTTCTCTTGTGACTTATATCAATGCCAACAAGCAGATCCTTGCCGGTGATAAATAAGGTTTGACCGGGGAACAGATCAGATATTGGATTATAGATCGGGCAGGCGAAAGCCTGCCCGGTTTTGATAAGGAGAGGTCATGAGCGGCAGATGGATCATGATGTGCGCAGGTGAGTATCACCCAATGAAAATAGACATAAGAACCGGAGATTTCGTGGTCGCCGTGGACGGAGGGCTCAAGTATCTCCTCAGTGCCGGGATCCGTCCGGATTTTCTCCTCGGTGACCTTGATTCAATGGAAGCGGAACTTGCGGGGATCGTCGAGGAGTATCGCCAAAGAGGTGGGAGTGCATTCCTGCAGCTTCCCGTGGAGAAAGACGATACGGACACAATGGCGGCGGTAAAACTGGGTCATATGAGAGGGTACAGGGAATTCGTGATCTACGGAGGACTCGGCGCGAGACTGGATCACACCATGGCGAATATACAGACACTGGTATGGATCCTCAGACACGGCGGGCATGGATGGCTTTTGGACAGGGAGACATCGATCACTGTGATCGGGGCCGGACGGTTTATGATCCCGGAATCTTTTTGGGGGACCGTCTCGCTGTTCGCTCTCGACAGGAAGCTAACAGGCGTGACGATCCGAGGAATGAAATATGAAGTGGAGAATGCAGAGATCACAAATGGCTTCCCGATCGGCTGCAGCAACGAGACGCTTGAGGAGAGCTGCTGTCAGCCCTATATATCAATCGGGAGCGGCACCGGGCTGCTCATCATGACAGCGAAACTGATCAATACCGAACACTAGCGGCTGAAGAGGCCGCTTTTTTGTGCGATAAGCCGTAGGACGCATCTCGTGCCTGCACGAAGAGGCACCCTGCGGCCAATGGTCAATCGAGTAGGACGTCCTGCTCGATTGCTATTATATCCTGTCGATCCGGATCCGGCGGTCGTACCCGGGATAATTGTCCGAAAGGAACTCTGTAAGCATACGGAGAACATCTTCGTCATCAGCTTTTATGGAGTAAGGTATGAGCGCATCGAAGGAGACAACGGGAATTTCTTCGCTCCGAAGGATCCGGAAGTCGTGCAGGCCGGCATCAGGGTGGAGAGAGCGAAGCTTTGTCAGAATGCATTTCTTCATTGCAACGGCTTCCTGATCGCTCACATCGATCGGATCGATGTGGATGACGCACTCGACCCCGAATTCTTTATTCAGGGCGGTCTCGAGACGGTCAATGATCTCGTGCGCCTGTAAAAGAGTGAGATCCGCAGGGACTTCCGCGTGCAGAGAGACCATGAGATGGCCCGGACCGTAGTCATGGATCAGGAGATCATGCATATCCAGGATTCCCTCGGTGCGCAGGACAAGATCTGTAATGCGGGCGGACAGTTCCGGGTCCGGCGCATTGCCGAGAAGCGGACCGGCAGTCTCGATCATAGTGACGACTCCCGTCCTGAGGATAAAGAGGGAGACGGCAAGACCGCACCAGCCATCCAGATGCAGATTAAGCCATAAGGAGAGGATCTGACAGATGAGAACAGCACCGGTGGAGATACAGTCACTGAGAGAATCCATGGCAGTGGAACGCAGTGCGACGCTTGCAATCCTGTCGGAGAGACGGCGATTGTAGAAGTACATATAAAACTTGATCAGTATGGAGACTGCAAGGATCGCGGCAGCGACTGAGGAAAAGCGGACGGATTCGGGAGTCAGAATCCTCGCCAGCGATGTTTTGGCAAGTTCAAATCCCATAAGGACAATAGAAACGCTCACGAGAAGTCCCGTGAGGTATTCCGCGCGGCCGTGGCCGAAGGGATGGTTCCGATCGCGCCTTTTACCGGCGAATCTGAACCCTATGAGCGTGATCACGCTCGAAGCGGCGTCGGAGAGGTTGTTGAAAGCATCTGCAGTGATCGACACGGAGTGTACAAGGAGTCCGGCGGTCAGCTTTCCGGCAAACAGCATCAGATTCAGAAAAATACCGACAGTGCCGGAGAGGACGCCGTAGCGGCGCCTCACCTCAGGCAGGTCGGTATTTTCGCAGTTCGGGATGAACAGTCTTGATAAAATTGTGATCATATCTGTCCTCGGGTATAGTGATCCGTGATCAGCCCTCGCTGAATAGGAGATCGGAGTAGGTCGGGAAAGGCCAGGCAGTCCGCTCGGTAATGGTTTCCAGTTCGTCTGCAAAGCTGCGGCATTCATTCATATCCGGCACGATCACATCGTGACAGAAGCGCATTGCAGCCTCGGGATCTGCAGGAACTTCCCGAAGATCTTTTTCCAGCTTGATGCAGGCGTCGTGCAGGCAGTCGGACAGCATGCAGTTATTGCGCGCGTTGTTCTCCTCATATTTGGAGGGGAAGCCGAGACGGCTGCGCTTTTCAAGCCCTCTGCAGAGAGAGGTGCCGTATTCGGAGACGGCGGGCAGTATATCTTTGCGAAGCATGTCGATCATGGTCCGCGCTTCAATCTCTATGGTCGCTGTGTAGTTCTCCACATGGATATTATAACGCGCGTGAACTTCTTCCCGCGTGTAGATGGCGTGATCTGTGAAGAGGCGGATGTTCTTCTCATCGATATAAGCGGGAAGGGCATCCACGGCCGTGGAGAAATTGGAGAGTCCGCGCAGCTTCGCTTCCGCAAGCCAGGACTCATCGTAGCCGTTGCCGTCGAAGATGATCCGCCTGTGCGCGGTCAGTTCTCTTCGAATGAGAGACGCCACATCCTTGTCGAAGTTCTCGGAATTCTCCAGTTCGTCTGCGAACAGCATGAGCTCGTGGGCCATCATCGTGTTGAGCACGATATTGGGACCGGAGATCGAGAGCGAGGAACCGGGCATACGGAATTCGAACTTGTTGCCGGTGAAGGCCATAGGAGATGTGCGGTTCCTGTCGGTGTTGTCCTGCGGGATCGGAGGCATGACGTCTACGCCGATATCGAGATTGCGCCTGCCGCTTCCCTTCATGGTCGTATCGTGGATGATGGAGTCGACGACGGCGCTCAGTTCGCTTCCGAGGAAGATGGATACGACAGCCGGCGGCGCTTCCTGCGCGCCGAGACGGTGATCATTTCCGGGCGTCGCGACCGTAGCGCGCAGCATATCCTGGTATTCGTCAACGCCTTTGATAAAGGCAGTCAGAAAGAGGAGGAACCGGGCGTTCTGCCGCGGTGTTGAACCGGGCTTAAAGAGATTGCTTCCCCCGTCGGTCCCAAGTGACCAGTTGTCGTGCTTGCCTGAGCCGTTGACGCCGGCGAAGGGCTTTTCGTGCAGAAGGCACACGAGCCCGTGCCTGTCCGCCACCTTTTTCATGATCTCCATAGTGATCTGATTCTGATCACATGCAGAGTTGGCGTCGCTGTAGATCGGAGCCATCTCGTGCTGTGAAGGTGCGACTTCGTTGTGCTTTGTCTTGGAGAGTACGCCGAGCTTCCAGAGTTCATTGTCCAGATCCTGCATGTAGGCAGCAACTCTGGGGCGGATCGCGCCAAAATAGTGATCTTCCAGTTCCTGGCCTCTGGGCGGCTTTGAGCCGAAGAGCGTCCTGCCGGTCATGATCAGGTCTTCTCTCCGGTTATAGAGCTTTTTATCCAATAGGAAGTACTCCTGCTCGGCGCCGACCTGGGCGATGACCCTTGTAGTCGTCGTATCTCCGAAGAGACGGAGAATGCGCACAGCCTGCTTGCTGACGGCATCCATGGAACGAAGAAGAGGGGTCTTCTTATCGAGCGCGTGTCCGGAGTAAGAGCAGAAAATGGTGGGAATACAGAGAGATTTTTCTTTAATAAAAGCAAAAGAGGTGGGATCCCACGCCGTATAGCCCCTTGCTTCGAACGTCGCCCTGAGTCCGCCGGAGGGGAAGGAGGAGGCGTCGGGTTCACCGCGAACAAGCTCCTTGCCGGAAAACTCGAGGACGATCCGTCCTTTTTCCGCGGGGGAAATGAAACTGTCATGCTTCTCCGCCGTGACTCCGGTCATGGGCTGGAACCAGTGGGTGTAGTGTGTGGCGCCGTGTTCGACTGCCCACTGTTTCATAGCTTCTGCGATCTCATTGGCGGTGGAGATCTCTAAGGGAGTGCCGTCACTGACGCTCTGCTTCCACTGGTTGTAACAGCTCGGTGACAGACGTTCCTTCATGGTCTCCTCATTAAATACCATGCTGCCGAAGAGTTCCGGGAAATGCCTGGACTCATTGATCATAATAATTCCTCCTGTTTATCAAATTCTCTGTCGGAGAACCCCCTTATTTCGCCAGAGATGATTTTCAAATAAAACAATTATCATATTAACACAAATACACGTGGAAATTTTCACGAAAAAAGCCATAAACGAAAAAAAACACGGAAAAAAATCACCATATTGTATACACGAGTACATAGATGATACTATTGGTATCAGAAAAATCCGAAGATAATAATCGACAAAACAATCATTGCGGAGCATGAATCGGAAAATGAAAAAGAATGACCAATCCGGGAATAAAGGCAGCAGAAAGGACGGAAGCCGGGCGGGAATATCCTCTTCCCGAAACCGGTCACAGCGGGATCTGAAGACATTGGAGGAAGCTAAAAGATCAGTCATGGCGCAGTTTCGCATGACGGAGCCGGAGGCACATAAATACCTTCAAAAGCGCGCTATGGACGCGGGGACCGATCTCATTGAAGCATCTGAGAAATTTCTTTTATTATACGGACGCGATTGATCTTAAAGGACCGGCCGGTCCTTTTTTTATGTTGTTTTGCGGACATAGGATGAAAAAGATAATTTACGGGGATTTCGAATCGTGTTAATATTAGTTTCGATTTCATTAGGAGGTTATGACAATGATCGATACGGGAGGACGCCGTCACAGACGTCCCGGAGGTGCAAAGCTGTGGGTCGGCTTTGCAGCGGTCTGCGCAGTATCTGCCCTGCTGGGAGAAGCCTCATATTACGGTTACAGATTCTATTGTGAGACTGCCAATGAGGGATTTCTGAAGGGGACCACCGCAGAGGGAGAGGATATTTACGGACTCACGGTGGAGGAAGCAGCTGAGCAGGTCATGCGCAAGTATGATGATTCGAAGATCGTCATTACAGAGGGCTCAGAGACGGATCTGGAAGGTAATGCCGCATATTACGGCTATAGAATAGATGAGGACCGGCTCAGGGAAACACTTCAGACAGCCTACGACACCATGAAGGGCGACAGGATGTCCGTGTTAAGGAGTATATTCGACAAGTTCGCGTGCGAGATCGAAGCAAAACCCGAGCTCGACGAAGCTGCTTTTGAAGAGGCGGTACAGGTAAAGAACCTGAAGGTGGCGAGATACCCTTCAAAGAACGCAGAGCTTTCCTATGATGAGAAGCAGGATCAGCTGGTGATCGCGCCAGAGATCGAAGGCAACGAGATCTCAGAGAGCCGGCTCCGGGATTTTGTGAAGGAATGCGTGGAGGAGACGATCTTCGGCGGGGAAGGGCTGGACCGGAGTTTTGAATTTCCCAAGGAGCTCTGCGAAAAGCCTCAGATCTACAGGGACAACAAGGAACTCATCGCAAAGCGCGACGCGATCAACGAATTTGCTGGAGCAGGTCTGACATATGTGTTCGGCGAGGAAAAGGTGAGTTATGACCTTCTGGCACTTTCTGAACTGATGGATATTGAGGACGGAAAAGCGGAATTGAGCGATGAAAAGATAGAGAGCTTTGTCGAGGAGCTTGCCTCGGAATATAACACCCGCTATGAGGAGAGAACGTTTGAATCGACGCTGGCAGGAGAGATCATGATCCCTGCAGGGCGCAATGATTACGGCTATACGATCCTTCAGGAGGATGAGGCAGAGCAGATCCGAGAAGATATCGAGTCAGGAAGCCATGTCGAGAGGGAACCGCTTTATCTGGAGGCCAACTCCTGGGGAAACCCCTATTATCTGAGAAGGAACGGACATGATGATCTCGCCGGCACCTACATCGAGGTGGATCTGACAGCGCAGCATGTCTGGTATTACAAGGACGGTGAGCTGTATATCGAGACAGACTGCGTGTCCGGCGATGTGACCAAAGACCGCGGAACGCATGTCGGCTGCTATCCCCTTGCCTACAAAGAGAGCCCGTCGGTACTGACCGGAGGCCAGGGAGACAGTGAGTACGAGGAAGAAGTCAACTACTGGATGCCGTTCTACGAGGGGCAGGGGCTTCACGATGCGACCTGGCGGTACTATTTTGGCGGGAGTATTTACAGAGGAAACGGATCCCACGGGTGCGTCAATCTGCCTTTATATGCAGCTGAGGAGATCTATAACGCAGTCGAGACCGGAACAGCGATCATCATATTCTATGAATGAGCGTCACCGGACGGATGACCATACAGATGAAAGGATAAATTGTGAAAAGAGACAGAATTGTAATCAAAGTCGGAACTTCGACCCTCACAAACGAACTGGGAAACAGCAACCTTCGCACAATGGAAAAGCTTGCGATGGTCCTGTCGGATATTCAGAACATGGGGCATGAAGTGATCCTGGTCTCTTCGGGAGCTATTGCAGTCGGCGCCAACAAAATGCATTTAAAGGAAAAGCCGAAGACAATGAGAATGAAACAGGCCGCGGCGGCGGTGGGCCAGTGCACGAATATGTTCCTGTACGATAAATTCTTCGGTTACTATGATAAAACGGTGGCACAGATCCTCCTCAACGCAGAGGATATCACACAGGAGGAGAAGAAAGAGAATCTGAGCAATACATTCTCGGCTCTTCTGGAGCAGGGAGTCATTCCCGTCGTCAACGAGAACGATTCCGTGAGCTACACGGAGATCGAGTCGGAGGAGAGGCTCTTCAGCGACAACGATGTGCTCTCTGCGGTCGTGTCCGTTTTATGCCAGGCAGATAAGCTTGTGATCCTCTCGGATATCGACGGATTCTTCGACAAGGATCCCCGGCTCTACAAAGATGCGAAACTGATCGGACAGATCGACAGGATCGACGAGAGTGTCTACAAACTCGCGGGCGGCGCCGGTTCACGCAGAGGAACGGGCGGAATGCGCACCAAGCTTCAGGCGGCTGACCTTGCGACGGCGCAGGGGATCGATACGATCGTGATGAACGGAAAGAACCCTGAGATTCTCTACAAGGTGATCAGCGGAGAGCCTGTAGGAACACTGTTCAAAGGACACAAATAAAGAACGAGCGAGTGTGATATTAAATATTATCATTATGTTCCGTTTTTAGTACAATCTATTCGATCATTGAGAATAAAAAAAATCATTTTAAAATAATCGAGAAACACATAATATATGCATGAGTTGACAAAGGCGTCGTGAATCTTGTATTCATGGCGCATTTTTCATAGCCATAATCTGTCGTTTTTGTGTATTGAGTACAAATTTTCTGCAAAACATATTGATCTGCTCGTCGATGAAGGGAGAGACCATGGATATACTGGATCTGGAAATACTTAACTGCTTGAAAGAAAACAGCAGAGAAAAAGCGTCAGTGATCAGCCGCAAGATCAACCTTTCAGTCTCTGCTGTACTGGAACGTATCCGCAAGATGGAAAACCAGGGTGTTATACTGGGATATACGGTCAAAACAAACAAGAAGAGCCTTGGACTTGCCATGCAGGCAGTTATGGAGGTCAGCCTGGAGCATCCTTCCTATTTTGACCATTTCACTCAGATGGTGAACGAGGTCCCGGAAATTGCGGAGTGCTGCTATATCAACGGGGATTTCGATTTTTTGCTCAAGCTCTATGCCAAGGACCCGGAGGATCTTGAAAAAACCCATAAAATGATCAAGGATTTCAGGGGAGTCGGAAAAACGAGGATCTATACGGTTCTGAGAAATGTCAAAACAGAGTAGTGCTGTGTGTGAAGGAACTGTAAATTAATTTGCCGCAGGACTTCAATATTCATTCCAAACGTAGTAAAATACGTTCAAAAGTAACTGCTATAAATAATGGAATGAGGAGAATCACATGAAGCAAAGGCCAGTAGTATTAATGATCCTTGATGGCTACGGACTTAATGACAATCCCGAGGCAAATGCCATCGCAATGGCGAAGACGCCGGTCGTCAGCGGTCTGATGGAGAATGTGCCCTTTGTGAAAGGGTATGCCAGCGGAATGGCGGTAGGTCTTCCGGACGGCCAGATGGGCAATTCCGAAGTAGGCCACATGAATATGGGAGCAGGGAGAATCGTGTATCAGGAGCTCACAAGAATCACCAAGGAGATTCAGGACGGTGAGTTTTTTGAGAACCCGGAGATCCTTGATGCCATCAACAACTGCAAGGTGAGAAATTCCGATCTGCATATTTACGGTCTGCTGTCTGACGGCGGAGTCCACAGCCACATTACACATTTGTATGCCATCCTTGAGATGTGCAAGCGCAACGGACTTGACAGGGTCTATGTCGACTGCTTCCTCGACGGAAGAGACACACCCCCTCAGAGCGGCATCGACTATATTGCCCAGCTGGAGGAGAAGGAGAAAGAAATCGGCGTAGGGCAGATCGCTATGATCAGCGGACGCTATTACGCAATGGACAGAGACAACAACTATGACCGCGTTCAGAAAGCATATGATGCCCTGACCAAGGGGGAAGGACTGACGGCGGAGAGCGCACATGAGGCAATTACGGCGTCTTATGAGAGAGGCGAGTACGACGAGTTCGTCAAGCCCACTGTCATCACCAAGGACGGCAAGCCCCTCACGACCGTCAAGGACGGAGATTCCATCATCTTCTTCAATTTCCGCCCTGACAGAGCGAGAGAGATCACGCACTGCTTCTGCGACAACGAGTTTGACTATTTTGACAGAGGCCCCAGAAAGAAAGTGCTGTATGTCTGCTTCAAGGACTATGATCCGGACATCCCGAACAAGGAAGTGGCCTTCAAGAAGGTCGATGTCACCAATACGTTCGGCGAGTGGCTGGCCGCTAACGGCATGAAGCAGGCCAGGATCGCGGAGACAGAGAAATATGCGCACGTCACGTTCTTCTTCAACGGCGGCGTGGAGACTCCCAACAAGGATGAGGACAGAATTCTGGTCCGCTCTCCCAAGGATGTTCCCACTTACGATCTCAAGCCCGAGATGAGCGCTTACGGCGTTCTTGACAAGCTGGTAGAGGCGATCCACTCGAAGAAGTATGACGTGATCGTCATCAATTTCGCGAACCCCGACATGGTCGGCCACACAGGCGTACTTCCGGCAGCCATCAAGGCGGTTGAAGTTGTCGATGAGTGTGTCGGCAAGGCACTCGAGGCGATCAAGGAGGAGAACGGCGTTCTCTTCATCTGCGCTGACCACGGCAACTGCGAGCAGATGATCAACTATGAGACAGGCGCGCCCCACACGGCACATACTACGAATCCGGTCCCGTTCATTCTGGCAAACTTCGATGAGGATGTAGAGCTTCGCGAAGGCGGCGTCCTGGCGGATATCGTTCCCACTCTGATCGATGTCATGGGAATGGAACAGCCCAAGGAAATGACAGGGAAATCCCTGTTGATCCGCAAATAATCGGGCGTGGATCGCAGATTTCACAGAAATTACACAATATAAAGACAGGCAGGAATAAAATTTCCTGCCTGTTTTTCGTCGTATATGGTAAAATAGTTTGATATATGCTATTAAATCGGTGGAGATTTATACCCAATGAGTGCAGAAGCAGGCAGGAAGTTAGACAGCTATTTGAAAAAAAATGCCGAACAGGCACACAGAGAGAGGAGACTTGGGTCTGCAAGGCTGCGCAGATGGAGAGGACGAGCGGTCTCCTGGATGTATCTGGCCCCGAGCCTTATAGGTGTGGGGCTGTTCTTTGTAGCTCCGTTCGGTGTTGTCATCTACTATTCCGTGATCAACAATCCGGTCCAGCATGAATATGTGAAGTTTAACAACTTCATACGCACCTGGAACAACAACGCGTTTCAGCTTGCTGCGCACAACACGCTGCTTTTCTCTTTGATCGCTGTCCCTCTTGCGGTCGTTCTGTCGCTCCATCTTGCAGTCATCATGGAGAGCAGGATCCCGTTTAAGAGCACATTCCGGACATTTTTCCTAAGTCCCATGATGGTGCCGATCGCTTCGGTCATTCTGGTCTGGCAGGTCCTGTTCGACAATAACGGACTGGTGAACGTCTTTCTGACCGGATTCGGACTGGGAAAAGTTGACTGGCTCAAGTCCGCTTATGCGCCGATCGTCATTGTTCTCCTCTTTTTGTGGAAAAATCTGGGATATAACATGATCCTGTTCATGTCAGGTCTGTCGAGCGTGCCCAAGGATCAGATCGAAGTGGCGAGGCTGGAAGGGGCCAATGAGACCCAGGTCTTCTGGCTGATCAAGCTCCGTTATCTGTCGTCCACGATCATGTTCGTTATCATAATGTCACTGATCAATTCCTTTAAGGTGTTCAGGGAAGTATACCTTCTGACGGGAGATTATCCCTTCGATTCGCTGTATATGATGCAGCACTTTATGAATAATACCTTCCAGTCGCTGGACTATCAGAAACTTTCAGCTGCAGCGATCATCATGGCCGCCTTCATGGTGGTGGTGATCGGAATCCTTTTGCTGGCGGAAGACCGGTTCGGAAGAGACTTGGAGCAGTAGTATGTGGTTTTCCAAGAAGAAAAAACGGAACAATTCCATAGAGACACAAGAGGTCAAGGCGGAGCCTGTCAAAAAAGAAGAGCCTGTGAAGGCGGAACCCGTCAAAAAAGCGGAGCCTGTGAAGGCAGAACCCGTCAAAAAAGCGGAGCCTGTGAAGACAGAACCCGTCAAAACGGAGCCTGTAAAGGCGGAACCTGTCAAAAGAGCGGAACCCGTCAAAAAAGCGGAGCCTGTGAAGGCAGAACCCGTCGAAAGAGCGGAGCCTGTGAAGACAGAACCCGTCAAAACGGAGCCTGTAAATAAGGTTGAGCCCGTTCAAGCGGAGCCGGTAAGAGAAGAAGCCGCTCAGCAGACAGTGTGGGAGTATGATTTCAGGGAAGAGGAGATCGTCTATGACGCCATCAGCGACAGGCGCAAGGCGGAGCGAAGGCAGACTGTCCGCCGAACGATCGCCGCTGTCTTTTTTGCCTTCCTGTTCCTTATGCCAACGGTGCTGACTTTTACCAATTCCTTCATGACAGCATCGGAGATCAGCGCCAACTACGGCGCTATCTTTGCCCAGAATAATACCGGCGGAAAAGTCTATGTGTCGGAGACGGTGAACCTGAAATTTATACCGGATATGGTCACGTTCAGCCAGTATATCACGGTGCTGTTCAAGAGCCCGGAATACCTGATGAAATTCTGGAACTCCGTAATATATGTGGTGCCGATCGTATGCTTCCAGCTGCTGGTGGCGTCGCTTGCTTCCTTCGGCTTTGCGAGATACCGAGGCAAGGTGAAGCAGCTCATTTTCTTTTTATATATCATTCTGATGCTGATGCCTTATCAGGTCACGCTGGTCCCAAACTTCATGGTCCTTTCGAGAATGGGGATCGTCGGGACGCGCTGGGCTATCTGGCTTCCGGGAATTTTCTCCCCCTTCGCGGTCTACATGCTGACCAAATATATGCGCAGGATCCCCTACTCGCTCTATGAGGCTGCGGCGATCGACGGCGCCGGGGAGTGGCAGATCTTCACATCGATCTGTATGCCGATCTGTCGGGGAGGACTTGCATCGATCGCGATCCTGATCTTCATCGATTACTGGAACATGGTCGAGCAGCCGCTTATCCTTTTGGAAAATGAGGAGATGTATCCGCTGTCTGTCTTCCTGTCAAGGATCAACACGGGGGAGATCTCTCTGGCTTTTGCGGTTGCCGTGATCTATATGGTGCTGCCGATGCTCTTTTTCTTATACGGAGAGGAGTATCTGGTGGAAGGCATCCTGTACCAGGGAGGGATCAAAGAATAAACGGCGTACAAGGTACTGCCGCACAGTGAATGTTCATACCAGGTGATTCATACGAGGTGAATGGTTTATGTACGAAATTGAAGACAAGGAAAGAAGAGAACGGTACGAGCAGAACACAAGAAAAGACGGGATCAAGAATTTTGCCATTGTCTTCTTGTCCATCATGCTGGTTTTGACGTTCTTTTCCAATACGATCATGAATTATTCGCTTCCCCAGGTGGCGACCCAGTACGTGCAGAAAGGGGATATCTCCCCCAAAGTCAGAGGCGCGGGAACTGCGGAAGTGGAAGATCCTTATAACGTTAAAGTTCCGAATGCGCGAGTCATTTCGTCTGTCAATGTGCGCGTCGGGGACGACGTCAAAAAAGGAGATGTCATCTACGAACTGCAGGACGCCGAGTCGGAAGAGCTTAAGAGCGCGAGACAGGAATACAATGAAGCCAAGAGCAATTTCCAGAAAGCACTTTTCAGCGGTGATCTCACCAATGAAGCAGTGGAGCGCATCCGAAACGGTGAGTACCTGACCGAAGATGAAATGCAGGAGAGGCTCGACGAAGTCAACTCCAATTACAATGAGGCGGTACAGGAAGATATGGAGGCCGGCCTTGAAGTGGAGAGACTGGGAGGCGGCAGTGATACTTCCGGTATGGGTTCCACAGAGGCAGCCGAGGTGGCGGCAAAAGATGCCCGCAAGCTCTCGGAGGCGCAGGCTTACAAAGCAGAGACCGAGGCGGAGCTGACCAAAGCGACCAATAAACGAGACAGCACGATCAAGAGCATCCAGGCGGAATTGGAACTCAAATCGATCCAGAAGACGATGGATGAAGCTGCCGCCAAAGTAGAGAAGCTGGAGAAAGCGGAGAAGGGAGCGACGGTCAAGGCACCGGTCACGGGAACGATCGTGTCCCTGTCATACGGCGCGGGAGATACAACGGCATCGGATACGAACGGAGCGATCATCAAGCAGGAAGGCAAGGGAATGACCGTGAGCTTTACCTGCACAAAGGAGCAGGCACAGACCCTGAAAGTGGGGGATGAGGCCAAGCCGCAGAACGAGTGGGCCTACACGGAATTCAGCGCAAAGCTTCTGAGCATCTCTCCGGATCCGAGCGACACGGCAGGCTCCAGAATCCTGAAATTTGAGATCCAGAGCCCCGAGGTGGAAGCGGGCGACAATGTCCAGCTCAGCGTCGGCGCAAACTCAAAGAGCTATGATCTGACAGTGCCCAACAGCGCCGTGCGAGAGGACAACAACGGCAAGTTCATTCTGATCGTGAGCAGCAAGGAGAGCCCTCTTGGCAACCGCTATATCGCGACCAGAGTGGATGTGCAGGTGCTCGACAGCGATGAGCTGCTTACCGCTATATCGGGCGCCCTCAGCGGATATGAATATGTCATCACGACCGCGACCAGACCGGTATCTGCCGGAACGCAGGTGCGCCTTGCGGAGGATGTACAGCAGTGAGCAAAAAGAAGAAAAGGCTCAGGAGACGGATCACGCCTTGGAAGATCACAGCCTTTAAGGTCTGCATTTTTTGGCTCCTTCTCGCTGCAGGGATCCATTTCTTCCGCATAGTGAAGGCGGCGACTTTCCAGGACCAGGGGGAAGCCTCCCGATGGGGGTCGGAAATGGCCAGTGCCCAGGTAAGTGTATTTCTTCCTGTGGGCAGCGCTATGAAACAGGAAGAGATAAGGGAGCTGGAATACAAGATCAACACAGCCCTTGCGCAGGATTCGATCAAATTGACATCGGAGACGCCGGGTGCGCGGCTGTGGCAGGACTGCTACAGCGCGACCGGAAGCCTGAATATCACAGCCGGACGGAAAACAGTCACAGTGGATGCGGTCGGCACGGGAGGCGCTTTTTTTACCTTTCATCCGCTCAGGATGACGGAAGGCGCCGCTTATCTGCCGGATTCCCTGATGAAAGATGAGATCCTGTTGGACGAAGAGACGGCGTGGAAACTGTTCGGAGCCTTCGACGTGATCGGGAGAACCGTACAGGTACAGGACATGCACCTGCGGATCACGGGAATTTTCAAAAAGCAGCAGGGCGGTCTCTATGAGAAATCGGGAATGCCGACCAATCTGGTCTTCGTGCAGTACAAGACGCTGGTCCAGTACGGAAATGACAGTGCTGTTCCCGGCACGCAGGAACAGGAGACCGGTTCGAGCAGGACGTCGACAGACCCTGCCCAAACCGATGAACCTGTCGGCGATGATGCCTCCGCAGATGACTCCCCTGTGGACAATGCCTCCGCAAGCGATCATTCGGCAGGCGATACAGACGCAAGTGATGCCTCCGCAGACAACGCCTCCGGCAGCGGGGATTCCTCGGGCAGTGCATCTGAGACTGTAGATGTCTCTGCAGGCGATACTTCTTCCGGAAGTGAGAACGACACAAAGGGAGGAAATGAGGCGGATGGCAGCGGGGATTCACAGAATGTCGGAAAGGCCAACACTTCATTTAAAGATACGGGCAGGATCACGGTATATGAGATCGTGATGCCCAACCCTGTCGAGGGATATGCGGCGGCAGTCCTGGAGCGATCCCTTGGAGAAGATATCGGTGCGATCGTTGTGGACAACACGAACCGATACGGTTTCCGATCACTGCTCACCGATCTCAGAGATTTCGCTTTTTTGGGAATGAGGATGCAGAGTGTGCGCTATCCCTATTGGGAAAACGTGGCCATTGGATGGGAAACGATCTTCGCGGCACTGCTGCTTCTTGAGTTTGTACTGATCATTTTTACGATCCTGCTGCTTTTGTGGATGCTGATCCATTGGTACACGCATAAGCCGTGGACCGTCATGGGCAATATACGGAATCTGCAGGAGAATATGTACGAGAGACAGTCGCGGAAGCGCTATCCGGAGTACTACAGGCATCTGGAGGAAGAAGAGTCAGAAGAGAAGGAAGACGAGCCGGATCGGGAGAAACAGGCAGAAAAGCCGGGCAAACAGGAACAGGCTGATCAGAATCAAGGTCAGCCGGCGCTGATAGAAGAGAAGGAGCGCATACCATTTGAAATGATTTCGGAAAACAGAAAGGTGGTGCAACATGAAACGATTAAAGAGGATGATCTGCATAATGACAGCAGCAGTTCTGGCCCTGACCATGGCAGCATGTGGAGGTGGTAGCAGCAGCGGCGGCGGAGAGAAACCTGCTGCAGGCGGCGGGGAAACAGAAAGCACTGATACAAATTGCGTATACAGCGCAGAGCAGATCATTCTGGACGACGAGGGAGCCCTCGGTGATCTGTCTGTTGACGGCCTTTACTATAAAGACGGCAAATTGTATGCCACAGGTTTCTATTACGGCGATTCGGATACAGGAAGCCATGTACTGCTGAACTTTGATCCGGACGGATCAAATCTGCAGTTCAGCCCCCTTATGGGCGGTATGGACGACATTATCTGCACGTCGATCGGATCAGACGGCAATTATTATGTGGCCAGGATCAGTTATGACGCGGATGAGGCGGGATTTTCGGCAAACGGGAGCACACAGCCCGACGAGCACGCCGGCAGCGAGCTGCCGGGTGACGGAGCGGAAGGATCCGATGTCGGAAACGATGATGCCGGTCCGGGAGCCGGTGACGAAGAAGCAGCTTACGGGCCCACTGCAGAGGCTGCGATGGAAGAAGAGCCCGGCGGGCCGGATGAAGAGATCGAGGAATTCATTTCCGAAGGAGAGGTTTCTCCCGCAGATGAGGAGAGTGAAGAAGCAAATGACGGGATCACATCTCCCCAGGATGAGTATCCGGATGATGCTTCTATGTACGATGCGGAAGAAGAGCTGATCGCAGAGGAGGTTGTGGAGGAAGAGGGAGATCTTCCTTTCGAAGGCGGAGAAGCAGTGTTCATGCTGACATGTATATCCGCAGACGGAACAGAACTGTGGAATGCGCCGGTCCAAACAGGCGACAATGCGGAATTGGACTTCTATATCAATGCGGTCGCTTACAGCGATGAAGGCGTTCTGGTGGGAGGTTCGAACGGTCTGGACCTGTACAGCAAAGATGACGGTACCTTTATCAGAAATATCAGCACAGCCCCCGAGCTTGTCGGCTGCACGCCTTATGTGCTCGGAGACGGCACAGTCGCAGCGCTGACGTTCGGACAGTCCGGCGATGAGATCTCCACGATCGATCTCAGTTCAGGTTCCATTACAGGACATTACCCCGTTCCCTCCGAAGCCGGCATGGTCTCTGTTTTCCCCGGAAAGAGCTATGCGTTCTATCTGACCGGAAACAATGCGGTCTTCGGCATGAATCTGGATGATACGGGAGCAGTCAAAGTACTGGACTATGTGGACTCGGATATGGACATCACGGCGATGCCCTGCCTGACAGAGATGGATGACGGCAGACTCGCAGCAGTCGTTGCTGACGATGCCGGCACCAACATGGTGCAGATCCTGACCAAGGTCGACGCAGAGACCGTCGCGAACAGGAAGACGTTGACGCTGGGATGCTATTATCTGGACTATGAGGTGAGAAAGCAGATCTTTGCATTCAATAAACAGAGCAAGGACGTGAGGATCACCATCACGGACTATTCGCAGTATGATTCCGATACAGGCACTGAGGGAATGGCGAAGCTCAATACAGATATCGCTTCAGGCATGGCACCGGATATCCTGATCCTGTCGGCCGCTATGCCGATCAAGAGCTATACCGCAAAAGGCGTTTTCGAAGATCTGACACCCTATATCGAGGGCGACGAGGAGATCTCACAGAAAGAGTATCTCGAAAATATACAGGAAGCATTTAAGGTCGACGGAAAAACATTCGCGATCGTTCCCTCATTCTATGTCAGTATGATCGCCGGCAAGACCGAAGACATCGGGGACGGGTCCGGCCTGACACTGGATTTTGCCGATGAACTGGCCAAAAAGAAGGGCGTAGAACCGGGCAGGATGTTCGGCATCTCAACCCGGGACGAAATTCTCTATCTAGCTCTGGAGCTCTGCGGCGGACAGTTCATTGACTGGGACCAGTCCAAATGCAGTTTCGATTCGCCGGAGTTTATCAGGCTTCTCGAGTTCATTAACCAGTTCCCGGAGAAGATCGATGAGAGCAGGCAGGAGGACACTTCCGCGGATTACAGAAACGGCAAAGCCCTGTTCCACAAAGATGCCATCGGTACCTTCGATGAGTATGTGAACATCAAATACGGCATTTTCGGCACCGATATCACAATGACGGGATTCCCCTCACAGACACCGGGCAAAGCAGCGATCTTCCCGCAGCTCGAGATCGCCATCAATGCGGCTTCTCAGGAAAAAGATGCTTGCTGGAGC
This sequence comes from uncultured Lachnospiraceae bacterium, assembly GCA_902801585.1. The sequence continues at coordinate 78,532 of CADCIU010000005.1, read as the reverse complement.
TTCGTGCGCCGGTTCCTGCTGGATGACTATCAGAACTCTATTGAGATGTACTGGCCGGTCAGCATCGCATCACTCGATCAGCTTGCGAACAAAGCAATGGAGCCCCTCTACTATGAAGACGAGAACGGCAATCAGGTGGAAGACCACATCATCGTCAATATCGGAGGCGAGGACATAGCGCTTCCCAGGATCTCGGATACGGAGATCGACCAAATGTACAGTTTCCTGAAGGACCTTGACAGCGAGGCATATTATGACGTGAACGTCGAGAATATCATCGCGGAGGAGGCGGCTGCATACTTTGCCGGACAGAAATCGGCGGAGGATGCCGCAGGGGTCATTCAGAGCAGAGTGCAGATCTATATCAACGAGAACAGCTGATAGAAAGGATAACGATAATCATATGGCATCAAATCACTACGACAGTATCCGGGAAAGGACCAGGAACTTCTGCATTGTTGCCCACATCGATCACGGTAAGTCCACATTGGCAGACCGCATGATCGAGAGGACGGGTCTCCTCACGAGCCGTGAAATGCAGGATCAGGTCCTCGACAATATGGAACTGGAGCGGGAGAGGGGCATTACGATCAAGAGTCAGGCGGTGCGCCTCATCTATAAGGCGAAGGACGGCATAGAGTATATCCTTAATCTGATCGACACCCCCGGCCACGTGGATTTCAATTATGAGGTCAGCCGTTCGCTGGCTGCCTGTGACGGAGCGATCCTGGTCGTCGACGCCACGCAGGGCATTCAGGCCCAGACACTGGCCAACGTGTATCTGGCGCTGGAACATGACCTGGATGTTTTTCCCGTCATCAACAAGATCGATCTCCCCAGCGCGATGCCTGAGGAGGTCAAACGTGAGATCGAAGATGTCATCGGCATCGAGGCGGAAGATGCGCCCCTGATCTCCGCCAAGCAGGGGATCGGCATTGAGGAAGTGCTGGAGGCAGTCGTTGCCAAAATTCCGGCGCCCGAGGGGGATGCCCAGGCGCCCCTGAAAGCACTGATCTTCGATTCACTATATGACTCCTACCGCGGCGTCATCGTCTTTTGCCGCATCAGGGACGGCGTGATCAGAAAGGGCATGCCGGTCCGGATGATGGCAACGGGAGCGACGGCGGAAGTCGTGGAAGTGGGATATTTCGGTCCCGGCCAGTTCATTCCCTGTGATGAACTGGCAGCCGGACAGGTGGGATATTTCACGGCCTCCATCAAGAACATCAAGGATGCCCGCGTCGGCGACACTGTTACGGAGAATGAGCGCCCGTGCAGCGAGCCGCTTCCCGGATACAAGAGAGCACAGCCAATGGTCTACTGCGGCCTGTATCCGGCTGACAGCGCCAAGTATCCTGACCTGCGCGACGCACTGGAAAAACTGCAGCTCAACGACGCATCTCTGTTTTTTGAACCGGAGACCTCACTGGCTCTGGGATTTGGCTTCCGCTGCGGATTTTTGGGACTTTTGCACATGGAAGTCATTCTGGAGAGGCTTGAGCGCGAATATGACATGGACCTGATCTCCACGGCGCCCGGCGTTGTCTATAAGGTCTACAAGACGGACGGCACGATGATCGAGCTGACCAACCCCTCCAACCTGCCCGACCCCGCCAAAATAGAGCACATGGAGGAGCCGATCGTCAATGCGGAGATCATGGTGACCACAGAGTTCATCGGACCTATCATGCAGCTGTGCCAGGAGAGACGCGGACGCTATCTCGATACGGAATACATCGAAGAAACGCGTGCGGTCCTCAAATATGAGCTGCCGCTCAATGAGATCATCTACGATTTCTTTGACGCGCTCAAATCCAGATCCAGAGGATACGCGTCCTTCGACTACGATCTCAAGGGATATGAGACGAGCGAACTGGTCAAGATGGATATTCTGGTCAACAAAGAACCCGTAGATGCACTTTCCTTTATCGTGCACTCGGCCGGCGCCTATGAGAGGGGCCGCAAGATGTGTGAGAAACTCAAGGAAGAGATTCCGAGACAGCTCTTCGACGTACCGATCCAGGCGGCGGTGGGCGGTCGGATCATCGCCCGCGAAACGGTCCGCCAGCTGCGCAAGGATGTCCTTGCCAAGTGCTACGGAGGCGATATTTCCCGAAAGAAGAAGCTGTTAGAGAAGCAGAAGGAAGGTAAGAAGAGAATGCAGATCGTCGGAAACGTGGAGATTCCGAAGGAAGCGTTCATGAATGTATTAAAGCTTGATTCCGGAAACTGAGGAAATCGTTTGTTATGATCGATCGAAACCGCACAAAGCCGGTCTCCCTGTACCTGCATTTTCCTTTTTGTGAGAGAAAATGCAGGTATTGTGATTTTCTGTCGGGACCGGCTTCTGATGAAGCGAGAGAAAACTATATGCAGCTGTTATGCCGTGAGATCGTACTCAGAAGGGAGGAAGTGAAAGGACCCGTGGACACGATCTTTATCGGGGGCGGAACGCCGTCGCTGATGACGCCTTCACAGCTTTCACGCCTCATGGAGACGATATACGACACGTTCCAGATCAGCGCTGATGAGTCTGATCCGGAGATCAATATAGAGATCAGTATGGAGATCAACCCCGGGACAGCGGATCGGGAGAAACTCAGTGCATACAGACGGACAGGCGTTAACCGTCTGTCGATCGGTGTGCAGTCTTTCAGCGACGCGGAACTGCAAATGCTCGGCAGGATTCACAGCGCACATCAGGCGCGAAAAATCTTCGGCGAGGCGCGGAAAGCAGGGTTTGACAATATCAATCTTGACCTGATGTCCGCACTGCCCGGCCAGAAGGTCTCGGATTGGGAGAAAACGCTGCTGCAGACGGTCAGCCTCGGACCGGAGCATATATCAGCTTACAGCCTGATCATTGAGGAGGGGACTCCCTTTTCCCGCATGCAGCTGCCGCAGCTCCCCTCCGAAGAGGAAGACCGTGCAATGTACCGTTTGACCAAAGACCTGTTGGGAGAATACGGTTACAGGCGGTATGAGATCTCCAACTATGCGCGTGACGGCTATGCGTGCCGTCACAACTGCGGTTATTGGACGGGGCATGAGTATCTCGGCCTGGGACTGGGAGCTTCGTCCTATATCTCGGGGGAGAGATTCCAAAATCCTGCGGATATGGCCTCTTATGCGAATGCGGTCGAAGAAGGAGATCCCGCATCGCTTCGATGCGAGAGGGAGATCCTGACTCCGAATGAACAGATGGAAGAGTTCATGTTTCTCGGGCTTCGTATGACAGAAGGCGTTTCCGTTCCCGCATTTGAAGAGCGATTCGGTGAGAAACCGGACAGGAGATTTTCGGAAGTGATCGCAAAGCATGAAGCCCAAGGCGTGATCCTGCGGTCGAAAGACCGGATCGCACTGACTGATTACGGGCTCGATGTAGCCAATTATGTGATGGCGGACTATTTACTCTGAAATCTATATACCCTTGTAATGTCCCATTCCGATCTCTGCGGCGAATCCTTTCATCTGAAGGCCCACCATGCAGCCTACGAATTCCTCCACGCTGATCCGATGGCCCGTTATGGCTTCCGCCCTGCTGTGAAGGAACTCCGATTCCATGATGGTCCCTTCCCCTAAGACATCGAACAGCACTGACTCCAGCCCCGACAGACCCGAAGCTCTCTGATTGCGCGCCTGCCGCATTTGCTGGGAAAGATCGGTGCCCCTGTCGGATACACCATAGAAATACTCGATCATGCTGTCCGGAGAGCAGGCGATGGCTGCGCCTTGGGAGATCAGAAAATTGCATCCGTCGCTGAGATTGTCACTGACCCTCCCCGGCAGTGCAAATATATCCCGTCCCTGCTCAAGTGCTGCGTCGACAGTGATCACGGTGCCGCTGCGCCTGCGCGCTTCAATGACGAGTACCGCATCAGCAAGTCCGCTGATGAGCCGGTTGCGCATGGGAAAGAGGACTGAGCGGGGCTGCGTACCCGGCCGGTTTTCGGAAATGATCCCTCCATTTTGCCTGAGTGACGCGTAAAGGTCCGCGTTTTCTTTGGGATAGACGATGTCGACGCCGCACCCGAGCACAGCAAAGGAGCTTCCGCCGGCACTCAGTGCCGCCCTTCCGGCGATCCCGTCAACTCCCCGGGCCATGCCGCTCACGATCGAGATCCCGTTTTCTGCCAGTCTCTCCGCGAAGATCCTGGCCTGATCCCTGCCGTATCCGGAGCAGTTCCTTGCGCCCACGATAGCGACACAGGGTTTATTCTCATCGGGGAGCCTGTTGTAATAGTACAGTCCGTAGGGACTGTCCGGTATGCCCCTGAGCCTGCCCGGATAGTCGTCATCTTCCTGGCTGGTAAAGCGGATATTCCGCTTGTGCAGTTTCATGAGCTCTTCCCGGACATCTCTATTTTGCGCTTTTATTATGAGTGCGGCCATTTTTTCTGCGGTGCCTGTCTTGATCTTAGATGCGGTCAGACAAGATACAATTTCTTTTTCGCTCATTGTATAGACTTCCTCAGCGCAGGACGCATGCCGCAGGAGAGCCTTTATGCAGCGGCTGCCTACTCCTTCGATCCCCGCCAGCCAGCATGCATGCGGGTTCAATCCATTATTGCACATTCGTTCTCCTCTCTTTTTACGACTGAATCACTCAAAGCCGAATCATTAAGGACCGTATGATCGGGGAATGTCTCCTTTTCGGCCGGCCGCATTTTGACCTTGATCCGGTCTGCGAATTCCTTGTATTCTCTTCCGGAACCGCGTTTCTCTTTGTTCTGTTCTTCCGGAAGCCGAAATCCCACAGCCATCATGAGATCCCGTTCCAAGATCTTCTCTCTGCCTTCCAGGTCCGCGATGGTCCTGGCCATCTTGAGCGTCTTGTGATATCCGCGGACACTCATGCCAAGACGTTCGTACAATTTGCGCATGGTCCCTGAGAGGTGAGAGTCCAAAGCACAGAACTTCTCCACCGCATCTGCGTCCATATCGGCATTGTAACGAAACGGAGTTCCTGCGAAACGTTTCTTTTGTCTTTCAACCGCCTCCGCGACTCGCGCACGGATCATGCTGCTGGACTCCTCCTGCCGGTCATGGTGCAGATCCTCCGATTTCACACGGTTCACACTGACTCTGAAATCGATCCTGTCAACGAGGGGACCGGACATCCTTTTCTGATAATTCATGACTTCATAGGGAGAGCACCGGCATCTGTTCATATCGGGATAATACCCGCAGGGACAGGGGTTGGCTGCCGCTATGAGCAGAAATCTTGCGGGATAGCGATATGCGCCGTACAGCCTTCGGATGGTGATCATATGATCCTCCAGCGGCTGCCGCAGAAGATTGAGAATTTCCTTGGAATACTCAGCAGATTCATCGAGAAACAGAACGCCGAGATGTGCTTGTGAGATGAGTCCGGGGACCGGGATCTTGCCGCCGCCGATCAAAGCCGCTTTGGTGACTGAATGGTGCGGTGCCACAAAAGGGCGCTCTGCGATCAGCGGCGTATCTTCCGGCAAAATACCGGAAGCGCTGTAAATTCTTGTGATCTCAAGCGCCTCATCCGTCGAGAGAGGAGGCATGATGCCCGGCAGGCATTTGGCGAGCATGGTCTTTCCCGTGCCGGGCGGACCGGTCATCAGGACATTGTGGAATCCTGCGGCGGCGATCTCAAGCACTTTCTTGGCCTGGCTCTGTCCGTGCACCCCGGCAAAATCCGGATAGCGGGTCAGTCTGTGACTAAGAAGTATTTCTTCCGCATCCAGGCGCACCGGCCGGATAAAAGCATCTCTGTGAGCGGGATCCCGCCTGAGATAAGCGATCAGCTCAGAAAGCGACCGGACGCCGACCACCTTGATCCCGTGCACCATCGCGCCTTCTCCGACATTGCCGGATGGCACGAGACAGGTACCGATCCCGCTGTCCCGCGCCTGCATCACGATGGAGAGAATACCTTTGACAGGACGGATCTCTCCGCTCAGTCCGATCTCGCCGGCGACCAGGACTCCTTCCGTATCTTCCGGGTCTAAATAGCTGAGGCAGACAAGGAGTCCCACGCAGACAGGGAGATCGATCACGATCCCTCTCTTGGGGATCCCTGCCGGCGCAAGGTTCACGGTGATCCTTCTGGCAGGGAGACGGATCCCCAGGTTTTTCAGAGCGACTCTGACACGCTCACCGGCCTCCCGCACTTCACCGCTCATAAAACCCACCATATTGAAGGAAGGCAGTCCCTCGGAAATGTCCGTTTCGACCTGCATCAGATAACTGTCTATTCCGTGGACTGCGCCTGTGGTTATACTGCTGTACATGTTTGTCCTCCGATCCTCTGAGATTTGCGGGACACCGGGTGGCGGCCCTTTGTGTCAGAGATTGTAATCGGAAGCAGGAGACCGACGCAACGGAACAGTCGTGCATTTGCTGTATGTTTTGAAAGAAAAAATACAGAATCATTCAGATTTGAACTATATATCGTGATTTTTGGCATACGGGGAAGTTCAGCGCGCATTGGGACAGCGCAAATACCACTCTTTTCTTATAAAACTATTTTCTTAAAAACTCTTTTCTTATACCACTCTTTTCTTTAAGGTGTGAACATTTCATGAAATCAAACGCGGGATGCAAAAACGCGGATGCAAAGAAATGAAAAAGGTGTATAATGCACTTTGACAGACAAAGGCAGTGTGGATCCCGGGATCCGCTGCCGCATTGTTCATTTGCATTAGGGAAATTGAGTAAAGCATGTATGTGCTTTGCGGAAACGGAGGAAAGTATGATACCCGCATTTGTATATCCGATCATCGGAGCTGTCATAATCATCGCGCTGATATCACTTCTGATCACGACCAGTTATGTCAAGGCTCCGCCGGACACAGCATTTATTATTTCCGGTGCAGGGAAGAAGAGGATCCTGATCGGTAAAGCAGGACTATGCATCCCGCTCCTCAACAGAATGGATAAACTTCTTCTGAGGCAGGTCTCTGTCGACATCAAGACGAACGGGTATATTCCGACCAAGGACTTTATCGGCGTCGACATCGACGCGATCGCCAAGGTCGCTGTCATGTCCGACAACGAGATGGTGAAGGTAGCCGATCCCAACGGCAGTTACACGTATCCTGCCGGCGATGCCCATGAAGGTGAGCATTACAGACTGGTGCCCGGCATTGACCTCGCGACCAAGAACTTCCTGAACATGAATGAAGCGCAGATCATCAAAGCCCTCACGGATTCACTTCAGGGTAATATGCGTGAGATCATCGGAACGATGGAACTGAGGGTGATCTCCTCGGACCGCAAGGCTTTCGGTGACCAGGTCCAGGAAAAGGCGCAGTCGGATATGAACAATCTGGGTATCAAGATCATTTCCTGTAATATCCAGAAGGTCATCGACGAGAACGGACTGATCAATGCGCTGGGTCAGGACAACATGTCCAAGATCCAGAAAGAGGCGGCGATCGCAAAAGCGGAGGCAGAGAGAGACGTCGCGATCAAGCAGGCCGAGACGGCAAGAGAAGCAAATGACGCGAGAGTCATTTCCAATCTGGAGATCGCACAGAAGAATAACGAACTGGCTATGAGAAAGTCGGATCTGAAGAAGATCGAGGATACCAAGATGGCAGAAGCGGATGCCGCTTACGATATCCAGAAACAGATCCAGATGAAACAGGTCAACACCGAGACTGTCAACGCGCAGATCGCACAGGCAGAGCGCCAGGCAGACCTCAGAGAGCGCCAGGTCGCGATCAAAGAGAGAGAGCTCGACGCAAACGTCAGAAAGCAGGCGGAAGCGGAGAGATATGCGACGGAGCAGAAAGCGGAAGCCGAACTCGCCAAAAGACAGAGGGAAGCGGAAGCAGCTCAGTTCGAGCAGGAACGTGAGGCAGATGCCAGAAAAGCACAGGCAGCGGCTGACAGGTTCAGCGCAGAGCAGGAAGCTGCCGGTATCAAAGCCAAGTATGACGCCGAGGCGGCCGGTATTGCTGCCAAGGGTCTCGCGGAAGCAGAAGCCATCAAGGCCAAGGGTCTTGCAGAAGCGGAAGCAATGGAGAAGCGCGCTGAGGCTTATAAGAAGTATAACAGCGCTGCGATCGTAGAGATGATGATCAAGATCATGCCCCAGATGGCGAGCGAGATCGCGAAGCCTCTCAGCTCGATCGACAGCATCAATATCTACGGAACCGGGGACGGAAACAGCGGTGCTACACAGATCTCCGGCAATATGCCGATCGTCATGAAGCAGGTCTTTGACACGATGTCCCAGGCGACCGGTGTGGATCTCTCCGAGATCATCCGTGCCAACACGTATGACGCGAAGGTGACAAGAAATGTGAATGTGACCGGAATGCCCGGTGTCCAGCCGGCCCAGACGACTGCAGAAGAGGTAAAAGAGTAATCAGAACAGAGTTAATAAATCAGAATAATGAAATCAGAGCAATGATATCAGAATGATTGAATCAGATTCTGAGAAGCTGCCGCCCCGGCGAAAGGATACAGATCCTGAGCCGGGGCGGCGGTCTTTTGCAGAAAATTGCTCCTGAGAATAGAAAACGTTTTACAAAAATTTTATTTGTGCTATAATTTCAAAGGTTGTAGCCTTTTTTATGCGAACAGCCAGGATATGTTAGAAGGAGAAACGGCATGAAAAAATCGAGAGCAGTCATCGCTCTGATCATCACAGCGGTCATCACAGGACTAATGGCCTTTACCGCTCTGGTCGGTTTCGGCGATGGGCACAGAGGATCTTATCACAACATCAAGCTGGGTCTTGACCTCGCGGGAGGCGCCAGTATCACTTATGAGGCGGTAGGCGAGACAACCCCTTCAGCGGAGGATATGGCAGATACAGTCTACAAGCTTCAGCAGCGTGTCGACCAGTACAGCACGGAGGCACAGGTCTATATGGAAGGTGCCGACAGGATCAACATCGAGATCCCCGGCATTTCCGGCGTCGAAGAGACCAACAAGATCCTGAATGAACTGGGACGCCCCGGCTCTCTGTATTTTATCAGGCAGAAAGATGATAACGGAAACGACAACTATGAGATCGGCATAGATGCGTCCGGTGAACAGAACTATGTTCTTACCAAGGAACTGGACCAGATCATCGCCGACGGAGAGGTCGTTCTGGAAGGAACCGATGTTGCAGATGCACAGGCAACTTATCAGAACGATAACATGAACAATCAGGAGATCGTAGTAGCACTGACATTCACTGACGAAGGCAGGCAGAAGTTCGCGGATGCGACGACCAAAGCTTATGCGGGCGGTGAAACGATCGGTATTTTCTATGACGGCAGATTCATCTCTGTCCCGAGAGTACAGGCTGCGATCACAGACGGCCGCGCAGTGATCACCGGCGAGAGAACGATGGAAGACGCAGAGAGCCTGGCGTCGAATATCCGTATCGGCGGACTGAAGGTCGAACTGCAGAGACTTCGTTCACAGATCGTAGGCGCTCAGCTGGGACAGGATGCGATCAAGACCAGCAAGACGGCAGGTATTCTCGGTTTTGCACTGGTCTGCATCTTAATGATCGCAGTTTATTGGCTTCCCGGCCTTTGTGCGAGTATTGCGCTCTGCATCTATATTTTGATCGTCGAGATTGTTCTCAACGGCTTTGACGTGACGCTGACGCTGCCCGGCATTGCAGGTATCCTGCTTTCCATCGGTATGGCAGTAGATGCGAACGTAATTATCTTCGCCCGAATCCGCGAGGAGATCACAGCCGGCAGAAATGTCAGAACTGCCATTAAGAGCGGATACAGCAAGGCTCTTTCTGCGATCATCGACGGCAACGTGACGACACTGATCGCAGCAGCAGTCCTCTTCTGGCGCGGCAGCGGCACGATCAAGGGATTTGCCAGCACTTTGGCGATCGGTATCATCGTTTCCATGTTCACAGCACTGGTCGTGACCAGACTGCTCATGAACATTTTCTACGCGCTCGGCGCACAGGATGTGAAGCTCTACGGCAGGGGAAGAGAAGTTAAGATCATTGACTTTGTCTCTAAGAGAAAGATCGTCTTCGCGATCTCCGCAGCCCTGATCATCGCCGGTTTTGCCGGAATGGGTGTGAACCTCTCCGGTGGCAGAGGTATTCTCAATTACAGCCTTGATTTCGTCGGCGGAACGTCCACGAATGTCACCTTCAGCGAGGACATGAGCCTGGAAGAGATCAATGAGAAGGTCGTTCCGGTCGTGGTAGAGAAGACGGGAGATACGAATCCCCAGGTGCAGAAGGTCGCGGGCAGCAGCGAAGTGATCTTCAAGACCAAGGAACTGGACGAGGAAAAGAGCACAGCTCTCGCCGTCGCGCTGCAGGATCAGTTTAATGTCGACAAGGACAATATCACTTCCGAGACGATCAGTTCCACGATCAGCTCGGAGATGAAAACGGCTGCAAAGTTCGCGGTCCTTTTAGCACTGGGCCTGATGCTGATCTATATCTGGCTCCGGTTCAAGGATGCGCGTTTCGGCGCCTCCTCCGTCATCTGCCTTGCACATGACTGCCTGATCGTACTCGCGGCTTACGCGATCCTCAGGATCAGTGTCGGCAGCACATTTATCGCTTGCATGCTTACGATCGTCGGTTACTCGATCAACGCCACGATCGTCGTATTCGACCGTGTGCGCGAAAATCTTCAGAGAAGAGGATCCGGAACTACTTTGGAGGATGTTGTCAATACCAGCGTCAGCCAGACTCTTTCCAGAAGTATATTTACATCACTGACCACATTCTTTATGGTCATGGCGCTTTATATCTTCGGCGTCGCGTCCGTCAAGGAATTCGCACTTCCTCTGATGGTCGGTATCATCGCAGGATGCTGGTCATCCGTCTGTATCGCAGGTCCTCTGTGGCACCTGCTGCGCACGAAGATCAAGTCCGCCAAGGACGACGATGTTTCTGACAAAGCCGGAAACGGCGGAAACGGAAGCGGTGGCAATAGCGGACAGAGCAGCTCCAAGAAGAAAGGCAGCTCCAACCTGTCCAAGAAGGAGAGAAAGCTTCAGAAGCAGAAAGAGATCGAAGAGAGAAATAAGGCTAAGATCGTCGTCTGATCTGGGCAAAATGAAATTGAGGGAACGGATGCGGTCCGTTCCCTCGTTTTTCACATAGATAAACGCAGATTTTTCCTCGCGCCTTGAGCAAGGCGTTTTGTATGGGGGTAGGTATTTGGGCAAAAAGAAATGGACAGTGTCCGCCAAGCGGGCGGATTTTGGCAAAATAGCGGCAGCCTGCGGTATATCGCCGATCCTTGCCAGACTGATCCGCAACCGGGATGTCGTGGGAGTAGATGAGACGAGGCTGTTTCTGGAGGGAGGCCTGGAAGACCTCCACGATCCCCGTCTTCTTCCGGATGCCGGGAAGGCGGTCGATCTTTTGGCTGAACAGATAAAGGAAGGCAAGAGGTTCCGTATCATAGGGGATTACGATGTGGACGGGATCTGTGCGTCCTATACTCTCTGGTATGCGCTCAGGCAATGCGGTGCCGATGCAGACGCTGTGCTCCCGGAACGCATGAGAGACGGCTACGGTATCAACGAGCGGCTGGTCCGATGCGCTGCTGAGGATGGTATTGACACGATCATAACGTGCGACAACGGCATCGCGGCCTCGGAACCGCTCATAAAAGCTGCAGAATGGGGGATGACAGTCATTGTGACGGACCACCATGAAGTTCCTTTCCGTCTGGACGAAGACGGAAACAGAAATTATCTCCTTCCGCCTGCAGCGGCAGTCGTCGATCCCAAGATCCCCGCTCAGCTCAGCGGGGGACAGAGTTATCCTTTCCCGGAGATCTGCGGGGCCGTCGTGGCCCTCAAGATCAGCCTTCTCCTTGCGGGTAAGATGCTGGGCGGAGAAAACAGCGATGCCTGCAGTAAACTGCTCCGGCATCTCCTGCCCTTTGCAGGATTGGCGACGGTCTGCGATGTCATGCCGCTCCTTGATGAGAACCGGATTCTGGTCCGGGAAGGGCTTAAGGCAGCATCGTTGTCCGATAATCCCGGACTCAGAGCGATCCTGTCAGTGAACGGACTGGCAGATACGCCGCTCACCTGTTATCACGCCGGGTTTGTGATCGGTCCATGCCTGAATGCGACAGGGAGATTGGACAGCGCGATCCGCGGACTGGAACTCTTTATGGAGGACGATCCGGATGAGGCGCTTCGGTGTGCACAGCAGCTCAGAGACCTCAATGACAGCCGAAAGAGCATGACGATCGAAGGGACAAAGGCGGCAGAGAACCTGATCGCACAGGAGCATATGCAGGACAGGAAAGTGCTGGTGCTTCTGCTGCGGGACTGCCACGAATCTCTCGCGGGAATCATAGCGGGCAGGATCAAGGAGAGCATGCATCGCCCGACATTTGTCCTGACTGATACCGGAAAGGGACTGCTGAAAGGATCAGGGCGGTCGATCGAGGCTTATGATATGTACGCCCAAATGAATGCCTGCTCTGACCTGTTTGTAAAGTTCGGAGGTCACAAGATGGCGGGCGGGCTTACGATGAAGGAAGAGAATTTCAGTACCTTTTCATCCAAAGTGGAGGAAAACTGTACTTTGACGCCGGAGGACCTGCAGGAGACCATACGGGCGGATATGGAGCTGCCGCCGGCACTGATGGATCTTGCTCTCACGAAAGAGCTGGCGCTGCTCGAGCCCTGCGGGACAGCCAATCCCAAGCCGCTGTTCGTCACCAGAAATATCCGGCTGCTGTCGGCAAGGGTACTGGGAAAAAACAGAAATGTGGTGCGCCTCGGCGCATGTGATGAGAGAGGAAAGAAGCTGGACCTGATCCGGTTCGGCGATGCAGATGCCTTTGCCTGGGAGCTGGACATGAATGCCGGAAGACCTGTATTTAAAGGGCTTCTCATGGGAGCAGGAAATGTTACAATAGATATGATGTATTATCCCGACATCAATTCATGGAACGGGAGAGAGAGCCTGCAGTATATCGTGAAGGATTTCAGGATCCGCTGCCGGTAATGAAGAGCGTATTAATTGCAAAGCCATTTAGGAGATACAGATGAAAATTGCGGAACTGGTCAGTAAACTGGATTATCATTTCAACACTTTGTCAGGTGCGTTTATCACCGATCCGGACAAGGTCAGGGCGCTTCGCGGCACGCAGATCAGTGAGATCGTCAATGACTCACGCAAGATATCAAAAGATTGTCTCTTTTTCTGCATCGTCGGAGCTGTCCGTGACGGCCATGAATTTGCGAGGCAGGCGCTGATGGACGGCGCCGCAGCACTGGTCGTGCAAAAGGATCTGGATCTGTCGGATCTCGAGGGAAAAACGCCTGTCAAAGATCCTGTCATCGTAAGGGTGCAGGACACGCGCTATGCAATGGCATATATTGCGGCGGCGTACTACAAAAACCCGGCCTCGGAGATGAAGATCATCGGCGTGACCGGCACAAAGGGAAAAACGACGACGACTTATATGGTCAAGTCCATTCTGGAAGCAGCCGGCCTGAAGGTAGGCCTGATCGGGACGATCGAGACGCTTTACGGGGATGTCAGGATCAAGGCACATAATACGACGCCGGAATCCACCGTCCTGCAGAAGACTTTCCGGGATATGGCGGACGCAGGCATACAGGCGGTCGTCATGGAAGTATCCTCTCAGGCCCTCATGCTGCACAGAACGCAGGGATTTATCTTCGATCTGGGCATATTCACCAATCTGTCGCCCGATCACATCGGCCCGGCGGAGCACAAGGATTTCGATGATTATCTTGGCTGCAAGAGCCTTCTGTTCAGGCAGTGCCGCGTGGGGATCGTCAACGCAGACGACCCTTACCACGAGCGGATCCTCGACGGCCGCACCTGCAGTGTGGAAACTTACGGCCTGAGTCCGAAGGCGGATCTGTATGCAGACAACCTGCAGCTGATCAAAAAGCCCGGTGAACTCGGGGTGGCTTTTGACGTGAAGGGACTGCTCGATTTCCACGCGGAGGTCCCTGCGCCCGGGCGGTTCAGTGTCTATAACGCTCTGTGCGCGATCGCTGTCTGCAGGCACTTCGACGTCACAGCCGAGGAGATCAAAAAGGCTCTTCTTAAGGTCCATGTCAAGGGCAGGATCGAGATGGTGAGGGTGAGCGATGACTTTACGCTGATGATCGACTATGCGCACAACGCGATGGCGCTCGACTCTCTTCTGACGACACTGCGCGAGTATAACCCGCACAGGCTGGTCTGTCTCTTCGGCTGCGGCGGAAACCGCGCGCGCAGCAGGCGCTTTGAGATGGGCGAGGTGAGCGGAAAACTCGCGGATCTGAGCATCATCACATCGGACAACCCCAGAGATGAGGAGCCGATGGCGATCATCGAAGATATCGTGACCGGGATCAGGCGCACGGATGGAAAATTTGTGACGATCCCCGACAGAAAGGATGCCATCCGGTATGCGATCCGAAGCGGCGAGCCCGGTGACATCGTGGTCCTGGCCGGCAAGGGGCATGAGGACTACCAGGAGATCAAAGGCCATAGATATCCTATGGACGAGCGCGTGCTGATCAGGGAGATATTGGAGGAAGCTTGAACAGATACGCAGAGATAATCATTGATATCGCTTATAACAAACTGGACAGACCTTTTATATACAAGGTTCCTGAGAGAATGCAGAATGTTCTGCTGCCCGGGAGCCTTGTTTTGGTACCTTTCGGCAAGGGCAACGTCATGCGAAAGGGCTATGTCATTGCCCTCACGGAGGAATGCGGCCTCCCGCCGGAGATGGTCAAGGAGATCGCGGAGCTGCCCGTGAACGACAGCGGGTACACCGAGGACAAGGACGGCGCGTTCGCGATCGCGCTGGCAGCATGGATGAAAACGCAGTACGGTTCCACGATGGCAGCGGCGCTTAAGACGGTACTGGCTTCCCGGAAGCCCGGCAAACCGGTAAAGAACAGGGAGATCGAGCTCATCCTTGACAGGGATGAGGCCGAGGCACAGCTGGCTATATACCGGCAAAAGCATCAGGTCGCCCGGGAGCGCCTTTTGAGGGAACTTATGGAGGTGCCCAGACAGCCTTACAGTCTGGTCCTTAACAAGCTTCACATTACCGCTCCGGTCATCCGTGCGATGTCGTCCGCCGGTGTGATCCGCGTGACGGAAGAGGAGACCTTTCGCAATCCGGTTCAGTTTCACGAGTCACACGGTGCCGGAAGAGAGCTGAGTGAGAGCCAGAAGGCCATCGTGGACGGCGTACTTGCGGACTACGACGCAATGCACGGCAGAGGCGGCGAGGGCGCGCAGAACGTATGCCCGGTGAGTCTGATCCACGGGATCACCGGAAGCGGAAAGACAGAAGTCTACATCGCGATCATCCGCGGCATTGTTGAGCGCGGTGGGAAGGCGATCATGCTGATCCCAGAGATCGCCCTGACCTATCAGACACTGATGCGGTTCTATCGATATTTTGGCGACCGGGTGTCGGTGATGAACTCCTCTCTCTCAGAGAGCGAGAAGGCGGATCAGTGGGAGCGCGCAAGACGAGGGGAGATCGATGTCATGATCGGGCCGCGGAGCGCACTGTTCACGCCCTTTGGGAATCTCGGCGTCATCGTCGTGGACGAGGAGCACGAGACCAGCTACAAGAACGAATCGATGCCAAAATATCATGCGCGCGAGGTGGCACAGCAGATCGCTGTGATGAAAAAAGCATGCCTGGTGCTGGGAAGCGCGACGCCGTCGCTGGAGTCCTATTACAGAGCAAAGAGCGGTCTGTACCGTCTCTATACGCTCAGGGAGCGTCTGACGGGAGGTACGCTCCCCGATGTGGAGATCACAGACCTGAGGGACGAGCTTCGCAGCGGCAACAGGTCGATCCTCTCAAGGAAACTGCAGGAGCTTCTGGAAGACAGGCTAAAGAAAGGAGAACAGTCGATCCTCTTTCTGAACCGCCGCGGTATGGCGGGATTTGTCTTGTGCCGCTCCTGCGGGACAGTCATCAAATGTCCGCACTGCGACGTGTCGATGTCACTGCACAGGAGCGGGAAACTGGTCTGCCACTACTGTGGTTACGAGAGGATGAATGTCAGGGAGTGTCCGGAGTGCGGATCTCCCTACATCTCGGGTCTGAGAGCGGGCACGGAACAAATTGAAGAGCATCTGAAAATGCGGTATCCCGGGGCAAGAGTGCTGCGCCTGGATGCGGATACGACAGCCCGCAAGGGCAGCTATGACAGAATCCTGTCCGCTTTCGCCAACCGGGAGGCGGATATTCTGGTGGGCACGCAGATGATCGTGAAGGGACACGATTTTCCGGGCGTGACGCTTGTCGGCATTCTTCTTGCGGATATGTCGCTGCATGCCGGCGATTACAGGTCGTCGGAGAGGACTTTTCAGCTGCTGACGCAGGCTGCCGGCAGAGCAGGGCGGGGAGATATACCTGGGAGTGTAGTGATCCAGACCTACCAGCCGGAGAACTACGCGGTACAATACGCAGCAGCGCAGGACTACGAGGGATTCTTCGATGAGGAGATGAGATACCGTTCCCTTCTGATGTATCCTCCGGCAGCCCACATGCTGTGCGTTCAGCTGCAGTCCGAATCGGAAGAGAGGGCCGAGACACTGTCGGGACAGCTCCGTGAACTCTTTAAAAGGGATGATCCGGAAGCATTCGTGATCGGGCCCGCGCAGGCATCGCTCACAAAGATCCGGGACCAGTACCGTTATGTGCTCTATGTCAAGGACGAAAACTATGATAAACTGGTGAGATGCAAAGACCGCGCCGAGGCATTTGCGGCCTATCTTAAAAAGATCGGCAAAGATCCCATGGTGCAGGTCCAATTTGATTTTGATCCGGTGAACCCGTTCTGAAACGGTTCCGGTGTCAGTAAATAAAGGAAAGGCGGTAAAGAGATGTCACTTAGAACGATCCGGGAACTGGGAGACCCGGTACTCGAAAAGAGAGCAAAAGAAATCAAAGAGATCACACCCAAGATCAGTAAACTGATCGAGGATATGAAGGAGACGATGTACGAGGCGGACGGCGTCGGACTCGCGGCTCCCCAGGTCGGTATGCTCAAGAGACTTGTGGTGATCGATGTCAGCGCGGAGCAGGACCAGCCGCTGGTCATGATCAATCCGCAGATCATCGAGAGTGACGGCGAGCAGTTCGGCTGGGAGGGGTGTCTCTCGGTTCCCGGCAAGAGCGGACAGGTGAAAAGACCCATGCATGTCGTCGCCAAGGCTTTCAATGAGAATATGGAAGAGTATACCATAGAAGGAGAAGGGCTTTTGGCGAGAGCGATCTGCCATGAGCTGGATCATCTCGAAGGACATATGTACGTGGAACTGGTGGAGGGAAAACTCTACACCAACGAGGAGCTGGACGAGCTGCTGGCGCAGGAAGAGGCGGAAGCGGCCAAAGATGCGGAGTCCGAAAGCGGACAGAAGTAAGTCATACGGAGGAACAGGGATTGAAGATCGTATTTATGGGAACACCGGATCTGGCGGCGCAAGTACTGGAGACAATGATGAGAAACGGCTGCGAAGTGACCCTTGCGGTGACGCAGCCCGACAGACCGAAAGGCCGCGGAAGAGGCGTCATAAAGACGCCGGTCCACGTCTGTGCCGATCAGTGGGGGATCCCTGTCTTTTCACCGGTCAAGGTCAAAGATCCCGAGGCAGTGCAGCGGCTGCGCGAGGAGTCACCGGACCTGATCGTGGTGGCTGCCTTCGGCCAGATCTTAAGCAAAGAGATCCTTGAACTTCCGCGGCTCGGCTGCGTGAATGTCCACGCGTCGCTCCTGCCCAAATACAGAGGCGCCGCACCGATTCAGTGGGCTGTGATCGACGGTGAAGAAAAGAGCGGAGTGACCATCATGCAGATGGATGAGGGTCTGGATACAGGAGATATCCTGATGCAGGAGGAGATCACGCTGGATCCGGAGGAGACCGGAGAGAGCCTCTATAACAAGATGGCCTCGCTGGGCGGCGAACTGCTCGTGAAGGCGCTGCCTCTGATCGAACAGGGGGCTCTGACCCCGATCAGGCAAAACGATGAGGCTTCCACTTATGCCTCTATGCTCAAAAAAGAGATGGGCAATATTGACTGGAATCTGCCGGCAGTGAAGATCGAGCGTCTGGTGAGAGGACTCAACAGCTGGCCGGGCGCTTACACGTTCATGAACGGGAAGATGCTCAAGATCTGGGCCTCAGCCGTGTGCGCGACAGATACGGACAGCGATGCCCTCAGCACCGGCAAGGCACCGGCTCCTGCCGGACTTAAAAGCGGTGAACCGGGAACGGTGGCCGGCACAGACAAGCAGTATATTTACGTGAACTGCGGCGACGGCATCCTTGCGCTTAAAGAGGTTCAATACGAGGGCAAGAAGAGAATGAGCACACAGGCTTTCCTGCTGGGCACAAAGGCAGAGACCGGACTCAGACTGACAAGGGAGCGCTGATTTGAAGAGGACAGATGAGAGAGAAGCGGTCCTGGAGATCCTGGCAAAGATCCGTGAGGACGGCACATACAGCCACATAGCGGTCAAGGAAGTGCTGGACCGGTGCGAGCGGGAAGGCATGGACCGCAGACAGAGAGCTTTTGCCAAAAGGCTGGCGGAAGGCGTCACGGAGCGAAGGATCGAACTGGACGATATCATCAGGAGATATACAAAAAAAGGTGTCCGGATCAGACCAGTGATCCGCGATATACTTCGTATGGGGATCTTCCAGATCCTGTATATGGACGCAGTCCCGGACCCGGCCGCCTGCAATGAGGCGGTAAAACTGACCAAGGCCATGGGCAAAAAAGAGCTGGCCGGATTTGTGAACGGCATCCTGCGCACGGTCGTCAGAGAAAAAGGAAAAATCCAGGAAATGCACGGCAGCGGCAGCATCAGGGGGACCGGCTTCACGAAAAGCTCGGACAGACCGGACAGTCCTGCCGAAAAATCCCGCAGATATTCCATGCCGGAATGGATCATACGCATGTGGGAAGAACAGCTGGGTGCCGAGGAGACGGAAAAGCTTCTGGCCGCCCTTTTGGAGATCCGTCCTGTCGTGATCCGATTCGATGACCGGTGCAGCTGCGAGAGGAGAGAAAAGGTCCTCGCGCAGATGGAAGAGATGGGGGTAACGGTGCAGAGCGGCCGTTTCCTGCCTTATTGCCGGGAATTGACGGGAACGGACAGCATATCGGCGCTTCCCGGATACAGGGAAGGGCTTTGGACCGTACAGGATGAGAGTTCCATGATGGTCGCGGAAGCGGCAGGGCTGTCGGGAGGAGAGAACGTCCTGGATATCTGCGCGGCGCCGGGCGGCAAATCCATGCACTGCGCATCAAAGCTCATATCCTCGGGAAAGCCCGGTCACGTACATGCTTTTGACCTGAGCAAAGGAAAAGTCGCCCTGATCGAAAAGAACGTGAGGCGAATGCATCTCACAAACGTCACCGCGGCGCAGCGGGATGCGCTCATGCCGATCCCTGATGAGGAGAAAGAGACGGCCGATGTGCTTCTGTGCGACCTGCCCTGTTCGGGACTGGGCGTCATAGGACGCAAACGCGATATCAAATATCATGTCACTCCGGAGCAGCTGGAGGAGCTCTCGGATCTGCAAAAGCGGATCCTGCGAGGCGCAGTGTCTTACCTGAAAGAGGGCGGAGTCCTGATCTACAGCACCTGCACCGTCAACCGGGGAGAGAACGAACAGATCGCGGCGTTCATCGAGGAGGAGCTGGGACTGATGCCTGACCCTCTGGCGCCTTATTTGCCTAAGGAGCTGGTGAGCGAGCGGCCGGATACCCATCAGCTGCAGCTTTTGCCGCATGTACACGGAACAGACGGATTCTATCTCGCAAGATTTGTGAAGAGACATTAATACATATGCAGAAAACATCTGAAATGACAAGAGATATCAAATCGATGACAAAAGAGGAGCTGACGGCGCTCATGAAAGAGCAGGGCTTTCCTGCCTTCAGAGCCGCGCAGCTCTACCGGTGGATGCACGTTCAGCTGGCTCGGGATTATGCACAGATGACCAATATCCCCAAACAGATGGCACAAAAACTGGCTGTCGAGTATCCGCTCACGTCAGTGCGCCTGATCGACCGACAGGTCTCCAAACTGGACGGGACAGAGAAATATCTGTTTGCCATGGGAGACGATTCCCTTGTCGAGAGCGTGTTCATGCGCTATAAGTTCGGGAACAGCGTGTGCATCTCCTCCCAGGTAGGCTGCAGAATGGGATGCAGGTTCTGCGCGTCCACGCTGGACGGACTGTACAGGAATCTTGCGCCTTCCGAGATGCTCGAGCAGATCTATGAGATCCGGCGCGTGACAGGCGAACGCATATCCCACGTCGTGGTGATGGGGACCGGCGAACCGCTGGACAACTATGACAATCTTGTGCGTTTCCTTCGTCTTTTGACCGATGAGAACGGACTTAATATAAGCCAGCGCAGCGTGACGGTATCTACATGCGGGATCGTTCCCCGCATCTATGACCTGGCCAAAGAGAAACTATCGATCACACTCGCCTTGTCTCTTCACGCGGTGACGGACGAAAAGAGAAGGCAGATCATGCCGATCGCGAATGTATATACGATCGCGGAGCTCATGGATGCCGCCGGGTACTATTTTGACATGACAGGCCGACAGGTGACATTTGAGTACAGCCTGATCCGGGACGTCAACGACTCGGAGCAGGACGCTGCGATGCTGGCAGAATTGGCGCGGCCCCTGAAAGCGCATATCAACCTGATCCCCGTCAATCCGGTGAAGGAGCGCGGGTACAAACAGACCGCAGATGAGGGAGTGCGTTCCTTTCAGAAAAAACTTGAAAAAAGCGGTATAAATGTTAGTATTAGGAGAGTATTAGGCAGAGATATTGACGGTGCCTGCGGTCAGCTGCGTCACAGGCATCTTTCCGATCGTTCACGTAGTTCCCAACCCGATTATGCAGGAGAGTGAGAAATGCCGCAGTCTTTTTCTATAACCGATAAAGGTCTGAGAAGAGAGATGAATCAGGATTTTATTTTTTCCAGTGACATACCGCTGGGAGAATTGTCGTGCCTTTATCTTGTCGCGGACGGAATGGGAGGCCATCAGGCCGGAGAGTATGCGTCGAAGTATACGGTTGAGACCGTCGCGGAGGTAGTAGGCGGAGGTGCCCTTCCCAAGGGAACGGGTGCGGAAAAGATCCTCGCAGAGGCTTTTCGCGCCGCCAACGCCAGGATCCGCCATGACAGCGCCAGATACAGAGAGCTTTACGGCATGGGGACCACACTCGTGGCCTGCACGGTAGAAGGGGACACCCTTGTCGCGGCCAATGTCGGGGACAGCAGGCTCTATGTATTTCATGGCGGCCGTTTGAGGCAGGTCACGGTGGACCATTCTCTTGTGGAAGAGATGGTCCGGGCAGGAACGCTGGAAAGGGAGTACGCGAGGACGCATCCGGAGAGGAACGTGATCACCCGGGCAGTCGGTGTGGAAGATGAACTGCGGGTGGATTTTTTCAGGGTCCCTCTGTCAGAATGCGGTATTGTACTTATGTGCTCGGACGGCCTTACAACTATGCTGGAGGACAGCGAGATCGAGGATATTCTCCAAAGAGACATCACTTTGGAACAAAAGGCCGGAATTCTTGTTTCACGCGCCAATCGTGCAGGCGGCAAAGATAACATTTCTGTGATTCTCATTGACACTTCCCCTCTTACAGGCGCAGCGGAATAGTATTGCTGTAAGCAGGCAGTTCCGCATGGAAGGACGTGGGAGTGGAGGAATATTATGATAAAAATCGGTATGTTGATCGCAGACCGCTATGAGATCCTTGAAAAGGTCGGCACCGGCGGTATGGCTGATGTATATAAATCAAAAGATCACACACTTAACCGCTATGTGGCGGTAAAAGTCCTGAAGCAGGAGTTTTCGGAAAACGCAAATTTTGTATCGAAATTCCGTGTGGAAGCGCAGGCGGCAGCGGGACTTATGCATCCCAATATCGTCAATGTCTATGACGTAGGCGAAGAAAAAGGGATCTACTACATTGTGATGGAACTCGTTGACGGCATTACACTCAAGAACTATATCGCCAAGAGAGGGCGCCTTGGGTATAAAGAGGCCGTCTCCATCGCGCTGCAGGTCTCCATGGGACTGGAAGCAGCGCACAGAAATCACATAATCCACAGAGACATCAAGCCTCAGAATATCATTATCTCGCGTGACGGGAAGGTCAAGGTCACAGATTTCGGAATTGCCAAAGCCGCGACCAGTGACACCATCACGTCCAATGTGATGGGATCCGTTCACTACACTTCACCGGAGCAGGCCCGCGGCGGTTTCAGCGATGAAAAGAGTGACGTATACTCTCTTGGCGTGACGCTCTATGAAATGCTCACGGGAGAAGTACCCTTTGACGGAGAGACAACGGTGGCGATCGCGATCCGCCATATTCAGGAGGCAATGCCCTCTCCCAAAAAGCTCAACCCGGATATTCCTTACAGCGTCGACCAGATCGTGCTCAAGTGCTGTGAGAAGAGCCCTGACAGGCGCTATCAGAACATGCAGGAGCTGGCGGTGGACCTCAAGAGGTCGATCAGCGACCCGGACGGTGATTTCGTCAAGCGGTATGATCCCAACGACATGGGGCATACCAAGGCACTTACGGAAGAAGAAAAGCGGCTGATCAAAAAGGGAACACAGGGCAAGGCCGCGGCAGAGATCGTGTCAGATGAGATCGGAGGCCAGAATACCGGCCGCAAGAACCAGCGGGCGGCCAGACATGAAAGAGAACAGGATTTTGTCGATCCGGACGATCCTGACGATGATTTTTCCGACGATTACGAGGAAGAAGAGGAAGAGATCGAGAACTCGATGGACAGGATCGCGAGGGTATTGACGGTGATCGCGGTCGTGATCATCGGTGTGATCCTCGTGCTGATCATCGGCGGCAGGATGGGACTGCTCCCGTTCGGCGGCAAAGTGGACAGACCCGGCATCAATGGCCAGGAAGAAATGGTCGTCATGCCGAAAGTGGTGGGCAAGGACGTATCCGCAGCGAGATCCGCTCTTGTCAAACAGGGACTGATCCCTGAACTTACATATGAGGAGTCGGATAAGTATACCGTCGGCATCGTCATGAGGGCGAGCGTGGAAGAGGGAACTGAGATCCCGGTCGGCACGACAGTCGTCCTGACGGTCTGCGGAAACAGCGGGACCAGGATCCCGAATGTAGTGGGACTGACCAAGGAAGAAGCCGTTGAACTGCTGACACAGGCAGGGTTTAATGTGAATATCTCGGAGGTCAGCAGCGATGAAGTGGACAAAGGCATCGTGATCAGCCAGGATCCCGAAGGCGATGTGCAGGCGGAGGAAGGCAGCTATGTCACGATCGAAGTCAGCAAGGGACCCGATCTGTCCGGCAAGACAGAGATGCCCAATCTGATCGGCATGACGGAGCAGGAGGCGCGCAATACGCTCAATGCCTTCGGCCTCAAAGCGGGCAATGTGAGAACGATCATCGATTCGGATCCGGAAAACAGGGGACTGGTCATCTCCCAGGATATCCCCGCAGGTGAATTGATCGATGAGGGAACGGCGGTCAATTTTGACATCGCAGGACAGCAGACATACAGCTACTCGGCGGATATTTCCGCACCGACGAGCAGTGAAGACCCGGATTATAAACCGGGAACTTCCGTGCATCTCGTGATCGTCACGGAAGACGACCAGAAGCTTCTGGATACGACGACGTCTGCATTCCCTTACAGAATGGGATGCACCGGGATCACCTCCGAGTACGGTACTCTGACCATGACTTATGAAGTCACGATCCTGGAGACGATCGAAGAGGAGGTGGACGATGACCAGACCGGTGAAGGCGCTGACATTTCCGAAGACACAGCGACTGACGATACCGGAAACGCGGCATCACAGGAAGGCGGAGGAAAGAAGACTCAGACGAGGACTGTTGAGAGAACAGAGGAGAGGACTATAACAAGAGATCTCACCTTTACTCCGGAGAACTGAGCGTGATGCATAGGCTGTGCGGGGGCATCAGAATGTGTAATGTGCGATGAAGAAAGGTAAGATCATAAAGAGCATTGCCGGGTTCTACGAGGTGCACACCGGCGAAAACATATACCGCTGCAGGGCAAGGGGCGTCTTTCGCGCACTCGGAGTCAAACCGCTTGTCGGGGACGATGTGGAGATCGAAGTGACGGATACGGTAAGCGTTCCGATGGAAGGCAATGTGGTCCGGCTCCTTCCCCGCAGAAATGAGCTTGTAAGACCCAATGTGGCCAACGTGGACCAAGCGCTGCTGATCTTTGCCATCACGCATCCGGCGCCCAGTTACAACATGCTGGACCGCTTTCTGATCACGATGAACAAGCGCGATCTCCCGGCAGTACTGTGTTTTAACAAGCAGGACCTGGCAACGGAGGAGGAGATCCGGGAGCTCCGTGAGACCTATGAAGCCTGCGGATGCAGCGTGTTGTTCGTGAGTGTGCTCACTCCCGAGACGCTGACACCGCTCAGAGAGATCCTGAGGGGAAAAACGACTGTACTGACGGGCCCCAGCGGCGTCGGCAAATCGACACTGATCAACACGATCTGTCCGGGAGCCCGCATGGAGACCGGCGAACTGAGCCGCAAGATCAGCCGTGGAAGGAATACGACGAGACATGTGGAACTTTTGGCAGGCGAGGAGGAGACATTCCTTGTCGATACGCCTGGGTTTACGTCTTTGTATCTGATGGACATTAAAGCGGAGGAGCTGAGGCATTACTATCCCGAGTTCTCGGAGTATGAGGGAAAGTGCCGTTTTGACGGCTGTGTCCACAGAAAAGAGCCGGGCTGCGCGGTCCGAAAAGCGCTGGAAGAAGGAAAGATCAGCAGGATCCGTTACGGGAACTACAGCGAATTGTTCGATGAGTTAAAGAACAGAAAAGAGGATTATTCATCCAAAAAGACCGGAAGATTGAGCAAATAAATTATTTGGATCCTTCATCTGCCGCACCGGAAACTCACGATTTCCGGTGCGGCTGTTATGCATTTTTATTGAGACAGCTTGTGTGGAGACATCATTGGGGAGGAGGTGCAGGATGAAAACTCATGAGACAATGACAGACCATGAAAGACCGGTGATGGCCCAAGAGCGCCATGGGAAGAATCTGTGGATCATCTTCGTGATCGCTGCCGTGTCACTTGCCGCTGCGGTATATATGATCCTGAGTGCGAACGATCCTGTCACAGAAGTTCAAAGCCGGGATCAGGATGAGGAGCAGAGTGCATCCCTGACGATCGAGTTTAAGGATCCTGCACTGGAGAAGGAGATCTGCCGCGCAATGGGCATTTCGGGACGGCCTGTCACAAAGCAGGAAGCCGGGAAAGTAAAATCCCTGAATCTTGCCCACGAGGGCGACGAACACGGTGATATCTCGGATCTGACAGGATTATCCTTTTTTACCGGGCTGGAAGAGCTGGATCTGTCCAACAATAAAATTTCGGATGTGAGTGAACTCAGTGAGATGAAACATCTGAAAACACTGCATCTGGAAGGAAATCAGATCAGCGAGGTGAAGCCTTTGGCGTCATTAAGCAGTCTCAGGCTGCTGGACCTGGAGGGCAATAAGATCTCCAATATCTATGTGCTCAAGGACCTGAAGGGGCTGACTGTATTTGACATCAGGAACAATTACGTTGCGGATATCAGCATCATAGCCGATATGAAGAACATGGAAAATCTTTACATCCGCAATAACTTCATTACGGACGTCACGCCTCTGGAAGGGCTCAGGAACGTGACTTACCTGAGCATGGGAGACAACTATATTGAGGACATCAGTCCCATCAGGAACATGAAAAAGCTGACGCATCTGATCATCTGCGGAAACGGCCTGAGGGACATCAGTGTGATCAAAGAGCTCCCCAACCTGGTCTATATAGAGATTCAGGGCAATAAGATCAAGGACTACTCACCGCTCAAGTCCCTGCCCAAGGGATGTAAGGTGGTCAGGCATTATTAGTAACGGATTAACGTTTGTTTTGACTCGAGTTATAGTGCAAATAAAGAAAACAGGATCCGGGAAGGGAGAAAATATGGAAAGTACATATGAGGCACAAGCTTCAGTCAAGAACGGCGTGAGCAGAATGATCTTTGCTGTTATTTCGATTCTGCTGGAGGTGGCAGTCATCCTGCTGCTGCTCTATTTTGCCGGACAGAAAGCCGGATGGATCTATATCCTGATCCACATTCTGGGGACGTTTCTGGTCCTTGGCATTTACGGAAGCTACAAGACTGCTTCGATCCGCATGACATGGATGCTGGTGATCATGCTGCTGCCCGTTTTCGGGACGGTCCTCTATCTGCTGATCGGACTGAACGGACATTCCCTTGCGATGCGCAGGCGGTATGAAAACATCGATAAGATCCTTATGCCAATGCTGCCGTCCAACGAGGAAACTGCGGAAAAGGCAAGAAAGAGGGACGGCCGTCTCGGAGGGATCGTGGACTACATCCGCAGGCAGGCAGGATATCCGGTCTATGAAAATACAAAGGTCGAGTATTATGACGACGCCGCCAAGGGACTGGAGGCGCAGAAAAAGGCTCTTGCAAAAGCCGAGAAGTTCATCTTTATGGAGTACCATGCCAGTGAGGACGCAGAGAGCTGGCACGAACTGCGGGATATCCTTGCGGAGAGGGTGAAAGCGGGCGTCGAAGTAAGAGTCTTTTACGATGATATGGGAAGCCTCGGCTTTATCAATACGGACTTCGTGAAGCGGACGGAAAGCTTCGGGATCCAGTGCCGTGTGTTCAACCCTTTCGCTCCCGGCCTGAACCTGTTCCTGAACAACCGCGACCACCGAAAGATCACGGTCATTGACGGCAAAGTGGGATTTACGGGCGGATACAACCTGGCAAATGAGTACTTCCACAGGACGGAGCCTTACGGATTCTGGAAAGACACCGGTGTAAGACTGGAAGGAGATGCGGTCCAGAGTCTCACGGTCACTTTCCTTGAGATGTGGAATGCAGTCAATGAGGGTGATCAGGATGACAAAGAGTTCATGAAATACATTATGGCCAGCAATGCCGAGCGTCTTGCCGAGAAGGCCAGTAAAAAGATCAATGAAGAGAAAGCGGCAAAGATCGAGAAAGAAGGGGAAGCGTATTTTGACAAAATGAAAGAGATGATAGAGCCGAATGAGAAGTATCTGTCGGATACAGAGGCAGCTTCCGGTGACCATCTCGGATTTGTACAGCCTTACGCGGATTCTCCGATGGATGAGATCCATGTCGGTGAAGATGTCTACATCAGCATGGCGGAAAGCGCCCAGAAATACGCCTGGTTCATCACTCCTTATCTGATCATCACGGACGAGATGTGTCACGCCTTCTCACTGGCTGCAAGACGCGGGGTGGATGTGCGGATCATCACGCCCGGCATACCGGATAAGAAGGTCGTCTACAGCGTGACCCGCTCCTACTACAACGGACTGGCCAGAAACGGTGTAAGAGTGTTTGAATTCACACCCGGTTTCTGTCATGCCAAGATGTCGATCGTGGATGACCTGATGGCGACCTGCGGGACGATCAACCTGGATTATCGAAGCCTGTATCACCACTTTGAGAACGGATGCCTGTATGCGGACTGCGATGCGGTGATGGATACAAAGAAAGACTTCGAGGAGACGTTCGCGCAGTGCAAAGAAGTGACGGATTATTATGCGCACGGACGAGGCGCGTTCCTTCGTCTGGAGCAGATGCTCTTGAGACTGGCAGCACCGCTGATGTGATATAAATGTGCCGATCCAGCCGCACGGAAACCAGATTGACCACAGGCCGCGCCTGAAAAGAGAGAAGCGAGAGTATTTGAGACAATGAAGGACCCGGTTAAGAGATTAAAACAGACGATAGCGGTCGCGATCGCATTCCTGATCGTATATACAGGGATCATGCTGTACATAGAGCAGAGGCATTTCGACGAGCTGATCGCCATGGACAGCATGAATAAGACGGAAGCGGTCCGCGGGATGATCGAGGGATACGGAAAAACAGCGGATGAGATCGGAAGAGGATTCTTCGAGTACCTGAATGCCGGAGTAAGACTTAGAGCGATCCGGATGTCGGACCAGGTCAGAGACGGATCCTTTAACGGAGAGCGGCTCGGAGAAGATTACATGGTGGTCCAGGTAGTGAATGGGACGATCCGGATGCCTGCTGAAGCGGAAGGTCTGTTCCCGGAGCTCACGCCGGAAATGATCACATCGGAGTATGAGCAGACACTGACCGAGTTTAACGGAAGACCGGTATTTGTGACCGGCGGCAGGATCTCCGGAGGCTGGTACTGCGTCGGCTGGGCGCCCATTGAAGACTATGATGCTTATATCAAAGCCCGCATTTCTGAGGAAAGACTGACGGAAGCGATGGAATCTGTCAGTGATATCGAGATCTTTATGATCGCTTCACCCGATCAGTCCGATCCGGCAGCTGGGCAGGAGGACAGCGGCATCTTTCTTCAAAAGACCAAGGGATTGTCCAAATACAGCTCGCTCAGTGACCTGGGCATCACAAGGGAGGACCTGAAGAAGGAAAACTTCACCTTGAAGACAGACAACGGAAAGAAGTATATCTGTTCTCCTATAGAGATGGAGAGCGTCGGAATGACGCTCGTATGCTGCAGTTCTGTAGAAGCGGAGAAAGCGGCTTTTTTGGGAGATATCATCGCACAGGTCTTTTTTGCCGCCGTCATGCTGGCAGGACTCATCACCTGGTGTTATTCCGTGCAGTGGCTTGTGAGAAGAGAATCCCTGGATGATGAACGAAAGGAAAAATATACACCGGAAGCAGTGAGAAAGCGGACGACCAAGCTGGCGCTCATGGCGGCCGCCGTGGTCACCATGTTTGCTTTCACAACGGTGATGATCCAGTATATGTATCAGGAAAACAGGATCGGCAGCGACGTGCTGGAGATGCTGCAGACACAGATCGAGGATGAGAAGAAGAATGTGCTCTGCAAGAATGAGCTGCAGTCGGAGCGGTTCGTCAGCCTTGGAAAGACGGTCTCGACAATGCTCACGGAAGATCCCGCGCTCCTTGAAAGGGAGAGACTTGCCCAGATCTCGGACGCGATCTCCGCAGAATACCTGATCGTATTTGACGAAAATGCGCAGGAAGCCGCCTGCAGCAGACCGTATGTCGGATTTGCCCTGCCGGCGGACAAAGAAGATCCTTTTTATGATTTCAGACGACTGCTGGGCGGAATCGATTCCATTGTCCATGAGTCGGAGACCGATATGATCACCGGGGATATACGCACATTTGTCGGGATCCGCTGCGATCACCCCGACAGGAAAGATGCATTCCAAGCGCTTGTGATCGCTCTTCCGTCGAGGAGTGCTGAGATGCCGCAGGAGAACGAGGATGTAGTGTATGCGGTCAAACATCAGATCTACAGCAGAATGCAGTCCGGAAACCGGATGATCGCGGAGATCGATCCGGGGACGCATAAGATCGTGTCCTGCAGCAGACCCGGCTATGAGGGGGAGGACGTTGAGAGCCTGGGGATGGATCCGGATGCACTGAAAGATCATCATATGGGTTTCTATTTTCTTGATGACAACTGGTATTTCGGCATATCCGAATCATCGGGAGGCAGCCTGTATTATTTCCTGACAGACAGCACGATGATGTCCAGGACCGGACTCCTGTACGCCCTTGTGTCCGGACTGCTGTTCCTCATTGGCTATGCGGTCACGGCTAAATACGCGCTCAAAGAGTATACGGAGGAGAACTACGAGCTCTACGCGGACCAGATGCATGATGCGTCGGATACCTACATGGAGAAAATCGCGAAGAGAGCGCCTTCACTGTATTCTCTGGCTGTAGGCTGGAGAAATATGAGCCCGGAGCATAAGACCAAAGCGATCCTGCAGATCCTGACGGGGATCATGCTGGTGGCCATGATCCTGATCGCGCTTGGAAATTCTCCTCTGGCCGGGCACTCTGCCCTGGGGTTTGTCGTAAGAGGGAACTGGTCCAAGGGACTCAATCTTTTCTCAGTGATCGCGGTGCTGGTGACGTTCTGTATAGAGTATCTGGCTTATATGTTCGTGAAAGTGGTCTTCAACATGCTCTACAGCCTGACGGATACCAAGGGGGAGACTGTACTCAAGCTCACCCGCAGCTTTCTCAATTACGCTATGTTCATCGGAGCGATCTGTGTTTCACTGAGTTTTCTCGGTGTCGATACCGCCACGCTTCTGGCTTCGATCGGTCTTTTGTCGCTCGCTATTTCGCTGGGCGCCAAAGACATCGTGGCGGATATCCTGGCAGGTCTGGGCATTGTGTTCGAGAAGACATACAGTGTCGGAGACTTTATACAGATCGGCGATTTCAAGGGAAAAGTGCTGGAGATCGGCGTGCGGTCGACCAAGGTCGTCAACGGAACGCATGATATCAAGATCTTCAACAACCATGAGATCGGGAATGTGATCAATTTCAGCAAACAGACTTCCGTCTGCGTGGTCAAGGTCAGTGTTCCGGTCACCGTGTCCGTCGATGAGATGAGAGAGCTGTTCGAAAGGGAGCTTCCTTTAGTCGGTAAGATCAACCCCCATATCGTCAGCGGCCCGAAATTTGACGGAATACTTGAACTGGAAAATGACAGTATGGTCATCGGTATCTCTGCGGAGGGCCCGGAAGAGCATATCAACAGCATCAAGCTGGACCTGAATCAGGCGCTGCAGTCTATGGCGGAGCGCAAGCTCCTCAAGTACACTCCGTCCAATATCGTGGTCATGTTAGACGGCAGCACCGTCACAAGAGTGAGCGGTACCGGGGAAACGGATCAGGACGAAGAGGCGCAAAAAGAGGATGAGGAAAAGAAAGACCCGGGAGAAGCAGAGAAAACGGAGCGCCGAAGGCGCGGAGTGATCCGAAGCTTCAAGAAAGGGGAACGAAAGGAGAAATAGAGCAAAATGAAACTGGGTATCGTGGGACTTCCCAATGTCGGAAAAAGCACTCTTTTTAATTCACTGACCAAGGCAGGTGCGGAGGCAGCCAACTACCCCTTCTGCACGATCGATCCCAACGTGGGCATCGTCGCGGTTCCCGATGACCGCATCAAACGGCTGGGAGAGCTGTATCATACCAAAAAGGTTACGCCGGCCGTGATCGAATTTGTCGATATCGCTGGACTGGTCAAAGGAGCTTCCAAAGGAGAAGGGCTGGGCAACCAGTTCCTCGCCAATATCCGCGAAGTGGATGCGATCGTCCATGTCGTACGCTGCTTCGAGGATGACAACGTCGTTCATGTCGACGGATCCGTGGATCCCGTCCGCGACATAGAGACCATCAATCTGGAGCTGATCTTTGCGGATCTGGAAGTGCTCGAGCGCAGGATCTCCAAGGTGGCGCGCACAGCTAAGATGGACAAGGAAGCCGGACGCGAGATGGCCGTCCTTAAGCGCGTCAAAGAGCATCTGGAGGATGGAAAGACCGCTTCTACGCTGGAGCTTACTGGTGAAGAAGAGGAGAAGTGGTTTGCCGGCTACAATCTTCTGACAGCCAAGCCCGTGATCTATGCGGCTAATGTCTCGGAAGATGACCTCGCGGATGACGGGGCGTCGAACGAGGGCGTTGCAGCCGTGAGGGAATACGCGGCGAAGACCGGATCGGAAGTATTTGTGATCTGTGCCAAAATAGAGTCGGAGATCGCAGAACTCGATGACGAGGAGAAAGCGATGTTCCTCGAGGACCTGGGCATTTCGGAATCCGGTCTCGACAAACTGATCAGCGCCAGTTACCGCACCCTGGGACTGATGAGCTTTCTGACGGCAGGAGAGGATGAGTGCAGGGCCTGGACCATCAAGATCGGCACCAAGGCTCCGCAGGCGGCCGGCAAGATCCACAGCGATTTCGAGCGGGGCTTTATCAAGGCGGAGGTCGTCAACTATGAAGTTCTTCTCAGAGAGGGATCTCTGGCGGCGGCGAGAGAGAAGGGCCTTGTCGGAATGGAGGGCAAGGAATATGTCGTCAAGGACGGAGACGTGATCCTGTTCCGGTTCAATGTGTAACAGAATGAGTATTTAAAATGAGCAGTTTAATGTGAAAAGAATAAGCTGATCATCACCTTCGGGAGTTGTCTCCCGAAGGTATTTTTTGCGCCTGATCCCGTGGCGACGGAAAAGTGTCGGAAATTCAGAAAAAATGGCGGATATTTCCGGACAGACCGGAAGATTTCTGCAAGATTCCCATATTTTGGCGCTTTTGATCGGAAGACACTACAAATTGTGCTTTGTCAATCCTGTATTTGCATTTGGATGAATAGAAAATCAGGGAAAAAACAGGCGAAAATTTAGCAAATTTTAAGAATACAAAATTCCGCTGACGGCGATTTGTTGTGCTATCATAGTACAAGAAACAAAAAGAGACAAGGAGAACGAGCGAAAATATGGCAGAAATGATGGGTGAAATGGATATAGCCTTTCCCAATCTGGGGATTTACCTCAGCAATGTTCCCAAGACCATCATGATTGGCAATTTCGGGATCGCGATGTACGGCATCGTCATTGCTGTCGGCATGCTTTTGGGACTCACGGTATCTTCGAAGATCGCGGCAAAGACGGGACAGGATCCTGACACGATCTGGGACCTGGCCGCGAGCCTGCTCATCTTTTCCATAATCGGCGCGAGGATCTATTATGTGATCTTTATGTGGGATTTTTACAAGAACAATCCCATGGAGATCATCAACATCCGGGGCGGAGGTCTTGCGATCTACGGAGGGATCATTGCCGGCGTCATCACCTTGTTTGTTTACTGCAAAAGGAAAAAGAAAAAGTTTGCGCTGGTGCTGGACACCGTGATCTACGGGCTTTTAGTCGGACAGATCCTTGGAAGATGGGGAAATTTCTTCAACAGGGAAGTGTTCGGCGAGTATACGAACAACCTGTTCGCGATGCGGATCCCCGTGAGCATGGTCAGAGAGCGCGACATATCCCCTCTGATCGCCGCGCATATGACGGAGGGGACCAATTATATACAGGTACACCCTACATTTCTCTATGAAGGAATGTGGAACCTGATGCTGCTGATCCTCCTGCTGATCTATTTGAAGCACAAGAAGTTCGACGGAGAGATCGCACTATTGTATTTTGCCGGATACGGGATCGGACGGGCTCTCATTGAATCGATCCGGACAGACCAGCTCTACATCACCGGGACGACGATCCCGGTCTCCATGGTCCTCGGGATCGCGATGGCAGTCGTGTCGATCACGGCGATCGCGGTCATCCGGATCCGACAGTCGTCGAAAACTTCGGAAGCATCAGAAGCATCGGAATCATCTAAATAAAGAAAGAAGAATTGTAAGGGAAAACGGGACGAAGAAGTTTCCCTCTGTTTTGTGTACTCTTTTATTTCCCCGGGACTATTGAAAAAGACCGGTCAAATTGGTATGATTGTGAGGAAAGTGGTACAAAGTGGAGGGAAGTGCAACATGTTCATGGGAGAATACGGTCATTCTCTGGATCCCAAGGGAAGACTGATCATTCCGTCCAAGTTCAGAGAGGCGTTAGGAGAGAGGTTCGTGATCACACGGAGCCTTGATCCCTGTCTGTGCATTTATGACATGGAAGACTGGGAGAAGTTCGTCTCTAAGCTGAACAGCATTCCCTACAATGTGAAGAAACAACGTCAGCTGGTCCGATTCTTTTTGTCCGGCGCCAACGAAGCGGAGCCCGACAGGCAGGGACGAGTGCTGATCCCGTCCAATCTCAGAGAAGCGGCGGGGATCGACAGGGAAGTAGTCCTTGTCGGCGTCGGTTCCAGGATCGAGATCTGGAGCAGGGACAAATGGGAAGAGAATATGTCCAGTGACGAGATCAACGACATAGCGGAAGAGATGCTGGGGAACGGATTTGAAATTTGAACACACATCGGTGCTTCTTGAGGAAGTGCTGGACAATCTGGCGATCAGGCCGGACGGAATATATGTGGACGGAACGCTGGGAGGCGGAGGCCACTCCTTCCATATCCTTGAGAGGCTTACGGAGGGAGGACGGCTGATCGGGATCGACCAGGACACGGATGCCATTGCGGCCGCCGGCGAGAGGCTGGCCTGCTACGGGGATGCCGTGACGATCGTCCACGACAATTACGAACATATGGCGGAAGTGCTCTGTGATCTGGGGATCCGTGAGGTAAACGGGATCCTTCTTGATCTCGGCGTCTCCTCCTATCAGCTCGACAACCCGGAGCGCGGTTTCACTTACAGGACCGACGCGCCGCTGGACATGAGAATGGACCGCAGCAGTGCGCTCAGTGCCAGGGATATCGTCAATACCTATCCCGAAGAGGAACTGGTGAGGATCCTCAGAGAATACGGAGAAGAGAGGTGCGCCGCGAGGATCGCCGCGAATATCGTGCGCGAGAGGAAGAAGAAACCACTGGAGACGACGGGAGAGCTCAGCAGCATCGTCAGGGCTTCGATCCCGGCGAAAATGAGAGAGAAGGGCGGAAATCCCGATAAGAGAACTTTCCAGGCGATCCGAATTGCCTGCAACCGGGAACTCGACGTGCTCAGGGATTCCCTCGATACGATGATCGATCTTTTGGCACCGGGAGGCCGGCTGTGCGTGATCACATTCCACTCGCTCGAGGACCGCATCGTCAAGAATGCGTTTCGCAGGAATGAAAATCCCTGCACGTGTCCGCCGGAATTTCCGGTCTGTGTCTGCGGAAAGAAGTCAAAGGGTAAAGTGATCACCCGCAAGGCGATCGCCCCCGGCGCTGAAGAACTTAAGACCAACAGACGGTCTGCCAGCGCCAAGCTCAGGGTATTCGAAAAAACAGAATCTTAAAAGAATTAAAATCATAAAGTTTTAATAAACACTATTGCAATCATCAAAGAAACGGTTTATATCTTCAGGAGGCATATATGATCAGGGCATCACAGGGACCGGGCGGCAGCAAAAGAAACGGCGGCCGCGGCAATGTCATCTATAATGAGTCTTTTTCGGGAAACCGGCAGTCATATGTGCAGGGCACAGCGGCGCCCGATGACTTCTGGTCGGAGCGCTCCCAGGAAGAGAACCACAGGAGCAATTCCGATATTCGTCTCGCCGCAAGGAGAAGCCGTGCGCAGTCGATGCAGATGAATCTGCGGTATGTCACGTTTCTGGCATCACTTGTAGCGCTGATGACGGTCAGCCTGATCGGCTACATCAAGCTCAAGGCAGACATATCGGGAACCAACAAGGAGATCTCCTCTCTGGAGACCCAGCTGGCAGAGATCAAGGCTTCCAACAATGAGGTTTACAACGAGATCGCCGGCAATATCGATCTCGAACAGGTCAGAAGGATCGCGATCGATGAGTTCGGAATGCATTATGCTGACCAGGACCAGATCGTGTACTACTCGGCCGCCAAGGGAGATCAGGTCCGTCAAGTCGGAGAAGTGGAACACTGACCGGATTGACCGATGCCCGGCCTGACATGCGGCGGACAGTCACCGGTTTATAAGGATTTAAATGAGCGTCAAAAAAGCAGTTAAAGGCAAAAATACAAACGGAGGGCTGAAGAGATTTACGATCAGTATGCAGAGAAAGCTGATCGTTCTGTTCAGCCTTGTACTGCTGGCGTTTATAGTATTAGAGGTCAGACTGTTTCTTATCAACAGAGACAACGGACAGGCATACACTATGCAGGTCCTTTCCCAGCAGGCATATGAAAACCAGACGATCCCTTTCAAAAGGGGGAAGATCCTGGACTGCAAGGGAACCGTCCTGGCCGACAGCCAGCTCGTTTATAACGTGATCGTGGATTCCAAGCTGATCCTGGAGAAAGATGTCTACCTGGACCCCACCCTGGACGCGCTGGAAAGCCTGGGAGTCAACAGGAACCGCATCAAGGAGTACATCACAAATCACCCCTCTTCGCAGTATTATATCGCACTTAAGAATCTGTCCTATCAGGACAGAAAAGCATATCTGGAGAGGGTGGAGCAGGGGATCGCACAGGAGAAGAAACAGAAGATCCCCGCGGCGCAGAGAGTGTACGACAATATCAAAGGGATCTGGTTCGAGAGCGGTTATTCACGATTCTATCCGCACGGCGACCTCGCCTGCACCGTATTGGGATTTTCCGGATCAGGGAATGTCGGAACCGGAGGGCTGGAGGAGTATTACAACGATACGCTCAACGGCGTTGCCGGCAGGAGATACGGATACCTGGACGACAACCTGAATATGGAACAGACCATGATTGAGGCCGTTGACGGCAACAATCTTGTTTTGACTTTGGACGCAAATATTCAGAGTATTGTCCAAAAGGTCCTCAACTGGCACAACGAAGAGTACAAGAACCTGAACCATGCCGGCCTGGGAAGCAATAACGTGGGCTGCATAGTGATGAACGTCAACAACGGGGAGATCCTCGCAATGGCGGGAACTCCGTTTTATGATCCCAACCAGCCGTCAGATCTGGCAGCACTGTGGGGGATGCCCAAACTCGATGAGAAAGATGCGCCGGCAGACGGTTATCTGACTTATACAGATCTTCTCACGATGTCAGATGAAGACAAACCGCGCTATCTCAAT
Organism: uncultured Lachnospiraceae bacterium; assembly: GCA_902801585.1. The sequence goes on along the minus strand of CADCIU010000005.1, from coordinate 42,013 downwards.
GCGCTGTGGAGAAATTTCTGCATCAGCGATTACTATGAGCCCGGTTCCACAGCCAAGCCTTTTACGGTCGCATCCGGGCTGGAGACAGGGACCATCGATCCCGATATGTCGTTCTACTGCGGCGGCTACCTGATGATCGACGGCTTTCAGATCAAGTGCCACAACATCGACGGTGACGGTTATCTGACGGTCGGCGAAGCAGTCGAGTACTCCTGCAACGTCTGTCTTATGCAGATGGCCGAACTGATCGGGAAGGAAAACTTTACCAAGTTCCAGAATATCTTCAACTTCGGTCTCAAGACGGGCATCGACCTTGCAGATGAGGCGCGCACGGATCAGTTCATCTCGGATTCCAATATGACGGACTCCATGCTCGCGACCAATTCATTCGGTCAGAACTTTGACGTGACCATGATCCAGCTGATGTCGGGATTCTGCTCGCTGATCAACGGCGGCAATTACTACGAGCCGCACCTTGTGAAGAAGATTACCAGCCCCTCCGGGGTCACGCTCAAGACGATCGAGCCGCGCGTCCTCAAAAAGACGGTGTCGGAGGCAACGAGCGAGAAGATCCGGGAGTATACGATCCAGGTCGTCGAGGGCCACGACGGAACCGGTGAGACGGCGAGGCCGGCGGGCTACAGGATCGGCGGAAAGACCGGAACGGCAGAGACTCTTCCCCGATTTAACGGTGAATATATAGTATCCTTTATCGGATATGCGCCGGCAATGGATCCTCAGATCGCGGTCTATGTCGTTGTCGACAGACCCAATGTCGACGAACAGGACGACCCCACTTATGCGACGGAGCTCGTCAGAAAGATCTTTACGGAGGTCCTTCCTTACATGGGGATCTACATGTCGGAACCTGTTACGGACGAGGAGCGCGAGGAGCTCGAGCAGCAGGGTCTTGCCATCACATATACCGGAGACGAATCTCCGGACAAATGGGACTGGGAAAAGAAAGAACAAGAGCAGAGAGAAGCAGAAGAAGAGGAAGAAGACTGAGCCTGAATGCATTATGGATTCATCAGCAAATGCTTAGTTAAATGCTGAATTTCTATACTGACTTTTTATGCTGAATATCAATGCTCTGATTGTGTGAAAAGGAATTCTTTGTCTATGCAAAGCGGAATGAAGTATATAACGATCATATTGCCCATGCTGATCTCGTTTGTGTTCAGCGCGGTATCGGGAAAATTTCTGATCCCCTATCTTCTCAAACTGAAAGTGGGACAGACGGAGAGAACCGATGGCGTCAAGAGCCATCTGAGCAAGACCGGAACACCCAATATGGGTGGAATCATGTTTTTGGTCGGGCTTGCTGCGGCGAGCGTGTGCATGGCAGGCGCATGTCCGGAGGTGATCCCGGTGCTGATCCTGACAGTCGGATTCGGTCTGGTCGGATTCATTGACGATTATCTCAAGGTGGTCAAGAAGAAATCGGACGGGCTGAGCGTGAAACAGAAAATGGCGCTTCAGATCGTGATCGCGCTCTTATTCGCGTTTTATATTACCAAAGTGGGCGGGGTCCCTCTTTCGATGAAGATCCCGTTCTTACCCGGAAAATTCCTGGATATGAGAATCCTGAACATCCCCGCATTTCTGTTTATCTCAGTCGCGACGGTAAACGGGACCAATTTTACGGACGGCGTGGATGGTCTTGCAAGCTGCGTCACACTCGCAGTCGCACTGTTCTTCACGATCGCGGCCGTGTTCTCAGGGTCCGGTGCAGCTGCTTCCGGCGGCGCTATGATCGGAGGACTGCTGGGGTTTCTGATCTATAACGCACAGCCGGCCAAGGTATTCATGGGAGATACGGGATCACTGGCGCTGGGAGGATTTGTCACAGCGATGGCTTACCTGCTTCAGCTTCCTCTTTTTATTCCCATCGTCGGTTTTATTTATTTCATCGAGGTGGTCTCGGTGATCCTTCAGGTCGGGTATTTTAAGAAAACACATGGAAAGCGGATCTTCAGGATGGCACCGATCCACCATCATTTTGAACTCGGCGGCTGGTCGGAAGTGAAGGTCGTCGCAGTGTTCACAGTGGTGACGACGATTCTGAGCGCCATTGCCATACTGGGCCTTTGGAATTAAAAACAGAGTGATGAGAACTGCAGCTGTGCGGTACGGATCCCGTGGGATCTGTGTGCGCACAGCTTTGCATCTTGACCGCAGCTTGGAATATGTAAAGGATGATCGGATGAACATTGCAGGTTTTATTAAAAGAAAATTCGGCAACAGGAGAGGACTGCTTGACTACAGTCTTTTTTTCATTGTGCTCTTTTTGCTCTCATTCGGTCTGGTCATGCTGTATTCGACCAGTTCCTATGAAGCGGCGGCGGAATACGGTGATTCTGCCTACTATCTCAAGAGGCAGATGATCTTCACCCTGTTCGGACTGGTTCTGATGACCGGGGTCTCCATGATCCCCTATACTCTTTGGAAAAAGCTTTCAGGCCTGGCCTATCTGGTGTCTTTGGTATTGATCCTCCTTGTCATACCTTTCGGTATGGAGGTCAACGGCGCGAAACGATGGATCAGGATCCCGGGACTGCCCATGCAGCTTCAGCCCGCAGAGGTGGCCAAGATCGGTGTCATCGTATTCTGTGCGATGATCATCGAGAGACTGGGACGAAAAGCGCTGGCAACTGTGAGAGGATTTATATTTCCGATGATCCCCGCGGTGGTCGTTGCCGGAATGCTTTGGAAGATCACCGATAACCTGAGTTCTGCAATCATTGTCGTGGCGATCGTATTCGGAATGCTGTTTGTCGCTTGTCCGGATTACGGGAAATTTATCGGGATAACGGTATTGGGCGCAGTTGCGGTCATCGGCCTTGTTTGGTATACTATAAACTCTGCAGACACGAATTCCCTGGATTTCAGAGGAGAGAGAGTGCTGGCCTGGCTGGATCCGCAGGCTTATGCCGGAGGAAAAGGCTATCAGACCATCCAGGCGCTCTACGCGATCGGATCCGGCGGCATTTTCGGCAAGGGGCTGGGCCAGAGTATGCAGAAACTCGGATTTATCCCCGAGGCGCAGAATGACATGATCTTCTCGATCATCTGCGAGGAACTGGGCCTCTTCGGGGCGACCAGCATCATGCTCATGTTCGTTCTGCTTCTGTGGCGCTTTATGATGATCGCAAACAGCGCCGACGATTTTTACGGCGCGATGCTCGTCGTGGGAGTGATCTCGCACATTGCGGTGCAGGTCATTCTCAATATTGCGGTCGTCACCAATACCATCCCCAATACAGGCGTTACGCTGCCCTTTATTAGCTACGGAGGGTCTTCGGTCTTCTTCCTTTTGAGTGAGATCGGGATCGTGCTGAGTGTTGCGCGCGGAATGCGGGATGAAGAACTGGCGAAATTCGGATATTGATCACGGCGCGTGCTTTTGACCAAGACCTTTGACTGACCATTGGAGGAATATGGAGCTGACAACAGACTCTGAGGAGTTAATGGACGAACTGGATGAGGATCCGGTCGAGGATCTCGATGAGGATGAGGCCTTGAAATCCGCTTGGGATCTGCTCGACGATCCCAAAGAGGATTCGGCCTTGAAATCCGCTTGGGATCCGGCTGACGATCCCGATGAGAATGCGGTTGAAGATTCGGATGAAGACCTGAATGAGGATCCGGTCGATGATTCTGATGATGATCCGAATGAGGATTCCGTCGATGATTCGGATGAGGATTCCGTCGATGATTCGGATGAGGATTCGAAAGAAGACTTCGACGAAGATCCCAAAAAGGATCGGGCGAAAGATCCCAAAAAGGATCGGGCGAAAGAGCCAAAAAAGGATCCGGACGAAGATCCGGATGACGACGAAGACGATGATGACGACGAGGATCCTGATGAGTCCGATGAGGGTGGGCGGCGGCTGAACCTGTTCACCCTGATCATACTGCTCATTGCGATCGGTGTCACTGCGATCTACTACACATGTACGGTCAGAACGGTGCATGTATCGGGCAATTCCCTGTACACCAGCGAGGAGATCGCACGGTATGTGATCAGCGATGATACGCAGCTCAGACATAATTCGGTCTTTCTGACGGCGCTGTATCTTACGCCGCTGGCACCGAAGATCCCTTTTGAGGAGCGCGTGAGTGTGGCGCTTGAGTCGTATGATACCATCCGGATCACGGTCAAGGATATGGAACTCACCGCCTTTGTCCCATATGGCGGCAAGAATCTGTATTTTTCCGAGAACGGGGTGGTGCAGGAGATCTCTCCGCTCACGGTCAAGGGCACGACTTTCGTGACCGGTCTGACCATCATGAAAGCTGAGAAGGGAAAGGAGATCGAATCGGAGAACAGCACAGGGCTGGAATCTGTCCTGGATGTCCTTCAGATCCTGTCCAAATATGAGATGAAAGCCGACTGCATCGTACTCGGCAAGACCGGCAATGTGACCTTCTATCTGGGAAGGGTCAAGATCCAGCTGGGGCGCAACGATTTTGACCTCAAAATATCGAAGATCGCACAGATCTATCCATACTTGCAGGACAGAAAAGGGACGATCGATATGACGAATTATTCTTCGTCTGACGAGAATATCATCTTGAAATAATTTTGTAAAAAAATCTAAACAACCATTGAATAATTCATGGTTCAATCAAGACAAATGATACGGAACCGGCTTGCAAGATTATAGTCGTTGGCGTTGGCGGTGCAGGCAACAACGCTGTTAACCGAATGGTAGATGTAGATGTAACAGGTGTGGAATTCATCGGTGTCAATACTGATGTTCAGGCTCTCAATCTTTGCAGAGCTCCCAGACTCCTGCAGATCGGTGAAAAGCTGACGAAGGGACTTGGTGCCGGAGCTGTTCCGGAGATCGGTCAGAAGGCAGCGGAAGAGAGCGCGGATGAGATCGCCCAGGCGATCAAGGGTGCGGATATGGTATTCGTCACCTGCGGAATGGGCGGCGGAACCGGCACAGGTGCCGCTCCGATCGTAGCCAAGATCGCGAAGGAGATGGGGATCCTCACGGTCGGCGTCGTTACAAAACCGTTCAGCTTTGAAGCTAAGAGCCGTATGCAGAGAGCGCTTGTCGGAATCGAGAACATCAAAGAGAATGTGGATACACTGATCGTGATCCCTAATGACAAGCTCCTCGAGATCATGGACAGAAGGACAACTCTTCCCGAAGCCCTCAAGAAGGCGGATGAAGTGCTCCAGCAGTCAGTTCAGGGTATCACGGATCTGATCAACGTTCCTTCGATCATCAATCTGGACTTCGCGGATGTCCAGACTGTCATGAGAGACAAGGGCGTCGCTCATATCGGTATCGGATACGGCAAGGGCGAGACAAAGGCTACAGACGCTGTGAAGATGGCAGTAGAATCACCTCTGCTTGAGACGACGGTCAGCGGTGCGACGGATGTGATCATCAACATTTCCGGCGATATCTCTCTGGCAGATGCATCCGACGCGGCAAGCTATGTGCAGGATCAGGCCGGCGACGATGTCAACATCATTTTCGGCGCGATGTACGACGACAGCAATACCGATTCTTGTGATGTCACTGTTATTGCAACCGGAATCGGCAGCAGAGATTCTGTTCCGAACAATTATGTATATCAGAACCAGAATACACGCAGGACAACCGGCCAGTCAGGCAGCGGTTCCTTCAAGAGCAGCTACCAGAATACAAGTTCTGCGCAGAGGAATACAACCTCGACGCAGAGAAACAATGCTTCTCAGAACAGCAGCAGGAATTTCAACACCGGCGCCAGCACCGGCGGCAATGGCCTTAAGAGCAATGTGAAGCAGGAGAGTCTTGACATTCCTTCCTTCCTCAGACAGCCCAGGAGATGATATCAGATCCGGCTTTTTGAGATTTATACTTGACAAATTGCTGACTGCCTGAATATAATAGTCAGGCAGTCAGATTTATGGGGATATAGCTCAGCTGGGAGAGCGCTGCGTTCGCAACGCAGAGGTCACGGGTTCGAATCCCGCTATCTCCACTACAGATCAGAAACCCCCGGACACCAACGGTGTCCGGGGGTTTTTATTTGGAAGAAGACAGAAGTTTATAAATAAAAGATTATAAACAGAAGATAACGGATAGCTGCCGACCATTTCGGTCAAAAATCAGAAAATTGTGGATAAACTGAGCTCATTATATGAATGTTTTCCACAAATTAGTCCACATTGTCCACATTTTTTTGAATATAGGCGATTGACCTAAACAGTCAATAAATTATCAACGATGAAGACGCGTCCAAATACTTTTGCGACCGTCGGAACGATCGCCGTCATCCGGTTCGTCGTCATCGATCTCGTCGAATATGGAGCGCTTGCGCACGTTGATATAGTTGCTTCGCAGGACGTCCAAAACGCTTTTTACTTCCCGGGAAGTGACCCTGCCGCCTTGCAGAAGGCGGGCGTCCGGACTGTGGCCGTCCAGATAATACAGGGACCCCTTTCTTGGCAGTGTTTCTCCGCCCTTTTGATCCAACAGGATCCTGGAATCGGCCTGGGAGGCGACTTTCAGACATACCCTGGCCGGAAAGCTCTCTTTGAGTCCGCGAAGGCATGAGGGTTTGGATGACGCCAGAATAAGGTGGATCCCACATGGGCCCGCCAGCTGTGAGATGCGGAGAATGTAGGCCATCGCTGCCTGTTTGTTGGAAGAGAACAGCCGCTGATACTCCGTGATCATAATGATGCGGTGGCGCATCATGCCTCCCCGCTCGTTGTATTGAAAGATATTCCGGCATCGGGCGTTCTGAAGGATCTCGCTGCGCCGCTCGATCTCGGCACTCATATCGGAGAGCATGGCCATCGTCTGGCGTACGCTGCTCATGACATGGCAGTAGGGGAGATCCGTGTATTCTTCGAAGCTGAGGTTTGGCGAAGCGCAGAGATAGAGATCCACTTCCTCCGGAGTCTGCCGCATCAGGATGCTCAGCACCAGACCTTGCAGAAAATCAGACAGTCCGCTGCTCGGCGTTCCGCCGACCAGAAGATTGGGAATGTATGTCAGTTCCGCCATGATGCACTCGCGGTACAGATTCATGCCGATGGCCAGGGGAAGCCCCTCAGAGGACTCGTATTCGGGACTGGTGAGCAGATCGCCCAGCCAGACGGTATCCCGCTGCCATGGAATGTCAATATAGACATGACCTTCGGAGCGATAGACCCGCAGGTCTTTTCTGCGGAAAATGGATCTGTAAAGGGGCTCGAGCTTGATAATGCGGCTCGCGCTCCTTATGTCCTCGGGACGGACACCGATCCTGGTCATCATGGGTCCTTGAATACAGACGTCCACCACGCCGGAAATATCATTTTCGGCCCAGAGATCGATCAGGTCGTCGATATATGGATTCATGGAGCTGTCATTCCATCTTGTATGATATTTGAGATGTTCCCTTGTTTTGGGAAGAATAAATACTGCCATATGGATCTCCGTTTACATCGTAAGACCGGCACGTTTGCGCGCGCCGATATTTTGGATTATATCATGTTTGGGAAGTGCGTGGTATAATAATTGCTGACTGTATCCGCACATGTCCGGGCTGTATGAAGGAATGCGCGGCATGAAGAGATGAGGTGATATACTGTGATCAGAATGATCGGTCTTGACCTGGACGGGACACTGCTGACGGCCGACAAGAGGATAAGCGAAGAAAATAAGAAAACCCTGTACAGAGCCAGTGAACAGGGGATCACGATCGTCCCTGTCACGGGGAGGCCCTATTTTGGCATTCCCGCTACTGTCATGGAACTTCCGTTCATCAGATATGCGATCACATCCAACGGTGCGGTGACGACGGACCGCGCGGGAGGAGGAGTGATCAGGGAGCGCTGCATGACCGCACAAAAGGCGGCTGAAGTTCTGAGCAAGGCTCGGGAAAGTGATATCATCCGAGAGTACTTTACAGGGGGATACGGCCATCACGATTTACAGGGAAGGCGCCTGCTCAAGGAGAGATTCGGAAATACACCGGTCATGGGCTATCTGAGACAGAGCAGGATCCTGGAGGAGGACCTGATGCAAAGCCTTGGCGCGCAGCCCGGCGGGATAGAGAATCTGTCCATTATGTGCCGGTCCGAGTCGCAGAAATATGATGTACTCGGCAGGATCCGCCGTATTGAGGGGATCAGGATCATTTTTCCCTGGCCGACCGATCTGGAGATCACTTCGAACCGGGCAGATAAAGGCGAGGCGCTTCTCGACCTGTGTACAAGGCTGGGCATATCGCGGGAAGAAACGATGGCGATCGGAGACGGCAACAATGATCTCGGCCTTATGAGGGCAGCCGGGTTTTCCGTGGCTATGGGCAATTCGGATGAGGATGTGAAAGAAGCGGCAGATTTTGTGACGGATGATAACGAGCACGACGGCGTCGCTGCCGCGATCATAAAACATGTACTGTGATAAAGGAGGAACGCACAATGTATGGTGCTATATTAGGCGATATCATCGGCAGTCCCTATGAGTTTGATGTGAACAACATCAAGACAACGGAGTTTGAGCTGTTTTCCGATCGGTCGATGTATACGGATGACAGTATTATGACCTGCGCCGTAGCGGAAGGCCTGATGAACTGCGGGATCGATGCGGATGAAGAGACGATGAGCCGCTCACTCATTCAGGCAATGAAAAAATACGGGAAACGTTATCCTTTTGCCGGCTATGGCGTGAATTTCAGTATGTGGCTGCAGGAGGAGGATCCGAAGCCTTATCAAAGCTTCGGAAACGGGAGCGCTATGCGGGTGTCTCCGGCAGTCTGGCTGTGTCAGGAAAATCTGCAGCAGATGCTTCACATAGCAGCAGTAACTGCTGCTGTGTCTCACAACCATCCGGAAGGGATCCGGGGTGCCCAGGCGACGGCTGCCGTCATTTTTATGGGGCTTCACGGATCATCCAAAGAAGAGATCAAAAATATGGTGACGAAAGCTTTCGGATATGATCTCTCAAGGACATGCGACGAGATCCGGCCGGATTACCATCACGTCGAATCCTGCCAGGAGACAGTTCCCCAGGCGATCTGCGCATTTATGGAGGGAGACAGTTTCGAGAGCGTGATCCGGCTTGCCGTGTCACTCGGCGGCGATTCCGATACGCTGGCGGCAATCGCAGGCAGTATGGCGGAGGCTTTTTACGGTGTGCCTGAGGATCTCAAACAGGAGGCGAGAAGAAGGCTTCCCGATGATCTGAGGGAGGTCCTGGACAGGTTTGACGCAAAGGTAGAGGAAGACAAAAAGGCGAGGGAGAGCGATCCGGCCAGGATGGAAGCCTTCCGAAACGCGCTTCATCCCGGAGCGCAGAAGAGAACCGGCCGGGGCAAAAAACCGGATTTTTCAAGCAGCGCCGAATTGGAAAAAAGACTGTCAGATCTTCACGGCACCCGTACGAACGAGACGCTTGCCAAGTGCTTCGAGGCGCTGAGCACAGCGATGTACAAGGGAGGCAGTCTTTTGGTACCGGTGAAGCCTATAGGGCCCGGAACAGCCAAAGGCGGGACTGCGAGAGCGCTTCAGATGAAAATGGTGGCGACCAAAGACGGAAGCAGCTGGCAGGTTGCCTACACGAGCCCGGATACGTTCAAGGCCGGCGTCTCGGCTAAGGACCCGGTGATGGCTCTGACCATCCGGCAGGTCCTGGAGGCTTTTACCAATGAAGGGGACGGCAAGATCAAGGCGCCGGAACAGGTGAGGGGCGTAGTACTCAACCCTGAGAAGAATCCTCTCTTTGTGCCGAGGGAAGCAGCCGCACAGATCATGAAATCACAGGAGCAGATCCGAAGAGCGAACAGGAGCGGTATTCTCGTCACGAAAGGCGACATCACGAAGATGAAAGCGGACGGCAGCGTCAATGCAGCAAATACATCACTTCTGGGAGGCGGAGGCGTCGACGGGGCGATCCACAGGGCAGCGGGGCCCGAGCTTCTTGAAGAGTGCAGAAAGCTGGGAGGGTGTCACACCGGCGATGTCAAGATGACCCGCGGATACAAACTCCCCGCGAAGTACGTGATCCATGCCGTCGGGCCGATCTATGACGGTGACGAAGAGGATCCGGTCCTTTTGGCTTCCTGCTATACCAAAGCACTGGATCTTGCAATGAAAAACGGACTGCACAGCATCGTGTTCCCGAATATATCCACCGGAGTCTACGGCTATCCCAAACAGGAAGCGGCTAAGGTCGCCATGGGCGCGGTCGGCAGCTGGCTCGCGTCACACAAGAACTATGTGATGCATGCGGTCATGTGCTGCTTCGATCAGGAAAACTACGCGATCTATGAGAAAATGGTGAAAGAAAGAGAAAAGGCTGATCAATAAAAAAAGATCAATAAAAACTGATAAAATCTGATCAGACAGGAGATCACAGAGTGCTTACTGAGTGAGAGGGGTGCAGGTTTACAGTAAACCGGCACCCCTCAGTATATCTATCCCCCCTATTTGGAATAAATAGCCTAATCAATCATATAATCAGTGTATCATTCAATTGCGGACAAGTCAACGAATTGTATATTTTTGCATTGTATTTTGATGAAATATAGTCAATATTGCACAAAAGGATATTGGACTGATCCAAATGGACAAAACACGGTTCCGTGTCTATAATAACTGATACAGGCTGTAAACGAGCAGATTGGAGAGTTCAATGACGATCAAAGATATGGATATCGGACAGTCCGGTATTGTGACGAAAGTCGGAGGAAAGGGCGCTCTGCGCCAGCATTTTCTGGATATGGGAATGATTCCCGGAACGGTCGTGAAAGTGGTCAAATATGCACCGATGGGTGACCCGGTGCAGCTGAGCATCCATGGGTATGACCTGACTTTGCGGATCGATGATGCCCAAAAGATCGAGGTGACGCTGTGCGAAGAGAAGGCGGGTGCCGGGATCCTGAGTGATCAGACCCCAAATGATACAGGACTGGGGGAGGACAGCCATCCCGGGCTCGGCGAAGGCGGAAAATTCCATGACCCCTCGACGGAGCATGCGCTGCCGGAGGGAACACAGCTCACATTTGCGCTTGCGGGGAATCAGAACAGCGGAAAGACGACGCTGTTCAACCAGCTGACGGGATCCAACCAGCATGTGGGCAATTTTCCGGGCGTTACGGTCGACAGAAAGGACGGCGTGATCAGGGGCTACCCCAACACGCTTGTCACGGATCTGCCGGGAATCTACTCGATGTCACCCTACAGCAGTGAGGAGATCGTCACCAGACAGTTTATTCTCAGCGAGCATCCCAGAGGGATCATCAATATTGCGGATGCGACCAACATCGAGAGGAATATGTATCTGACTATGCAGCTGATGGAGCTGGATATTCCCATGGTGCTCGCACTCAATATGATGGACGAGATGAGAAAGAACGGGGGCAGCATCAGGATCAACAAGATGGAAGAGCTGCTGGGCATACCGGTCGTTCCGATCGCGGCGGCCACCAACGAGGGGATCGACGAGCTGATCGAGCATGCCATCCATGTGGCGCACTATCAGGAAAAACCTGAGAGACAGGATTTCTGTGATTCGGACGATCACGGCGGCGCGGTCCATCGCTGTATCCATTCGATCATGCATCTGATCGAGGACCACTCCCAAAGTGCGGGGATCCCGATCCGATTTGCGGCTAACAAAGTGATCGAGGGCGACAAAATGGTCCTGGATGCCCTGAAACTGGATCGGAATGAGCTGGAGACGTGTGAGCATCTGATCAGACAAATGGAAAAAGAGAGAGGACTTGACAGGTCTGCGGCCATCGCAGATATGAGGTACTCTTTTATCCAAAAAGTAAGCGCGGAGACAGTGGTCAAGCCGAAGGAGAGTATAGAGAGAAAGAGGAGCATAGGGCTGGACCGCATTCTCACCGGGAAATACACGGCGATCCCGTGCTTTATCGGCATCATGTTCGCGATATTTTTCCTCACGTTCAATGTGATCGGCGGTGCGCTGCAGAGCGCGCTGGAGGCAGGGATCGAATATCTGACCGGGCTGACGGACGCCCTTCTGACTTCTCTGAACGTCAATACAGTACTGCACTCGCTCATTATTGACGGCATTTTCAACGGGGTGGGCAGTGTACTCAGTTTCATGCCGCTCATTGTTGTCCTGTTCTTCTTTCTTTCGATCCTTGAGGACAGCGGCTATATGGCGAGGATCGCCTTCGTAATGGACAAGCCGCTCAGAAAGATCGGACTGTCAGGACGCAGTATTGTGCCGATGCTGATCGGATTCGGATGCACGGTGCCGGGCGTCATGGCGACGCGGACACTTCCGTCGGAGAGAGACCGCAAGATGACGATCCTTCTTACGCCCTATATGAGCTGCAATGCCAAGATGCCGATCTACGGGCTCTTTGCCGCCGCTTTCTTCGGCGGAATGAAAGGCCCGGTCTATGTGGCACTCTATCTGACAGGGATCTTGTGGGGGCTGATCATGGCATGGGTTTTCAGAAAACTGTTCTTTAAGGGGGAAGCGGTCCCGTTTGTCATGGAACTTCCCAATTACAGGATGCCCAGGCCCGGGAATGTGGCGAGACTTCTGTGGGAGAAAGCGAGAGATTTTGTGACGCGCGCTTTCACAGTCATTTTTATCGCCACACTGGTGATCTGGTTCCTGCAGACGTTCAGCATCAGGCTGAATGTGGTCACGGATTCCAAGGACAGTATTCTCGCACTCGTAGCGAATGTGCTCACTCCGGTCTTTAAGCCCCTTGGATTTGCGGACTGGAGGATCTGTGTTGCCCTGATCGCCGGTTTTATGGCAAAAGAGAGCGTGGTCTCTACTTTGACCGTTCTGTTCGGCTCGGTGGCGGCGCTGCAGGCAGCCCTGACACCTGCCGCCGCGGTCAGCCTGCTGGTGTTCTGCCTGCTTTATACACCTTGTGTGGCGGCTGTGTCATCGTTCAAGCGAGAGCTCGGTTCAAAATGGGCTTTCGGAATTGTTGTCGAACAGTGTGTTGTCGCCTGGATCGCAGCGCTGATCATCGGAATCCTCATGAGAGTGATCGGATTCGCCTGATGATGACCTGAGAACTGTGAAGCTCTATATGATCACCATTTGTTTGGCGGGTCCGGGTTTGACGCCGTCTGCGGACTTGCCCGTTCTCCTGGCCGCCATAATATCATAGAGGAACTCGGCGCGGATCTCTTCCCTTAAAATGGAAGCCGGCGCGGGGGAGAGGAGCTCATCTGCCCGGGAGAGCTTATCAAGAAAGGGAACGGAGCTGCCGGCCGCTATGCTTCGAAGGAGCGGACGCGCTGTCCGCCTAAAGCCGATCGGGCGGATCCATCCGCATAAGCCGAAGCGCGAGTCGAAGTCCTGCATGACCTCTGTTCTCATTCCCAAAATGATATGCATGAGTGCCCGGGATACCCGTGTGTACGTATAATTCCTCGTCTTGACGGCGTCGGTAAATGAGGAGAATGTGTCAAAATAGGGGAGCTCATGCAGGATTCTCCCGGCCAGGTCCTGCGACACGTCGAGGAAACAGGACAGATCTTCAGGCTCTGCCGCATTATAGAGCGCATGCAGCAGGTGATCGGAGAAATCGTCTCTGCATAGTATGGGATCCGTACGGCGTCTTTTGGCAAGGAGGTCGCTGCGGATATCGGAGGCGGATCTGCACTGTGTGCGGAGAATGGCATGGGGGGTTATGGTACTATGACACAAAGCCAGTGCCTTGAGGTATTCCGTTCCCAGCAGATCGTTGGGAGAGGAGGGGAGGCCCTGTGAGCCTGCAGCATTGGATCTGGCCTCAGGGTAAGTGAGTCCTGTGCGAAGACCTCTTTGAAGGATCTCGGAATACTCATTTGTCTCATTTTTGATCAGATCTGCCGCTTTCTGAAGTTTCGTGATGTCGCCGCACTCGGAACCGAATGCCAGATCCGTTACGACTCCTGTGCTTTCAAGCAGCGCTGCTGCGCCTCGGGCAAAATAGTCTGCACCCGCGCAGGCTGCATAGAGCGGCAGTTCCAGCACCAGATCCGCGCCTTCGCGGAGAAGCGCTTCGGTCCTGAGTTCTTTGGAAACGATCGAGGGTGCGCCGCGCTGGACATAATCACCGCTCAGGGCGACGATCACGTAATCTGCGTCTGTTCTTTTCCTCGCTTCTTGTAAGAGATATATATGTCCTTCGTGCAGGGGATTGCACTCTGCGATGATTCCCGTCACTTTCATTTAAATATTCTCCCTTTGTAACCGGCATCGGGCGGTTCTGCCCCGGTCCCGGACCATTCCCGGTCCATTATTTCGAATCTGATATTCTGAATCCGACATTCTGAATCCGATATTGGAATCCGATATGTCATATTCGATTTTATTATTCCATATCGCCAATAAAAGTTCTACGAGCATTTCAGAAGTTTTGTTTTAAAACAGGAGCAATTCTTGTCCCTTTAAAACAATGTGTGTATAATTAAAATCAGAGCAGCTTGCGGCAATGCGAATCTATTGCCGTTTCTTATGATTCATTATTTAGGGGAGAAGAAAATGAGTATTCTGGTAATCAACTGCGGCAGTTCTTCACTGAAATTCCAGGTCATCAACGCTGAGTCCGAGAAGCTTCTTGCAAAAGGACTTTGCGAGAGAATCGGCATGGATGGTTCCTGCATCACGTATGAGAACAAGGCAGACAACAGCGGCAAGGAAGTCAACGAGATTCCCATGCCCGATCACAACAAGGCAGTGAGCCTGGTACTTGACGCACTGACCAATGAGAAGACCGGCGTCCTGAAATCTCTGAGCGAGATCGGCGCTGTAGGTCACAGGATCGTCCACGGCGGCGAGAAATTCACATCCTCTGTGGTCATTACGGACGAAGTGATCGAGGCGATCAAGGAAGTATCGGATCTGGCGCCTCTGCATAACCCTGCAAACCTGATCGGCATTGATGCCTGCAAGGCACTCATGCCCGGAACACCTATGGTAGCTGTCTTCGATACGGCATTCCATCAGACAATGCCCGAGAAGGCTTATATGTATGCACTTCCTCTTAAGTTTTACAGAGATTACAAGGTGAGAAGATACGGCTTCCACGGGACCAGCCACTCCTTCGTATCCAAGGAAGCTGCGAAAGTTGCCGGCAAACCTTATGACGCAGTCAAGACGATCGTCTGCCATCTGGGCAACGGCGCGAGTATCTCTGCTGTCATGAACGGCAAGTGCGTCGACACATCCATGGGACTTACTCCGCTCGAAGGCCTGATCATGGGAACCAGAAGCGGTGACCTCGATCCCGCGATCGTCGATTTCATCGCCGGCAAGGAGAACCTGACAGCTGCTGAGGTAGTTAATATCCTCAACAAGAAGTCCGGTGTATTTGCTCTTTCCGACGAGCTCTCCTCTGATTTCCGTGACCTCGAAGAGGGATATCTGGGCGGCAACAAATATGCCAAGCTCGCTGTCGATGCGTTCTGCTACAGAGTTGCGAAATATATCGGCTCCTATACAGCAGCCATGAACGGCGTCGATGTCATTGCTTTCACAGCCGGAATCGGCGAAAACAGCGCATTCGTACGCGAGAAAGTAATGGATTATTTCGGATATCTGGGCGTTACATGCGACAAGGAGGAGAACGCGAAGAGAGAGGACGTGCACAGAATCTCCACAGCAGACAGCAAAGTTCTGGTATATTCCATCGCGACCAACGAAGAGCTGGCGATCGCGCGTGAGACATATGCACTGACCAAATAATTGGCCTAAAAAGTTGTTGACAAAGGAAGATGCCGTAAGTATAATACCATTTGTGTGACTACTTCAGCGGTAAGGAGGTGTAACGATGTCGATCTGCCCTAAGAATAAATCTTCCAGAAGTCATAGAGATAAGAGAAGAGCAAATTGGAAAATGACTGCTCCGACTCTCGTGAAGTGCAGCAAGTGCGGTGCTCTTACGATGCCCCACAGAGTGTGCAGAAATTGCGGCTCCTATAATAAGAAGACCGTGATCGAAGTCGAAGACTGATGGAATCGGATTTAACGACAAAATGATGTGATCGAAGCGGATGTCCAGCGGACATCCGCTTCTTTTATGAGTTTGGGCTTTTGGTTTGAATTCTGAGTATGTATTTATGAGTCCGGATTCTTACATTTTCTACGGGTTCTTGCATTCTAGCATCCCTTTTAGTATATTATTTTGGTAACAGCGAGTCTCAAACGGACCGTATTTTGATCTGAATGGAAGTGGGAAAAGGATATGAGTGATTTTGTACATGTTGCTGTTGATGCGATGGGAGGCGACAATGCACCCGCTGAGATCGTGAAAGGCACAGTGGAGGCGCTGAGCAGCTGCCCCAATCTGAAAGTGACATTGACGGGAAAAGGAGAGATGATCAGAGCCGAGCTGTCAAAGCTCAAATATCCGGCGGACAGGCTGGAGATTTTGGAATGTTCCGAAGTCATCGAGATGGCAGAACCTCCGGTGGAGGCGATCCGCACCAAGAAAGACTCTTCGATCGTCAAAGGTCTTCGCCTTGTCAAGGACGGCACATGCGACGCTTTTGTGACGGCGGGAAGCACCGGAGCAGCTCTTGCGGGAGGTCAGCTCCTTGTCGGCAGGATCAAGGGCATCGAGAGACCGCCGCTCGCACCGCTTCTTCCCACTGCCAAGGGACCGGTCCTTCTTGTGGATTGCGGAGCCAATATGGACCCCAGGCCCTCCATGCTCGTGCAGTTCGCGCAGATGGGTTCCATCTATATGCGCTGCATGACGGGAGTAGAGAAGCCGAGAGTCGGTCTTGTCAACGTGGGCACAGAGGAGGAAAAAGGCAACCAGCTGGCAAAGGAGGCGCATCAGCTTCTGAAGAATTGCCCGGATATCTGCTTTGTCGGAAATATCGAGGCGAGGGAGATCCCGGAAGGCGTTGTGGACGTAGCGGTCACAGACGCATTCACCGGCAATGCGATCCTGAAAATGTATGAAGGTGTCGCGAAAGTGATCCTGCATGAGCTGAAGGACGCACTCATGTCGACGCTGGTCAGCAAGATCGGAGCCCTGATGATCAAACCTGCGCTGAAAGGAATGATCAAGACCTTTGACGCGACGGAATACGGCGGAGCCCCGATGCTCGGACTTAAGGGCCTTGTCGTAAAGACACACGGCAATTCCAAGGCCTCTGAGATCAGGAATGCTCTGATCCAGTGTTTCACTTTTAAGGAAAAAGAAGTCAATGAGCTTTTCCGGACAGAGATGAAACTGGATGAAGCCGCAGCGAACCGCGTGAAAAACAAAAAGGCTGCAGAAGAATCGTAATCTGCGCCTGATGTTTGAAACTGCTGTAAGCAGCTTCATTTGTGTTGTATTTGTATTATAAGGAGACAGATATGGACGAAGATTTCAAGAAACTGTGTGCGATAATTGCAGATGTGCTCGGTATTGATCCCGACGAGATCACAATGGACACCACGTTTGATGACGATCTCGGTGCGGATTCCCTGGATATCGCCTCCATTATTATGGGAATCGAAGATGAATATGATGTAAAAGTTGAGCAGGAAGTCGCCGCTAAGGTGACGACTGTGGGAGAGGCGCTTGCGCTGATCAAGGGAGCAACTGAAGGATGAGAAAAACTTCTTTGGAAGTGTTGGAAGGACGTATCGGTTATCATTTCAAGAACAAGTATCTTCTGGAATGTGCTCTGACCCATACGTCCTTTGCCAATGAACAGAAGGTTCACCGCTATAAGGATTATGAAAGGCTGGAGTTCCTCGGGGACGCGATCCTGGAGATGGTCTCCAGCGCTTTTCTGTATAATGAATATCCCGATAAAAGGGAGGGAGAGCTGACGAAGATCAGGGCCAGCCTGGTCTGTGAGCCTTCTTTGGCGGATTGTGCCCGGCAGATCGGTATACCCGAGTATCTCCGCCTGGGAAAGGGCGAGGAGACCAGCGGCGGAAGACAGAAAGAGTCGATCTTGTGTGACGTCGTCGAAGCAGTGATCGGAGCGATGTACCTGGACAGCGGAGAGCTGGATCCCTGCAGAAGCTTCATCATGCAATATATATTATCCGACAGGAGCCGGGTTTTCTTTTATGATTCCAAAACAATGCTTCAGGAATGGGCTCAGGGCAGGGGTGAGACGCTGCGCTATGAGATCATCTCAGAGAACGGTCCCGAACATATGAAGATGTATAAGACCGGTGTATTTATAGAAGACCGCATGATCGGCACCGGGGAAGGGCGCTCCAAGAAAGCGGCCGAGCAGCAGGCGGCATTTGACGCCATCAAAAATGTCAGAAGCAAGGATTTGGAATCATAAAAGCGGGAAGCGGAATCAATGTATTTAAAATGTATTGAGATACAGGGCTTTAAGTCTTTTGCCAACAAGATCAGATTTGATTTTCACAACGGGATCACGGGGATCGTCGGGCCGAACGGAAGCGGAAAGAGCAACGTGGCGGACGCGGTCCGATGGGTCCTGGGAGAGCAGCGCGTCAAGCAGCTGCGCGGGTCCTCTATGCAGGACGTCATATTTAACGGCACGGAGTCCAGAAAACCCATGGGCTATGCTTATGTTGCGATCACACTGGACAACTCGGACCACAAGCTCCCCACGGATTATCAGGAAGTCACAGTGGCCAGAAAAATCTACAGAAGCGGCGAGACGGAGTACCTTATGAACGGTGCGCCATGCCGGCTGCGGGATATCCATGAACTCTTTTATGACACCGGAATCGGCAAAGAGGGCTATTCCATTATCGGCCAGGGACAGATCGACAGGATCCTGAGCGATAAGCCGGAGGACCGCCGCGAACTGTTTGATGAGGCGGTGGGGATCGTCAAATTCAAGAGGCGAAAGGACTCGACGCTCAAGAAACTTGCCAGTGAAAAGGACAACCTTGTCCGGATCGGCGATGTGCTCACCGAGCTGGAGAGACAGGTGCCGACGCTGGAGAAACAGGCTCAGAAGGCCAAAATATACTTCAGGGAAAGGGAAGCACTCAAAAAAAGGGAAGTGAATCTCTTTCTTGTGGAGAACAAGCGGTGCCTTGAGGAACTCGACAAAGTTAAGGATCATGAGGAGACCGCTTCCGCCGATCTGGAAAAGGCGCGCGGGCAATATGAAAAGATCGGTGAGGAATACGAGGCCGGCCAGCTGAAAATACGGGAACTGGAGACAGAGATCGAGACGGTGCGCAGCAGGATCACGAATGCAAGCGTCATCCGGGAAAAGCTGGAGGGCGACATCAAGGTGTTCGAGGAACAGGTGAGAGCCGCCTCCGGAAATGCGGAGCATTTTAAAGCCAGGAGGGAAGCCGTTTCTGCCGACATCGAGAGAAGCTTAAGAGAGCAGGAGGAGATCATAGAGCGCAAGAAAGGAATCGACTCCAAGGTCGAGGAACTGCGCTATGAGCAGATGAAAGCCCGTGAGAGCGCTTCGTCCTGCGCGGACAAGATCACCAGCTACGCAAGACAGGCGGATCTTGGCAAGAACGAGATCCTGAGGATCCTCAGTGAGAGGGCGACTATCAAATCGGGCATTGCCAGCATCAAAACGAGGCAGGAAGAGAACGAGCGCAGAAAACTGGAGCTTTCTGAGGGAATCGAACAAGCCCATACCAGCGAGACGATCAATGCGCAGATGATCGAAGATCTTAAAGATCAGTTCCGCGAGATCTCGGTGACGATCAAAGATCTGCAGACCAGGCAGAAAGAGATCGAAGAGACCATCGGCGGGATGAAGAAGAAACTGGGCGACGAGGACGAGATGCTCCGCTCATCGCAGCTCAGGTTCCATCAGGAAAAATCAAGGCTGGATGCACTGGTCAATATCACAGAGCGCTACGAGGGATTCGGCGGCAGTGTCCGGAAAGTCATGCAGAACAGGACACAGGGCAGCGGCGTGATCGGTGTTGTGGCGGACCTGATCAAGACAGACAAAAAATATGAGACGGCCATAGAGGTGGCCCTGGGCGGAAATATACAGAATATTGTGACGGAAGACGCTCAGACCGCCCGCCGGATGATCGAACTCCTGAAGAGGGAGAAGGCGGGCAGAGCTACTTTCCTTCCTCTGCAGGATCTGGGAAAACCGCAGGAATTCAAGAACTACAAAGTGCTGGAAGAGCCGGGCGTGATCGGGCTCGCGGACAGTCTGGTCCGCTGCGAGGACAAATACCGCCCTGTAGCCGCTTCTCTTCTGGGCAGGATCGTGATCGTGGACAGATTTGACCACGCGGCTTCGGTCAACAAAAAATACGGCCATACCGTGCGAATGGTGACACTGGAAGGAGAACTGTTCATGCCGGGAGGCGCCATCAGCGGCGGTGCTTACAGGAACAGCAGCAACCTCCTGGGAAGACGGCGCGAGATGGCGGAGCTCACGGAAAGGGTAAAGGACTGCGAGAAAGAAGCGCAAGGTCACGAGAGAGCGATCGAAGAGATCAAGGCGCAGAGAACGCAGCTCAGAAAGGAACTGGAGGAAAACCGCCAGGCGCAGCAAAATGCTTTTATCCGGCAAAATACCGTGCGCATGAACATCGCGCAGCAGCAGGAGAAGAAAAAAGAAGCGGCAGGCAGCGCGGAAGAGCTCCTCAGAGAACAGAAGCAGATCGAGCAGCTCAGGATCGAACTGGAAGTGGAAAGCAAGAAAGCGCAGGAGCGTCTTGAGGCATCTGCCAGCCAGGAACAGAAATTAAATGAGGCCGTCAGCGAGCTGGAGAACAAGCTTGCGGAGCTTCGTGAACAGGAGGGGGTCCGGACACAGATCCTGGCCAAATGGGACACGGAGATCGAAAAGATCCTGCAGCAGCAGTCTTTTGAACAAAAAGATCTGGACCGTGTGCAGGAAGAACTGAAAAGACGCGGCAAAGAGCTGGAAGAAATCGAAGAGGCCATCGAGAAGGGCAGCGACGTGATGGAAAAGGGTGCCGAACAGATCCGCGCACTCAGAGAACAGCTGTCCGGGTCGCAGGATGACCAGGACGAAAACAGGAAGATACTCACTGTCAAAAACGAGGAGAAAGAAAGTCTCAGACTTCGCATGAGAGAACAGATCGCCGACAGGGATTCTCTCTCGGAAGAGATCCGGGGACTGGACAAGGAGTGCGTGAGACTGCACAACCGCATTGAGCGCCTGCAGGAAGAAGTGGACAGTCGTGTCAGCTACATGTGGGAGGAATACGAGATCACACTGAGCACGGCCAAAGAACTCAGGGACGATAGCCTTTCGGAAGCATCGACGATGAAAAAGGAGATCACCGAGATCAAGGCCAGGATCAAGGCGCTTGGCAGCGTCAATGTGGAAGCGGTCGAGCAGTACAGGGAGCTTATGGAGCGGTATACCTTCCTCAAGGGACAGTACGATGATCTGACCAGTGCTGCGGCAAGTCTGGAGAAGATCATTGAGGAACTGGACGAATCGATGAGAAAACAGTTCAGCGAACAGTTCGGAAGGATCCGTGAGGAATTCGACAAGGTCTTTAAACTCATGTTCGGAGGAGGAAAGGGCCGGCTGGAGCTGATGGAGGACCGCGATATCCTGGAAGCCGGCGTGCGCGTGATCGCACAGCCCCCGGGAAAGAAACTCCAGAATATGAACGCACTGTCGGGAGGAGAGAAGGCACTGACAGCGATCGCGCTCTTGTTCGCGATCCAAAACCTGAAACCTTCGCCTTTCTGTCTGCTCGATGAGATCGAGGCGGCGCTGGACGAAAGCAATGTCGTGCGCTTTGCGGAGTATCTGCACAAGCTGACGGAACATACACAGTTTATTGTGATCACACACAGAAGAGGAACCATGCAGGAAGCGGACCGCCTCTACGGCATCACGATGCAGGAGAAGGGCGTCTCTGCGCTGGTCAGCGTAGACCTGATCGATGAAAAAGAGCTGGTTTCCTGAATATCCGCGGCGCAGGCGGTGCCGTCGGATGCGGAAAGAATGAGAGGTGAAAATGGCTGAACAGGAAAAAATGGGCTTTTTTGCCAGATTGAAAAAAGGACTGAGCAAGACAAAGGCCAATATTGCCGATAATATGGACCAGATCTTCAATACCTACGGGTATGAGAAGGTCAGCGAGGAATTTCTCGAGGAGCTCGAAGAGACCATGATCATGGGCGACATCGGTGTTCAGACCACCGAGGAGCTTTTGGATGATCTCAGGCAGAAGGTGAAGGATGAGAGGATCAAATACTGCCCTGACTGCCGCCAGGAGCTGATCCTGGGGATCCGCAACAAGATGAAGCAGCCCGCAGGTGCCTATGACTTTGAGCAGGGGCCCGCGGTCATCCTTGTGATCGGCGTCAACGGTGTCGGCAAGACGACCTCCGTGGGAAAACTTGCCGCCAACTATAAAAGGATGGGCAAAAGAGTGCTGATCGCCAGCGCAGATACATTCCGCGCAGCTGCGAATGAACAGCTGACCGAGTGGGCAAGACGCGCAGGCGTCGACATTATAGGCGCTGCAGAGGGTTCGGATCCGGCCGCAGTGGTGTTTGACGCCGTGCAGGCGGCGAAAGCCAGAAGAACGGACATTCTTCTCGTGGACACAGCCGGACGTCTCCATAATAAAAAGAATCTGATGGCGGAGCTGAGTAAGATCGACAGGATCATCTCCAGGGAATACCCGGGCTGCTTTCGCGAGAACTGGGTCGTTTTGGACGGCACGACCGGGCAGAACGCCATTTTCCAGGCCAGGGAATTTGCCAGTGTCACAAATCTGACGGGAATCATTATGACCAAGATGGACGGGACCGCCAAGGGCGGGATCGCGATCGCGGTGCAGGCTGAGCTGGGCATTCCGGTCAAATTCATAGGCGTCGGAGAGAAGATCGAGGATCTTCAGAAATTTAACCCCGATCAGTTCGTAGATGCGATCTTCTATTGATCGGTATTATTGATCGATTTTATTGATCAGTTTTATTGATCAGAACAACTGCAGGATGGTAAACAACAGTGTGCGAAACAAATAATAAGATTCATAACGAGACAAACAATAAAACAGCTGCCGAAGAAAAACTGACACTGGCGAAATTTGAAGAGGCGTGCGAGGCCGTGGACAAGGTGACCCTGGACACATCGCTCATTTACTCGGATTATTTCAGTGAGCTGACCGGCGGCAAAGTCTACCTCAAGCCGGAGAACCGCCAGAGGACCGGCGCCTATAAGGTGAGAGGCGCCTACTACAAGATCAGCACGCTCAGTGCTGATGAGAGGGCACGCGGCCTGATCACAGCTTCTGCGGGAAACCATGCGCAGGGCGTTGCCTATGCGGCCAAACAGTTCGGTGTGGATGCTGTCATCGTAATGCCTACGACTACACCGCTCATCAAAGTGAACCGGACGAAAGCACTCGGGGCGACCGTCGTACTGCACGGTGATGTCTATGACGAAGCCTGCGCACATGCGCTGCAGCTGGCTGAGGAGAAAGGATACACCTTTATTCATCCATTCGATGACCCGGATGTGGCGACCGGTCAGGGAACGATCGCAATGGAGATCATCAAAGATCTCCCTCTGGTGGACATCATCCTTGTACCGGTGGGAGGAGGCGGGCTGGCGACCGGTGTATCGACCCTCGCCAAAATGCTCAAGCCCAATGTCAGAGTGATCGGCGTGGAACCGGAAGGCGCAGCCTGCCTGAAAGCTTCTCTTGAAGCCGGCGAAGTCGTGACGCTCCCCGGGATCGATACGATCGCCGACGGCACGGCAGTCAAGACCCCGGGCAGGGAGATCTTCCCGTATCTGCAGAAGAATCTCGATGAAGTGATCACAGTTCCCGATAAGGAACTGGTGGTATCCTTCCTCGACATGGTGGAAAACCACAAGATGATCGTGGAAAACTCGGGCCTCCTGAGTGTGGCGGCACTCAGACATCTGGACTGCAGGGGCAAAAAAGTGGTATCCGTTCTGAGCGGCGGCAATATGGACGTGATCACGATGTCCAGTGTCGTGCAGCAGGGGCTGATCATGAGAGACAGGATCTTCTCGATCTCAGTGCTTCTTCCCGATAAGCCCGGTGAGCTCCACAAAGTATCAGGCATCATCGCGCAGGCCAACGGAAATGTGATCCGGCTCGAACACAACCAGTTCGTGTCCATCAACAGGAACGTGGCGGTCGGACTGGAGATCACACTGGAAGCGTTCGGTACCGAGCACAAACAGCAGATCATCAAAGCGCTTGCAGACAAGGGATATGACGTAAAGCTGGTACAGACCAGTATCTGACGGATGTAAAGACATCTGCTGCGCACGTGAGAGCGTGCAAAGCGTTTCGAATTGGCGGTGAAAAATGGAAAACAGAGAATCCGGCAAATCAAATCCGAATCGGGGCAGAACCTTCTACTATCTGAATATCATTTTTTTGTGCCTGATCACGGCAGTGTCACTGACAATCGCCGTGACCTGTTTCATCCGTCTTGAGAGAATCAGGAACAAGGAAGAACAGGAGGGCAGACACTACACGGACGCGCAGATCGAGAAGATCAAGTATGCGGCGATGGAGAGCGAGAGGAACCGGCTGCTGCTGGAGATCCAGTCTTCCTTTGAGTCGGGAAAGAGCACGATCTCCATGCTCAGGGATCTGTTTCCCGGAGACCTGGTGGTCATGTTCGAGGGCAGATACTATTTTTACCCTGTGAACAGAAACCTGCAGATGAACGGATTTTCGGAGACTGATTTTACGATCGGCGAAAACGGAATGATGGAATATGTGGGTGATGACGAGTCGGTGAAAGTGACCAACGGGATCGACGTCTCCTCCATGAACGGCGAGATCAACTGGCAGCTGGTCTCAGAGGACCGGATCGGATTTGCTATTTTGCGCGCGGCACACAGAGACAGCGCAGGAAAACTCGTCGTGGACGAGAGGTTCCAGGAGAATCTGAGCGGAGCCAGATCGGCGGGGATCCGGACCGGATGTTATGTGGACCTGGAGGTCGTGGGCGAAGATGAGGCCAAAGAACTGGCAGAGTTCGTCCTCGAACATGTAGGACTGAGCCAGCAGGAAATGGGAGCACCGGTCGCGATCCGCGTACAGGCGCCGGACCACTCCAGCTCGATGAGCGAACAGTCCCGCGAAGAGTGGACAAAGAGCGTGAGGGTCTTCTGCAGCTTGATCAAAAAGGCCGGATATGAACCGGTCATATATGCCAATACGGCAGCTTTTAACATGCTGCTCAGAATGGACGGGATCGAAGACTTCAGCAAATGGTTTGCGGATTACGGAGATTATCTGTATTTTCCCTACAAGTTCAGCTGCTGGCAGTACAGCCTGAAAGGCACGGTCAACGGGATCGAGGGGGACGTGCCCCTGGATCTGAGCGTCTCCTTCTCTGAAGAGGAAGGGTCAAAAGAGAAATAACAGGTGTAAAGAAAAAACACTTGACACCCGGACATCGGACATGTATGATAGGTCAGGTGATGGAAAAAATCGTAGAGCAGGGCCTCTTGTATGATTTTTACGGCGCTCTTCTCACCGGGCACCAGCAGGAGATCTACGAGAAGGTCGTATATGACAATTTATCATTGAATGAGATCGCGGCATCTGAGGGGATCAGCAAGCAGGCAGTGCACGATCTGGTGAGACGGTGCACAGTGATGATGCGGAGCTATGAAGAAAAGCTCGGCATGATCCGGCGCTTTGGCAGGATCCGCGAATCAGCAGCGCGTCTGAGAGAGATCGCCGCGTCGGACGGAATACCGGAAACTGCGTCGGAGAAGATCAGTCAGATCGCGAATGCGATCTGCAAAGATTTGGAGTCCTGACAGCGCAGGAGCTGCGAAAGCCGTCAGTTTCATCCGTGATCCGGGCTGATCGCTATTAGTGTTAGTGAATATTAATAAGGATAAACCATATGGCATTTGACAGCTTAACAGATAAGCTCAACAGCATATTCGGCAAACTCCGCAGCAAGGGAAAGCTCACAGAGAGTGATGTCAGGACAGCCATGCGTGAAGTCAAGATGGCTTTGCTCGAGGCGGACGTCAACTTTAAGGTGGTCAAACAGTTCGTCAGCTCCGTCCAGGAGAGGGCGATCGGTGAAGAGGTCATGAACGGCCTCAATCCCGCGCAGATGGTCATCAAGATCGTCAACGAAGAGATGACCAAGCTGATGGGAAGCGAGACCACGGAGCTGGCACTCTCACCCGGCAAGCAGATGACGGTCGTGATGATGGTCGGTCTGCAGGGTGCAGGTAAGACGACGACAGCGGCGAAGCTTGCCGGCAAGTTCAAGCAGAAGGGAAAGAAGCCGCTTCTGGTCGCTCTGGATATCTATCGACCCGCGGCGATCAAACAGCTGCAGGTCAACGGCGAAAAGGTCGGCGTGGAAGTCTTCACCATGGGAGACAGGCACAAACCTGCGGATATAGCGAAGGCGGCACTCGAGCACGCACTTAAGAACAAGCAGAATCTGGTCTTCCTCGATACGGCAGGTCGTCTGCAGATCGATGAAGCGATGATGAAGGAGCTCGAGGACATCAAGAAGGCGGTGGAAGTCCATCAGACGATCCTGGTGGTCGATGCCATGACCGGTCAGGAGGCAGTCAATGTCGCCAAGACATTTGATGAGAAGGTCGGTGTCGACGGCGTGATCCTCTCCAAGATGGACGGCGACACCCGCGGCGGTGCGGCCCTTTCCATCAAAGCGGTCACAGGCAAACCGATCCTGTACGTAGGTATGGGAGAAAAGCTCTCGGATCTGGAACAGTTCTATCCGGACCGAATGGCGGGGCGGATCCTGGGCATGGGAGATGTCCTGTCGCTGATCGACAAGGCCCAGCAGGCGCTGGACAAACAGGATGAGGAAGATAGCCGCGATATGGTGGCTCACCTCAAAAAAGGCAAGTTCGATTTCAATGACTATCTCAACAGTCTCAAACAGATGAGGAAGATGGGCGGTCTTACCAGTATTCTCGGTATGCTTCCCGGACTCGGCATCAATAAGGACCAGCTGGAGGGCGCCATTGATGAGAAGCAGCTCAAGAGGACAGAGGCGATCGTCCTGAGCATGACTCCGGAGGAGAGAATGAACCCCAAACTCCTCACACCCCAGAGAAAATACAGGATCGCCAAAGGCTCAGGCAACGATATTGCCGAAGTGAACCGCTTTATCAAGCAGTTCAATCAGATGTCCAAGATGATGAAACAGACCGGTATGAAGAAGGGAAAGAGGCGCAGGAACTCAAATCCGTTCGGAGGCATGGGCGGTTTCGGAGGCATGGGCGGCTTCGGAGGAAGAGGGGGATATCCCTTTTAAGAGGCGCTGAACCAAAGTTGTTAACTACATAATCATAACCTGCACAATTATAACCAAGGAGGAAATCATGGCAGTAAAAATCAGATTGAAGAGAATCGGTGAGAAGAAGGTACCGATGTACAGAATCGTGGTAGCAGAGGCTTCCACTCCCAGAAACGGCAGAGCGATCGAGGAGATCGGCACATACAATCCCAACACGGATCCCGCAGCAGTCAAGGTTGACGTTGAGGCGGCGAAGAAGTGGATCGCGAACGGCGCACAGCCCACTACCGTTGTTAAGAAGCTCTTCAAGCAGGCCGGCGTTAAATAAGCATCTGTGAAGTGATTGCAAAGTTCGGACCTGACAGTCGGAAGGAATATATATGAGAGAATTAGTTGAACTGATCGCCAAGGCGCTTGTCGATCATCCTGATGAAGTTGTCGTTACTCAGACGCAGGAGGGCAAGAACATCCGGATCCAGCTTCATGTCGCACCTTCTGACATGGGGAAAGTGATTGGCAAACAGGGCAGGATCGCGAAAGCCATCCGTTCTGTTGTCAAAGCCGCAGCCTCCAGAGATGATATCAGAGTGGATGTGGACATCGACTGAGCAGCCGATTGAATTGCTTTTTGTTGCGGCGGCAGCGGTTATAGCTGCCGCCGCATGTTTTGTCTTAAGACAAAGGTTACTGTTTCATAAATGATCTTTTTATAATGACGTATTTGGAGAGAATGGTATGGTATCCAGATTCAGAGTCGGTGTGATCGCCGGCACACATGGTCTTAAGGGTGAGGTCAAGGTCTTTCCCACAACGGATGAGCCTTTGAGATTCAGGGACCTTGAGCAGGTCATCATGGCCACGCCGCGCGGCGAGAGAACGGTCAAGATCCGCAGCGTGAAGTTCTTTAAAAAATTTGTCATTCTGGGGTTTGAAGGAATGGACCGCATTGAGGATGTGGAGAGGCTTAAGGGCGCGGAACTGCTGATCCCCAGAGAAGAAGCGATCCCTCTGGAGGAAGGGGAGTATTTCATTCCCGATCTGCTGGGGCTTAAAGTGACGACGGATGACGGGAGAGAGCTCGGCACCATAAAGGATGTGATCGAGACAGGAGCCAACAATGTCTACGATGTCCAGAACGAGGAGGGCGGAAGGATCCTGATCCCCGCGATCCCCCAGTGCATCCTGGACGTCCGGCTTGAGGAAGGCGAGATGACAGTCCACCTTCTTAAGGGACTCTGAAGCGCGGTCTGTTCCCGGAGCGCAGCATATTGTATTGGAAGAGGGAAATTATGAGATTTCATGTTTTAACGCTGTTTCCCGAGATGATCGAACAGGGGCTTGGGACGAGCATCACAGGCAGAGCCATGGAAAAAGGACTCGTGAGCCTGAATGCCGTAAATATCCGCGATTATGCAGCCAACAAGCACAGGAAAGTGGATGACTACACATACGGCGGCGGCGCAGGAATGCTGATGCAGGCCCAGCCCGTATATGACGCATGTATGGCCGTGCAGAACAGCCTGGAAAAGCCGGCAAGGGTCGTCTATATGTCGCCGCAGGGCAGGACATTTAACCAGGAGATGGCGAAAGAACTGGCTCGGGAAGAAGATCTGATCATCTTGTGCGGACACTATGAGGGAATCGATGAGCGCGTGCTGGAGGAAATCGTGACGGATGAGATCTCGATCGGTGACTATGTCCTCACGGGAGGGGAACTTCCGGCCATGGTCGTCATCGACACGGTCTCCCGCCTGATCCACGGCGTCCTCGGGAACGGCGTCTCGGCAGATACGGACTCGTTTATGAACGGACTGCTCGAGTATCCGCAGTATTCGCGCCCGGAGACATGGAGAGGACGTACGGTTCCCGCGATCCTGCTCTCCGGCGATCACGCCAAAGTAGACCGGTGGAGAAAGGAACAGTCTCTGAAAAGAACCAAAGAGAGACGGCCGGATCTTTACCAAAAGTACATAGAGGAACATCCCGATGCGGAAAAATACGGCAAGTGATTTTTTGACTTGCATATCTGCACCGGTTGTGATAAAATATTAATGTTGTGTTGACAACATGTCCAATTCGAAGACGGTCCTCTGCTGTATCCCGTCAGGCGGTGAATGACGGCAAGAACGTCCGTAAGCAAAGGAGAATCAAATGAACTACGAAATCATCAAGGAACTTGAGAAAGAGCAGCTGAAGGAAAGCGCTCCTGTATTCAACGTCGGCGATACTGTCCGCGTACACAACAGGATCAAAGAGGGAAACCGTGAGAGAATCCAGATCTTCGAGGGAACTGTTCTGAAGATCCAGGGCGGCGGTGCCAGAACCACATTCACAGTCCGCAAGGAATCCAGCGGAATCGGCGTCGAGAAGACATGGCCGCTGCACAGCCCTAACGTCGAGAAGGTCGACGTTGTCAGACGCGGTAAGGTCAGAAGAGCCAAACTGAACTATCTGCGCAAGCTGAGCGGCAAGAAAGCCAAGGTCAAGGCTCTGAACGATCGCTGATCTGTAATCATTATAAGTCTGAATCAATGCCGCACTGTGTATGCAGTGCGGCATTCCTTGTCTCAGCGGTCCGATCATCCGATTCAGGGCGAGAGAAAGCTGCAGACGAAATGCAATACTTAACGGGAGATTGAGAATGGATTATCAATGGTATCCCGGGCACATGACAAAAGCCCGCAGGATGATGCAGGAGAATATTGGCCTTGTGGACCTTGTGATCGAATTGGCAGATGCCAGGATCCCCATGAGCAGCCGGAATCCGGATATCGATACATTGTGCGGCAGCAAGGCGCGGATTCTCTTATTGACGAAAGCGGATATGGCGGACCCCGCAAAGACGGCGGCTTTCCAGAAGTATTTCGAGGATAAGGGATTTATGGTGGTCGCAATGGATGCGCGCACCAGAAAGGCCAACGACAAGATCCGGAACTATGTGGAAAAGGCATGCGCGGCCAAGAGAGAGCGGGACAAACGCAGAGGAATCATCGGACGCCCCCTGCGCGCGATGGTGGTCGGGATCCCCAATGTGGGCAAATCCACATTCATCAACTCTTTCGCCGGTAAAGCCAGCGCCAAAACGGGCAATAAACCCGGCGTGACGCGAGGCAAACAGTGGATCCGTCTCAACAAGAACCTGGAGCTGCTCGATACACCCGGCATCCTGTGGCCGCGCTTTGAGGACAGGCAGGTCGGCGTTAACCTGGCGCTCACCGGCGCCATCCGGCAGGAACTCCTGGAGGAACAGGAGCTTTCGATGGAACTTTTGGGATTTCTGCAGAAGGAGTATCCTTCACTCATTAACGCCAGATATGCACCTGAGGGAGAGGAGTGGACGTTCCCGATGGACAATGCAGAGCTGCTTATGAAGATCGCAAAGGCGAGGAATCTGGTGAGGACAGGAGGAGAGCCCGATCATCAGAGGGCATCCAAGCTGATCCTGGACGATTTCAGAAACGGAAAGACCGGTAAGATCACACTCGAAACACCGCCGGAGGGAGGAAACACAATTGAATGACAAAGCAAAGACCCTCATCTCAAATATTCTCTATGTTGCTGCGGTCATATTGATCTCGTTTCTGATCGTCCGGTTTGTAGGACAGCGCACCGAGGTGATCGGCAGCTCCATGGTACCGACACTGGAAGACGGCAATCAGCTGATCACAGACAAGATCACATACAGATTCCGGGAACCGGAGAGATTTGATATCATCGTCTTTCCTCATGAGGCCAACGAATTCTACATTAAGAGGATCATCGGTATGCCGGGGGAGACGGTGGAGATCCGGGATGATCACGAGATCTATATCAACGGAGAACTCCTTGAAGAGGACTACGGATACGGAGTGACCGATCCGCAGGAACTGGCCGGGGAGAAGGTGATACTGGGGGACAACGAGTATTTTGTACTGGGGGACAACAGAGAGGTCAGCCTGGACAGCCGATACGCGGAAGTGGGCAATATACCGCGATCCATTATCATAGGAAGAGCGTGGATCAGAATCTTTCCCGTAAAAGAATTCGGCATATTGACGGGGAAGTGAGGAATCATTCATGACGAAAAGACAGGAACAGAGACTGGAAATGGAGAGAGAGCGGATCCGCGGGATGCGCTCTTTTGAAAATGAACTGGTTCGTGAGAAACTTGAGACTCATCCTGACCCTGCAGCTGCAGTCAGCATGGAAAATGTTCTGATCGCCGGGATCGATGAGGCGGGAAGAGGGCCGCTTGCGGGACCAGTGGCGGCAGGCGCTGTTATTTTGCCGCGGGACCACGATATCCTCTATCTGAATGATTCCAAGAAGCTCTCCGCCAAAAAAAGAGACATGCTCTTTGATCAGATCAAAGAAGAGGCGGTCGCCTGGTCGGTCGGCCTTGCAGAGCCGGCACGCATAGACGAGATCAATATACTTCAGGCGACCTATGAGGCGATGCGCCTTGCCATCGAAGGGATGAAGGTTTGCCCCGGGGTGCTGGTCAATGACGCCGTGACGATCCCGGGCACACCGATCCTGCAGATTCCTGTGATCAAGGGCGATGCCAAGTGCATTTCGATCGCGGCGGCCAGTATTTTGGCCAAGGTGACCAGGGACCGGATCATGGAAGAGATGGACGTCCTCTATCCTCAGTACGGTTTTGCCAAACACAAAGGCTACGGAACGAAAGAACACATGGAAGCGATCCGCACTTACGGTCCGTGCCCCATTCACAGAAGAACTTTCATCACGAAGATCCTACAGGAGGTGCGCTGAATTTGTCCGGCGAAAATCTGCGCAAAAAGGGAAGCAGCATGGAGGATACCGCGGCGCATTATCTCAAAGAGCGCGGCATGCGCATCCTCGAGAAGAATTTCAGGAGCAAGGAGGCGGAGATCGATCTGATCGGAGAAGAGGGGAACACGTTGGTGTTCATCGAGGTCAAGGCGAGGAAGGCCTCCGGAAAGAACGGCACCGCTTCGGAAGCGGTGGGGACTGCCAAGCAAAAGAGGATCTGCCGCTGTGCGGACTATTATATGTACAGGAAGGATATTGCTCCGGACAGCAGGTGCATTCGGTTCGATGTCGTTGCGATCACGATCCGGACGAAGGAGAGTATGAAGGAAAATGAGGATCCATATGAGATTCGCTGGATCCGGAATGCCTTTGATTATGTGCGCTTTAAGCGGTCATCTCCGCACTGGAGAGTCTTCTGAGCTTTGATTAAAGATCTGTCATTGTGCGGTCCGAAACATGTGGTTATGAAAAACGGCCTCTGCCGCAGCCATTCCCGATGAATGGATGAGGCGGAGGCCGCTTGGCATATTTTGCGGATCATGAAACGGCAGATCAGAATTCTGTCTGTTCGAGCTGCAGACGCTCCAATTCCGTCTGCTCATTCCTGTTGATCTTTTCGAGGATCTTATGGATCTTTTCGGTAGGCGTCCTGGTGCTGGACAGCCCGATGTCATGGTTGATAAAATCAATGATCATGGCCATATATTTGGTCATGTCGGCGAGTTCGAACCATTCTCTTTCCGCCAGTTCCGGAGGCTGATAGGTGAGATTGGTAGTCACGAGCTTGTCAAAATAGCCCTTCTCGTACGCCTTATCAAAGACATCGAGTCCGTCTGTGAACAGACCGAAGGTAGTGCAGAGGAAGACTCTCTTGGCATGCATTTTCTCTTTGAGCTGGCGGGATGTGTCCAAAATGGATCCGCCGGAAGAGATCATGTCGTCAATGATGATCGCATCTTTGCCGTTGAGATCCGTGCCCAGGAATTCGTGCGCGACGATCGGGTTCTTGCCGCCGACGATGGTCGAATAGTCCCTCCTCTTGTAGAACATTCCGGTATCCGCTCCAATGACGTCTGCGAAATAGACCGTCCTGTCCATAGCGCCTTCATCGGGGGATATGACCACGATGTGATCCTTGTCAACGATCAGGTTGTCCACGGAGTGCATGAGCGACTTCAGGAACTGGTAAGGCGTGGTGAAACTGCTGAAATCGACGAGGGGATTGACATTCTGGATCCTGGGATCATGCGCATCGAATGTGATGAAATTCTTGATGCCCAGATCACAGAGCTCCTTGTACATGATGGCGGCGTCGAGGGACTCGCGCCCGGTCCTGTTGTGCTGACGACCCTCATAGAGGAAGGGCATGATGACGTTGATGCGGTGCGCCTTGCCGTTGATCGCCGAGATGACTCTCTTGAGATCCTGGAAATGGTCGTCCGGTGACATATGGTTGGTGAAACCGTTCATCTCATAAGTGATGGAGTGGTTGGTGATATCTACAAAAATAAAGATATCCTTGCCTCTTGTGGAAGCTTCAAGAACGGCCTTGCCTTCTCCGGTGGAATGGCGGGGAAGGGACAGAGGGAGTCTGTAATCGGTCTCGTAGTATCCCTCATAAGTGGGATCATCTCTGTACTCGTTGTGGTCACCCATACGGAAGTAGTGGATCCAATCATTGACTTTCTTCCCAAGCTTTTCGGCAGAGGGAAGTACGATCAGAGCCAAAGGCGCAACCGGATTGCTGGTCTGTTCAAGCTTGTCGTGTATTGCATGTTCGGTAGCCATGTAATCTCCTTTATTGGAACTGATTTGGAACTGGTTTGAAATTGATTTGGAACTGATTTGAAACTGAGTCGGAACTGCGACGTCCGGAACTGATCCGACGAGCAGTATTTTGACAGATAAACCATATTCCAATATCATTTTATAGGGTGTAATCAAGAAATACAAGTAAAAGGATGGCTTTACATTGACAGGCAGATTAGATAAAATATAGAAACATATGGATTTTAAGCAGAAAGGTATATAATGAGTAAACGCAAAAATAAGCCAATAGTGGCAGTGGTCGGAAGACCTAATGTGGGTAAGTCCACGCTGTTCAACGTGCTGGCAGGCAGAAAGATCTCCATCACCGAAGATACGCCGGGTGTGACCAGAGATCGGATCTATGCGGACTGCTCCTGGCTCAATTATGATTTTACACTGATCGACACAGGAGGAATCGAACCGGACTCCGGTGATATCATTCTCTCCCAGATGAGAGAACAGGCCCAGATCGCGATCGATATGGCGGATGTCATTATTTTCATGGTGGACCTTAAGACCGGACTTGTGGATTCCGATATGAGGGTGGCAGATATGCTCCGCAGGGCACACAAACCGGTCGTTTTGTGTGTCAACAAGACGGACAACCCCACTAAGCAGATGGCGGATGTCTATGAATTCTACAATCTGGGCATCGGCGAGCCGTTCCCAGTCTCTTCCGCTAACCGAACCGGCATCGGCGATATGCTCGATGAAGTGGTGAAGGGATTTAAAGAGGGCACGGGAGAAGAGGAAGAAGACGACGCGGTCTATGTGGCCGTGGTCGGAAAGCCCAATGTCGGCAAGTCTTCTATAGTGAACAAGCTGATCGGAGAGAACCGCCTGATCGTCTCGGATATAGCGGGGACGACGAGAGACGCCATAGACACAAGGGTCAGGCATGACGGCAAAGAATACGTATTTATCGATACGGCAGGACTTCGCCGCAAGAATAAGATCAAGGAAGACCTGGAGCGGTACATGATCGTCCGCACGGTCGGCGCCGTCGAGAGGGCGGACATCACGATCCTCGTGATCGATGCTAAGGAGGGCATCACCGAGCAGGATGCCAAGATCGCCGGCATTGCGCATGACAGAGGCAAAGCGGTCATCATCGCGGTCAATAAATGGGACCTGGTGGAAAAGGACAACCATTCCGTCAAGAAGTTCACGGATAAGATCAGGTCAGTCCTTTCCTTCCTGTCTTACGCGGAGATCCTGTTCATCTCGGCACAGACAGGCCAGAGACTGGTGAAGCTCTACGACGAGATCGACCTGGTCAGCGCCAACCAGAATATGCGCATCCAGACAGGAGTCCTCAACGAGATCATAAACGAGGCGTGCGTGATGCAGCAGCCCCCCAGTGACAAGGGACATATGCTCAAGATCATGTATTCCACTCAGGTCGCCGTCAAACCGCCGACTTTTGTCCTGTTTGTCAACAGGAAGGACCTGATGCATTTTTCCTATCTCAGGTATCTTGAGAACAGGATCAGGGATGCATTCGGGTTCCGCGGAACACCTCTCAAGTTCATCGTCAGGGAGCGCGGAGAGGACAAGAAATAATAATAAAAGCAGGATCGTATCGGTAAGGTACAGCATCATATAAGAAAATGTGATCGATCCGGAAAAGGGAGGAAAAGTGATGATCGGACTTAGAATTTTGTGTCTTGCAATCGGATACTTATTTGGAAATTTCCAGACAGCTTATATTCTCGGCAGAATGAAGGGCATTGATATCCGTGAATACGGAAGCGGAAACGCCGGAACGACCAACGCGATCCGCGTTCTGGGCACCAAGGCAGGTCTCCTCGTTTTCTTAGGCGACATGCTCAAGAGCCTGATCGCACTCCTTTTAGTGGGTGCGCTGTTCGGAAAGTCTCATCCCGAAGCGGTGTACCTTCTGAAATCCTGGGCGTTTATGGGCGTTGTTCTGGGGCACGATTTCCCCTTCTATATGAATTTCAAGGGCGGCAAGGGCGTAGCGGTCATGGCCGGATTCGCGTTCGGTTATCACTGGAGCTTCATTCCCAGTTCCATCCTGCTCTTCTTTATCCCTTATCTGACCACTACGTTTGTGTCCCTGGGATCCCTTATGGTCTACGGCGGCACATTCATCCAGATGATCATTGAGGGCCAGATGGGCCTCTTCGGACCTGCCAGCCAGGCGGTCCTGATCGAGATGTACCTGATCCAGTTCTTCCTGACATTTATGGCTTATTACAGACACAGAGCCAACATCGGAAGACTTCTGAGCGGAAATGAGAGAAAAACATATCTCTTCAAGGCCAACAAGGAGAAACTGGACCTGGGCGACAAGAAGTGATCTGCATTTGATATTTTGAATAAGGAGAAAGGCATTGGCTAGAATCGGAATGATCGGCGCGGGAAGCTGGGGAACGGCTCTGGCTGCTCATCTGGCGGGATGCGGCCACAGAGTGGAGATCTGGTCCATCATGAAGGACGAGGTGGACATGATCAACAACACTCACCAGCAGTCCGTCAAGCTTCCGGGCGTCATTTTGGATGAGTCGGTGACAGCAAGTACAGACCTCGAACAGGTCATGCGCGACAAGGACATGCTGGTACTGGCTGTTCCTTCCGCGTTTACGCGGAGCACGGCTAAGAATATGGCAAAATACTGCAGGTACGGACAGCTGATCGTATCTGTGGCCAAGGGTATAGAAGAGGATACACTTCTGACACTGACGGAAGTGATCAAAGAGGAGATCCCTCACTGCGAAGCAGCGGTCCTGTGCGGCCCCACACACGCAGAGGAAGTCGGCGCAGGGCTGCCCACAGCGATCGTGGCAGGCGCTTCCCGAAAGGAAGTGGCGGAGTATGTCCAGTCCGTATTTATGGGCAGCAATTTCCGCGTCTATACAAGCCCCGACATGCTGGGCATGCAGGTCGGCGCGGCGCTCAAGAACGTCATCGCTCTGGCAGCCGGCTGTGCGGACGGCCTGGGCTGCGGGGACAACACCAAGGCTGCCCTGATCACGAGGGGCATCGCCGAGATTTCCCAGATCGGCATCGCCATGGGCGGTAAGCCGGAGACCTTTTCCGGACTTACGGGCATCGGCGACCTGATCGTCACGTGTGCTTCTATGCACTCGAGAAACCGCAGAGCCGGCATTCTGATCGGCAAGGGAATGACGGCTGACGAGGCCATGGAGGAGGTCAAACAGGTCGTAGAGGGCGTTTACAGCGCGAAGGCCGCACTGCAGCTCGCCGATAAATACGACGTGGAGGCCCCGATCATCCGCACTGTGAGCCGGGTCCTGTTCGGAAACGAAGCGCCCGGGCAGGCCGTGGAGGATCTGATGCTGCGAGAGGGCAGGGTCGAGAGCAGCGGGCTGCAGTGGCAATAACGCCGCATAATTTTTAAAGTAATACATATCAGCACCGGGCGCCTCCATCGTCTGGGGGTGCTAAGGTAATGGTTGCTAATATAATCTTAGGAGAAGAAAAAGATGGAAAAGAACATGAAGATCTACGAGGAACTGCAGGCCAGAGGCCTTCTGGCACAGCTTACGGATCCCGCTGAGATCAGAGATCTGATCAACGACGGCAAAGCGACCTTTTATATCGGCTTTGATCCCACTGCGGATTCCCTGCATGTCGGACACTTTATGGCACTCCTGCTCATGAAGAGACTGCAGGAAGCGGGCAACAAACCTGTGGCACTCGTGGGCGGCGGCACGGGAATGATCGGCGACCCTTCCGGCCGCACGGACCTGCGCTCCATGATGACTGTTGAACAGATCGACCACAACTGTGAGTGTTTCAAGAAGCAGATGAGCCGCTTTATCGAGTTCGGCGAGGGCAAGGCCATGATGGTCAACAACGCCGACTGGCTCAGGGATCTCAATTACATCGAGTTCCTCAGAGATATCGGTTCTCACTTCAGTGTCAACGAGATGCTCCGTGCAAGATGCTATGAGCAGCGCCTGGAGAGAGGACTGAGCTTTCTGGAATTCAACTACATGATCATGCAGGCTTTTGACTTCTACAATCTGTACAAGACATACGGCTGCAACATGCAGTTCGGAGGAGACGACCAGTGGAGCAATATGCTCGCAGGCACGGAGCTGATCCGCAAGAAACTCGGTAAGGACGCTTACGCCATGACCATCACTCTGCTGCTCAACTCCGAGGGCAAGAAGATGGGCAAAACAGCGAAGGGCGCAGTCTGGCTCGATCCCGACAAGACTTCGCCTTACGATTTCTACCAGTATTGGAGAAATATCGGTGATGCGGATGTACGGGGGTGCCTGAGAATGATGACCTTCCTGCCCCTCGAGCAGATCGATGAGATGGATAAGTGGGAGGGCGCTAAGCTCAATACCGCCAAGGAGATCCTTGCGGACGAGCTGACGACTCTGGTGCACGGCAGCGATGAGGCTGCGAAAGCG
Organism: uncultured Lachnospiraceae bacterium; assembly: GCA_902801585.1. The sequence goes on along the minus strand of CADCIU010000005.1, from coordinate 3,857 downwards.
AAAGCCGGCGCCAAGGCGCTGTTCAGCGCTGCGACGCCTGGAAATATGGAGAATGTCCCGACCGTGACGCTCTCCGACGAAGACTTCAACGAAGAGGGCAATGCTGACATTCTCACCATCCTTGTCAAAGCAGGGTTGGAGAAGTCCAGAGGCGATGCGCGCCGCGATGTGAACCAGGGCGGCATCACTGTGGACGGTGAGAAAGTGACGGATTTTAAGGCTGTCTTTTCCAAGGAGGCCTTGAAGGACGGAAAGCTGGTAAAGCGGGGCAAGAAAAACTATAAACTGGTGAAATACTGAAGCGGAGCAGGTTCTGTGATCACAGACCTGTTTTGATCAGATTCAGATCGGGCGATAAAGGATGCCTGCAGTTTCATGCTGCAGGCTTTCCTTAAGAACTTCGCGAAAGAATACGCTAAGAGATATGCGGAACGGATATCAGGAGGAAAGCAGATGATCGCAGCGGATGCAATTGTGAAATGTCTGGAGAAAGAGGGAGTGGAGTATGTCTTCGGATATCCCGGGGTAGCAATCTGTCCTTTTTTCAACAGTATTCTGGATACAAGTATCAAGACGATCCTGGTCAGACAGGAACAGAATGCGGCACATGAGGCCAGCGGGTACGCCAGGATCACCGGAAAGGTGGGTGTCGCCGTAGCCACGAGCGGCCCCGGCGCCACGAATCTCATCACCGGGATCGCGACGGCATTCGCGGACAGTATCCCTCTGGTATGTATTACCGGACAGGTGGACAGCGGCCTGATGGGCAGTGACGTCTTTCAGGAAGTCGATGTCTCCGGTGCGTGCGAATCGTTCGTCAAGTTCAGCTATATCGTGCGCAGAGCAGCGGATATACCGAGGATCATCAAGGAGGCTTTCCATATCGCGGGCACGGGGAGAAAAGGCCCTGTTCTGATCGATATCCCGATCGATGTCCAAAAGGCGGAGATCCGCAAATTCGAGTACCCCGAGTCGGTCAACATCCGCACCTATAAACCGACTGTGCAGGGACACGCCGTCCAGATCAAGAAGGTGATCAAGGAGCTCAACAGAGCCAAGAGGCCCATCATCTGCGTGGGCGGAGGCGTTCACCTGAGCAATGCCAAAGAAGAGCTGCGCCGGTTCGTGGAAAACAATGATATCCCCGTCGTATGCACCATGATGGGGCTGGGAACGCTGCCCACTGATCATTTCCTGTTCTACGGAATGGTCGGAAATAACGGGCAGGCCTACGGCAACAGAGCCATGAACGATGCCGATATGATCATCATGGTCGGCGCCAGAGTGGCGGACCGCTCGGTCAGCCAGCCGGACCTGATCACGGAGAACAAGGTTCTCGTGCACATCGACGTGGACCCCGCCGAGATCGGAAAGAACGCAGGTCCTACGATCCCTCTGGTGGGTGATATAAAGCATGTCTTTGAGGAGTTCAATAAGGCTGAGATCAGCGCGGATTATTCCCTGTGGATCGATAAGCTGGACGGCTATAAAGATGACACACAGAACGCTTCCAGGAGAAAGCGCCATATGTTCTCCTCGACGATGACGGAGGAGGAGATCAACGCTCTGATGGTCAATCCGGAGATCTTTATCAAGCGTCTCTCCAGAGCGATGAAGAACGACGCGGTCTATGTGGCCGATGTAGGACAGAACCAGCTCTGGTCCTGCGCCAACTGTGTCATCCGGGACGGACGTTTTCTCACCAGCGGCGGCATGGGCACAATGGGATATTCCGTTCCCGCGGCGCTGGGAGCCAAACTCGGAGCACCGGACAGACAGGTCGTGGCTGTATGCGGAGACGGCGGATTCCAGATGACTATGATGGAACTTGCGACTATGCAGCAGTATCACGTGCCGGTCAAGATCGTCGTTCTCCGCAACAACGTTCTGGGACTGGTGCGGCAGTATCAGCATTTCACGTATCAGGACCGCTTTTCTGTGATCGATCTGGGCGATTCCATCCCGGATCTTAAGAAACTTGCCGACGCATATGGTATCCGCTATCAGCAGATCGCAGCGGTGGAGGACATGGACAGCGGCATCGAGGAATTTCTCGCGGATGACGAGGCGACGCTCATGGAAGTCATCGTAGATCCGAAACTGGTCGTATGACCGGTCCAAAGCCGATCTATACCAATACGTGCTGCTGTTGTCTGTCGGATGAAGTATAAAAGGGTCCTCTCACAGAGGGATCCGCAAAGAGGAATCAGCTATGAAGAGAATATATTCCGTGCTGGTAGAGAACCGCTCCGGTGTGCTTTGCAAGGTCGCGGGACTGTTTTGGCGCAGGTGTTTCAATATCGACTCCCTGGCCGTCGGTGAGACGGAAGATAAGAACGTATCCAACATGGTCATCGTATCGAGCGGTGACCGCAGGACGCTTGAACAGATCGAGAAACAGCTCAACAAGAAGCTGGATGTGATCAAAGTCAAGACCTTCGATGAGACGGAGAGCATAAACAGGGAACTCATGCTCGTGAAAGTGCGCTATAACCGCTCGAACCGCAAGGACATCATGGAAAACTGCGAGATCATGGATGCCAAGATCGTAGATATGTCCAAGACCATGATGACGATCCAGATGTGCGATACGCCCGAGAGGGTCCAGATCTTTCTGGATACACTGCGCACTGTCAGCATCATTGAGATCGCGAGGACCGGAACTCTTGCCCTTCTCAAGTGCAGTGAACAGGGAAAATGACGGTTTTCGGCACAGGAGACCGGCTGTATATCGCGGATATTGGGGTTTGACTTGAAAGAGAAGCCGCGTTATAATGGATGCAATTTGGCAAAACGTTAAAAATATTCATCGTATAAATGAAATTGGTTCATTGAACGAAGGGAAAAGATGAAATGAGTGAAGTGATCAACAAAAAGGTGTTCCAGATTCTCGTAGACAATACTTCCGGCGTACTCAGCCGTATTTCCGGCCTGTTCTCCCGAAGAGGCTATAATATCGAGAGTATTACGGCGGGCGTCACAGCGGAACCCAGCATCACAAGGATCACGGTCGTGACATCGGGCGATGACGATATCATGGAACAGATCGAGAAACAGGTAGGCAAGCTGGTGGATGTCAGGGATATTCACGAACTCAAGCCCGAGGAGAGTGTTTTCCGTGAACTGGCAATGATCAAGGTCAGAGCAAGTGCGGACCAGAGAGAGAATGTCATCGCACTGGCCAATATCTTCAGGGGCAGCATCATCGATGTCTCCAATGAGAGCCTTATGATCGAGATCACCGGCAATTCCGGCAAGATCGACGCCTTCCTGAAGCTGGTGAGCGGATATGAGATCCTTGAACTGGCAAGAACCGGCGTCGCAGGACTGGGAAGAGGCACAAAGAACGTGATCTATCTCGACAAACTTGTATAAATGCTGTATTTTGACCCGGTCGGCACGGCACAAGGGGAAGTGCAGTGAATAATGTATTCTGCCCGGACCATTGATCCGGTAGATATATATTTAAGGAATTATGGAGGAAAGAAAAAATGTCAGAAGCTAAGATCTATTATCAGGAAGATTGCAATCTGTCCATGCTGGAGGGCAAGACCATCGCTATCATCGGCTACGGCAGCCAGGGTCACGCGCATGCTCTGAACCTCAAGGAGTCCGGATGCAATGTTATCGTAGGTCTGTATGAGGGATCCAAGTCCAAGGCTAAAGCTGAAGCGCAGGGACTTACAGTTTACAACACTGCTGAGGCAGCGAAGATGGCGGATATCATCATGATCCTGATCAATGATGAGAAGCAGGCTGCTATGTACAAGAAGGACATCGAGCCCAACCTCAAGGCCGGCGATATGCTGATGTTTGCTCACGGCTTCAACATTCACTTCGGTCTGATCAAGCCTCCG
>CADCIU010000004.1 GCA_902801585.1 uncultured Lachnospiraceae bacterium | reverse complement strand
ATCTCGGCATCCGGAAAATAGACCAGGAACTTATCGTTCGGAAACATAAGGGTCGGGTCATCTGCAGATACCTTCCCGACGATCGTTCTCAGCGGGACAGCGTAGCGCTTGTCCTGATTGTATTCGCTGCCGTACTGATACAGGATATAGGTCGTCCCGCCCTTTTTCTTGGTGATGATCTTACCCTTGATCTCAGGGATTTTTACTGTGGTATTGAGGTACATAGCTCCTCCTATATTTAGTGTAACCGTTACACTAAATATACCACATCCTGTAGGAAGAAACAAGCGAAAAAAGCTGATATTTAAGGGCTTTTTCAGGGATTGATGTCAAAAATGGAACTTTTAGTGGAACTTAAATGCAGAGTTCTCATTTTACTAAGCTCCGGATCATAGTAACCTGTATTAGTTTGTAGTGTAATCGATATTGTATGTAAACGGAACATCACCAAGTGTCGCTTATGAAGCGACCACTTAGTTATATATCCGATTATGATTAGATCATAAAGTGAAATGAACATGACTTGATATTGATAATTTGAGTAGAAAGGAGAAAAACATGAGAAAGGGTATCACGTCATTAGTTGCAGCTCTCGCAATCATCACTTTGATTTGTTTACAATAATAATTCCTGCGCTCACCAAAAGAAGTGCCAGGAGACCGTTAAGCGAGAACGCCTCCCGTCCTTCTCCAAGGAACAGCGCTGACAGCAATACACCCATGACCGGATTTATGAATCCCAGGATCGATACCCGGCTCACGGGATTATATTTGAGGAGCACGCCCCAAAGTGTGTAGGCACCTGCCGAAATGAATCCCATGTAGATCAGGTTCAGCGCGCACTGCGGGCTGTAGAATACCAGGCTTCCGCCCATGAGAGACCCGATCACGAACAGCACCATTCCGCCCAATAAGAACTGATAACCGCTCAGGGTCACCGGGTTCTCGTCACGCGAGAATATTTTGATCAGGCAGCCGGAAGCCGCGTAGAAGAAATCAGCCGCCAGCATTGCACCTTCGCCGGCCAGAGTGACTTTGCCGCCCGACATAAGCGCCTGTCCGCCTCCCATGATCAGGAGGATTCCGGCAAATCCGATCAGGCAGCCGAGCATCTTTTTCAGCGTCATTTTCTCAAACCGGAAAATATAGACCGCAAACAGAATGGCAATGAAGTTGCCCGATGCGTTGATGATCGAGCCTCGCACCCCGGATGTATTGGCCAGCGCCATGAAGAAGAAGTAATACTGTCCCACAGTCTGGACCATCGCCAGGATCGCGACGTTTTTCCACGACTCCCGCTTGGGTACAAGAAACTTCTTTGCCAAAATAGAACCGAACACGATAGTCATGACACCTGCGATCATAAATCTTGCGCCTGCCAGCATGATCCTCGACGCTGTGTCATCCGGTCCGATCCGGAACAATTCGTAGGCGATCTTGATCGCAGGTGAGGCGCTCCCCCACAACACGCAACAGAAAACTGCGGTAATCAGGGTCACAGGAAACCAGGCCCAAATGACCTGCTTCCCTTCGCCGCCTGTTTGCCCTGCATTTTGAATTGTATTTTGAACTGTATTTTGCATCGTACTATGTCTCATATTACATACTCCTTAAACTAAATCCCGATTATCTTAGAACGAAACCTGCACTCTTGCAATAGACAAAAGAAGGAGTTTTCTGCACTATTTATACTTAAGTGTGATAAAATATACAGGCCAAGATACGACATATGAGGTATTCTTAGAAAATGGAAAAATTATTTGATATTAACAATTCCGGTTTCAGTGTCCGCTGTAAACTGTACTGCAGCAGTGTCAGCGCCGTCACTAAAGCCGTGATCTTCGGCCACGGTTTCGGTGGCAATAAAGACAACAAAGCCGCAGAGAAATTCGCGGCGAAAATCATCTCCAAACATAAGGACGTCGGTGTCATCACATTCAACTGGCCCTGCCACGGCGATGATGCACGTAAGAATTTGATGTTAGACGAATGTGATCTGTATCTTCGCCTCGTCATAGAATATGTAAAGGAACACTTTGGGACGGATGAGATATACGCTTATGCGACGAGTTTCGGCGGATATCTGTTTCTGAAATATATCCACGATCACGGGAATCCCTTCCGAAAAATCGCACTTCGATGTCCGGCCATCAAGTTGTATGAGTCGATCACGAATCGCATTATGTCCCAGGACGACCATGACAAAATCATGAAAGGCAAGCCTGCTTTAGTCGGATTTGACCGAAAAGTGAAGATCGGCAAGCCGTTTTTGGATGAACTGAAAGCTGCAGATATCACCGGGTATGATTATATGGATTACGCCGACGATATTTTGATCCTTCACGGGCGAAAAGATGAGGTGATCCCTTTCGCAGACTCGGAAGCATTTTGCGATCAGAATGTGATCGAGTTTGTACCGGTGCCCAACGCCGATCACCGATTTTCGGATCCCAAGACTATGGATTTCGCGTCTCACACGATTATCGAATTTTTCGATATATAAAATGTGCTGTATGCAATTAAAAAGTGCTGCTCCCGGGGAAAAGCTCCCCGAAAGCAGCACTTTTTATTTACCGTTAACTTATTATTCAGAATCCGACGATGATCCCGCCCCTCTCCGCGTAATAGCTGCAGAGGCCTCTGGTGCGCATAATGCGCACTTCCATATCGGTATATGCTTTTTCTACGGCATTCTTGAGATTCCCGGCAAACTCATCATTTTCACAGTGGGAAATGACGACACATCCCTTGTCGGCGACCCTTTCCTTCAGATCACTCATGATCACCTGCAGCGTCCTCTTTCCGCCCTTGGCGATCTTTTTCATCTTGATCGTCCCTTCTTCACTGGCAATACCGACGCCCCACAGTCCCAGATGTCCCAGAACGATGCCTGCAATCTTGGGCATTCTGCCGTTGTTTACCAGGTTGTGGTAGGAAGAAAGTGCAAAGATGAGCTTGTGATCCTCCATGTATTTGTGGATCTCCTGCTTCACTTCCTCATAAGTAAGCCCTCGTGAGATCAACTCCCGAAGTTTGTAAATGATCATGTTCAGACTCGGTCCAGTTCCTCTGGAATTCAGGATCTCGATCTTTCTGTCCGGGTCATTTTCAAGGATCATTTCTTTGGCTGTACAGGCGCTGTTGTAGCTTCCCGACAGATTGGCGGAGATGGTGACGGCGAAAACATCGCCTTCCTCGCCGAATTCACGGATCCACTCCGCAGGGGACGGACAGGATGTGAAGCTCTTCTTGCTTGAGGCCATGGCGGCGACCAGTTCACTCACATCCAGATCCTCATTATCAACAAAATCTTTGTCGTCTATAGTGATCACAAACGGAACGGTGGAAAAATAGAGATTCTGCGGTTTGTGATCCAGGTCAAATATGTCACAACTGGAATCTGCTATAATTCTCCATTTCATTTCATTCGGCCTCCTCTTCGGCTTCGGTTTCCGCTTCGATCTCTGCCTCGCTGTCGGCTTCGATCTCGTCGATGTCCGGTATAGGCTCCTCGATCGCCTTCTCCCTGATCGTGAATTTATGGATCATCTTCATAAGTTCGATCGCGATGCCGATCTCACACCCTGCCACAAAGGCAAGTCCCGCAAGTGCGGCTTTCATTTTTTTACTCATGTTAACTCCTGTAAAACTGAATTTCTATTAAGCTTTGCTCTCAAAATCGGTAATGACCTGAGTGAGAAGGTTTACTGTTCCGTCGATCCCGAGCAGTCCGGTATCGATCGACATGTTATAAGTGTCTGCACGGCCCCACTTCTTCATGGAATAATAGTTGTAATAGCTCTGTCTCTGCTTGTCCTTGCGAAGTATGAACTCCCTGAGTTTGTCGGGATTGGCCTTATCTTCGTCCGGAACATCCGGATAGTTTGCGGCACGGGCGATCCGGAACTCTTCGCTCGCGTGAAGGAAAAGGTTGATGACATTGGGGAAGTCTGCCAGAGCACAGTCGGCACAGCGTCCGATGATGACACAGGCTCCCTCTTCCTTGGCGATCTTCTTGATCGTATCGAACTGCGCCAGGAATACCTTCTGACTGATAGGCATATCCGTAAAAGTCGAATTGCTGAAGCCGAAGGAATAAGTGTCCATAACAAGGTTATAGAGGAAAGAACTGGTCGGACGTTCGTCCTGCTGCTGTACGATCTCCTGACAGAATCCGCTCTCCTTGGCAACCTTGGACAAGAGCTCGGAATCGTAGAAACCTATGCCGTAATGTGCCGCCAGTTTCTGTCCTACTTCTCTACCTCCCGAACCGTATTGTCTTCCGATCGTGATGATTGTATTCATTTGTTACCTCCATCAGCAAAAAAGTGATAAATATGCCGGCAGAACCAAAGGCGCAGATACTCGCTCCGTATGATCAGCCACTGCCTGTAAATATATTATACACATGAAGCAAAAAATGTTCAAATTATATAATAATCTATAGGATTATTTGCTTTTATTGTCTAATTTGCTCAGAATATCTTTAAAATATTCGGGAAGCGGGGCCACAGTCTCGATGTATTCACCTGTGACCGGATGAATAAAGCCGAGTATACCCGCATGAAGGCACTGTCCCTGTGTATGATAAGGTGATTCTCTCTTTCCGCCGTATACTTCATCACCGAGAAGCGGATGACGGACCGACGCCATATGCACGCGGATCTGGTGGGTCCTGCCCGTCTCCAGCCTGCATTCCACATAGGTCAGATTGCCGTATCTCCTTAGGACTTTGCAATGTGTGACTGCCGTCTTGCCGTCAGGCCGCACAGCCATTTTCTTGCGGTCCTTGGGGTCGCGTCCGATCGGCCGGTCAATGGTCAGCTCTTCCTGAACAATGTTATCGTACACGATGGCAAAATAGCGGCGCACGATGGAGTGTTCCTGCAGCTGAGCAGCTATGCTCCGATGCGCGGCATCGTTCTTACAGATGATGATGCTTCCTGTCGTATCTCTGTCGATCCTGTGCACTATGCCAGGACGCAGGACACCGTTTATACCGGAAAGAGAATCGCCGCAGTGATACATGACGGCATTGACCAGGGTTCCCGAATAATGCCCGGGAGCCGGGTGTACGACCATACCTTTGGGCTTGTTGACCACGAGCACATCGTCGTCCTCATACAGTATATCCAAAGGGATATTTTCCGGCAGTATATCGGGTATGACGCGCTCAGGCAAAGTCAATTCAATCTTCTGATCCTCATGTACTTTTGTGCTGGGCTTTACCGCCTTGCCGTCCAAAAGAGCGTTTCCGTCTTTAATGAGTGCCTTGAGATAACTTCGCGAATGTCCCTCACATAAGGTAGCGAGCACTGCGTCGAATCTCTCATCTTCAGCCTCCTCCGGAACAGTAAAAGTAAACAATTTAGAACTGCTGTCTGTATCCATGTTTTCTCCTCATCAGATACCGGATTTCTGATCAAACTTCAGGTCCTCATCTTTGTAGTAGAACATAAGCAGAAAGACGAGGACAAAAACGGAAACTGTCACATAAATATCCGCCACATTGAAGACCGGGAAGTCGATCAGTGAGAAATAGATAAAATCCCGCACGTAATGCAGATAAACTCTGTCGATCAGGTTGCCCGCAGCACCGGCTGCAATAAAGACCAGAACAACGCGCAGGGGAAGGAATTTGCTGTTTCCCGGTACTTTGCAATAAGCAATGATGAGCGCGATCATGCAGACAGCGGAAATAATGCTCAGGATAAAGGTTCCGTCCTGAAAGATTCCGAAAGCGGCGCCGCGATTCTGAATATAGTAGAACTCAAGAACGCCCCTGATCAGTTCAATGTGTCTTCCCCCCTCAAGCGCCCGAACAGCAGCTTGTTTTGTGATCTGATCGATCAAGACCAGTGCAAGAAATGCGGCAGCTGCCGTGATGATGCGTTTTCCTTGGGTTTTCATGTGTTTTCCTCCGATCAAAAGCTGTATTTCTGTTGACTGACCCGGATAGTCAATAATTTCGTTACGTCCATTTGTTGACTGGTTTCTGTTGACTATTTTGGTCAGCCGACATTCTCTTCATGCTTAAATGGCCAAAAATATAGCGCACCAAAAAATTATTCGGTGCGCTCTTCATATGCTTTTCAGTGAATCGAATCTGAATCAGTTTCTGCCTCCATACGGCATACTCAGTGATCCGGTGTCCTGACGCGCAAGTCCTGCTGTCGTGGAAATATCTCCGGATACATCGACATTGGCAGGTGTGATCACAAAGATATAGTGAGAGATCTTCATTACATTTCCGTGCACTGCATAGCAGGATCCGGATGTGAAATCGATGATCCTCTGTGCGATCTCCACATCGAGCCCTTCAAGATTGAGGACAACGGTGCTGTTGGAAAGCAGCGTATCGGTCACTTCCCTCGCATCATTAACAGAAGTAGGCTTTATGATGCATACTTCCATACCTGCCTCAGAATACTGCTTCTTGACCTGTCTGGATACAGAACCGGATTCGCTTCTGGACTCGTTTCTGTCCGGTGCCGCCGAACCGAACCGCTTTCTGGGGCGCGGAGCAGGAGCAGGAATATCCTCTTCCTCATCTTCATCTATAGCAGGAGTCGAACGGGAAGGTCTCTCATTTTTCTCTGCCGGCTTGTCATCTCCGTAAAAATCTTCGTCCTCGTAATCCTCATCCTCATAATCTTCATCATCGTCATTGAATTTCATGGCGTTGATCAGCTTATCCATAACACTCATATCAGCTTGTACTCCTTTATTTTTTTCTCCCTGGTCTCCTCACAATATGCACAGCGGATTCAGGTATAGATCCTCTCTCCGAAGATTCCCGTTCCGACGCGGATCATTGTTGCGCCTTCTTCGATCGCGACTTCAAAATCGCCGGTCATCCCCATAGACAGAACACTCATAGAAACATTATCAATGCATTTTTGGCCTATGTCAACAGATAATTCCCTAAGGCCCTTAAAATACGGCCTGTTCGTCTGAGCATCTTCCGTGTAGGGAGCGATCGTCATGAGTCCCTTCACCCGGATCCCTTCCAATTCGGAGATCTGTCTGACCAGAGTTTCCGTTTCATCCGGGGAAATTCCGTATTTGCTGTCCTCACCGGCCATGTTGACCTCGATCAGGACAGGCATCACGATCCCTGCTTTTACAGCCTCCGCACTGATCGTCTGCGCAAGACGGAGACTGTCTACGCTGTGGATCATTGCCGCCGTGCCTATGACCTGCTTCACTTTGTTTCGCTGCAGATGCCCGATCATGTGCCAGTGAATATCCTCAGGAAGCTCAGGTGCTTTTCTGCAGATCTCCTGGACCTTATTCTCTCCGAAATCTCTCTGCCCGTATTCATATGCTTCTTTCAGCATTTCAAGAGGCTTTGTCTTGGTGACGCAGATCAGCGTTACCAAATGTCTGTCCCTGCCTGCTCTCTCACATGCGCGGCAGATCCTCTCTTCTATCTGATCAATATTTTGCCTAATCAAACCTGTTGCCCTTTCGTCAAATTAAGTTCAGTTGTAGTAACTGTTCATATGTATGGATCCGGCGAACAGGACGATGTAATCGTATTCCTGAAGGCCATACAGAGAATTGGGCTTGACAATAGCATATTCCTCATTCTGCTGCAGGATCTCCACCTGTCTGAAGTCCGGATATCCTTTGTTGATATAGTAGACACCGATCAGCTCATCCTGGGCCTCGATCGTGAACTGCTCAGAGGAATTAGGCCTGTCGATGATCTCTCCCGCCCTGAGCACCGTGTCATCGAGGTAATAACAGTCCTCGTTTTCGCTGTAAGGAACCGCAGGGACGAACTGGACGCTCTTCTCGTTCTTTTCTGTGTAGATCTCCAAAAGGACGCCTCTCTGGCCGCCTGCGCCCTCAAAAACGAACTCCTTGGGCACAAGGAAGAACTTTCCTTTGGTGATGGAACTGTTGGGGACCTTGAGCCCCGCTTTCTGGGACGAGATCAACTCAACATCCACATAGCGGTCCGTGATAAAAGATGACATGGAATTGCTGAATTTCAGATTGACGAAGCAGTTGCCATCTTCATCCGTTTTCGAGGAAACACTGGCCCACGATACCAGCTGGTTTTCAAGGAAACGGACCTGAATATAGCCCTGATCGACCAGAGCCTGCGCCTCCTCCGGCGTGGCCACGTGGATCGCCACAGACCAGTTCTCATCCGTCACGATCTTGTAAGCAGGATCACCGGCAGTAACTTTGCTGCCGTTCGTGAGCTGGTTCTTCTTGTATCCCGTTCTGTCGAAATTATCAACCGTCAGATTCTCAAAAGTGATGTCCTCGCAGTTGTCCACCGCATAGACGATCTCCCCGGCCGTAACAGCATCGCATGTGTGGATCGATGTTTCACTCAGATCCGGGATCTCATCGAGGACCTTGCGATTCGATATCTTCTGCGCGGAACTGACGGCGCCGCTGCGAAAATCATACACATTGGCAAAACTCTTCGGTGAAAACTTTCTTGAAAAACTGATCGCCTCATCTCTGAAGCGCTGCATATCCTCTTCCGAGAAGAAGGATTCCTCGTCGGAGACCAGATAATCCGTGATCTTCCCCGTCTCATCTACTGAGAAGGCGAGTCCTCCCACAGGGATCCGTTCTCCTTCTCTGTTATAGTAGTTGATCGTGCCTGTATAATCACTGTTCACTACCGTCTCCTGCCTCAGAACGATGCCCTGATAGATCAGATTGTCTCTGAGCCGTCCGGAACGCACTTCGTAGACTTCCGTCTTGTGGGAAGTGAGATAACTGACCAGGCTGATCAGAACGTAGAACAAAATGACAAGGAACATGATCAATCCTACGTTCAGACGAAATGGCCGCCTATATGACAATATTTGTGGTGATCTCTGATAGTTCGGCAAGCTGCAAGACCTCTATAATAATCATTCAATTAATAAAACCAACTAATACAAACCGGAACGGTTATACAGTTTATGAGCGGATCCTGATATGAATAATGAAATGAGCCTTGGAAATACGACGATTCCCAAGGCCCCCTTTGTAATCTTTCTGAATCAGAGTGCAACCGCAATGAGCTCTTTCAGATCATCAGGTACATCCGCCTCATCTATGGAAATACTGATGAAGAAGTTGACATCAAATTTCTCTGAGATCTTACGGATCCGGTTAATAGTGTCCGTTATGTCCTTGCCTTCCAGCTTGGCGACCTTGAGGAAGCTGTCAAAGTACATCTGTTCAAGATCATGATCCTGTGAAATGATTCCGCAGATAAAACCGATGAACTGGTCCGTGTTCTCAATCATAAAATCAGAAACGTTGATCAGACGCACACGGTTGTTCAGATCAAACATATGCTTCGTGCTTTTATCCAAATAGCAGATATTGCCCAGAATCTCTTTCACTTCGGAGTTGACTTTCTCCAGAAGGTACTTCGTTTTTCCTTTCCCTTTATTGCCGATGATTAATTGAACCAATGGACTTACCCTCCTGTATATAATGTTGGGAATTCCCTGTTTTCCTTAAAAAACAGGGAATTGTTGGTTTCATTATAGTTGATTGACTTTTAAAATACAACCGCTAATTCGGTATTTCGGCCAGCAGGCTGTTCATGCTGGTATAGAGCTCTTCCGTAGTTTCCGCCTTCATGACCACGGAAATATAGTTATTTCCTTTGCTGTTGGTGCTCATGATGATCAGGCAGTGCCCGGCCGGATCGGTCGTTCCGGTCTTGCCGCCGATGACCGTAATGCCTTCCGGTGCCTCTACATCGCCGGTCAGATAGGCATCGGTCGCATTGACGGCAATGCTCTTGGAGTCTCCGTCTTCCCCGGTGAAGGTCGTGTTATAACTTGATTTGGGGAGGATCTCACGGATCGTCTTGTTGGACGCCGCGGCATTGAGGATCAGATACAGGTCATACGGTGTCGTATAGTGATCGTCATTGTGCAGGCCGTGCGGATTGGTAAAATGGGTGCCTGTGGCGCCCAGATTTACAGCTTCCTTGTTCATGAGCTCTACGAACTTATCGTAGCTTCCTCCGACATTTTCCGCGATCGCGATCGCAATATCGTTTGCCGAAAAGACAAGCAGATAATTGATGGCCTGCTCAAGCGTCATGGAATCGCCCGGATCCAGTCCAAGTCTCTGTGCGTCGTCTCCGGGATATGCTGCATTCTCCGAGATCGTGATCCTCTGATCGGGAGTGCCGTACTTGAGTGCCACCAGCGCTGTCATCAGCTTGGTCGTACTGGCAGGATAGATCCTCTCCGTGAGCCCCGAACCGTAGATCGTATTCTTTTTCTTGAGGTCGAAAAGACCGGCATGCTCCAGGTTTCCTTCGAGTTTCGACGCGTCGCCCACATCTGCGGGAAGGCACAGTGTATAGGCAAAAGGTCTCTCGCGAACGGAATTGGTCTGGGATACGACCATCGGATTGACCGCTTCTCCGCAGACAGAATCCGCACTGCGCATCGTCTGGTAATCATATGGGACGCTTCTTCCGCATCCCGCCAAAAATATCATACAGCCGGAAAGAATTCCGGCCGCAGTTCTTTTTAGAATTCTATGAAGTCTCATAAACTTTTTTTCATGCTTATTCATACGCTTATTTATACATCTCACGCCACTCAAGATCTCCTCTGTCAAGTGATTTGATTAAAAGCTCCGCGGTAGCCAGATTGGTTGCCATAGGGATATTGTGCATATCGCACAGCTTGACAACGTTGTTGACGTCGGGCTCATGCCTCTTGGGCGTAAGCGGATCGCGCAAAAAGATCAGCAGGTCGATCTCGTTCTGCTCGATCTGCGCGCCAATCTGCTGCATCCCTCCCAAATGGCCTGCCAGATGCTTGTGGATATTCAGGTTCGTAACTTCCTCGATCAGCCTGCCTGTCGTACTTGTGGCGTAGAGCTGATGGCGGCTCAGGATGCCGCGATAGGCTATACAGAAATTCTGCATCAGTTTCTTCTTGGCGTCGTGTGCGATTAATGCGATCCTCATTGCTTTCTCCGTTTATGTGTTAGATCTTCGAGTTGTCTGTGTGCTTTTATTCTTGATACAAATATTCTGAACCAGTCCCAGACCCGCATACAGACAGATCAGGCTCGTGAGGCCGTAACTGACGAACGGGAGCGGAATCCCGGTGTTGGGAAGAAGCCCTGTCGTAACACCGATATTCAAATAACTCTGAAAGCCGATCCAGCCGGCCATGCCGGATGCAACGATCCGGTCAGCGGGATCCCTGCTCTCAGAAGCCGCCTTAAAGCATCGCGCTGTCACGATCGTGATCAGGACCAGCATGATGCAGCATCCGAGAAAACCGAACTGCTCTCCGATCACTGCGAAGATAAAGTCGGTCTGCGACTCGGAAATGAATCCTGTCCCCAGCACCGTTCCCGATGCGCCTGCAGTGATCCCCTTCCCGATCAGCCTTCCGGAACCTATGGCTGTCATGGAATTCATAGTCTGATACGCCGTAGTGGCTGCATAATCCTCCGGATGCAGCCAAGCCAATATGCGCTGCCTTTGGTATTCGCCCAAAAATCCGAATTCTCCGCTGAGTGCAGCAAACATCAGGATCATGAAAGCCGGTACGGCGGCCGCCGCTACTCCTGCAATGATCTTCCAGTCCAGGCCGGAAATAAAAATGATCACGCAGAAAATAACCAGCACCATGATACTGGTCGACAGATCCGGCTCCTTGAGGATCATTATAAAAGGAGGCAGGATCAGCAGTGCACTCAGGGCATAAAGTTTAATGCGGGAAAGTTTACCCACATAATTAATTATGAACTCAGAATAAAATAAAATCAACAGTATTTTTGCCAGTTCAGACGGCTGGAATGTGATCCCTCCCAGACTGATCCATCGCTTGGCGCCGCCGCCGGAACTGCCGAAGATAAAGACCGCGGCAAGAGAAATAATGACGATCAGATACAATGCTTTGTAATAGCATGTGATCTTTCTGTAATTGACTGTACTGAGCACGGTCATGAGAATGATCCCGACTGCGCTCCCTGCCGCCTGCCGGATCAGGATGCGGTCATTTCCGAGCACGTCCGTGATGCTGATGATCGAGACGAGCCCCATCAGATTGAGCAGGATCACAGCGCCGTACAGCACCGGATCCATCTTTCCGAGTTTTCGCATCGTGCGGGTAAGCATATTCGATAATGAATGTGTGGTCTTAGTTTTCATGGATCAGTCACCGTTCTCATAGTTGGGAATATCCGTTTCGCCCAGAATATCCTCTAAAGTGTCCGGGTCAAAATAGTACTGCATGATCTGTGCCGAAATGCGCGCCGCGTAGTCGGAGCTGTAGCCGTTGGGAACGCGGACCGCTATGGCGATCTCCGGATCA
The DNA here is from genome assembly GCA_902801585.1 of uncultured Lachnospiraceae bacterium. Next base: position 202,376 of record CADCIU010000004.1, on the reverse strand, counting down.
TCCGCCGGCGCATAGCCGAGAAAGAGCGCGTGGTTGGGTGTGTTGAATGCCTGCTGGGCCGTTCCTGTTTTGCCGGCGGCCTCTATGCGCACATAGCTTCCGTCATCATCATACCTGTGCAGTGAAGAGAAGCTGGATTTTGACGCGCATACCCTGCGCATGCCTCTCTCGATGCTGCTCCAGTATTCATCGCTCATCTCGATCGGATCAAGCGGCTTTGAGCCGAACTTTTCCACAACAGCCCCGCTGCCGTCTTCAGCGCGGTCAAGGAGCGTCAGATCATACAGGTCCCCCTCCGAAGCGACGGCAGATATATATCGTGCCAGCGCAGCGGTCGTATATCCGTTGTTGGACTGGCCGATGGCCGCGCGGACAACGTCTCTTGTAGCAACGGAAGGATCGGCCTCCTCGACCTCGACACCGGATTTTCTGTCCAGACCATACTTTTCCGCATAAGATGCCAAAAGATCGATGCCGGTCTCATTGTCGAAGGACCCGCCCGTCTCTCCGAGGCGATAGCCTGTTTCATAGAAGAACATGTTGCAGGAATTGGCGATCGCGCCCTCAAGATTGAGGCTGCCGTGGCTTCCCGGTGCGATCCAGCATGCGGGAGAAGGATCGATCTTGTCAAATTCTCCGTAGCAGGGCAGCGTCTCGTTGACGGTGATCACGCCTTCACCGATCCCGGCTGCGGCGGTGACCATCTTGAAGGTCGATCCCGGCGCTGTTCTCTGCTGCGTAGCATGGTTGAGCATAGGCTTAGAGGCATTTCTGACTACCTGCGTCATGTATTCGCTGTCCGTAATTCGGTTGCAGTCGTAGCCGGGGTAACTCACCATAGCAAGAACAGAACCGTTATGGGGATCCGTGATCACTACAGAACCGCTATATGGATACAGGTGAAGCTCACCGGGCGTAAGGCTCCCCCTTTGGATCAGAGAACGGACATATTGATACGATGCCCGGTATTCTCCTCTCTCTATGGACTCCCTCAGTGAATCATTTGAATCGAAGATCCCCTGATCGAAGAGGATCAGGCAGACCAGATCACCGTTGGCTGCGCCGGACTCCATCATATATTTGCAGACAAGACTGCCGAAACTGTAGTCTTCACACGGCTCATCCAGAATGTACTGCGTCAGGGCCGAGAAGATCTCATCGGAATCCTCAGAATCCGTACCGATGACTTCGGTATCGATCCATCCCGAAGCCGCCGCGTGATAGAGAAACTCTCCCATCGAGTTCGTTCCGGACACCGTCCATGCCCTATATACATCGTCATCCGTGTCGATCTCATCCGTATCGAGGACGCCCTGGTCATACAGTGCGCGAACAATATAGGTGGAATAGTCCCTGTATTCCTGCGTCGACCGGTCAAAGGGCGTTCGCACGCTCTCCAGTTCCGACTCGAGCGTCATTTTGACGTTATCCAGATAGACCTGGAAAATATCCAGCATCTGCTTTTCCGCCTCCGAGGCGTCATCGGAATAAAAGTGGTCGCGATCGATGACATAGCTGAGTATGGACGCGTAGACGTCGGCAGCAGGGATCAGGATGTCGGAGCCGTCCGTGTCCTCTGTGATCTCGAACGAAGACACCCCATCAGTCATTTTGGAGAGAATGATATCGGTGATATTCTTCTCCAAAATGCGGTAAGCGGCGCTCTGCAGATCGCTGTCGATGGTCAGATAGACGTCATTTCCCGCTTCAGGACTTCCCGATGAGATCTCCGACTGCTCTCTTCCCAGATTGTCGACGCTGATCTCCCGGTATCCGCTTCGGCCCATCAGTGTCTCTTCCATGGAGGCTTCGATCCCGACTTTGCCGATCATATCGCCGGCATCGTAGAGATCTTCATGTTCCTGCAGCTCGTTCGCACTGATCTGGCTGATGTACCCCGTAACATCAGAGAGATAAACGCTGTTGTAATAGACACGCTTATAGTTGTAAGATGCCTTGACGCCTTCCAGTTCCGGATCGGCTTCGATCTCGCTGACCGTCTGGCTGCTGACATTCCGGGCGATCACCGTCGGCACATATTTCTGAAACGCGTTCAGCGCAAGATGATAACGGACTATGACCGTATCTAGAAGCATGATGCTGCTTTTGTACGTCGTCATATCCGGGTCGATCCTGTACCGGTTCGCCAGCATCAGGACGACATCTTCCGCACTGCTTTCTTTTTCCTCATCGGACAGAGTGGCCGGATCCGGATAACCGTAGACATCTGCCAGAAAGCGCAGATGGGAAGTGTTGTCCGACGTGCTGAATTCGTACTCTGTGCCGTTCCAGAATATGCCGAAATCATTTTCCGGCTCTTCATCGTTCCGGCTCAGGATCTCCAGCGTATTCTGTATGATCGTATTGAGCCGTGCATTCTCTTCCCTGCTGTTCCCGGTCTTGTCAACGATCGTTATGTCCCGAACAGGCACGGATTCTGCAAGGACTGTGCCGTTGCGGTCCAAAATCCTGCCCCTTTGCGCGGGAATCCGGATCTTTCTTGTCACACTCTCTTCGAAGGACTGGCTGTAGTCCTCTCCGTGTATGATCTGTAAAGAAAAAAGACGTGCCGCAAGGATCAGCGCGAATAACACGGATATCCATGTGAGAAGCCGGGGGCGGTCACTGAAAAACTGTTTGTTCATTACTAAATGATCCCATTTCTTTAAAACTGTAGTAACAAAGATCTCCGATGATGATATGATCGGCAAGTCGGATCCCCAGAAGATCTCCCGCTCTTACGATCTCATCCGTCACAAGAACATCATCGCGGCTCGGTGAAGGGTCACCGCTGGGATGATTGTGAATCAGGACGATCTGGACGGCTTTGTGTTCGAGTGCCTTCATAAAAACTTCTCTTGCACTTATGGGGGCAGTGTTCACCGAGCCGGTCGAGAGGACATCCTCTCCGAGAAAAGCCATCTTGGCATCCAAATGGAGTACGACGATCCTCTCTGTCTCCAGATGCCTCATGTCCTCCATATACAGATCCGCGATCAGCGCAGGGGTGTTGAGCACAGGTGCCCTGTGGACTTTCTCCCGAACGATCCTGCGCGTGATCTCCGACAGGCAAAGGAGTTTAACGGCTTTTACTTCCCCAATCCCGGGAATAGCCCTGAGTTCCTCCATCGTCAGTTTCGGAAGCATAGAGAGCGACTGCCCTTGCGGGTCGTGGATCTGAAGGACTCTTCTTCCCGTCTCCACTGCAGAGATCCCCTTTGTTCCGGTTCTCAGGATCACGCCCAGAAGCTCGGCATTTGTCAGACTTCCGGGACCGGACTTGAGAAAACGCTCGTAAGGCAGTTCGCGTAAATCATTTGTCATCTGACCTCCTCAAAGCCTCTCCGGGACTTAAAAAGTGATCAGCTGATCTGCAAAATAACATCAGGGCAGTACTATGAGACCTCTGTCCAGCAGGTTCTGCACAGTTTTGAGGATCCCGAGCTTGGCATGGGGCCAGGTCAGTCCTCCCTGGAAATAGACATTGTAGGGCGGCTTGATGGGTCCGTCTGCACTCAGTTCGATCGATGAGCCGGACACGAATGCACCTGCTGCCATGATGACCTGGCTGTCATATCCGGGCATATCGGAAGGCTCGGCCGATACGAAACTGTCTACGGGAGAAGCGGCCTGGATCCCCTGGCAGAAAGCGATCACGCCCTCCGGTGTTCCGAAGGTGATGGCCTGTATGATGTCGTGTCGACTCTCCGTGCTGTCCGGAAGTACCTTAAACCCGAGGGGCTCATAGAGAGAGGCAGCCAGGACCGCGCCCTTAAGCGCGGAAGCGGTGACAACGGGCCCCATGAAGAATCCCTGATAAAATGAGGGAAGCACTTCCAGTGTGGCGCCCACCTCTTTGCCGAGCCCCGGAGATGTGAGCCTGACAGCGGCATTTTCCACACAGTCCTTTGTTCCGGCAATATAACCGCCGATCGGCGCCAGTCCGCCGCCCGGATTCTTGATCAGGGAGCCTACGATCATATCAGCTCCGACGTCGCTGGGTTCGATGCGCTCCACGAACTCTCCGTAGCAGTTGTCCACCATGCAGATGACATCAGGTCTCACCGATTTGATCATCGAGACGGCCTCACCGATCTGTTTGACGCTCAGTGTCTTGCGGTCCTGATATCCCTTGGAGCGCTGGATCGTCACAAGCCGGATCTTCTCGTCCTTAAGCGCCTGACGGATCCCGTCAAAGTCAAATGTGCTGCCGGGCAGAAGGTCCACCTGCCTGTATCCGATGCCGTATTCCGCAAGGGATCCCCTGGAGGGGCGGATCCCGATCACTTCCTGCAGCGTGTCATAAGGTGCGCCCGCAGCTGACAAAAGGTTCTCTCCCGGGCGCAGATTGCTCATGAGCGCCAGGGCCAGCGCATGGGTGCCGCAAGTGATCTGCGGTCTGACCAGTGCGTCCTCCGTGTGAAAATAAGAGGCATAGACCTTTTCCAGCCCGTCCCGGCCTATGTCGTCGTAACCGTATCCGGTCGTGCCCTTCAGATTGGCTTCGCCTATATGGGCGTCCTGCATGGCTTTGATGATCCTGAGCTGATTGTATTCCGCCGTCTCATCGATCTCCCTGAATCTTGGCGCGAGCCGGTCCAGAACAGGCCCGGCATAGCGGAGCACCTCCTCGGTGATGCCGAACTGACGGTAAACAGATTGCATAATTAGTATTTCTCCTTACTTCTGTGTGATTGCTGTAATGTGTTTTATTTAATGTGTTTTATTTATTATTTAAAAGATGATCTCCTGCGCCGTCCGATGCAGATGTTCCCACAGCGCTTCCTTTGTCTCAAACATATCTGTATCCACCCAGATCACGTCCTTTTCGCGGCGGAACCAGGTCAGCTGTCTTTTGGCAAAGCGGCGCGTGTCTCTCTTGATGAGCCGCACTGCTTCGTCAAGGTCGTACTCGCCCTCCAGGCAGCCGTAGATCTGCTTGTAGCCGATCCCCTGCATGGCTGTGCTCTCCCGCTTTATGCCGGCATCCCTCAGTCTCTTCACTTCATCGAACAGACCGCGTTCCATCATCCGGTCGACCCGCAGGTTGATGCGTTCGTAGAGCTTAGCCCGGTCCATGGTCAGCACAAAATAGACAGACCGGTAAGCCGATTCTCTTGCATGCTGCTCCAGATTGTGCGCGGAAATGGAATGGCCGCTCTCATGGGCGAATTCGATCGCCCGGATGACCCTCTTTACATTGTTGGGATGGATCTGTGCCGCGGAATCCGGATCTGCCTTCATGAGAAGCGCGTGGAGCGCTTCAGGTCCCTGTTCCCTTGCAAGATCAGCGAGCTCCTTTCTAAGAGGCGTGTTCTCATCCATCTGTGTAAAATCGATATTATAGAGAAGCGCCTGGATATAAAAGCCGGTGCCTCCGCATATGATCGGGATCCTGCCCTGTGAAAATATCGTTTCCGCTGCTTCCGCGGCCTCCTTTTGAAAGCGGACCACGTTCCAGTTTTCGTCCGGGTCCGCGCAGTCGATCAGGTAATGGGGGACACCGCGCATTTCTTCGCGCGTGATCTTGGCACTCCCGATGTCCATGCCCCTGTAGACCTGCATAGAATCTGCGGAGATCACGGAGCCGTTCATCCGCAGGGAAAGCTCGACGGCGGCGTCGCTCTTACCGGCGGCTGTGGGACCCGCGATGATGATCAGCGGTTTTTTATTGGGATTGCCTCCTCCGGCCATAGTCGTTCCTTTCGTATGCTGAATATCACATTTTTGATCATATGCATTTCTTTATACTGCAGGCGGTCAGCTGACGATCCGCTTGAATTTTTTGTCCATGTCCGCTTGAGAAAAGACGATCATCGTAGGTCTTCCGTGCGGACAATGATAGGGATTGTCGAGCTTTAAGAGTTCATCGATCAGCGCCTGCGCCTCCTCGAAGGAGAGGAGGGAATTGCCCTTGACGGCAGCTTTGCAGGACATGGAAGCGATCTTGGACAAGATCGCCTGCGGCGTGCCCGTCATCTTCTCCTCGATCATCTCCTCCAGTGTCTCTTTAAAGAGCTGCGCGGCATCATTTCCGTAGAGCTCCATGGGCACAGCGCGGATCGCATAGCTGCTGCCGCCCATCGGCTCGATCTCGTAGCCCATGGAGGCAAAGACTTCACTGTGGGTCTGATACGCTCCCTCCTCCCGTCCGGTCAGCGTGACCACAGACGCGGGCGCAAGAAGCTGGGATCCCGATGAGGCGGGGTCGTTTGCGGAAAGGCGCCGCATCAGGCGCTCATAATTGACCTTCTCATGGGCGGCGTGCTGATCGATCACAAGGAGCTTACTCTCATACTGGATCAGCCAGTATGTCTCGAAGACCTGGCCGATGATCCTGAAGCGCGGGCGGTTATCTTTAAGAAGGATCCTGGGCTCTTCTTCCTTCGTAAAGTCGGTGTTCTCAAACAGGCTCTGCTGTACGAAGGAACCGCTCGCCGCGGGAATGATCTCCCCCGTCGTCTCATCCACCGTCTCATACACTGTCTGATCTGTCGTCTGACCCAGCCGCCTGTCCTCGAAGATAAAATCCTCCAGTTCGACGCGGGCAGTGCCGGAAGGGCCGGCGGGGACCGGCGCCGTCTTTCGTTCATCATTTCCGTATAGCGCATAGGACTCGCTCAAACGCCCTACACGGCCCTCCGCTGCGGAGGTTCTGTTCGTCATCCGCTCGCGCTCAAAGGGCTCGAGATGCGGCGCATCTGCAAGCGCCTTCTGTGCCGCTTCTTTCTCCTGTCTTTTGCGGCTCCTCTCCTCCTTTACTGTCTCAAGGACCTCAGAAGGTATGAGTTCTGCGCTGTGAAGGACTTCATGGACACTCTCGTCGATAAAGCGGTAAATGGATTCGGCCTCCGAGAAACGGACCTCCATTTTGGCGGGGTGTACGTTTACATCCGCTTCCACAGGCGGGACCGTCAGATGGAGAACGGCAAACGGAAAGCGGTGCTGCATGAGGTCGGTCCGGTAACCGGCTTCAAGGGCCTTGGAGAGCGTATTGCTTTTGAGCATTCTTCCGTTCACGAAAAAGATCTCGAAATTTCTGGTAGACCTGCTGATATCGGGTCTGCCGATGAAGCCTTCAAGACTGTAAGCTCCCTTTGTGACCTTAACGGGCAGCACCTTGTTTACGATCTCGCGGCCGTAAATCCTGTACAGAAGCTCTTTCAAGTCGCCGTTTCCGGTGGTATGCAGTTTCTCCCTGCCGTCCGCTCTGTAATGAAAAGAGATCAGGGGGTGAGAGAGCGCCTGCCGCTCGATGAGATCCGTGATATATCCGGCCTCTGTCTGCGGCTGCTTGAGGAAGCGGGAGCGGACCGGCACATTATAGAACAGATTTCGCACGACGACACTGGTGCCGTCGGGAGCACCGATCTCCTCGAGATCCAGCCGTACCGGCGAGTCCTCTGAAAACCCTTTTAAGAGCTGGTTCGTCGCTCTGATCCCGGTCAAGGAATCCCTTGTCTTCGTGATCATCTCGATTTGGGAGACCGCAGCAATGCTCGAGAGCGCCTCCCCGCGAAATCCCAGGCTTACAAGTCTTGTGAGATCGCTGTCATCGCGGATCTTGCTGGTCGCATGGCGTTCGAAGGCCTTTGTGATCTGGTTCTTCTCTATGCCGCACCCGTTGTCGGTGACGCGGATCATCTTCTTGCCGCCTTCGCGGATCTCGCAGGTGATCGCGGTCGCGCCGGCATCGATGGCATTCTCCACCAGCTCTTTGACGACATTGACGGGTCTCTCCACGACCTCCCCGGCCGCTATTTTGTTGATCGTTTCTTCACTGAGTAAGTGTATTTCCGCCATAATTTTCTGTTCCCTTATGAACCGTCCCAGCGGTTCTTCAGTTCCGTCTGGAGCCTGTACAATGTGTTGAGGGCGTCCAGAGGCGTCAGATTGGAGATATCGATCTCACTGAGTTCTTTCAGGACATCTTCGTCACTGACTGTCTCAAACAGGGACATCTGCCCCAGATCGACGTCATCGTAATGCTTGACTTTCTGCGCTTTTCCGCTTCCCTGCCCCGCTTTTGTCTCGATCTTCTGGATCTTTTCCGTGATATCGCTGTCCGTCAGCTGCTGCAGGAGCTCCTTGGCCCTGTCGATGACGATATCCGGCAGACCGGCAAGTTTGGCCACCTGAATACCGTAGCTGCGGTCCGCTCCGCCCTTGATGATCTTTCTGAGAAAGACGATATCGTCACCTTTCTCCCTGACGGCCACGCAGTAATTGCTCACGTTGTCTATTTTGCCCTCCAGCTCCGTGAGCTCGTGGTAGTGAGTGGCAAAGAGGGTCTTGGCCCCCAGAAACTTCTTATTGCTGATGTGCTCGATGACCGACCAGGCGATGGAGAGTCCGTCGTAGGTGGATGTTCCCCTGCCGATCTCATCGAGGATCAGGAGAGAATCCGGCGTCGCATTTCTGAGGATATTGGCGACTTCGTTCATCTCCACCATGAAAGTGCTCTGCCCGCTGCCCAGATCATCCGAGGCACCGACCCTGGTAAAGATCCTATCCACGACGCACAGATCCGCAGACGAAGCCGGGACAAAGCTGCCGATCTGTGCCATCAGGCAGATCAGGGCCACCTGCCGCATATATGTGGACTTGCCGGCCATATTGGGGCCTGTGATGATGGCGATCGCATTCTTTTTGCCGTCGAGAACGGTGTCGTTGGAGATAAAATCTCCCTGCAGCATCTTCTCGACCACCGGATGACGTCCCTCTTTGATCCGGATGACGCCCTTTTCGTTGATCTGAGGGCGGACATAGCGGCCTCTCTCCGCGGCCACGGAGAGGGAGCAGAACACGTCCAAAAGGGCCAGCGCTCTGGCCGCTTTCTGGATCTTAGAGATCTGGGCGCTGACGGTATCGCGGATCGCGCAGAACTGATCATATTCGAGCGTATTGAGCTTGTCCTCTGCGTTGAGGATCGTATCCTCGAGAGATTTGAGCTTGTCGGATGTATATCGCTCGGAGCCGACCAGCGTCTGCTTTCTCTGATAATCGGCGGGCACCATATTCTTAAAGGAATTGGTGACTTCGAAATAATAGCCGAACACTTTGTTGTACTTGATCCTGAGATTCTTGATGCCTGTCCTTAGCTGGTCCTGCGCCTCAAGATCCATAAGCCACTGTTTTCCCTGTGTCTTGGCCTGACGCAGCCTGTCTATATCGGCGTCGAACCCGGTGCGGATGATCCCTCCCTCTTTCACCTGGAGCGGGGGCTCGTCAACGATCGACCTCTCAAGGAGATCCACCAGATCCTCAAAATCATCCATGTCGTCACACAGCTGCGTGAGAAGGTCTCCCTCCAGGTCCCTGAGGACCTGCCGAATGGGTGCGAACATTTTGAGAGAACTCATCAGGGCGATCATATCCCGCGGATTCGCGGTGCCGTAGCTGACCCTAGTCATGAGTCTCTCCAGGTCATAAACCGGCTGCAGGTATTCGCGGATCTCGTCGCGGTCCACTGTGTTTTGACACAGCTTGTCCACCGCATCCAGGCGCCGTTCGATCATTGCCCGGTCTACCAGCGGCTGTTCGATCATCTGGTGCAGCTTTCTGGCCCCCATGGCCGTACCTGTCCTGTCCAGCACCCACAGAAGGGAACCGCGCTTCTTCTTTTCGCGCATAGTCTCGGTGAGCTCGAGATTTCTCCTCGTGGAACTGTCGAGCAGCATGTATTTGCCGGAGGTATAGACACTGATCCCGGTGATATTGGACAGAGAGTTCTTCTGTGTTTCGTACAGATAAGTGAGAAGCGCGCCCGCTGCCGTGCTGCCGGCCCGCTTGTCCTCCATGCCGAGCGCGATCAGGCTCGACACTCGAAAGTGCTGCATGATCACCCGCGCTGCCGCGGCCTCGTCAAAATAGTGGGAATCCAACGGGTTGATGACAATGCCGATCCTGTCCTTCAGATCTGAAAGGTCCAGCCCTGAGAGCATGAAATTGTCATTGCAGATGATCTCGGAGGGTGAATAGCGGATGATCTCGTCATATACTTTTCTGTCGCCTTCCGTCTCCGTCATATAGAACTCGCCCGTGGTGACATCGGCTGCGGCGATCCCGCACCTCCCCTGTTTCCCGTAGAGGATGCAGAAGATGAAATTGTTCTTTCCCTCTTCGATGGAATCCATATCGAGGTTGGTACCGGGCGTGACAATACGGATCACTTCCCGCCTGACCATTCCCTTGGCCGTGCGCGGATCCTCGACCTGCTCGCAGATCGCAGCTTTGTAGCCCTTCTCCACAAGTCTTGTCAGATAACTGTCGACCGCATGATAGGGGACGCCGCACATGGGCGCCCTCTCGGGAAGTCCGCAGCTCTTTCCGGTCAGGGTGAGCTCCAATTCCCTTGAAACGATCTCGGCGTCTTCAAAGAACATCTCGTAGAAATCGCCGAGACGGTAAAAGAGGATGCAGCCCGGATACTCTTTTTTTGTCTGCAGATAATGCTGCATCATGGGACTTAACTTGGATAAGTCCTGTTCTTCCAGCTTGATACCCATTCAGTTCCTTTCGTCTAAGATGCGGCCAAAATAGTAAAACCCGCGGCACTCCTCAAGAAGGACCGGCACATACTGCCCGATCATGGAGGCGTCACCCGGCACATGGACGATCATATTGCAGGACAGACGGCAGGTCACATACCCTTCCTTCTGTGCATTTACTTCCTCTACGAGGCCTTCCATCACCCGCCCTGTGAGAGCAGCGGATCTCATCCGTGCATTCCTCTGCACAGCGGCAAGTACCCGGTCGAAGCCTTCCTTGACATCACTCTGAGTCACCTGTCCTTCCATGGAAGCCGCAGGCGTCCCTCTTCTGGGGGAGTAGATAAATGTATAGGCATTGTCAAAACCGACTCTCTCGATGACGTCCAGCGTGTCATCGACATCCTGCGCCGTCTCGCCGGGGAACCCCACGATGATATCCGTCGTGATCGAAACGTCGGGGATCTCCCTTCGGATCCTGAGAGCGAGGTCTATGAACTGCTCCTTCGTGTAGTGGCGGTTCATCTTCTTCAGGATCCTGTCGGAGCCGCTCTGGAGAGGCAGGTGAACATGTCTGGCGGCTTTCGGATTATCCCGGATCACTCTTATGAGATCGTCGGAGAGATCTTTGGGATGCGGAGTCATAAAGCGGACCCGCCTGATCCCGTCCACTTTGCACACTTCTTCGAGAAGCTGCGGAAAACTGATCGGGTTCCCGAGTCCTTTGCCATAGGAGTTGACATTTTGTCCAAGCAGCATGACCTCTGTCACGCCGTCTGCGGCCAGTCTCTCGACCTCCCTTATGATCTCGCGCGGATCCCTGCTCCTCTCTCTGCCGCGGACATAGGGAACGATGCAGTAGCTGCAGAAATTGTCGCAGCCGAACATGATATTGACGCCGGACTTGTAAGCATATTTGCGCTCAAGGGGCAGATCCTCCACGATCCTGTCGGACCGGTCCCAAATCTGAATGACCCTTTTCCCGGTGCTGTAGAGTTCATACAGGTACTGGGCAAAACAGTAGATATTGTGTGTTCCGAAGATCAGGTCAACAAAGGGGTAGCTCTTTTTGATCTTTTCCACATTGGAGCTCTCCTGCATCATGCAGCCGCATACCGCGACCTTCATCAGCGGGTTCCGTTTTTTGAGATGGCTGATCCTGCCCAGATGTATTATCTCTGACAGTGCAGGTGTTGAAGATCACAAAATCCGCCTTTTCCGACTCGGTCGGCTCAAAGCCGGATTGGATCAGGATCCCGGTGAGCTTCTCGGAATCCCTTGCATTCATCTGGCATCCGAAAGTCACCGTGCAGGCCGTCAGCTTCCTGCCCGCAGCGGCAGACTTTTCGGCGATCAGATTCCTGAGTCTGCCAATATAGTATAATTCGCGGCTGTGTTCGTCTCCCGGTTCCGGGCCGGCCAGATCGATCGCCGCGATCTCTTCTTCCAGTTTTTTATCGTTGTACATTACCGTTTCCTCATGTTCTTTATATCAAAGCGCCGCAAATTGAGCTCGGCCTTTTTCATCCTGTTCTTGATTATTGTTTTCATCCGGTCGGGGCTGCCGCTCACTGTACTGCCCTGTAAAGGTATGCGCGGCCTTTTCTGCCCGTCTGCTCAATAACGCCCATCTTTCTTAATATGAGCGCCTCCGTGGAGAAACTCTCTCTCGGAAAGCCGCAGCTTTTGGCCAGATCCTTCGCGGTAAAGGGCTCCTCAAGATCGTACGGGACGAACTGCAGATAATCTCTGGGCTCCGTCAGCAGCGTCTCCGACACGATCCTCGTGGGTATGCGGTCGTAGCGGTGGGAGCCTCTCTTGCCCTCTCTTCCCCATCCGTCCTGCAGACGGTATTCCTCAATATCCAGAAGGATCAGCTTCACTGTGAGATTCGGGTGATCCAGGTAGGAAGAGATCTTGTAGAGTTCCTTGAAGGCATTGTAAAAGCTCCCTTTTTTGGGGGACCTGTTCCGCTTTCCCAGCTCTCCCGTCTCGGGATCGATCCAAGTGATCCACTTGGAAGCCGGGATCGGATAGACGACCGTCACGTGATAGAGCGGAAGAAAAGCGCCCAGTTTATCGCGCAGACAGCCGAAATTGGCGGTCTGTATCTCTGTGATGGACTCCGTTTCACGACAGTATATATCGGCGATAAAGTTCTCGATCGGAATCTCGTGGTGATCCTCTTCGGGATCTTCGTATGCCTTAAGAACGGCATGCAGAGTCTTTTCCTTCTGCATGCCGATGCCATGGCGCTCCCGCTCTCCGGGGCGGACGATGCTGTCCAAAGCCCGCCGAAAACGCGCGTCCCGTTCTTTATTTGTGCAGATGTCTGCGCACATAGGCAAATGTCTTGTCCTCCCCTTCTTCGGCGAGCATGCGCAAAAGCATGTGCAGCAGCGCCGCTGTCTCAGGATGCATGAATTCGATCACTTTGGTGCCCTGTTCGAAATATCTGAGCGCATAAGCGTCATCGTATTTGTCGCCGGCATATACCTTACTCGCGGCAATGCGGTCCATGAGCATCTCGATCACATAGCGTCCCGGCATCTTGACCGGAATGACCGGCCCGCTCCCCGCCTCGCCTCGCAGATTGTAGTCGACCCAGTACTCGAAATGATGACGGTTCCTGCCCTTGTGATGAAGCCACGACGCGCTGTATCCCTTCTCCTCGCGCTCTGCGTTATTGGGCGATCGATTGCCCTGCCAGTATCTGGCACCCACCATGAATTCCGTCGGCGCAAATTTGGACAGGTCGTGAAGCAGACCCTGCCTGTAAAGGCCGACGCGAAAGCACCCTTTCATGACCAGATAGCGATGACGGCAGACCGTTTTGAGATGACCCATGAATTTTTCCCGTGTCACCGGTGTCTTAGGCTTTTTCATGTGTTCCTTCCTCCGCACCTGCCTCATCTGCGTCCTTTGAACCGTCTGCGGTTTCCTTCATCACAGTCGCCTTCACAGTTTCTTCAGCGGTTTCTATCGCTTCTTTTACTTCTTTTACGGCTTTTTGGACCGCCTCTTTTACAGCTTTTACAGCGGTTTCTTTAATCTCAGTATTTATAATCTCAGTTTTTTTGATCGCGGTTTCTTTGATCACTGCTTTTTTGGCAGTATCTTTTTTGTTCCGGATCGGTTTGTTTGAAGTCACGGCGCACAGGATCCTGATCGACCTGGGTTCCACTTCGATGACATGCTGGTCATCGGGAATGCACTCGGTATCCATAAAGGATTCCTCCTGTGCCGTGTCGATCACAAGATTCCAGCGTCTTCCCGGCGCAAGTTTGGGAAGGCCCAGCTCCTGTTTTTCCCAGTGCATGTTCACAGCAACATAGACCAGCTCCGTCTTTTCGGATCCGCGCACATAATTCTCGCACAGACAGATACCGATGGAATGGCTGAAATGGCTCAGGTCCGGTTTCCATGCTTCCGCGCCGTGCAGAGAGAGATCCGGGTAACCGCAGCTGAGATAGTCCGTATTCTTAAAAGGCATTGTCCGGCAAAAGACCGGGTGTTCCTTTCTGAATCGAATGATCTTTTTGATATAATCGCGAATGCGCTCTCCGGTCTCACCGTTGTCCCACAACACCCATCCCGTCTCATTGTCCTGACAATAAGGGTTATTATTTCCGAACTGGGTGTTGAATGCTTCATCGCCCGCATTCATGAGCAGTGTTCCCTGTGACAGGAATAAGAGCGTGAGCATATTCCGGATCTGGCTGCGCCTGAGCTGCAAAACATCCTCTGCTTCGGAATCGCCTTCCTCGCCGCAGTTCCAGCTGAAGTTGTCCCTGATCCCGTCGTTTCCCCCTTCTCCGTTCATCTCATTGTGTTTGTTGTTGTAGGACACGAGATCGCGAAGAGTAAAGCCGTCGCTGCCGCATATATAGTGCACATTTCCGTGTCCGGCGGGAACCTTCAGGAATTCATAGAGGAACTCCTTCATCACATAATCATCGCTCTTTACAAAACGCCGGATCAGATCGGAAAACAGCTGGCTGCAGTTAAAGAGATTCTCCGTGGAGACCGCCCCGGCTTCGGGATTGTCGGCATCCATAGCCCGGATCGCATCGAAGTCAAAGGCCGTATGGAAAAGCCGTATATCGGAAAGCAGCGGATCGCAGGTGAGCGCCCGTATATCGGATGCTGCGCCCATGAGCCGGAAACCGTCGATATTATAGTGAGTGACATAAAAGCGCGCGATCTGCGACTGGGCCTGGGAAGTCACCGAAGAGGGAAAATCCAGCTGCATATAGACAGAAATTCCCGCATTGTGGAACTTCTCCACCATATCCGCGAACTCCTTCTGCGGACCGCCCTCATACCCCGGCGTGCTGTAAGATGCGCGCGGCGCATAATAAAATCCTCTTCCGTAACCCCAGTAATTAACTTTCTTTACAGAGAGATCCCTGATGGGACGCCCGTTGTGATTGACGGGATAAAGCGCCAGCGCGTCCTCCATCGTGCGGGGACCGGTTTGGGACCTGGTGACAGGCTGAAGTTCATAGACGGGCATCAATTCGACTGCCGTCACACCTAAGGAAGTCAGATAAGCTGCTTTCTCGGCTGCTGCCGAAAACGTTCCCGGAACACTCTCGATCCCCTTGTCCGTCATCGTGAAGCCTCGAATGTGCAGACTGTAAATAAACTCCTCAGGGCCGGGTCTTAATCCGACCTTCCTGAATGCTGGGAGCTTTTGATCTGTTTTATAGAAAAAACCGCCGACTTCGATCGTATCCTCACCGGACCGGATCGTGATCAGGCTTCTCGTGCAGGGATCGATAAACGATGTATCTTCGTTATACAAAAGATACCCCCATTCCTTCGGATCCCAGCTTCCGGGATCTGAGACAGATACACGGACACAATAAAGGCTTCCGTAGCGATACGCATCCGTAAAAGGGATCGTGATCCTGCGGCCGTCAAAGACATGATACAGGACCATACCGCAGGATGCCGCGCCGCGAAATACCGTGGAGATCATAAAACCATCTTCTGTGACACAAACTCCGGGATTGGATAAATTTGCAGGTTTTACAGTGAAAATCTGTTCCGATGCCTGTTCAGAAATCTGTTTAAAAATCCGTTCGTTGATCTGTTCCAATTGTCTGCCTCCTAACGCACAATCTTTATTCATGACCGCTTCATGATCAATGCGTTTTCCTTGGACTTAGTGATCGGTCTATGATTTATCCGTATAAACAAATATCTATTTATTTTATCACAATCACGAAGAGTATACAAAGCTTCTGATGCCATAAACAGACAAGAAACGGGACGGCGGCCTCGGGTTTTCTTTCGTCCCCGTCACATAGAGCATTTCCAGATGATCCTTCGCGCGCGTCATGGCGACATAGAGCAGCCTTCTCTCCTCTTCTATATCCTCTTCGGTGCGGCATCTCCTCCCCGGAATGATCCCTTCGTTCAATGCAGGCAGATAGACATGATCAAATTCAAGCCCTTTGCAAACGTGCATTGTGATGATCCTGACGCCGCTTTCTTTTTTGACACCTGTCCCAAAATCCTGCCCGCGCAGGGAGCGGATCAGATGATCGAGATCTTTCGCGCCCCTGCTCTTATCCAGGATCCGGTCAAGAACGATCCCGACCGCCTCGCACGCTCCCAAATGCTGACGGGCCCAATCCGCATAGCCGACGGCGCTGAAGAGATAGCGGACAAATCCCTCCGGCTCAAGACCGGAGAGCACGGACAGATCGTGCAGGAACTCCCGGATCTCGCCGGCCGGTCCCTTGTGCCTGACGGCGTAGTCCAAAAGGCTTTCAGGGGTGACCTTCTCCTTCCCGACCGCTGAGCGCAGAATGTACCGTTCGGGCCGGTTCATCACTCTGTACAGCGACTCCCTGGAGAGAAGTCCGCCCCGGATCTGCACGGAGAGAAGCTGATATTGTTCAAGGTCCCGAAGAACAGTATCCATAATATCAGAGGAGGGAGACGCATTTCCGGCACATTGCACGCCTCCTGCGCTCAGATATTTCTGTATTTTGGCCGCATGCAGATTTGTTCGGACAATGACTGCCGCTCTGCACTGCTCGGATAATGACAGCTTTTTGATGGCGTTCAAAAGATAGAGAAGTTCCTCTTTTTCTTCCCGAAAGCCGCGCAGTATTACTTTCTCCCCGGTCTTTCCCGCCGCTTCGGATTTCTTTGCGATCCGCATGCGGTTTTCGCGGATCATCAGTGAGGACGCTCTGCATATGCGGCCGCTGCAGCGGTAATTGTACTTCAGGCGGATCCTTTGGGCAGATCTGAAATCATCCATGAATTTCTGCATGACAGCCGGTGAACTCCCGCGAAACCCGTAAATGCTCTGGTCGTCGTCCCCCACGACAAACAGTCCCCGCCCGGAGGTGAGGAGCTTTAAGACTTCGTACTGTTCGATATTGATGTCCTGGAATTCATCCACAAGGATCGCACGGAATTGTTCCTGCCAGTACCTTCTTACTTCCTCATTTTCGATCAGAAGCCGCCTGCATTCCCGGATCATACCGTCAAAATCCATGTATGCATTTTCTCTTAAGAATGAAAAATAGTCCCTGCGGATGTCTCGCAGAAAGACAATGCCTTTTTCCGATCCGGTCAGGGAATGGAGCGCTTTATCCAATTCTTCGACCAAAGGGCGCTGCCTTTCATCGGGATAGTAGTTTCGGAGAAGCTGATTCAGGATCCTGTCCCTGGTGCTGCTTCCCAATATCGTGTAATTCTTGCCGGAGCTCTCTTTCAGGATATGAAAAAAGACAGAATGAAAAGTGCCGAAACGAACGTCTTGATAGGGTTTGTCGGATCCCCTGATGAATCTCTCTTTCATTTCCAGGGCTGCCGCCCGGCTGAAAGTAAGTACGAGGATCTCGGAAGGATTGATATTGCAGTGTTCGATCAGATAGCGGATGCGCTCTGTCAGGACCAGCGTTTTGCCGCTTCCCGGCCCTGCGATGATCTCGCAGGGCCCGGTGCCGCAGCATACAGCCTCCCTTTGGGAGGAATCCAGATTTGCAGTCATAAGATCAGGCTTCCAGTTTACGGACCGCTTCGCGGATTCTTGCGATGGATTCTTCCTTGCCGAGGATCTCCATGATCTCCGTGGCGCCCGCAGGCGTTGTCTGTCTGCCGGATACGGCAATGCGGACAGGCCAGAGCACATAACCGTTCTTAAAGCCCTTATCCTGAATGTAAGCTTTGATCACTGCAAACAAAGCTTCATTGGAGAAGTCTTCCTGCGCCTCGAGGATCGGCAGAAGATCTTTGAGCACCGCCAGAGAAGACTCGGCATTGGTCTTCATCTTTTTGTGCGTAAACAGGGACGGATCATAGTCCGGAAGTGACTCGAAGAAGTCCACCATATCCGCTATATCCGGAAATACCTCGATCCTTGTGCGGACCATTTCGGCGATCTTTCTGAGATCGAGATCCTTCCTTATGGCTGCCTTCAGGTAAGGCTCCGCCATGCCATAGAATTTTTCCGAATCCATTGCCTTGAGATACTCGCCGTTCATCCAGCGAAGCTTCTGATAATCAAATACGGAAGGAGACTTGTTGATCCTGTGGTAGTCGAAGATCTTTACAAGATCATCGAGGCTGAAGATCTCCCGGTCACTGTCGGGGGACCATCCCAGAAGCGCTATGAAATTGACGACTGCTTCCGGCAAAAATCCCTGCTCGATCAGATCTTCGTACGAAGAATGTCCGCTCCTCTTGCTGAGCTTGTGGTGGTCTTCATCCGTGATCAGAGGGCAGTGAATATACTTGGGGACCTCCCATCCGAACGCCTCGTAGAGACGGTTGTACTTGGGAGACGAAGAGATATACTCGTTTCCTCTCACGACATGCGTGATGCCCATCAGGTGGTCATCCACCACATTGGCGAAATTATAAGTGGGATAGCCGTCGGATTTGATCAGGATCATATCGTCAAGCTCTTTGTTGTCGACCGTGACATCGCCGTAGAGTTCGTCGTGGAAAGTCGTAGTTCCCTCCGTCGGATTGTTCTGCCGGATGACGTAAGGCTTTCCTTCCGCGAGATTGCGCTCGATCTCCTCTTCGGACAGATGCAGGCAGTGCTTGTCATAGACACTGATCTCCTTGCCGTCGACGACAGTAGTCAGCGTGGAAAGTCTCTCGGGTGTACAGAAGCAGCGATACGCCTTGCCCTTATCGATGAGTTCCTGCGCATATTTGCCGTAGATTCCGGCGCGCATGCGCTCGCTCTGCACATAGGGGCCGACTCCGCCGTCTTTCTCAGGGCCTTCATCCTCGATCAGACCGGTCTCTTCCATAGTCCTCTTGATGATCTCGACAGCGCCCTCCACATAGCGGCCCTGGTCTGTATCTTCAATGCGGAGAATGAAATCGCCGTCTTCATGTTTGGCGATCAGATAGGCATAGAGCGCCGTACGCAGATTTCCTACATGCATGCGTCCCGTGGGACTAGGGGCATATCTTGTTCTGATTTTCATGATGTTTCCTCCCGTAATATGATTCGTTTGACAGGGATCATGCAGGTGATCCCGTAAATGCTGGTGAAGTTATGCGGATGCACCGCTCAGGTCTTTCCGGTACTTCCGAACCCCCCTGCTCCCCTCTCGGTTTCCGAAAGAGTACCACTCTCCTCAAAACATACCGACAAATAAGGCATGACAACCATCTGCGCGATCCTCTCTCCGGGGCTGACAATACGTGTCGTCTCACTGTCATTGTGAAGTGCGACGATATAATTGCCCCTGTAGTCGGAGTCGCATACGCCCGTGCAGTTGGCAGGGCGAAGTCCTTCCATGGCTGCGATTCCGCTTCTTGCATAGATCGCGGCAAAATAGCCGTCCGGTATCTCGAACTGAAGTCCCGTGTCAATTTGGACCGTCTGATGCGGCGGGATCCCGACAGGCGCATCGATCGCTGCATACAGGTCATATCCTGCCGCCTTTTCACTGCCTCTTGTGGGAATATGGGCCAGATCGCTCACGCGCCTGAATCTGACCTTGACACCGCCGGACATATTCTGCATTTCCTGTATATTTCCCATTTTGTTTCGCAGCCTCATGCCTTTCCGGCCGCATCGGCCGCAGTTGTGGCAAGCACATCGCATCTCTCGTTCTCGGGATGACCGGCATGGCCTTTTACCCAGTGAAAATGTACGGTGTGAGGTTCCATGGCCGCAAGAAGACGTTCCCAGAGCTCTCTGTTCTTGACAGGCTGTTTGGACGCCGTCTTCCATCCGTTCTTCAGCCAGCTCCCGATCCAGTTCTCATTGAAGGCACTTACGACGTATTTGGAGTCCGAATATACATCCACCTCGCAGGGAAAACGGAGACACTCCATGGCGGTGATCACACCGAGCAGCTCCATCCTGTTATTCGTCGTCTTTTTAAATCCTTCCGACAGTTCCTTTTCGTGAAGCTGTCCCGACGCATCCGTGTACTGAAGGATCGCGCCGTATCCGCCCGGACCGTCCGGGTTTCCCCTCGCCGCTCCGTCGGAATAGATCGTTACTTTTTTCATCTTATAACTCCCAGTGTCCGGTCTTAGTAAAACGCACTGCCCGTTCTTCCGCCTGGTCAGCGATCGCGTCGTCGTATCCGAGTGTTCTGAGGAGCCGGATCGCGTTGCGCGTGTCAGCGGGCCCCTCCTGCAGTTGATAGGAGAAGGTCACATCGTCGCCTGTGATCGTCTCTGAAAAATGATAATTTTCATAGATTTCCTTCAGGAGTCCCGTCAATTCGATATCGTGTGTGGCCGCAAAGACCTGGATCGGCAGTGAAGACAGCTGAAGCAGGATCTGCGCGGAAGCGCTGATCCTCTCGATCGTATTGGTGCCCCGAAGGACTTCGTCCACACAGCACAGGACCTGTATGCCAGAATCATCGGAAGCGGCCTCCAGGATCCGCTTCAGAGAGCGGATCTCGACGATGAAATAGCTCTCCCCG
Organism: uncultured Lachnospiraceae bacterium; assembly: GCA_902801585.1. The sequence continues at coordinate 181,951 of CADCIU010000004.1, read as the reverse complement.
GTCCGGATATCATCGCGCAGCGCCATGGAGGTATAGATCCTGCAGCAGGTGTTCTTATAGAGCCGCGCCGGCGCAGTATGTACAGACTGTGACAGAAGTGCCGCGAGTGCCGCCGCCTTCAGGAAAGTCGACTTTCCTGAAGCATTGGATCCTGTCAGAAGTACAGGTCTCTCCGTCTTCATATCATTGGGAACAGGATCATTTAAGAGCGGATGGATAAGTCCTTCCGCTTCGAAAGAAGTTCCTGTCAGGACCGGCTCGCAGTATACAGGGAGACTCTCTCGCCAGGAAGCGATACTGATCTGTGCATCGATCGAGCCGATCGCCGTGATCATCCGGTCAACTTCCTCCTCTTTTCCCCTCAGTTCCTTCAGCATCAGTCCGAATTTGATCAGATCGATGTGGAATAAGATGCACATGTAATCAAGGATCAAGTCGATGGGATTGCCTGAGGCGTTTCCTCCGTTTCCTCTGAGCAGGATCCCGCTTCCCCTTGCGAATCGCTTAAAAGAGCGTGCCGCGCTCTGCATCGACTCTTTTTCAGTCTCATAATGGGGAAACGGTACTGCTGCGAGCAGACTCACGCAGTCTAAAAGCCTGAGTACATAACGGAACGTGAAAAGATAGGGATCGATCTGTCTTTTGACACGAAAATACGAGACAATATTCAGGGCAAGGACAAAAAGCAGGCATATTACGCCGGCCGGAGGATTGAAGGCCATGACAATAAGAGCGATCACCGGCATTATGACCGCGGCCAGATCCTGCATGGCTTTTCTGTCCGGCAGTTCGTTCATCAGATCCAGGTATTCATAAAGCGAATACTTTCCGCTTCTGCCCAGGCGCTGCAGAATCCTCTGTACGTCGATCCGCTCCTGATCATGCTCTTTCCACCAGTGCATCCCTTCTTCACTGCAGCGGGGCAGGTCCCCCGTCACCGGCGTTCTGAGAAGCCAGTAAAGATACTCCTCCCCTGCGCTGCTCGAGGTCGTGTCCATGCTTCGGAACAAGAGATCCATATCAAGATCATTCCATGTGATGTCATCGACGACATATTCTCTGCGGTGTCTCTCCAAATACCGCGGGAGCTCATGGAATCTCCCGTCCGGGTATTCCTTGGCTCCGGGTTTGCCGAATGCTTCGGCAAGCGCCCGGCGCTCCCCGGCATCCTGACGTCTTCTGTCCCTGATCCCGATGAGTGCCGAGATCAAAAGAAAGAGGGCGATCAGGCCCAGCGTTGTTAAATAGGCAGCCATTTATATATCCTTCATCTCTTTGATCGCAGCAGTCACCAGTTTTGCGAATCTGGAAGCCGATCGAACGCCTTCCTCCTTCACTTCCTCGTGGCTCAGCGGTCTCGTCTGCATTCCTGCGGCCATGTTGGTCACCAGGGATAGGGCGCAGACGCGCATACCGATATGTTTTGCAGCGATCGCTTCCATAACGGTGCTCATACCTACCAGATCAACACCGAGAATGTGGAGTAAATTGATCTCCGCAGGCGTCTCATAGGAGGGACCGGTGACCTGGCAGTAGACGCCGCTTTCAATATAGATATCCTCTTTTCTGGCAACTGCGTGGATCAGTTTTCTCAGCTCCGGATCATATACTTCCGTCATATCCGGAAATCTCTCCCCTTGGTCGGGGTCGTTTGGACCGATCAGCGGATTTCTGACGAACAGCGAAATGTGATCTCTGATCATCACGATGGACCCCGGAGAATAGTTGATATTCAGACCGCCGGCCGCATTGGACAAAAGGATGATCTCTGCGCCCATCGCTCTTACGATGCGGATCGGCATTACGACCTGTTCCGTTTGGTATCCCTCGTAGAAATGGACTCTGCCGTCGAGACAGACGACCGGAACGCCGTGGATGTGGCCCATGATCAGCTTACCGGCGTGTCCGGGTACCGTCGATACCGGAAATCCCGGCAGATCCTGATAAGGAATGACGCATTCTATGGATGCAAGTTCCCTTGAATAGCCCCCAAGCCCTGATCCAAGGACCAGCGCGACTTTCGGGGTGAAATCGGTGATCTCCCTTATATAGTTTAAGCAGTTTCTGATCTTAGTATTCATGCTCTTCTCCGAAGAACTCTTTTATTGCAGACTCTTTTATTGCAGTTTACTGTTCGGTCTTTTTCGGAATCAGTTTTTTCGGAATCAGTTTTTTCGGAATCAGTTTTTTTCTACAATATGGTCTTTGTCCTTATAGATATGGTTGGACGGCACGCATCCTCTGACCATGGAAAGAGGATACAGATTCGTGTGTCTTCCGATCACGGTTCCGGGATTGAGGACACTGTTGCAGCCGATATCGGCCCAATCGCCCAGCATGGCGCCGACTTTGTATCTGCCCGTCTCCATGTTCTCGCTTCCGCAGTGGATGACAACGTTCTTTCTGTCCGCCTTCACGTTGGATGTGATGGAGCCGGCCCCCATATGAGCGTGGAATCCGAGAACACTGTCGCCCACATAGTTGTAATGAGGAACCTCTACCTTGTTGAACAGCACCACGTTCTTGAGCTCAGTGGAATTGCCTACTGTCGCGCCTCTTCCGACGATGGCGCTGCCGCGGATAAACGCGCACTGCCTGACAGTTGCTTCCTCATCGATAATGCAGGGTCCGCTGATATATGCGCTGTCAAATACCTTCGCACTCTTTGCGACCCAGATATTCTCTCCTCTCTTTTCAAACCGGTCCTCGGGGAGCTTATTGCCCAGAGCGATGATGAAATCGGAGATATCTCCCAGAACTTCCCATGGATACGTCCTGCCGTCGAACAGTTCTTTCGCGATCGTCTCGTTAAGATCGAGCAGATTGTCGATCGTAAAATCTTTAAGATTCATAATTCCTCCTTACTCTTTCTTTCCCGCTTTTTCTTTGTGTTTGTTATCAGAGTTTCTTTTCCGGTATCTTGACGATGTATTTTTTACAGGCGTTTTGTAGAACTGCCTGTCCCGTTCGAACATGCCTCGAAGCGCGCCGCCGTAACTGCTGTTCTTGACATGATCGGTATTTCTCGTCACAAATCCGTTGAGCTTTTCCAGGTATTCCGCCTCCGTGACGGTTCCTTCCGCCACTCTTGTGAGTCCGAGTTCCCAGCTGGCAGTCAGTTTGGGATTCAGAAGCGAGCGGATCGAGCAGTATACCGTGTCGTAGATCATCTCACCAAGGAGCGTCGGCGTTATGATCTGCGTCTTTGAATTCAGCTTCAGATATTGATTGCCGAAGAGTTTTTTCAGGATCTCTGCTCTGGTCGCGCTCGTACCGATCCCGCTTCCCCGGATCTGTTCTCTGAGTTCTTCCTCTTCAATCAGCTGTCCCGCATTTTCCATAGCAAGGATCATGCTTCCCGAATTGTAGCGTTTGGGAGGTTTCGTCTCCCCTTCCCTGATCTCAAGATCTCTGCACTGCATCGGATCGCCCTTTTTGAGTGCAGGGATATAAGCCGGCATCCCGGCGTTCTGAACCCCTTCCTCTTCCGCGCCTTTCTTTTCTTCCTGCTCCCGGGTCTCTTCGTTCCCTTTTCCGGTCCGGAAAGAGTATTCCATTACTTCGAGGTATCCCTTTTGGACACATGTCTTGAAAGAAGCGGTGAACATCTCGGTTCCCAGCCTGATCTCAAGGGATATTTTATCAAAGATCGCCGGCGGATAAAAGACGGCCAGAAATCTTCTGCAGATAAGCTCATAGACTTTCGCGGTGGTCTCCGAAACGGAAGGCAGTGCATTCAGTCCCTGTCCGGTCGGAATGATCGCGTAGTGATCCGTGATCGCTTTGTCATTGGTATATCGCGTATTGCCAATTTTTTTATAAGAGCCGCTCTCAAGGATCTTTACCAGGTACGGCCTGTACATCGGCATAGCGGAGAGCCCTTTCAGGTTCTTGCCGATCTCTTTGGCAACCGCTGTGGAGAGTACTCTCGCATCGGTTCTGGGATAGGTCGTGAGCTTTTTCTCGTACAACTCCTGCGCCGCCTTCAGTGTCTGGTCCGGACTGATCTTGAAAAATCTCGAGCAGTCGTTCTGGAGTTCTGCCAGATTGTAGAGAAGCGGCGGGTTTTTCTTCTCTTTCTTGCGGGTAACGGAAACGAGCGTGCAGTCCCCCGAAGCTGATGCCTCTTTCAGGTATTCGATCAGAGCCTGAGCATCTTTGCGGTCTTTGAATCCGTTTTCTTTATAGAGAGCCGGTGTACCGTAATAGCGGCTGCCTTCCACCGCATGCCACTCCGCCCAAAAAGTGTCGTCCGTATCGGCATTAAGAGGGCGAAAGCTCCCGACAATACGGTAAAACGGTGTTTTGACAAAGTCCCGGATCTCACGCTCTCTCGTGACGACCATGCCGAGGACACAGGTCATGACCCGCCCGACGGCGATCACGCTGTGGTTTGTTCCCATCATCCTGCTGATCTCATCGCTGTATTTGAGGGTCAGCGCACGGGAGAAGTTGATTCCCATCAGATAGTCTTCTTTGGCACGGAGATACGCCGCAGCACCAAGATGATCATATTCCGATATATCCTTGGCTTCGCGTATCCCTCTGAGTATCTCCTCTTTTGTCTGCGAATCGATCCAGACCCTGAGCTGTCTTTTGCCGGTGACGCCGGCTTCCTGCGCAACAAGGCGGTAGATGTATTCCCCTTCTCTTCCGGAGTCTGTGCAGACATAGATCGTGTCGACATCCTTGTCTGTCAGTATTTTTTTCACGATCCCAAACTGCTTCTTCACGCCGTCTATGACCTGATATTTGTACACATCGGGGATAAAGGGGATCGTAGAAAGGGACCATTTTTTGTATTTCGGATCATAAGCGTCAGGATAGCACATTGTGACCAGATGTCCTACACACCAGGTCACAATTGTGTTTTCCGCTTCCATATATCCGTCTCTTGATGTAAAGCGAAGGTCAAGAGAACCGGCAAATTCTCTCGCGACACTCGGCTTTTCTGCGATAAAGACTCTTTTACTCATTCACACTCTCTTGTGCAGATCATTTGTTCCTGATATATCCCTGCGCGACGAGAAGCTCCGCACAGAGGACACCGCCGCCGGCCGCGCCGCGGATCGTGTTGTGGGACAAGCCCACAAACTTGTAATCGAACAGCGTATCTTCTCTGAGGCGGCCGATGGATACGCCCATACCTCTCTCATAATTGACATCCAGTGCCACCTGAGGACGATTGTCTTCCTCGAGATACTGAATGAACTGCTTGGGCGCGCTGGGAAGATTCTCTCTCTGCGGCACGCCGCTGAATTCTCTCAGCGCCTTGATCAAGTCCTCTTTGGCAGGCTTTTTCCTGAAGTTGACAAATGCCGTTGCCGTGTGGCCGTACAGGACAGGCACACGGATGCACTGGCTTGTGATCGTGATGCTGTCGCCCGGTACGATCACACCGTTCTCAATGTGTCCGAAAATGCGCAGCGGTTCTTTCTCGCTCTTTTCTTCCTCGCCGCCGATGTAGGGAATGATATTGCCGTTCATTTCCGGCCAGTCTTTAAAGGTCTTGCCGGCGCCGGAGATCGCCTGGTATGTGGAGACGACCGCCTGATAGGGCTCAAATTCTTTCCAGGCAGCAAGTGCGGGTGTATAGCTCTGGATCGAGCAGTTGGGTTTGACGGCAATAAATCCGCGGGTCGTTCCCAGTCTCTTTTTCTGGAACTCGATCACTGCCGTGTGCTCCGGATTGATCTCCGGAATGACCATAGGGACATCGGGTGTCCAGCGGTGCGCGCTGTTGTTCGATACGACAGGCGTCTCTGTACGGGCATATTTCTCCTCGATCTCGCGGATCTCCTCTTTCTTCATGTCCACGGCACTGAAGCAGAAATCGACCTCAGAAGCCACATCTTCGACATCCTGTACATTCTTAACGACGATCTTTCTGACTGCTTCCGGGATCGGTGTATCCATTTTCCATCTGCCCGCAACGCATTCCTCATACGTTTTACCTGCACTGCGGGGGCTGGCTGCGATCGTTGTCACTTCAAACCAGGGATGATCTTCCAACAGAGCAATGAATCTCTGGCCCACCATTCCGGTTCCGCCCAGTATACCGACACGAAGTTTCTTGTTCATTTTCATTTCCTCCATAACAACTGATAAAATATTGATTCAGCACACGGTGTGCGGAAATATTGTATTCCGGTCAGTCCGATCAGCTTTCATGATCTATGCGGCTAACCCACTGCGTGAGCCATTCCTTTTCCTTATCAATGACACTCTTCATCATCTCAGATCCGGGTGCTCCCAGCGTCAGCCTCTTCTCCACGCAGGTCCGCAGGGAGACGGCATCATAAATGTCCTCGTCAAAAGCAGGGCTGAACCCGCGCAGCTGCTGCAGCGTCAGGTCCTCAATGCTCTTGCCTTCATCAATACAATACAGGACAAGTCTTCCTATGATCCCGTGCGCATCGCGGAAGGGGACACCCTTCCCGACCAGATAATCGGCTGCGTCCGTAGCATTTGTAAAACCTCTGACGGCACTCAGCCGCATGACTTCGCTCCTGAAAGTGAGTGTCCCAAGCATTCCGTCAAACAGTGACAAGCAGGCTTCTGCCGTGTCGATCGCATCGAATGCCGGCTCCTTATCTTCCTGCATATCTTTGTTGTAAGCGAGCGGAAGACCCTTCATGGTCGTCAAAAGAGACATGAGATCACCGTAAACTCTTCCGGTCTTGCCGCGCACCAGCTCGCAGATATCGGGATTCTTCTTCTGCGGCATGATACTGCTTCCGGTCGAGAAGGCATCATCCATCTCCACAAAGCGATACTCGTTGGAATTCCAAGTGATCAGCTCCTCACTGAAACGGCTCAGATGCATCATGATCATCGACAGATCCGCCATGAGCTCGATCAGATAATCCCTGTCGGAGACGGAATCCATACTGTTGAGCGTGGGCCCGTCAAAACCCAGCTCTGCCGCAGTTCTGCTGCGGTCCAGAGGGTAAGTTGTTCCGGCAAGTGCACCGGATCCGAGTGGGCAGTAATTCATTCTCGCAAGGCAGTCATCCAAGCGTCCCGCGTCTCTCTTGAACATCTCGAAATATGCGCCCAGATGATGAGCCAGCGATGTAGGCTGCGCTTTCTGCAGATGGGTAAAGCCGGGCATATACGTATCCGTGTGCTTCTCCATGAGATCAAGAAGTGTAGTGAGAAGCGAGGACACAAGATGCCTGATCTCACGTGTCTTGCGGCGGGTATATAGTTTCATGTCCAGTGCGACCTGGTCATTGCGGCTCCTGCCCGTATGGAGCTTCTTGCCCGCATCTCCGATGCGGTCGATCAGATTTGCCTCCACAAAGCTGTGGATATCTTCATATTCATCGGTGATCCTGAGCGCGCCGCTCTCAACATCCGAGAGGATCTTCTTCAGTTCCCGAATGATCAGGTCTGCTTCGTCAGCAGTGATGATCCCCTGCGCGCCGAGCATGCCCGCGTGAGCAATACTGCCTTCTATATCCTCCCTGTACAGCCTCTTGTCAAAGCTGATCGAATCGTTGAATGCCTTCACGGCCTCATCGGTCTGTTTGGTAAAACGGCCGCCCCAGAGCTGTGCCATAACTTATCCTCCTTTAGCTCTCAAACATCAGTTTACCGGATCGCAAAACACAGATCCTCAAGACAAAATAGTGCAAAATAAAGCAAATAATACAAAAAGCGCGGAAAACCGAACCAGGTCCCCGCGCTCTCAGACTGTAAGCTGGAAAAGGGACTCGAACCCTCGACCTACTGATTACGAATCAGTTGCGCTACCGACTGCGCTATTCCAGCATGCGCCGCTGACAGCGGCGATTTAAGCGTCTTATGTATTATATAGACTTTGGGCGTCGAATGCAAGTGATTTTTAATAATTGTTCGGTTTGGTTCGGTTTCACTAAAGCTGCACTGCAGATCACAGTCTGTGAATGAACAGTCCGCTCAGCAATTTGGGTTCAAACCAGGTGGATTTGGGGGGCATGAGCTTTCCCGCATCTGCAACTTCGAACAGCTCGTCCATAGATGTGGGGTACATTGAAAAAGCTGCCATCTCTGTGCCGCCGTCCACTCTTCTTTCCAGTTCCTTAAGGCCTCTGATCCCCCCTATAAAAGCGATCCTGGGATCTTCCTTGGGATCCTTGATCTTCAGGATCGGACCCAGTACCTTGTTCTGAAGGACAGAGACGTCCAGTTTTTTGACGGGATCCGTCTCACTTAGCTGTTCCTTCAGATTCAGTCTGTACCAGCATCCGTCACACAAATACAGCCCGAATTCTCCCTTATGCTGCGGGCGGACAGGTTCTTTCCCCTCGCATGTGACCTCAAATTCGTCTCGGAGCAGTTCCAAAAACTGCGCCGGCGTGCGTCCGCACAGATCCTTCACTGCTCTGTTGTAGTCCATGACCATCAGCTGATCCTGCGGAAAAAGCACAGAGAGAAAATAGTTGAACTCCTCTTCTCCGGTAAATCCCGGATCTTCCTCGCGCCTTTTGAGTCCGACGTTGACTGCGGAGGCGCATCTGTGATGACCGTCTGCGATATAGATCCTGTCCGTCTCCTTAAAAGCGTCGTGGATCGTGCGCACATCCTCCCGGTCCGAGATCACCCACACACGGTTTCGGATCCCGCCGTCAGAGATGAAATCACACTCCGCCGGTTCCTCTTTTTTCCTCTTAGTCAGTGAATCGATGACCGCTATATTCCGGTAGCACAAAAAGATGGGGCCGGTCTGCGCATTGCATGTGTCCACATGGCGGATCCGGTCGATCTCCTTGTCGACGCGGGTATTCTCGTGTTTCTTGATCACACCGCTCAGATAGTCGTCGATCGACGCACATGCCACGATGCCCGTCTGCGCCCTTCCGTTCATTGTCTGCTCATACAGATAATAACAAGGCACATTGTCCTGAACGAATCTGCCCGTCTCGATCGCGTTGCAGAGCATCTCCTTTGCTTTTTCGTAGACACAGTCATCATATGTGCCGACCGAATCCGGGAACTGTGTCTCTGCTCTGTCGATCGCAAGAAAAGAAAGCGGGTTTAGAGATACAACCCGCTTTGCTTCTTCTCTGCTGTAGACATCGTATGGCAATGCCGCTATTTGGTCTTCCAGACCTTTGGCCGGTCTGTATGCTGCAAAAGCCCTGATTTCTGCCATTGAGTAAACTCCTTGTAGTTATTTGATCACTCTGACTCTGTAGACGTCCTTGACGGCAGCCAGTTTTTTGACCAGTTCCTTGTCTGCCGGACTGTCAAAATCAATCAGTGTGTAAGCCACTTCTTTCTTGGACTTATTCGACATTCCCGCGATATTGACATCGGATGCCCCCAGGATCTGCGTGAACTGGGTGATCATGCTGGGCTGGTTCTTGTGGAAGATTCCGACACGTCCGCCCGTCATGCACACGCCCATGTCGCAGCTGGGATAATTGACGCTGTTTCTGATATTACCGTTTTCCAGATAGTCTTTCAGCTCATCCACTGCCATCTTGGCACAGTTGATCTCTGATTCTTCCGTGGAAGCGCCCAAATGGGGCGTCGTAATGCAGCCCTTCTTTCCTGCTACTGTAGAATTGGGGAAATCAGATACATAGCAGCGCACTCTTCCGGATTCGATCGCGGCGACGACCGCCTCCTCGTCGAAGAGCTGGTCTCTGGCCATATTGATCAGGATGACTCCCTTCTTCATTTTGGATACGGCTTCTTTGTCGATCATATGTCTTGTGGAATCCAGAAGCGGCACATGGATCGTGATAAAATCGCAATTCTTATAGATATCGTCCACGTTGAGAACGTGTGTGATCTTACGGCTCAGGTGCCATGCCGAATCGACGGAAACATAGGGGTCATAGCCGTAAACGTCCATGCCGAGACTGACCGCCGCGTTGGCAACGATCACGCCGATGGCGCCCAGTCCGATGATGCCGAGCTTCTTGCCCTGCAGCTCCGTACCGGCATATTTCTTTTTCTCTTTTTCGGCAATTTTGGAAATATCCTTATTCCCGCAGTTGGCGCGGACCCAGTCCACACCGCCGACGATATCTCTGGCAGCCAGAAGCATTCCCGCAAATACGAGCTCTTTGACGCCGTTGGCATTGGCACCGGGTGTGTTGAAGACAACTATACCCTTTTCCGCACATCTCTGCAGGGGAATATTGTTGACGCCCGCACCGGCTCTTGCAATCGCATAGAGAGACTCGGGAAATTCCATATCGTGCAGGGAAGCGCTTCTGACCAGAATGCCGTTCGCTTCAGACAGGTCGCTGACCTGCTCATATTTGTTCGTGAAATTCTTGAGTCCGATTGGGGAAATGCTGTTCAGGCATGCAAATTTATAAGTCATGATTATTTCTCCGTGTGTTCCTTTTCAAATTTTTTCATAAACGCCACGAGGGCTTCCACGCCTTCGTAAGGCATCGCATTGTAAATGCTGGCTCTCATGCCTCCGACCGAGCGGTGCCCCTTGAGACTCACAAGTCCGTTTGCCTCAGCTTCTTTGACGAACTGTGCTTCAAGTTCCTTATCGCCGATCACGAAAGGCACATTCATGATGGAGCGGTCTTTTTTCTCGACTGTTCCCTTAAAGAAGGTGTTGTTGTCGAGGTAATCGTATAACAGCGCCGCCTTTTTCTCGTTGCGCTCCTTCATAGCCTCCAGTCCGCCCTGCGCCTTGATCCATTTGAATACTTTGCCGCAGATATAGATACCGTATGCGGGAGGCGTGTTATAGAGAGAATCGGCATCTGCCTGTGTCTTCCACTTGAGCATCGTGGGTGTGCACTCCAGAACATCGTCCGTGATCAGATCTTCGCGGATGATCATGATGACGACACCGGCAGGCCCGATATTTTTCTGTACGCCGCCGTAGATCACGCCGTATTTGGTCACATCCACGGGCTCGGACAGAAAGCAGGAAGAGACGTCCGACACAAGCTCATGCCCCTTGGTGTTGGGGAGCTCCCAGAACTTGGTGCCGTAAATCGTATTGTTCTCGCAGATGTAGACGTAATCCGCATCTTCGGGAATATCGAGGTCACTGCAATCGGGAATATAGCTGAATGTCTTGTCTTGAGAAGAGGCCACTGCAACAGCATCCGTATATCTGGATGCCTCCTGAAACGCCCTCTTGGACCACTGACCGGTGATTATATATGCGGCCTTTCCGTTCTTCGTCATGTTCATAGGGACCGCAGCGAACTGCTGGTGCGCGCCGCCCTGCAGGAACAGGACTTTGTAATTGTCCGGGATGTTCATGAGCTCCCGGAGATCTTTCTCGGCTTCCTTGATGATGCCGTCAAAAATCTTGCCGCGATGGCTCATTTCCATGACGGACATGCCGCATCCGCGGTAATCCAGCATTTCTTCCTGTGCTTCCTTAAGAACTTCTACCGGCAGTACAGCGGGGCCGGCTGAAAAGTTGTACACTCTGGCCATTAAATTCTTTCCTCCTTGCTCTGACTTATGTTTCAATCAATTTTGTCCTGATCAGGCAGGACCTCGGGCAGTGTCCTTACTCGTTTTCCTTCATGGCACGCAGATCCTTAGCATCGAACGCTTTCTCGATCGGTGCGCCGGGCGATACCATCGGAAAAACTTTGTCGTCTTCATTGATCACAACGTCAATGAGTACGGGAACACCTGCACCGAGTGCTTTTTTGAGCGCGGGCTCAACCTCGGAAGGATCTGTCACGCGGATCGCCATACATCCGAGACCTTCCGCGACTTTGCAGTAATCCACTTTGTCCTCGATCACGGTCGCGCTGTAGCGCTCGCCGTAATACAAAGTCTGCCACTGTCTTACCATTCCGAGCACCCTGTTGTCAATCACAATTTCAATGATCGGTATGTTATAGCGGCTGGCGGTGGCAAGCTCATTCATATTCATTCTGAAGCAGCCGTCGCCTGCAATATTGATGACCTGGCGCTTGGGGAAGGCAACTTTGGCGCCGATCGCGGCACCCAGTCCGTATCCCATTGTGCCCAGGCCGCCGGATGTCAGGAGCGTGCGCGGTTTCTTAAATGTGTAATACTGGGCAGCCCACATCTGGTGCTGGCCGACGTCCGTCACGATGATGGCGTCGCCTTTCGTGAGCTTATCGAGCTTTTCGATCACCATAGGGCAGGTAAGTTTCGAGTGATCATAGAACAGCGGATATTTGGCCTTCATCTCCCGGATCTGCTGCATCCATGCATCATGATACTGCGGCTCCAGCCTCTGGTTGAAGTCATGAAGCACATCTTTGAGGTTTCCGATGATGGAGTCATCCACCTTGATGTTCTTGTTGATCTCTGCGGGATCGATATCTATGTGTACGATCTTGGCGCCGGTCGCGAACTGTTTGGGATTTCCGATGACTCGGTCCGTGAAACGGGCTCCCATCGCGATCAGGAGGTCGCACTTGCTGACGCCCAGATTGGATGTCTTGGTGCCGTGCATGCCGATCATGCCGGTGTAATGCGGATCGTGTCCGTCAAATGCACCCTTGCCCATCAGCGTATCACATACCGGAGCATCGATGAGTTCGACAAACTTTTTCAGCTCCTCTCCCGCGCCTGAGATCACTGCGCCGCCTCCCACATAGAGATAAGGGCGCTTTGAGACCTTGATCATCTCGATCACGCGGTCAATGTCAGAATCACTGTATCTTCTTCCGTCTCCTCTGAGTCTCTTGGTAGGGACGATGGGAGAAAACTCCGTGACAGCACCGGTCACATCCTTGGGTATGTCCACAAGAACCGGTCCCGGCCTGCCGGTGGAGGCGATGCGGAAAGCCTTGCGGATCGTATTCGCGAGATCATCGACCTTCTTGACAATATATCCGTGCTTCGTGATCGGCATGGAAATACCCGCGATATCCACCTCCTGGAATGAATCCTTGCCCAGAAGGGGAAGGGTAACATTGCATGTGATGGCGACCAGCGGGACGCTGTCCATATATGCCGTCGCTATGCCTGTGACCAGATTGGTAGCACCGGGGCCGCTCGTTGCAAGGCACACACCGACTTTGCCGGTCGCTCTTGCATATCCGTCCGCCATGTGCGAAGCACCCTGCTCATGGGAAGACAGATAATGGGTGATCTGGTCTCTGTGTTTATAAAGAGCGTCATAGACATTGAGGATCGCTCCTCCCGGATATCCGAAGACCGTGTCGACGCCCTGTTCTATAAGGCACGCGACGACGATCTCAGCACCTGTCATTTTCATACTCGTTTCCTCCGTTCCGATCAGCGCAGATGCGCTGAACACTCAGTACTGTTACTGCATATCTCCGGGAAGCTCAAGGATCGCTCCTCTGTTTCCGCTGGTGACGAGCGCTGCGTATCTTCTGAGATATCCGTCCGTCACTTTGGGCTGGCGGGGCTTCCATTCCGCTTTTCTGCGTGCCAGCTCTTCATCGGAGACTTTGACATCAAGTTTGTTGGCATTGATATCGATGGAAATGATATCGCCTTCCTGAATCAGGGCAATGGGGCCGCCAACAGCTGCCTCGGGAGATACGTGGCCGATGGATGCACCGCGGGATGCGCCGGAGAAACGTCCGTCAGTGATCAGGGCTACCGAGGAATCCAATCCCATACCGGCGATCGCGGAAGTGGGATTGAGCATCTCTCTCATACCGGGGCCTCCCTTAGGACCTTCATAGCGAATGACAACGATATCGCCGGGAACGATCTTTCCGCCGGTGATCGCTGCGATCGCATCTTCCTCGCAGTCGAAGACTCTTGCGGGACCTTCATGCTTCATCATTTCCGGAAGCACGGCACTTCTCTTGACGATTCCTGTGTCGGGCGCAATATTTCCCTTCAGAACTGCGATGCCGCCGTTTGGCATATAAGGATCCTCAATGGGCCGGATGACGGTCGGGTCGGTGTTCACGCATCCCTTGATGTTCTCGCGCATCGTCTTTCCGGAGACTGTCATGACGTCGAGATCCAAAAGGTCCTTCTTGGCCAGCTCATTCATGACGGCGTAGATGCCGCCCGCTTCGTTGAGATCTTCCATATATGTGGGGCCTGCAGGTGCCAGGTGGCACAGATTGGGTGTTCTGTCCGAAACCTGGTTGGCAATTTCCATATTCAGTTCCACGCCTGCCTCATGCGCAATGGCGGGAAGGTGAAGCATTGTATTTGTGGAGCAGCCCAGTGCCATATCCATTGTCATGGCGTTCATGAAGGCCTTCTCAGTCATGATGTCTCTGGGTCTTATGTTCTTCTCCACCAGCTCCATGATCTTCATGCCTGCATGTTTGGCAAGACGGATCCTTGCGCTGTAGACAGCAGGGATCGTCCCGTTGCCCTCAAGGCCCATACCGATGGCCTCTGTCAGGCAGTTCATGGAATTCGCCGTATACATACCGGAGCAGGAACCGCAGGTGGGACATACTTTCTCTTCATACTCGGCGAGCTTTTCCATCGTCATCTTTCCGGCTGCTACCGATCCGACCGCCTCGAACATGGATGAGAGACTTCTCTTGCGGCCGTCGATGTGGCCTGCCAGCATGGGACCGCCGGACACGAAGATCGTGGGAATATTGACACGGGCAGCGGCCATCAGAAGGCCGGGCACGTTCTTGTCGCAGTTGGGGATCATGACGAGTCCGTCAAAGCCGTGTGCTTTGGCCATGCACTCTGTGGAATCCGCGATCAGGTCTCTGGTGACCAGTGAGTATTTCATTCCGATATGTCCCATTGCGATACCGTCGCACACTGCGATCGCCGGGAAAACAACGGGCATTCCGCCTGCCATAGCGACACCGAGCTTTACCGCCTCCGTGATTTTGTCAAGGTTCATATGACCCGGAACGATCTCGTTGTAAGAACTCACGATACCGATCATCGGACGTCTTCTCTCCTCCTCGGTATATCCGAGCGCGTTGAAGAGACTTCTGTGGGGGGCCTGTGAAACACCTTTTTTTACGCTGTCACTTTTCATTTGCGTTATCCTTTCTGATAAATCTTTCAATCGATTTATTTGATTGATATATTAATCGATCAATTTGATCGATATATTTATCGATTCATTCTGATCTTGTATCTGAATAGTATATGTATCCTGTGCTGCTGCAGCCTCACAGTCTGTCAGATCCGCTCACAGATCCTGTCTCCGAGCTCTGCGCAGTTCTGGCTCGTAAGCCCCTCTGCACCTTCGCGCGGCATCAGGTCCCTGCTGCGGTAACCGTCCGCCAGCGTCTGCCTGACTGCAGCTTCCACTGCGTCCGCTTCCTCCAAAAGTCCGAAGCTGTAACGGAGCATCATCGCCGCCGACAGGATCGTCGCAATAGGATTGGCAATGCCGAGGCCGGCGATATCGGGCGCGCTGCCGTGGCTGGGCTCATACAGTCCGAAACTTCCGTCACTCAGGGATGCGGATGAGAGCATCCCGATCGATCCTGTGATCATACTGGCTTCATCTGAGAGAATGTCTCCGAACATATTGCCTGTCACGATCACATCGAACTGCTCGGGATCCTTGACCAGCTGCATGGCGCAATTGTCCACGAGCATATTGGAGAGCTCGACCTCCGGATAATCCTTGGCCGTCTCAGCGACGACCTTTCTCCAGAGCCTGGAAGTATCCAGGACGTTGGCCTTGTCCACACTGGTCACTCTTTTGCCGCGCTTCATGGCGATCTCGAAGGCCTTGACCGCAATGCGGCGGATCTCATTCTCATTATATACAGCCGTGTCCACTGCAGTCGTGACACCGTCCACTTCTTTGGTATAACGGTCGCCAAAATACAGGCCGCCCGTCAGTTCCCTGCAGATCACCAGATCGAAATTCCTGCCGCCCTCTTTGGCAGCCAGAGGGCAGGAGTCCGCCAATTCCCTGAACAGATAAGCGGGCCTCAAATTGCAGTAAAGATTCAGCGATTTGCGAAGCTTCAAAAGCCCTGCCTCAGGGCGAAGTTCCGGTGGAAGCTTGTACCAGGGAGAAGTAGCTGCGTCTCCTCCGATGGATCCCATCAGGACGGCGTCACTGTTTTTACAGATATCAATTGTCTCGTCTGTCAGCGGCACGCCGCAGGCATCGATGGAGCAGCCCCCCATCAGCACATTCGTGTAAGTAAAATGATGTCCGTATTTCACACAGACTCTGTCAAGGACCTTGACGGCCTGTTCTACGATTTCAGGACCTATTCCGTCACCGGCGATCACTGCGATCTTTTTGTTCATATGCGCTAACCTCCCGTGAATGACCAGTTTTAATGATGAATAGAATTAATCTTTAAGATGAGAAATTTGAATGTTATTGATCTTATCGGATATATCAAAGAGAAGGCATGTGCCCCGCACATGCCTTCAGATTTAGCATCTATTATTTGTCATCCGCTGCTTCAAGGGCGTCCTCAGGCTTCTCGATCTGAACAATTGCCGCTTTCTGCATCGGAATACGGCAGTTCTTGTTGTTGCCGAATTCAACAATGACCGTATCTTCCGTCATATCGATCACTACACCGTAGAATCCTGCTGTCGTGAGAACGCTGTCGCCTACTTCAAGGCTGTTGATCATATTCTGTTTCTCTTTCTGTTCCTTTCTCTGAGGTCTGATCAGGAAGAAATAGAAGAAACCAATAATCACAGCCATATAAAGAATTGTGAATATAGGTGTTCCCGCAGCAGTCAACATGAATCCATTCATAAAGAAAACCTCCAATCCCGCTCTCAGGCGGCTTTAAATCAGTTAAAACATATCATACAACAACCTCATTGTGTTTTTCAATCCTATATTTTAATAATTCAGCCGCCATCGCCCTCGAGGTCGTCCAGCATCCGCTTCTTAAAAGCGGCGAATGTCCCCCGGTCCAGCGCTTCCCTGATCTGTGTCATGAGATGATTGTAAAAATAGAGATTATGCATGACGCACATGCGAAGCCCCAGTGTCTCCTGCGCTTTTACCAGATGACGGATATAGCCTCTCGAATAGCCGGCTCTGCATACGGGACAGCCGCAGCCCTCCTCGATCGGCCTGGGATCCAGGGCATATTTTGCATTATTGATCCTCACCGTCCCCTTGTTCGTATAAAGATTGCCGTGTCTTCCGTTGCGGCTGGGATAGACACAGTCGAAGAAATCGATCCCTCTGTCCACTCCTTCGAGGATGTTCTGCGGTGTGCCGACCCCCATAAGGTAAGTGGGCTTGTCCGCCGGAAGATGGGGAACAACTGCATCGAGGATCTCATACATCTCCGCATGAGTCTCACCGACTGCCAGGCCTCCCACCGCATACCCGTCCAGATCCATCTCGGCGATCTGCTGCGCATGGTCGATGCGGATATCCGGATAAACGGCTCCCTGATTGATGCCGAACAGCAGCTGATCCTTGTTGATCGTCTCATCGAGACTGTTCAGACGCTTCATCTCTTTTTTGCACCGGTCCAGCCAGCGGGTCGTGCGGGCCACGGATTGCTCGACGTACTCTCTCTGCGCATGGCTGGGAGGACATTCGTCAAAAGCCATTGCGATCGTAGAAGCCAGATGAGACTGGATCCGCATGCTCTCCTCGGGTCCCATGAAGATCCTGGCACCGTCTATATGTGAGTGAAAAGTGACGCCCTCTTCCTTGATCTTCCTCAGATCAGCCAGCGAAAATACTTGAAATCCGCCGGAGTCCGTCAAAATAGGGCGGTCCCACCGCATGAACGAGTGAAGACCGCCCAGTTTGAATACCGTCTCATCTCCGGGCCTTACATGCAGGTGATATGTGTTGCAGAGCGCCACCTGCGTATCGATGCTCCTGAGGTCGTCAGCGGAAAGACCTCCTTTAATGGCCGCCGCTGTCGCCACATTCATAAAAACAGGGGTCTCGACCGTTCCGTGCACGGTCGTAAACCGTGCCCTCTTAGCGAGACCCTCCTGCCTTAATACCTCGTATTTCATCTTTGCCATTTTATCTTTGTCTATGAAACCTGAATCTTTCAAATAACCTGTTACTGTTCAAGCTGGCTGTCGGTCAGTTTGTGGAAAATAATGCAGTTGGGTTTGTCGACGCTGATCTCCTTGCCGTGCATGACCAAAAGTCCCTTCTTGAGGTCAACGTTAAAGAACGTCATCGTGTTGGACTCATGGTTGAGCGATACCAGGTGGCGGTTGTCGGGAAACAGCGCCGCGTCTTTGGGGTACTCCCCGCTGATCGGCAGGCACAGGATCTTCGTGAGATAACCGTTGTCGGGATCAATGCTGAAGATCACCACAGAGTTGTCGCCTGCATTGGAACTGATCAGATATTTGAAATCCGAAGAGAAGTTCAGCGCACTGGCGGCAGAGCCGGAAGCGTGATAGTCATTGAGCGTCGATACCGTCTGGATCTTCTCGAAGTCCGGAGCGCCGTCCACTTCGTGGTAGAAATAGACATCAATGATATTCTTGAGTTCATGAACGACGTAGAGGAAGTGTCCGTCCTTAGAGAATTTGAGATGCCTAGGCGCAGACTCCAGTTCCGAGTGCAGGATAGCACACTGCTTGATGTGGCCGCTCTTTCTGTTGATGGAGTACACGTTGACGTGATCCATACCCAGATCGGCAGCCAGCAGGAAATGGTTGTCCCTGGTCATCTTCACACACTGGACATGCGGACGGAAATTGCGTTCTGCGATGCTGCCCAGTCCTTTCAGGAACAGCTCGTCACAAATATCGCCCACTGATCCGTCTTCATTGAGGCGAAGAACCGTGATCTTCCCGTCGTGGTAGCCGGAAACGAAGAGAAATTCATCTTCATAATCCGTCGACAGATACGACCCTCTCATGCCATTGATCGATGAAAGACCCAGCGGCAGAAGATCTCCGCCCTGAATGATCTTATAAGCTTCAATCCCGAAATCCGTGATGGAATAAAGAAATCTGCGATTGTGAGAGATCGTCACATAAGAAGAATTGGATATCTCGATCTGTTTCTTCTGTGTCAGATAACCGTTCTCCATATCGACATCATAAATACGAATTCCGTACTTTTTCCCCTTGCCTCTTGTATATGAGGATACATAGGCGACGAACTTAGCACCCTGTTCATACTCATATCCTGTCTTGCGTCTGGCAGGTGAATTTTTGATCTGAGATTCCTGTGTCATAACTGCGCCCCTTCCTTTTTACCGGGCCGGTCCTCGGCGCCGGGTCCGGTACAGCACTTTGCCGTGCGTGGTTTAAATGGTGCCCATATATAATTCAGAATACCATAAAGAGCATGAAATAAGAACCAAAAACTGAATAATTGTCGATACTGTTTAAATAAACAGGTTCTGAATAAACCGATCCTGAATAAACAGATTCCGAACAAACAGGCTCCGGATCCCCTCTTGCCGTCAGTCTTCGGTCTTGACCGGCTCTTTGGGGATAAATATGCGGTTATCCCTGCCGACAAGCACTGCCTGCGCCTCACGGACCGCCTCCCCGCAGAAGATCAGCTGGGAATTGACCAGCTCTTTCCCTCTTCTGTCGACGCGGTCGTAGGTGCCGTCTGAGCGCATGATGTGTGCTTTGACGGTATCCTCCAGTTCCACATTCAGAATATGGAGCGCTTTGTCTTTGATCGAACTGTCTTCCAAAGGGAACATGATCTCTACACGGCGGTCCAGGTTCCTCGGCATCCAGTCAGCGCTCGCTGCGAAGATCTCGGGCGTTCCGCCGTTCTCGAAATAGTAGATCCTGCTGTGTTCAAGGAAATTGCCGACGATGGAGCGGACCGTGATGTTCTCGCTCACACCCGGGATCCCCGTCCGCAGGCAGCATATACCTCTCACGATCAGTTCGATCTCAACACCGGCCGCACTCGCTTTGTACAGTGCCTCGATGATATCCGGATCACAGAGGGAGTTCATCTTGGCAATGATATGAGCTGTCTCCCCGTTCTGCGCATGCTGCTGCTCTCTGCCGATCAGGTACAGGAACCTGTCTTTGAGCCAGAGCGGTGCGAGGCTGAGCTTATTCCAGAAGCGGGGCTCGGAATAGCCGGACAGCATATTAAAAACAGCCGTCGCGTCAGCGCCGATCGGGTCGCTGCAGGTCATGAGTCCCACGTCGGTGTAAAGCTTTGCTGTGGAATCATTGTAGTTTCCTGTCCCCAGATGGACATACCGGCGGATCCCGTCCTCTTCTTTTCTGACCACGAGCGTGATCTTGCTGTGGGTCTTGAGATTCTGGAGTCCGTAGATCACATGACACCCTGCTTTTTCAAGCGCTTTTGCCCAGACAATGTTGTTTTCCTCGTCAAACCGCGCCTTGAGTTCCACGAGGACCGTCACCTGCTTGCCGTTTTCGGCGGCCTGCGCCAGTGCCGCGACGATCGGTGAATTGCCGCTCACACGGTAAAGTGTCTGTTTAATGGCCAGGACATCCGGGTCAGCGGCAGCTGCAGACACAAATTTCACTACAGGGTCAAACGTCTGATACGGGTGATGCATGAATATATCGCCCTTGCGGATCTGCTCGAAAATATCACAATCCGGTAAAAGAGCAGGGATCAGCTGCGGTTTCGCATAGCGGTGTTCCCTTAGTTCATCAAATCCTTCGATACCGTACGCTTTCATAAGATACGTGAGGTCAATAGGGCCGTCGATCTCATAGACAAAGTCCTTTTCGAGAGAGAGCTCACTCATCAGGAGCTTCAGCAGCTGCTCATCGATCCCCTTCTCCACCTCCAGGCGGATGGCATCGCCTCTCTGTCTCTTTTTGAGCTGTTTCTTGATCTCTTCCAGAAGATCTTCGGCTTCATCTTCCGCAATATCGAGATCTGCGCTTCTCATGATCCTGTAAGGGCAGGTGCACTTGACCTCATAATTGACGAACAGTTTGGGCAGATATTTGCGGATCAGATCCTCAAGGAGAACCAGTCTTCTCGGTTCACCTTCTTTTCTGGGAAGAAAGAGGATCCTCGGTAGGACGCCGGGAACCTGCACTGTAGCGAACTCCATCTTCTCTTTTCCGGCTTTTGATGACTTTTTCTTCTTGGAGGGATTCAGGATGCCCGGCGTACTGCTCTCCTTTCTTGTGAGGAGCGCACCGATATTGAGACTCTTGTTGCGGATGAGCGGAAACGGTCTTGAACTGTCTACAGCCATGGGCGTCAGGACCGGAAAGACATCGCTGCTGAAATAGTCCTCCAAAAAGCGGGTCTCTGTTTTGCTCAGAGTATCCAGATCCCTGATCATGAAGAGCCCCTGCTCCTCCAGTGAAGGGATGATCTGCCTGTTGAGCGTCCAGTACTGCTGCTGCATGAATGTATGCGTAGCTGCAAGGACCGCGGTGAGCTGTTCCTGAGCGGTCATTCCGGCAATATCCTTTTTCTTATAGCCTGCCTGCACCATATCCTGCAGGGAAGCAACTCTCACCATGAAGAACTCATCCAGGTTGGATGCGGTGATGCTCAGGAACTTGAGGCGCTCAAAAAGAGGATTCTCTTTGTTTCTCGCTTCACTCAGGCAACGCCTGTCAAATTCGATCCAGCTCAGTTCCCGGTTGATGTAATACTGCGGGTTCCTGAAATTTATAATCTCTGCTGCCATATCCTCTCCTTATTTAAATCCCTGACCTCGAATCCCTGACCTCGAATCCCTGACCTAAAACTCTTTCTGTCTGATCAGCGGCCTCACACTGAATACTTCTTCGAAGAAATCCGCACGATTCGCAAACAGGCCTTTCTCCAAAGTGATATCCTTCTTGGTACTGACAATGATCTGAAGCTGTTTCCCTCTGCACCTAATACGTACATCCGTAAACTTCTTTTTGTGAGATCGGTCAAGTCCATTGGCCAGCCTCAGGATCGCCGTAAGCTTTGTGACGATCATATAATCTTTGGCTGAGAGCCTCGTGTTCGGCCTGCGCTCCTCATAGTATTCGAAGGGGCTGTGATTGAACCGGACTACATTGGCGACGATCTCCCGCTCTCTACCGGTCAGTCCTATGATCTCTGTGGACATGATGATATTGTAAGAGCAGTCGGAAAGGTTCTGCATGCTGATATATTTGCCACAGTCATGCAGAATTGCGCACAGTCTCAGCAGAAGCCGTTCCCGGCTTCCCATTCCGTGGATCCTTTTGATGCAGTCAAAAATCTGCAGAGCGATCAGCTCCAGTGTCTTTGCCCGCTCCTCGCTCCCCTTGTAGCGCTTGGAAGTCTGAAGTGCGCATGTGAGGATATCTTCGTCAAAATCATGCGCCGGTTTGATATACCGCCTGCTCACGGCATAATCGTAGACGATTCCGTCACAGAGCGTCACGCCGGGGATCCAGATCAGATCGGCTTTCATGGTCTTTGCGATACATTTTGTAATAATAGAGGAAATCTGAAGAAGCGGTATTTTGTCATCCGATATACCGAGCTTTGAGGAGAGCTCCATGGGGCTGCGCTCCCTGAGTCCGTCAATAAAGGCGCTCAGCGATGCCTGATCGATGAACTCGGCCTGTCCCATGGGACCGGGGATCATGCGGCCGGCCTGCGCGAAATGGCTCGCATTTCTGGTCGCATCGGAGAGATAGTCATCGATGACGACGATCTGGCCGATATCCCTGTCCTTGAGATAGAGCTTCTTAAAGACGTTCAGCTGCGTATTTACGATCTCTTCGATGAGGGATTCATTTTGTACAGACCTGGCGCCGACTCTCATCAGCTGTTCATGGATCCTGAGGACACCGGCGCGCAGATTCTGCGTCGCACTCAGCTTATCTTTCTCAAAGAGGGAGATCTGGACGCTTCCTCCTCCGATGTCGACGATGGCTGTGGACTGTTCCAAAATACGGTTGAAAACATTGCCCGTCGACGCCAGTGATTTGTAATCCATAAAGCGCTGTTCGGTATTCTCAAGGATCTCGATCCGGATCCCCGTCTCCTGCTCCAGCTGAGAGAGAACGACAGAAGCATTCTTCATTTCCCTGAAAGCACTGGTCCCGTAAGCCATATAGGACTCTATGCCGTAGTTCTTCATGATCGCAGCCGCCTCGGAAAGGATCCTTTTGAGCTCTGCAAGATGGACTCTGGAGATCTTTCCCGTGTGATATGTATCCGTCCCGATATCGATCATGTGACGAATGTTATCGATCTGCCTGATCCCGTTCTTTTTGGACAGTTCGAAGATCTTCATCTCGCACATATAACTGCCCACATCGATCGCGCCGAATAGATGCACTGCCATGGTTCATCACCCTCACAATTGCCATACTGATGATTGATTTGCCTTAAGGTCCGACAAATTATCGTGAACACGGACCTGTAAGCATTATACCACTATTTGATGAGAGATTGACAATTTGTCGCTCAAAGCGACTCGTTCATTTTGAGCAGTTTCGCAGCCTGGTCGGCCGCTGTCAGACTGTCCAGGATCTCGTCCAGGTCGCCGTTTAAGATCGAGTCGATCCTGTAAAGAGTGAGCTTGATCCTGTGGTCTGTCACACGTCCCTGCGGGAAGTTGTAAGTGCGGATCTTTTCCGAGCGGTCGCCTGTACCGATCTGGCTTCTGCGCAGGTCCGCCTCCTCGTCATGCCTTTTCTGCATCTCGAGATCATAGAGCTTGGAGCGCAGAAGCGCCCAGGCTTTTGCTTTATTCTGCAGCTGGGATTTCTCCGTCTGGCTGTAGATCACGATTCCGGTGGGATAATGCGTCAGTCTCACGGCAGAGTCTGTGGTGTTGACGCACTGTCCGCCGTTGCCGGAAGCGCGCATGACATCGATCCGGACATCTTTCTCCGGAATGTCAATGACGATGTCCTCATCGGCCTCGGGCATCACCGCTACAGTGACCGTCGAGGTATGGATCCTTCCGCCTGATTCTGTGGCGGGAACGCGCTGCACTCTGTGCACTCCGCTCTCATATTTCATGCGGGAGTATGCGCCCTGCCCCTTGATCATAAAGCTGACGGACTTCATGCCGCCGATCCCGATCTCCTCATACTCCAGAAGCTCCGACCGCCAGCCGCGCCCCTCCGCATAGTGAACATACATTCTATAGATCTCGGCCGCGAACAGCGCGGCTTCATCGCCGCCTGCACCGGCACGGATCTCCACAATGACGTTCTTATCATCGTTGGGATCCTTGGGGATCAGAAGGATGCGGATCTTTTCTTCCAGTTCCTCTTCCCTCTTCTTTGAGATGGCGAGTTCTTCTTTGGCGAGCTCCCTCATCTCCTCATCGCTCTCCTCTTCCAGCATCTGCAGGGATTCCTCTGCCGAGCGGCGGCAGTCTCTGTAGGCACCGTATGCCTCGACAATGGGAGCGAGGTCGCTCTGTTCTTTCATCAGTTTCCTGAACCTCGACTGATTCGAGGCAATGTCGGGACTTGCCAATTCCCGCTGGATATCTTCATAATGCAGCATCACGCTGTCAAGCTTGTCAAACATATACATCTCCGTATTATTACTGATGAACGCTCCGGATCCCCCTGACAATGCGGTCGTTCCCGCCGTAATCTTTAATGACCCGTACGTCGTAGTATCCGGCTTCTTTCATGAGGTCAGCTACTGCTTTTCCCTGATCGTAGCCGATCTCCAGATACAGAATGCCGCCCGTCACAAGACGGGAAACTGCTCCCGGCACGATCTTTTTGTAGAACGAGAGTCCGTCTTCCCCGCCGTCCAGTGCCATGAGAGGTTCATGATCCTTCACCTCGGGGGCAAGCTCCCGGATGACATCCGACCGGATATAGGGGGGATTGGAGACGATCACGTCAAACGGCAGCTGCGGTCCCAATGCGTCGAAGAGATCTCCCTGCCTCCACTCGGCTCTCCCGGAAAGGCCCAGCTTCTGCGCGTTCCTCTCGGCAGTTCGCAGCGCTTTCGGTGACAGATCCGTTCCGATTCCGCTCGTATCCCGGGAGTAGTGCAAAAGACTCAGAAGAATACAGCCGCTCCCGGTACAAAGATCAAGGATCCTGTCTCCGCTGCAGACATCCTTCATGATCTCCTCGACAAGATTTTCCGTATCCTGTTCGGGAATCAGCACGTCGCGGTTCACTTCAAAAGTCAGACCCATAAAGTCTGTGTTTCCGACAATATAGGCAAGGGGTTCTCTGTTTTTCCTGCGCATGATGAGTTCTTTGTACTTCCCGGCCTCTTCTGCGGAAACCGGCCGGTCCGGCTCCATGAGCAGTGTATTGATACCGCTTTCGCAGACATATTCAAGAAGGAGCCTCGCATCGAGCGAAGCCTCCCTGAAAGCGTCCGGATCACCCATCAGGATCCGGGTCCCCTCTTCATACAGCGCCCTGTAAGGCATATCCGCCACAAGATTTTCCAAATCCATCGGATCCCTCCGCTTTTGTTACTCAAGACTCTCGGCAGTATATCCGAATTCCTGTACAAGATAGTTCTTCCAATCGAATACCGCATCCACAGATGCCATTCCGACCTTGATCATCTCGTCGTCCGGTTCCCCTGTCGTCATCAGCTGCATCCACAGTCCCGGTTTGGAAATGAGATTGACCACCGGGTTGTTCGAAGTGCCGGCGAGCCGGATGATCTCGTAGGAGACCCCGGAAATCACAGGAATCAAAAGGATCCTGAGTAAGATCCGCATCACATGGCTGTCGGTGCGGATAAAAAAGAACATGATGATGCTGACCAGCATGACAAACATCGTAAAACTGCTGCCGCAGCGCTTGTGCAGCCTGGTACTCTTTCTGACATTTTCCACATTCAGAGGCAGTCCGCTCTCCAGGCAGTTGATACACTTGTGCTCAGCACCGTGGTACTGATACAGTCTCCGTATATCCTTCATCGCCGTGATGGCGCGGATATAGATCAAAAAGATCGTAAGACGCAGAATGCCCTCGATCCATACGAGCATGCCCGGATGGTCAAGACGTGTGCTCAAAAAAGAAGCAATGCCGTAAGGGAGCAGGATAAAAAGTGCTGCCGCGATCACTGCGGACCCTGCAAGGACAAGGCCGGTGATCAGCTTCTCCTTGGGCGATTCGGGATCCGGGGTCTCTTCGGGGTCATACATAGACGCTGAATAATCTGTGACTCTGAGTCCGAGCACAAGGGAATCGACCAGGACAAAAAAGCCGCGAATGATCGGGATGCTGCGCACGGGTGTATCGGACAGGATCCCCTTGTACTTCTCCTTTTTGATCACAATAGTGCCGTCTTCCTTCCTTACGGCAACGGCGTAGTCGTCCTTGTTCTTCATCATGACGCCTTCTAAGACCGCCTGCCCTCCTATGCCGGAGCACTGCTGCTTTGATCTGATTACTTCTTCACTCAATTCATTCCTCCTGATTACAAAAAGAAAACAAGGCAGAACGGATCCGCCTTGTCTTTCTTCTAACCGCATTTTATTACTTGCTGTAGCCGTATTTCTTGTTGAACTTATCGATACGTCCCTTAGCAGCAGCAGTCTTCTGTGTGCCGGTGTAGAAAGAGTGGCACTTGGAGCAGACTTCGACGTGGATCTCAGGCTTTGTGGATCCGGTGACGAATGTGTTGCCGCAGTTGCAGGTCACGGTAGCCTGATAATACTTAGGCTGAATAGATGCTTTCATGATAATTCCTCCTTACCTGAGCACCCGGGCGATGACGCCGCAGGAGTAACGGTGCTCTGTATGATGATAATGATAGTATTTTCCGTCTGTACACAGACAGCTTTATGATTATATCACGGCCATGATCGCTGTGCAAGACGAATTTGTAAATCACACCTCAAGTTTACAGGCATATCTTTATTTACAAAAACCTGAAATCCGTCTCCTTCAGTCTTTTGGCCCAATAAGCAAAGCACACCGCAGCTGCAGCGGCAAAAAACAGGATCCACTGCGGACTTTTCAGGACATCCGTCCATCCGAACGTTACGGCGGCCAGAACCAGGAGATTGCAGGTGCAGTGAAGCAGGAACGGCACTTCAAACTGCCTTGTGAGCTCATACGCCAAAGAAAAAACCATTCCCATGACAAAGCCGTATATACCCTGCCTCCAATTGCCATGCGACGCGCCGAACAGCGCCGATGAGATCACGGCTGCCCAAAGAGAGGCAAATCCGCAGCGCAGACGGTACCACATGACCCCTCTGCAGACGACTTCTTCGGTAAACGGAGTCAAAAGACCATAGACGGCAGCGGCCAGCGGCACACACGCGGGATTCATCGGTATTTCGGATCCGGTACTGCCGATCATGAGGATATTGATCAGCGCACAAAGGGAGACCGTACCGATCATAAGAAGCGCGATCAGCATATTGCTGTCTCTTCTCCCTGTAATCCAAGACCGGTCCTGCCTGTGCCTAAAGATCAGAATATCCCTCCGTCCCTCCCGGATCACCGGGATCACCGCACAGACCGCCGATACACTCAAGGTAAGAAGATCGACGGCGTCCTTCCACTCCGTATACAGGAGCACAAGATCGTCCGGTGCCGCAGTAAGTGCGGATTCCGCAAGCATGCCCAGCGCAGAACGGATCGCTGTGAACAGGATCATATAGATCAAAAAAGGTTTTACGGCATAAAAAAAAGATTCCGAACGACTGCGTTTCATGGCCGCACCATCCCATTCTCTCCAGAGTATTCTCTCATGAAAACCGCGTTCCGATCCGCAGCGGATAAAGAAAGCCCGGCGCTTTCCGGCGCCGGGCTCTCCTGCAGTTTACAATGATCTCTTACGTCATTCAGACAGACGGATCAGCGAAGCATAGCGCCGCCGATGACCATCATCTGGACTTCACTGGTTCCCTCATAGATCTCAGTGATCTTCGCATCTCTCATCATGCGCTCGATGGGATACTCACGTGTGTAGCCGTAGCCGCCGAACAGCTGCAGGCATCTGCGGGTAACGTCAGAAGCATTTGCTGCTGCTACGAGCTTAGCCTCTGCAGCAAGGAGTGTGTAAGGAAGTCCCTGATCCACAGCATTTGCTGCCTGATAGACCAGAAGTCTTGCTGCCTCGGTGTTCGCTTTCATCTTCGCAAGCTCGAACTGCGTGTTCTGGAACTTAGCGATCGGACGGCCGAACTGAACTCTCTGCTTCACATACTCAACAGTGACATCAAGAGCGCCCTCAGCAATTCCGAGTGCCTGAGCAGCGATACCGATTCTTCCGCCGTCAAGGGTCATCATAGCAATTCTGAATCCCTTGTTGACTTCGCCCAGCAGATTCTCCTTCGGAACCTTGACATTCTCGAATACGAGCTCACATGTGTTGGATCCGCGGATACCCATCTTCTTCTCATGGGAACCGACGCTGAAGCCTTCCATGCCCTTTTCCATGATCAGAGCGGTGATGCCCTTGTTGCCGAGAGACTTATCTGTCATACCGAAGATAACAAAAACATCTGCAACGCCTGCATTCGTGATGAAGATCTTGGAGCCGTTGACCAGATAGTAGTCGCCCTTATCCTCGAAAACAGTCTTCTGGCCTGCTGCATCTGTACCTGCATTGGGCTCGGTCAGACCGAAAGCGCCCAGCTTCTCACCGGAAAGAAGGGAAGGAAGATATTTCTGCTTCTGCTCTTCTGTACCGAACTTATAGATCGGCCAGCAGCAAAGGGATGTATGAGCGGAAATGCCAACGCCTGTGGAAGCACAGACTTTGGAAACTTCCTCGATGCACTGTGCATAGGACAGCTCGTCCATGCCTGCTCCGCCGTACTCTTCCGGGAAAGGAATTCCCATGAGACCCATCTCAGCAGCCTGCTTAAATGTCTCAAAAGGGAATTTTTCTTCCTCATCGATCTCAGCTGCGATCGGTGCGCAGACTCCCTGTGCGAAGTCACGGTACATGTTCACCATATCCTGATGAATTTCGTCGTTAAAAAAGTTCATTGCAACCTCCTTTGATATTGAGCTACAAGTAGCATTTTAGATGAACGCTGTTCATTTTTCATCTAATTATCATTATTATATCATCGCAGATGTTCATTTTCCACAAAAACAGAAGGTTTTTGTCCGCATATTAGTGAAAAAAAAGTAAAAAATGCATGATTCATCTGTGCCGCCTATAAAACGATCATTTCATGGAGCGACAATGCATAGATGATCTTTTCGCGCACGGCCTTTCCGGTGATCTGATGCAGTGCCCTCGCGTACAGATCCAGCTGTACCCTGTACCTGTCCCGGAGCTCCTGCGCATGACTGACGCGGTCCGTCTTGTAGTCCACCAGCACAAACTCGTCTCCATCCAGGAAACAGGCGTCTATGATCCCCTGCACGAGCATCGTCTCCTCCCCCGGAAAGGCGGGATTTATGAGGTCCGCCCTGATCCCAAGCACAAAAGGCTGTTCCCTGAAGAGCCGGCCCTCCGCATCCGCTTTTGCCATGCGTCCGGCAAGCGCGCTTTTCAGGAAGCGAAGGATACCTGCAGCCGGCATCCGCGCATATTCGGGCGGGATCTTGCCGGAAGCCGACAGCTCATCACGCCATTTGTCGAACTCCTGCGGCGTTACCAGTGCAGGGTCCTTAAAACGTTTGTAATCAAACAATTCCAGCAGTCTGTGCATGGCCGTGCCGTACTGCGTCCCGGTGAAGGGCAAACGGCCTGCGCCTTCCGCGGTATCGCTTTCGGAACCCCTCAGATCGCTGCCCGCCTTTTCGACTGCGGCAAAAGAGGGAATGATCGGCGACGGCAAGGTTTCCGGGAACATGTCGTGCGCGCCCTCACCCGCTTCTTCTTCGAGAAAGGCTTTCTTGAGTTCGGACACGGACGTCTTGGTATACAGTCCGCTCAGGTTCGAGGATGCATATCTTCTTGAATAGATCGTCCTCAGATTCTCTTCGGTCTCCGGGTCCGGCAGCGGCTCAGTATCTGAAAAGGACATACTCTCCAGTTCCTGCTTTCTCAGTGCCATGCCTGACTGGGCGATCATCTCTTTTACTGCAAGATCCGCACAGTTCAGTGTTCTGACCGCAATGTGATCCGATCCGTCTCCGGCGCGGACAGCATACAGGATCAGTTCCAAAAAGCTCTGCGACTGCGCAATGAGAGATACAGGTATTTTCTCATCCCGCTCCATTGAGACAGGGAGACTCTTTTCCCATTCATCGCATTTTTTGGCGGCATTCGGCAGATACCCCGTGAGAATCAGCTTTTCCTTCGCCCTTGTCATGGCGACATAGAGGACGCGCAGTTCTTCTCCCAGGCTGTCGCGCTTCATCTTATCGGCAATGGCATCCTTGCGGATATTGCTGTATTTTGTCCTGGTCACCGGATTCCATGAGTCCATGCCGATGCCCCAGTCGCTGTCACAGATGAAGGTCCCCCTGGTGTCGTGGGACCTGTAACTGTGCTCTTTGGCCAAACCCGCCACGATGGTCACGGGAAATTCCAGCCCCTTGCTCTTGTGAATGCTCATGATCCGCACGACATCCGCATTTTCATCCAGTATATTGGCTTCACCGTAGTCAACATCGCGGTGGTGGATCTGGTCAATGTACCGCACAAAGTCGAACAGACCCTGAAGTCCCATGGAGTCAAATGCGCTCGCCTGCGCCATGAGCATCTGAAGGTTTGCGATCCTCTGCTCACCTCCGGGGAGCGCTCTGCACCACTCCTCGTATCCGGTCTCGGCAAACAGCGCAGTGAGAAGTTCGTAGATCTGCAGATAGACGACCCGATCGCGCCACTGGTTCACGAACCGTATAAAGTGTCTGCACTTGTCCCGCAGCGCTGCCGGCCCGGTGCTGTCTGCGCCTTCACAGATCTCCGTTTCCGCTGCACTGATCAGACAGGTATACAGATCCGAGCTTCGTTCCGGCGCCCCGACTCTGATGCAGGCGATCTCTTCCTCCGAAAATCCGCCGAAACAGCTCTTAAGAACACCGTAAAGCGGGATATCCTGTCTGGGATTGTCCAGCACCCGGATCATCTCCAGAACCGTCTGTATCTCTTTGGCTGAAAAATACCCGGTCTTGGACTCTATATAATACGGAATACCCTCTTTTTCAAAGACCTCGCGAAAATCTTCGTTCCAATTCGTACCGCTCCGAAGCAGGACGACCATATCACCGTAACGGCAGGGGCGGATTGTACCGTCCTGCGCAGTGACGGGCAGCGTACCCGCCAGTTCCCGGATACGGCCCGCGACCGCAAGCGCCTCTCTCTGCCTTGCACTGAGCACTTCCACTTCTTCAGGAAGTTCTCTTCCCAAAGGATCCGGCCCTCCGTCCACTATGAGCAGTTCTGTTTTGTATAATTCCGGATCCTGAACGGGCGGATAAGAGGCGCCCTGTTTGAGTGATACCTCATCGCTGTATTCCACGCCGCCGATCTCGCTTCGCATCAGCCTTCCGAAGACGTCATTGACACTGTTAAGCACCTCAGCCCGGCTCCTGAAATTGCTGTCAAGGTCGATCCTCTCCGTCTTATTGTCCAAATGCCTGTACTGCGCCAGCTTCTGCATGAAGATCTCGGGCCTTGCCAGGCGGAACTTATAGATGCTCTGCTTGACATCCCCGACCATGAATCGGTTGAACTTTCCCTCGTCCTCTGTGGAGATCAGCCGCAGCAGCAGTTCCTGAACGTCGTTGCTGTCCTGGTACTCATCGATCAGGATCTCGTCAAAATACTGACGATATGCAAGTGCCGCCCTTCGGGGCCTGTAGATGCCTTCTTCGTCCTTATAGGTGAGGATCTTAAGAGCAAAGTGCTCGAGATCGACAAAATCAATAACATTTTTCTCCCGCTTGGCTTCAGAAAAGCGCTCGAGAAAGCGGCAGGTGAGGTCAGAAAGAGCAGCAGCGATGTCACTCATCCGCGACATCGTCTGCAGGATCTGATCCGTATCTTCGGCAGCAGACCGCTTTCGGATCGCGGCCACGGCATCTTTGGCCTGATTTCGAAGAAATACGGCGGTATCCTTCTTATCCGGATCCACATCAGGGTATTTTTTGGCGCTGACGGCCGGCAGCCGTCGGAACTCTACGGTGAGTGCACGGCGGATCCCTTCCCGGATCGACCGGATCTCATCCGTCGTGAGGTTTCCGGCAGCTTCGGCACCCGGAACAGTTCCGAGAGCGCTCAGCGCTTCCATCTCTTCTCGGACCAGCGGAAGATATGCAGACGGACCGTCCGGCAGCGAGCAGAGTGCTCGAAGGCGGGCGTAAATACTCTTTACGCCTGTGATCTGCTCCGCAGTCGTCAGGATCATATACTGCATCCAGGGAGCGAGCAGAAGGGCCTCCTCACTCATGACCGTATAATCCGAGCTCCTCAAGCGCAGCCACTCTCCCGGATCCGGCCGGCTCACCGCCTGTGTGTACAAAGTCTCGATCATATTCTCGATCTCTTTGTCCCCCGCTCCGCGGCAGAAATAGTCCGCGCAGAGAAGAAGGGCCGGATCTTTCTTTTCATATCCCTCCTCGAGGAACTCTTCGAGCGTATCTTTGCGCAGAAGCCCGGCTTCCGTCTGGTCCATCTGCCTGAATCCGGGATCCAGATCGATCTCACTGAAATTGTTGCGCAGCACGAAGGTGAAAAAACTGTCCATCGTCGTGATCTGCGCATTGTGAAGCAGTGTCTCCTGCCTCTGCAAGTGGAGATTACCGGGGTCCTCTTCGATTCTTCGTGCGATGGCGGCGCCGATCCGCTCCCTCATCTGCGCTGCTGCCGCCTTAGTAAAGGTGACAACGAGGAGTCTGTCAATATCGAGAGGATGATCTCCCTCACTGATCATGCGGATGATCCTCTCGACAAGAACGGCCGTCTTGCCGCTGCCGGCCGCCGCAGAGACCAGTACATTGTGGTCTCTGGCGTTAAGGACCCGCATTTGCTGTTTCGTAAAAGTGATTGCCATAGATTTGCCTCTCTTATCTGTCTCTGTAGCGGAATCCGTCAATCGAGGGATCAAATCCGCAGACACTTTTGTAGGGACAGTAATCGCAAGCGGACCTGCTGCTTCCCCACACTGCGGGCTCCGCCGCCGCTTTTCCGTCCAGGATCTCCTCGGCCAGTTTACATACAATCTCCCTGACGTCGTTTGTCAGTCTGTCGAACTGCTCTGCAGTATATACATGTGAGCCTCTGCCCGGGCTTCCGTCGGCGCTCAGACTGAGCGGGATCACATCGCTTTTCTCTCTCGGTCCGATCCCCGTATGCAGATGACTGAAGGAGACGGGGTCGGCGTTGACCATTCCGGTCGGTCTTAAGGCGGCTCGGATCTTTGCGGCAGCTTTTTCCGGGTCTGAAGGATCATTCTCAGCGTCCGAAGCGGGCTCGCCGGAATCGATCACGGGATCCGTGATCCGGTAATACAGCATGGCGGAAGGGACAACCGGTTTCCCCGGATTCTTTTTCGAGATCTGATCGAGCACCGCGTTCATATACAGGATCAGCTGCAGCTGGATCCCCCTTCGGATCAACTCTTCATCCAGATCCAGGGAACCGGATTTGTAATCGAGTATTTTGACAAAAATACCGTCCTCCTCCCTGCAGAGATCGATCCTGTCGATCCTTCCGACCAGCTTCAGGCTCCTTCCCCCGCTCAGGGGTGCCGTGATCATATCCGCATCACCTTCCGGCCCAAAGGAAAACTCATATCCTTCGGGGACAAATTGTCCGCGGCTGAGCTGATAGCGCAGCGTGTCGACGCTCCTTTGCAGGATCCGTTCCAATCCGGCCAGCTGGTATTCACTCCTTTTGGTGGAATACATGACAAGCTCCTTGTAGGCGCCTGCCGTCTCACGGAGAGAATCCGCCGCGATCCGATTTCCCTCCTCCGGAGTGAAATCGCTCCATGACAATCCGTTCCCGATCAGTTTTTTGCTGAACCTTTCCAGGCTCTGATGGAGGATCGTGCCGGTATCCACCGGCCCGACCATGTACTCTTTTCGCTCTGCCAGCCTAAGGCCGTATTGCAGGAACTGTCTGAGAGAACACTGAGCGGCTGTCTCCAGGCGGCTGATCCCTCCCATGACGGAATGACCGTAAAGCGCCCTCGCCGTCTCCTTGCTGATCCAGACAGGAGAATACATGGTAAATGCTGCATCTTTGAGCATCTCCAGCGCTTGTGCCGTCTCTCTCTCTCCTTTACGCATGAGATACCCGTAAGCAGTCTTCAGCTCCGCGTCTTCTTTGGAACCTTCCGGCATCTTTCCCTGTGCATAATCTCTGAGCGCGCCGGAGAGCCACACGACACTGTCCTTTTCTCCTGTCAGCTGCTCACAGGCGGGCGCGAGCTGGGGGTGCTCGATCTTAGTATCGGGAAAGAGCTTTCCGATCATCTGGATCAGATAAGAAGGGTGAAGCGTCCCTCCGTCCGGCGCCGTTCTGGCAAAAGAGAGAAAGAGGGCATCGGTCGGTTTGGTCAGATTCAGATACAGGTACAGTTTCTGCAGATACATCTGTTGTCTCGGTGTGGGTGACAATTCCGCTCCCGAATGCCTTAGAAAGTCCCTGTCAAGATCTGAGAGAAGTCCGCCGCGCGAAGTCCCCCTGGGGATATTCCCGTCATTGACGCCGGCAAAAAACAGAATACTGCACTGTGAGAGCCTTGTTCTCTCTATATCCCCGACCAGTACCCGGTCGGCCTGCTGCGGCAGCGTTCCCAGACGGATCTCCGCAAAACCCGCTTCAAGGAGCTCCCCATATTCCTTGGAAGAAATGACTTCCTCTCCCAAAAGATCGTGGATCTGCTCGAGCAGGTCGATCACATATCGATACAGCTGGCTGTACTGCCGCTCTCTTACAAAATCGCCCGCTTCGCGGAATGCCTGCGACATGCGGGCAGTCTTTTCTTCCATGGACAGCGCAGTCATAA
The DNA here is from genome assembly GCA_902801585.1 of uncultured Lachnospiraceae bacterium. The sequence goes on along the minus strand of CADCIU010000004.1, from coordinate 147,311 downwards.
AACGGTACAGTGCCTTCGTCCGCTCAGACGCAGAGGCTGCGGCAGTCCTCTCCTGATCGATCCTGCCGGCAACAGGCTCGATCTCTTTGAGAAAGCGCTGCCTGAGCGGTTCCGTCCGCGCATCAAACGGCAGGCTCCACTTCTTTCTCCCCCGAATTCCGTGCTCCAGGCAGTAGTTTTCGAGCAGATCAGCCTCTTCTCTGGTGATGTCGCTCATCCCGCTTCTGAGATAGCGAAAGACTGCCGTATAAGAATACCCCTGCGGACGGATCTGCAGAGCGCTGCGGATCGCCTCCGTAAGAGGATTAAGTCCCGCAGAATCAGTTTTATCTATATAGACAGGAATATCGTATCTTGCAGCCTGCTTTTCAAAGAGCCTTCCGTACTGCACAAGGTCGCCGCATACGACAGAGATATCTCTGTACTGGTACCCCTTAGTGAGGATCAGTTTTTTGATCTGTATGCAGATCTGACGCACCTCTTCTTCCGCTGTATCGGTCTCAAAAATACGGATCCTCCCTTCCTGTCCCGTGAACATAGGAGTCAGAGGATAGCGGAATATATGCCGCTCGAGATGGGAAAGGCACGGATTATTCTTAAAGCGGACCGGAGCATCGCCCTCCCGGCCGATCAGCATATCACTTTTTCTTGTCAGGCCTTCTCGGGACGCTATTTTATCCAGATCAGAGACGGTCTTTCTTGTCAGGTAAAACAGCGCATCCTCATTCCCGGGCATGCGATGTTCATGCACCCAGGGCAGAGTGGGGCCGTCGTCATTTCCGTAGGGAAGAGAGATCACGACCTCTTTGGCATATCGGATCAGCGCCGCGATCACGCGGTATTGAACCGGTGTAAATCCGGTAAATCCGTCCAGCACAAAAACGCTTCTCTTCACAAGGTCGGAATAAGGAATGGCCTCAGCAAGAAGATCAAGCCGTTCCTCGGAAGTGATAAAGCGGTCTTTTTTGCCCTGCATGAAAGCACTGTAAAGGACTCTCAGGTCCTCAAGCCTGGCACTGAGTGCTCCGCGCCCTTTCCCGGATGCATATTCCTGCATCATGGAAAGCTGCTTTTCTCCGATCCCGTACTGCATGAACTCCGATAATACGGATTTGATCTCAGCGATCATACCGGGATAGTGAATGCTCTTTCCCAGAATTTTGAGCTCCTTCCCGCACTTTCCCGCAGTCCTGCGGATGAGAAGTGTTTTCCCCGTGTCATCGAGGACTGCCCTCTCGGGTACGCCGATCTCCTCAAAGATCCGATGTGTGAGCCTGCCGAAACTGAGAACGTCAATGTTCAGAATTCCCTGATCAGGCGACTCCATCACGATCTCCTTCTGCGTCTGCATGGAATACTGATCCGGAACGATGATCACATTGTTTTCCTGCAGTGCAGTACTCTCTCTTATGGCCTTTTCGGCGCGCTCAAGGATCATGCTGTGAAGCATCCGGCTCTTTCCGGATCCGGAGGCGCCAAGACAAAAACGATAGCTCATAATCTTTCCTCCACTCATCATCCTCTATCTTACACCCGTCCCTCCACGAAAAAAAGCACTGCATTTTCATGCAGTGCTCCTTATCGATGACAGGTATAGACAGTCCGCAAACCTGCCCGGCAATGTCTTGAAAAAACGAAAGATCAGTGTTTTCCCTTCGCACGGATCTCCGTTATCGTATCACCTGAGACGATCTGAAAGCTGACGCCTGTGCGGTTGGGCTTATCGTCTTCAAACGTGTAATCCTTCCCGGGAAGGATCGCATTAAGGATAATGCCGGTCAGCGAACCGGTCGCGAGACCTGAAAGGCTGAGCGTAAGACCACCGATCGGAATGCTGATAGCTCCTGCGTTGGAGTAACTGATCCCGATCGAGAGGACCATGATCAGAGCCGCGATCAGGACGTTTCTGCTCTTGGAGAAGTCTGTTCCGGTCTCCACAAGGTTTCTGATGCCGACTGCGGAGATCATACCGTAAAGCACCAGGGAAATGCCGCCGATGGTTGCCGCAGGCATCACTTCAATGACGGCCGCGAACTTGGGGCAGAAGGAAAGCAGGACAGCGAAGCCGGCCGCAATGCGGATGACGCGGGGATCATAGACCTTCGTGAGCGTGAGAACACCTGTATTCTCACCATATGTGGTATTAGCCGGAGCTCCGAATAGGGAAGCGATCGCAGTCGCAAGTCCGTCGCCCATGAGTGTGCGGTGAAGTCCGGGATCCTTGATGTAGTTGACCCCGCAGGTGGAACTGATCGCGGAAATATCCCCGATATGCTCCATCATGGTGGCGAGCGCGATCGGCATGATCGTCACAACACTCGTCAGTAGTAATCCGGTATCGAGATTGCCTCCGGCAAAGATCGAGAACACCGTTTTCTCATAGCTTACGGGAATTCCGATCCAGGGTGCATTCGCCACAGCAGAGAAATCGATCTTTCCCGTTACTGCCGCGCAGAGGTAGGAACCGATCACGCCCAAGAGGATCGGGACGATCTTGATCATGCCCTTTCCCCAGATATTGCAGATCACTACGATCAGGATCGCCACCAATGCGATCCACCAGCAGCTCTCCACGTTATTGATCGCAGAAGGTGCCAGGTTGAGGCCGATCGAAATAATGATCGGTCCCGTCACGATCGGGGGAAAATACTTCATGACCCTGCTCGTTCCATATGCCTTAAAGAGCCCTGCCAGGACCAGGTATACCAGGCCGGCGCAGGCTACGCCGAAGCATGCATAAGGAAGCAGTTCGCTGGGCGTTCCGTCTGCGCTCAGCGGTGCGATCGCCGCATATCCTCCGAGAAAGGCAAATGATGACCCCAGAAATGCCGGGACTTTCTTTTTGGAGATCAGGTGGAAAAGCAGTGTTCCCAGTCCTGCAAACAACAGTGTAGTTGAGACATTAAGTCCTGTGATCAGCGGAACAACGACGGTGGCGCCGAACATAGCGAACATGTGCTGTAATCCGAGAACGATCATTTTCCCCGTTCCCAGCTCCCGCGCGTCATAGATCGGGCGCTCACCGACTTTGTATTCATTTGTTGCCATCTAATATCCTCCTAATTAATACCTGTTTACTCGGTTTCCTCCGCCTCTTCTTCGTAAACAGCCTCTTTATTCTGATCATCTTCATGGATCTCTTCGCCGGACTCCTCGCCCTCGTAGACCGCCTCTTTGTTCTGATCGTCTTCGTGGATCGCCTCTGTCTCCTGATCCTCAGCCATCGCAGCGGCTACTGCCTCTTCGATCACTTCATCGTCGATCCCGTCGGCATCCTCGGAGAGGATATCCTTCACGCGCACTGCGGAATCCACAACGGCATCTTTGACCTTGCCTGCCGTCTCGCCGACGACGTCGAGTACTTCTTCGCCCTTGGGACCGATGGCCTCTCTGACCTTTGCCATAGCGTCGGCAGAGCTCTCCTTGATCGTCGTATACGTTCTTGTGGCGGCATTCACAAAACGCTCCGCAGTGTCATTGTCTTCTTCTGCGTCAGCTTCGCGGGTATCGTCTTCGAACTCATCCCCGGACTTATTGCCGTTCTCTTCAAGATAATTGTAAACGGTTGCCGCAGTGACGCCGGCAACTGCAAGACCAAACAAAACTTTACCTAATCTAAACATAATTTCCTCCTTCCAGATCGATCGGATCTGATTTACGTTTTCATCTCATGGTACTCTATTTGGAGTAAAATGAAAAGCGATTATTCAAAATATAAACTCTTAATTGTTACGGCCATAAAGCAATGCTATCATAAAAATGCCATCACAATCCGAACAGATTTCATGTCAAAATACGGAGGTCAGTCAAGTGAACGAAAAATTCTGGGATCTCAAAAAATCCAGACAGGACAGCATGATCAACAGCGCACTCAAAGTATTTGCAGTCGGCGGTTACCGGCACGCCAGTACCGATGAGATCGTGGCCGGCGCATCGATCAGCAAAGGGCTCCTGTTTCACTATTTTTACAGCAAACAGGGACTCTACGAGTTCCTCGCCGAATACAGCGCCCGCTACGCACTTGTCGAACTCGGTTCGGAGCTCAGAAAGCGGGAATCCCTTCCCTTTTTCGATCTGATGACGGCGATCGTAAATGCGGAATCCCAGACCATGCGCCGCTATCCTTACATGATGCTGTTCCTTAAAAGAGTCCTTTCCGAATCCGGCGGCATATCCAAACAGGCTGCGGAAAACGCTGTGATGTACACAGATCGAATCCGCAGCCTTGTGAATCAATCAGTCCTTCCCAAGACTATGGTCTTGGATGATGCCCTGAAAACGGAGCATTATATCGAACTGGTCAGGATCGACCTCATGACCTCCCTGCTTCGGGAAGGCAGCAGCGATCCCGACAGGTACCGGGCATCCGCAGCGGAAGCCGTCGGATTTTTCAGAGATCATTTTTGATCACAGATCTTTGTCACGTCATACCGGAAGCTTGAAGGAGCTCTTGAGACCGACGATCCTGTTAAATACAGGGGCGCCTTCCTTCGAATCGTGGCAGTCAACACAGAAATAACCGTTTCTGACAAACTGGAAACGTTCGAATTTGGCTGCGTTCTTCAGAGCAGGCTCCGCGTATGCGCTGCACTCTCTGAGGGAATCCGGATTGAGGTTGAGCGACCCGTCTTCATTATAGACGCCCTTGGCCTCATCCACGATATTCTCATAAAGTCTGACTTTGACGGGAACGGCTTCCTTAGCGCTGACCCAGTGGATCGTTCCCTTGACTTTTCTGCCGGTAAATCCGCTTCCGCTCTTGGTCTCGGGATCATAGGTCACGTGGACAGCCGTCACATTGCCGTCTTCATCCGTATCATACCCGACACATTTGACAAAATACGCATACATCAGGCGCACTTCGTTTCCGGGGTACAGTCTCTTATACTTGGGGATCGGCGCTGTCAGAAAATCCTCTCTCTCGATCCAAAGCTCCCGTCCGAAAGGAATCTGGCGGACACCGAGCTCGGGATTCTCGAGGTTATTGTCCGCGTCGAGCATCTCTGTCTGATCTTCAGGATAGTTGTCGATGATCAGTTTGAGCGGATCCAGTACTGTCAGCATTCTGCTGCAGCTGGGTTTGAGATCCTCTCTGATGCAGTATTCGAGCATCGCGTAGTCCGAAGAGGACTGCGCCTTGGATATGCCGCTCAGTTCCACGAAGCGCTTGATGGAGGCCGGCGTGAATCCCCTGCGGCGGAGTCCGGAAATGCTGACCAGCCTGGGATCGTCCCATCCGTCAACGATGCCGTCTTCCACAAGCTTTTTGATATATCTCTTGCCGGTGACCACGTTTGTCAGATACATCTTAGCAAACTCGATCTGTCTGGGCGGATGATCAAATTCAGCTTCCCGCACGACCCAGTCGTACAGCGGGCGGTGGTCCTCAAATTCCAGCGTGCACAGCGAGTGCGTGATATGCTCGATGGCATCCTCGATGGGATGCGCATAGTCGTACATCGGATAGATGCACCACGCATCGCCTGTATTGTGGTGATGCATATGCGCCACTCTGTACAGGATCGGGTCCCTCATGTTCATATTGGAACTGGCCATATCGATCTTGGCGCGGAGTGTCTTCTCGCCGTCCGCAAACTCGCCGTTCTTCATGCGTTCAAAGAGCTCCAGATTCTCCTCTATGCTGCGGTCTCTGTTCGGATCATCGATGCCGGGTTCCTCGAGCGTTCCGCGGTACTCTCTCATCTGCTCGGCTGTCAGGTCCGAGACGTAGGCCTTTCCTTTTTTGATCAATTTGACCGCGATCTCATACATCTCTTCAAAGTAGTTGGAGGCAAAAAAGAGACGGTCTTCATAGTCCGCTCCGAGCCATGCCACGTCCTCTTTGATGGACTCCACAAATTCGCTCTTCTCTTTGGTCGGATTGGTATCATCGAACCGCAGATTAAATTTGCCGCCGTACTCCTGCGCCATACCGTAGTTCAAGAGAATACTCTTGGCATGTCCTATATGCAGATAGCCGTTCGGTTCCGGGGGGAAGCGCGTGTGAACCGTTGTATACACACCTTCCGCCAGATCTTTATCAATTTCCTTCTCGATAAAATGACGGCTCACTTTCTCTTCGGATGAGACCGCGGCGTCATCTCTTTTCAGTTCTTCTTTACCCATAAATGCTCCTAAACGAATGTAACTGTATTCTGACTGTATTCCGAATGTATTCCCATGTATTCCAAATGTATTCCGGCTGTATGCCGGCCACAGCTTAGTGAGATCAGGCGTCTTCCATGGAATAATTGGGCGCTTCTTTCGTGATCTGGATGTCATGAGGATGGCTCTCCTTGAGGGAAGCAGCCGTGATCTTGACGAACTGTCCCTTCTCCTGCAGCTCCTTGATCGTGTGGGATCCTGTCAGACCCATTCCGCTTCGGATGCCGCCGCACATCTGGAAGATCACGTCTTCCACTTCGCCCTTGTATGCGACACGGCCCTCGACGCCTTCCGGAACGAGCTTACGCGCATTCTCCTGGAAATATCTGTCCTTACTGCCGTTCTCCATGGCAGCGATCGAGCCCATGCCTCTGTATACCTTGTATTTGCGGCCCTGATACAGCTCTGTTGCTCCGGGGCTCTCCTCGCATCCGGCCAGCATGGATCCCATCATACATACATTGGCGCCTGCGGCAAGTGCCTTGGTCATATCGCCGGAGAATTTGATACCGCCGTCGGCAATGACGGGAATGCCGTATTCCTTGGCGACCGAATACGCATTCATAACAGCTGTGATCTGAGGAACACCGATGCCGGTGACCACACGAGTCGTGCAGATCGAACCGGGCCCGATCCCTACTTTGACCGCGTCAGCGCCGGCCATGATCAGATCACGGGCGCCCTCGCCCGTCGCAATATTGCCGCCGATCACCGGGAGGTCCGGATAAGCGTCCTTGATCATGCGAAGGCAGCGGAGCACGTTCTCGGAATGGCCGTGGGAAGAATCGAGCACGATCACATCGACCTTGGCCTTCCTGAGCGCTTCTACTCTGTCGAGCACATTTGCCGTGATGCCGACACCCGCGCCGCACAGAAGTCGTCCCTGGGGATCCTTGGCAGCACTGGGATACTTGATATTCTTCTCAATATCCTTGATCGTGATCAGACCGACAAGATTGTAATCGTCGTCCACGATCGGAAGTTTCTCTTTCTTGGAGCTGGCAAGGATCTTCTGCGCATCCTCAAGCGTGATCCCCGCTTTAGCGGTGACCAGATTCTCTGAGGTCATTGCTTCGCGGATCTTCTTGCTGTAGTCGGTCTCGAACTTCAGGTCTCTGTTCGTGATGATGCCGACCAGCTTTCTGCCCTCTGTGATCGGAACACCGGAGATCCTGAATTTGCGCATAAGGCTCTCTGCGTCCTGAAGCGTGTGTTCGGGTGAAAGGGAAAACGGATCTGTGATGACACCGTTCTCAGAGCGTTTGACCTTATCGACTTCTTCCGCCTGCGATTCGATGGACATGTTCTTGTGAATGATACCGATGCCGCCCTGTCTTGCCATAGCGATCGCCATTCTGTGCTCGGTAACTGTATCCATGCTCGCACTCATCATAGGGATGTTCAGACGTATCGTCTTTGTAAGGTTGGTGCTCAGATCCACTTCATTAGGTATCACTGTGGAATAGCCGGGTACAAGAAGAACGTCATCAAATGTAATGCCTTCACCGATTAGTTTTGCCATTTTTTCCTCCTGATTGGTAAACTGGTGCATTTCCTGATTACTTTTTCCATATTGGTTATCCATATTGAATGACCGGTCTTTATGAAATGACCGGATTTCAGTCTCTGAAAACTTTACGGGGACTGAAAAGGCGGATGAGATCGATGATCTGCGGTCCGTATTCCCCGATCATGTCGAGGATCAGTTTCGTCCCGTCGTTCATGACCAGCTCGTACCTCTCATCTTTGTTGTCATCAGTTCCTGATGAGTAATCCAGTACTTTCTTCTCCCTGCCCTTGAAACTGTCAAGATGATGTGAACCCGTCGGTGCAAGGATCTCCATCTTTGTGAGATCGTATGTGCCCAGTTCCTTTCTGCGCTGCTTCTGCTGGATCTTGGCGATCCGGATCTCTTTGTCGACATATACGTATTCATAGTCTACAACACTGTCATACCACGCCAGATATGCGCCTGCCGCGCACAGTGCAGCAGGGATCAGCAGCAGAAAGCCGAACAAAAACGCGAGCAAACAAAAACACACTGTAAGGACGATAGCACCCAGGTGCATCACCTTGATCAGTGTGTTCTTCTTCCTGTTCACAACAACTTCCAGGCATCCCGTTTCCATACCTTGTTCCCTCATTCCTGTTTTCAGATTATTTCTAATCATATTATATCAGAATATTTAAGATTGCAAGGAGGAATATTTGGTGCCGCACCGGTATGAGATCATATCCGGATCTTGACAAAAATATCATAAATTGCCCGCACTGCGATTTCAAAATCTTCGTTGTTGACGCCGATGATGATGTTGAGCTCGCTCGATCCCTGGTCGATCATGCGGACATTGACCTGGGCGTGGGCCAGTGCGGAGAAGATCCTTCCCGCCGTACCGCGCATGGATTTCATTCCGCGCCCCACAACAGCGATCAGCGCCAGGTCGGATTCGATCTCAATGGAATCCGGCTGTGCCATTCTGTGGATCGCCGAGACGACTCTCTGCTCTTTGTGCATGAACTCGTCTTCGTGAACGACGATCGTCATCGTGTCGATCCCGGAAGGCATGTGTTCAAAGGAAATGCCGTTCTCTTCAAATGCCTGCAGCACCTTTCGTCCGAATCCCACCTCGGAGTTCATGAGCGCCTTGGAGATCAGCACGGTGCAGAATCCCTTTTTGCCGGCGATCCCGGTGATCACGTAACCGGATTTCTGGCAGGTGCTCTCAACGATCCACGTCCCGTCGTCATCCGGTCTGTTGGTATTCTTGATATTGATCGGAATACCCTCGTGCCGGACGGGGAAGATCGCATCCTCATGCAGTACAGATGCGCCCATGTAGGAGAGCTCTCTGAGCTCCCTGTATGTGATGGTCTCAATTCCCACAGGGTTGTTGATGATCCTTGGATCCGCCACCATGAATCCGGATACATCGGTCCAGTTCTCATAGACGTCGGCGCGGCACGCTCTTGCCACAATAGAGCCGGTGATGTCGCTTCCGCCCCTTGAGAAGGTCTTGACCTGTCCGTCATAGCCTCTGCCGTAAAAGCCCGGGATCACGGCTTTGGGATTCTCTTTGAGAGCCTCTGAGAGCACCTCATTTGTCTTTTCGGCGTCCAGGTTTCCGTGTTCGTCAAAGAAGATCACATCCTTGGCATCAATAAACTTATAGCCAAGATACCTCGCCATAATGCGGCCGTTCAGATACTCTCCGCGCGACGCGGCATAGTTGCTGTCCGGATTCTGCAGCATGCGCCGCTCGATCTGGGCAAATTCACCCTCGAGGGAGAAGCCTTCCAGCCCAAGGCCGTCAATGATCTCCTGGTATCTCTCTCTGATCGTATCGAGTTCCTCCCCGAAGTCCTCATCTTTGGAGGCTTTCGAGTGCATTCTGTACAGCAGATCCGTGACTTTGTCGTCTCCGCTGAATCTCTTGCCGGGAGCAGACGGGATGACATATGTCCTGGAAGGATCGTCCAGGATGATCTGTCCCACTTTCCTGAACTGTTCTGAATCCGCCAAAGAACTCCCGCCGAATTTGACTACTTTTTTCATTACTGTGTTTTTTTGCTCCGGTGGTGCCGGAGACTCCCTCCTCGTAACTGTATTGCAGCCTTTTCGCATCTTTTTCACAACTGCGTTTCGGGCCGACTACTATGTAATACCAAAAAACTCTCAATCCTGCAATAGGCGGATGCACTGCTTTATGGTCCTGAGACCGCCGCTCTTTTCCTGCATTTCCTTTTCTGTCATAAGTGCGGTCACAAATGCCGCTTCATCCGGGACAGGTGTATCGGAACAGACTTCCTGCGCCGCCTTAAAGATTTCTGCCGTCTTTTCTTTCTCACCCGCATCCACGCGGACAAAATAGCGATAGGACTCACTCATCGGATCACCGAGCTCCAGAACTTCATCATCCCAGTGGCAGCCGACGTTTCTTCCTATATTTCTTGCACATTCCATCACGTCGGAGACGACGGCGCTGGCCGTCGGATATTTTCCGGCGCCGCGGCCGTAGAACATGAGGTCATCCACCATGTTGCCGTGGACGAAGACACCGTTGAAGACGTCCTGCACGCTGTGCAGCGGGTGGTCGCAGCGGACCAGGAAGGGCGCCGTGCGGACATGGAAGCTGCCGTCATCTTCTTTTCTGCTGACCCCAAGAAGCTTGATCGCCATCCCCATATTCCTGGCATATCCGAAATCCGCTTCCGTCACTCGCGTGATCCCTTCACAGGGGATATCTTCATAGCGAACTGTCTTCGTACTGATGAGAGACGAGAGGATCGCGATCTTTCGGCACGCATCGTGTCCTTCGACATCCGCTTCAGGGTTTCTCTCCGCATAGCCGTTCTCCTGTGCCTCTCTGAGTGCCTCATCGAAAGAAAGGCCCGCTTTTTCCATTCTCGTCATGATGTAATTGGTCGTTCCGTTGAGAATACCGAACACCGAGGTGATGTTCTCCTGCGTCAGGCAGGCGCAGATAGGCCTGATCAGCGGAATTCCGCCTCCGACGCTCGCCTCGAACAGGTAGCTGCAATTGTGTGCGGCGGCAACTTTCAGAAGCTCCGGACCATGGGCTGCGACAAGCTCCTTGTTGGAAGTGCATACACTGATCCCGCGCTCCAGCGCTTTTTTGGTAAAGGTATAGGCCGGCTCTCTCCCGCCCATCGTCTCGCAGACGACAGAGATCTCTTCGTCATCCAGGATATCCTGAAAGTCATGGGTGACTCTGCTGTTGTAAGGACTCTGGGGGAAATCACGAAGATCGAGAATATACTTCACATAGATTCCTTCCGGAACAGTCTTTCTGATCACATCCTGGTTGCGGTCTATGAGCTCCACAACGCCGCTACCGACTGTACCGAATCCGAGAACTGCCATCTGTATCATTTGTTTTCTCCTTTATAATGACCGGTGCCGGCTTAGCACTCTGTCATGAATTACCTGATAAATTACCTGATCAATTGCCTGTCAGATCATATTGATGATCGGTTCCGGCAGATCACTGTGTCCTGTCCCTTCCCATGATCCTTACCTTGCGGATACCGCTCAGGCTCTCGAGCTTACGGATCATCAGGCTCACATCCTCTGTATTATCCCGAATCTGAAGACTGATGCTCAGATCGGCGACGCCGCTGATCGGAATACTCTGATGAATGGTAAGAATATTGGCATTGCACCCTGAGATGATCACCAAAAGCTGCGCCAGTATTCCCGGTTCATCGTTGATCTCACATGAAAGGGTGATATTCATTCCCGACATACTGTCGTGAAACTCCTCAATATCATCCTTGAATTTGTAATAGGAACTGCGGCTGATCCCCGCCATCTCCGCAGCTTCGTTCACTGTTTTGGCTTTTCCGGAAGCAAGGAGCTGATTTGCCTTCACCACACCCCTGAGGACTTCCGGTACAGCCCTCCTGCGAACAATGTAATACTCCGCTTTATCGCTCACATCCGGCTCCTTTGAATACGATATCCCATATATTGCATTACAAACCGACGAGACTTATAGTATCACGCATCGTTCTTCATTGCAAGGACATTTGTACTTCTATCGCGGACATATTGATCGCGGACATTTCATCACAGCCCTTTGATCACGCGCTCTTTTTCTTTGATGACTTTCTGCGAATTACGAATATCAGGAGTCCGACAGCTGTCAGCGCGGAGATGAAGGATGCGGGCAGCAGGTTCTTGGGGAAATACCGGAACTCGATCTGATGCTCCCCTTCCTTTACCGGGATCGCCATAAGTCCGCCGTCGACCATTTCCACCGGCACTTCTTCGCCGTCTACTGTCGCAGTAAATCCGGGATCATAGGGGACAGAGAAGAAGACCAGGTTCTCTGCCGGAAGACTGATCCGTGCCTTGAATCCGTGACAGTCAAATTCAAAGCTGCTGCATGCCGACTCTGCGCGCTCTCTGCAGTATCTGGAAAAATCGGAACTGCTCATCAGACTGTCGTCCGCGTGTTTATCCTCCTCCATGAGATGCCCGTACCGCTCACACTGCTCCTGAGTGAGGATCAGGTCTTTGACGAGCAGCCTGTCCGTGAGCTCTCCTTTTTTCATGGACTTATACACATCGTCCCTTATGTAATTCTCAAACGTAAATCCCATCGGGATATAATTCTCTGTCTCGTAGATCCTGTACCCGCTGCTGGGAAGTCCCTCTTTATATCCCAGCATGCCGCCCTTCTCTTCCAGTGTTTCAGACGGCTTGACCAGATCATTTTCGATATAATACCGGACAGACAGGAGCGCTCTGGCCCCCACGCGGTCAACGGGCAGCGTGGATTCCACGGTCCTGATCATGCCGATCTTTCGGTAAAAAGAAAAGATGGACGGATTTACCGTACTCTCGAAGCAGTGGATCGTGGGTATGCCCCACACCATCTCATAGTTTGTGGATGTGCCGTCTGTCTCGACCCTGAAAAAACCGGACGTGTCACTGAGCGAAGGCTTCGTATCGAGCATCTGCTGTTTCCATTTGACACCGCCCGTCCGCGCGATCAGGGAATTTCCGTTGTACAATACCGCGAGGTTCGTGATCAGGCATGAGACAAGGGTGCCGGTCAGAATTACGGCTTTTGCATATTTTCTGATACTCCGTGCCATAGGAAGAAAGACCATGATCATGATCATAATGAGAAGCTGGACTGCAGTCGCCATGATCTCTATGATCAGAAGGTCCATATTGTCACAGATCGAAAACCACTTGATCTTTCCCTTTTCCAGCGTGGGGATCGCTGCGCAGAGCATGATCCCGACCGTGATCGCGGCTGTTGCGAAAGCACCTCGGGCAAGATCCCGCTTTTTCTCTGTTTCCAGTGCGCGGACCGTCATGGAAGACATGATCAGGATCGGCATATAGAACCATCTGGCGTAGTAGTTGGCGTTGAAAGCACTGAAAGCGGAATTGAACACCGGCACCAGCGCTGTCACCGCGCACAGAATGCATATCTTCTTCTTCCAGTTCTTTTTGAAAATGCCGAAATAGGCAATGACCCCGGACATGGAAAAACACGGAAGATACGCGGCCAGTGATCCGTTCCTGACCTGTTCGCCGGAAAAGAGCGTGGGCTTTGCGATGATGTCCGGAACGACGAACAGGGATTTTAAGATGGCCAGAGGCGTTGTCCCGCTCTCATAGGCAAGGATACCGTATCCGTTGATATAATTGTCCAGACGGCTGTTCCCGCTCACGCCCGTAATCGACTGAACAAGGAAAAACGCAGCGATGAGGAGTCCGACAGCACCGTTTAGTGCAACGTAGAGCATCTCCCTCATCCTTCCCGGCATATCTCCCTTCCTGTAATATCTGACAAAATAGTACAGGACCAGGAAGACCACCTGGCCGAAAAAGAAATAATAGTTGATGATGGACATGAGCGCCGTCATCAGGATAAAGCCGATGTTTTTTCTCTTTTGGACGATCTCGTCAAACGTGAGGAGATAAAGCGGGAAAAAGGCAGTCGCATCGTGAAAGTGCTGGAAAACAATGTTGCAGGCCTGAAAGCCGGAAAAGGCATAGAGAAAACTGCCGGTCACTGCCCAGAAATCGCTCTTCACCTGGCGGCGGATCCAAGCATAAGATGTGACCACTGCCGTTCCGTATCGCAAAGACATCACAAAGGGCAGAATGTAAGGGACTGTTCTCTCCGGAAACGGAATGGTGAGCCAGAAGAAAGGGCTCCCCCACAGATAAAAAGACAGGCTGCCTCCCATACTGCTTCCCAGATCGATATAGGGGTTCCAAAAGAAATACCCGTTTCTCACCGCTCTGTGCGCCAGAATATAGAAAGGGACCTGCTGTACATTATAGTCGCCGTAATAGAAAAAGATTCCGCCGTGATAAATCAAAAAGGGAAGGACCGCTGCCAAATACAGCAGCGCTCCCCCCATAAACAGCATTATAAAATGTAATACGGTAGAACGTTTATTAGTCAAAACAGTTTCCTCTGGTCCGTGTAAGTTCAGTCCTTCGCATTTTCCGCTTCGATAAAGTCTTTCATGCTGGGCATTCTCGCGAACACAAGCGCATATCCGTCGTCTCCGTAATTAAGAGAGCGGTTCACCCTACTGATCGTAGCGGTCGAAGCCCCGGTCTTCTCCGCGATCTTGAGATATGTATCATGCTTGCGAAGCATAGTTGCCACCTCAAAGCGCTGTGATAATGAAAGGAGCTCATTGACCGTACACAGATCTTCAAAAAAGCTGTAGCATTCCTCCTTGTTCTCCAGTGTCAGAATTGCTTCAAACAAGCTGTCAACGGCTCCGGTCCTGATTTTTTTGTTCATACCCCGTACTCCCTTTTTCCAGTAATTAGTAACCCTGTACAGAATATTTTAGCATTGTAAAGTTCTAAAGTAAAGCCTTTTGCCCCCGTATTTGGCAGTATGTTTGCCTCTTTACGTTATATCGTTTATTGATTTTGACACTTTACTTTTAAGATTAGCTGTGATATTTTGATAATGTTGCACAAATTGATCGCGGTTTTTTGTATCCGCTGATCGAATACTGCAGCGATCGAATACATCAGAGTTTGGAGGTAACAGCATGAGTAAAGGTATAGTCAGACGTTTTAACAATCAGCGTGGGTTCGGTTTCATCAGCGATTCTGAGGGAAACGATGTTTTTGTACACTATACGGGAATTAACGGCGAGGGATTTAAATCTCTTGAAGAAGGTCAGGAAGTGGAGTTCGATGTGATCCAGGGACAGAAAGGACCTCAGGCCGTCAACGTGACAAAGCTTTGAGTATAATGATTCCGGAAGCGGACCGGAATCAAAATCTAAATAATACAAAATATCCAAATAAGATTAAAACAGGGCTGTTGTATCTTCTGATACAGCAGCCCTTGCCTGTTTTTGCTTTCATATCAAGGCAGCTCTATTTTGACAAAGAGTCACTTCCTTGTGCAGCTGCCCGCACTAAATCATCCAATGACAGATCTCCTCCGAACAGATCGAGAGCGCTCCCCGCTGTGACATCCATCTTCCCGCCGGACAGATTCCGGATCAGATCGATATCGCGAAGACTGTGGACACCGCCGGCATACGTGACCGGAAATCCGCTCTTTCTCTGCCAGCTGCCAAGGATCGATACCAGCTCCCGCTCGATGCCGGACCGCTTTCCTTCCACATCGGCCGCATGGATCAGAAATTCATCGCACCGGCTGCTGAGGCGTGACAGGGTCTCATCACATATCACAAGGTCCGTAAACTTCTGCCACCTGTCCGTCACGACCGCATAACTACCGTCTTCTCTCCTGCGGCAGCTCAGATCCAGAACAAGCCGTTTCGTTCCGACAGCACGGATCATTTCGGCAAGTGCAGCCTCACTGAGCACTCCTTCGCGAAACACATAAGATGTCACAATGACATGAGAGGCGCCCGCATCAAGAAACTTCCCGGCGCCGGCGGGTGTAATGCCTCCGCCGATCTGCATGCCTCCCGGAAAGGCTGCCAGCGCCGCATGCGCCTGCGCAAGATCTGCCTGATAAGCTTCTGCTTCCCGCACCGGGTTGAGGAGGATAATATGTCCTCCTGAAAGCCCCTTCTCCCGGTAGATAGAGGCAAAATAGTCCGCATTTTTGTCGGCGACAAAATTCTCCTGCGCCGTGCCTGCAGACTCCCTGCCGCTGTCCTTGAGCGTTCCGCCGACGATCTGCTTGACTTTTCCGTTGTGAATATCAATGCAAGGTCTGATCCGCATATCGTTTTCAGCGCAGAACGTCGCTCATTGTGTACAGACCGGGTCCCTTTCCTGCAAGGAACTTAGCCGCCTCAACAGCACCTTTGCCGAAAACGGCTCTGCTGTATGCTCTGTGGGATAAAGTGATCACTTCATCTTTTCCTGCAAAGATCACATCGTGATCACCGACGATGGATCCGCCGCGCACCGCAGAGATCCCGATCTCGTTGACAGGACGCTTCGCCCGTCTTGAGGAGCGGTCATATACATACTCATACGGCTCTGCAAGAGACTTGTTGACAGCGTCGGCAAGCGCCAGAGCCGTGCCGCTGGGCGCATCCACCTTCTGGTTGTGATGCTTTTCCACGATCTCAATATCGAAGCCTGCGGCAGCCAGCTTGGGAGCTGCCTGTGCGAGCAGAGATTCGATCAGATTGATCCCCACCGACATGTTGGCGGATTTGAGAACGGCAGTCATTTCGGCTGTCTTATGAAGCAGAGCGGTCTGTTCCTCCGAAAGCCCGGTCGTACAGACGATGACCGGAAGCTTTTTCCCGGCACAGTAAGTAAGCAGGCTGTCCATGGCAGCAGCTGTCGAAAAGTCAATGACGACATCCGCTTCGGGACACTCTTCCGGTTTCCGGAAGACCGGATAATCTGCGTATGCATCTCCGAAAGCATCCACGCCGGCCACAATCTGAACCTGGTCGTCTTCCGCACAGATCTCAGTGATAATATGGCCCATTCTGCCGCTGCAGCCGTGTAAAATGATTCTGACCATTTTTTCCTCCATTTCGAAACCGTTTGTTTGCAGATCCCGTGCAGATTTCCTTCAGATCAGTCCGAAATTCTGCATTGCCTTGCGAAGCTTCTCTGTATTGGCAGGTGTCAGCTCTGTCAGCGGCATGCGGAGCACTCCGGCATTCTGGCCAAGTAGATTCACGGCCTTCTTGACGGGGATCGGATTGACCTCACTGAACAGTGCCTCGAAGAGCTCATGTGTATCCCTCTGAAGCTTCGCCGCGCCCTTCACGTCGCCGTCGAAGAACTTATAGCACATATCATGCATAGCCTTAGGAGCCACATTCGCGACAACGGAGATGACACCGATCCCGCCCATGGACAGAAGCGGCACGACCTGGTCGTCATTGCCCGAATAGAGATCGATATTGCCGTCGCAAATAGTCATGAGCTTCACGATCTGGCTGATATCACCGCTGGCTTCCTTGATCCCGACGATATTGGGAACATCCTTTACAAGACGCGCGACCGTCTGGGGGAGTACATTGCCTCCTGTCCTGCTCGGTACGTTGTAGAGAATGACCGGTGTTCCGGGTACTGCGTCCGCAGTCATCTTAAAGTGCCCGTAGACACCCTCCTGCGTCCCCTTATTGTAATAAGGGGAGATCAGAAGAAGTCCGTCTGCGCCGTATCCGGCCACTTCTTTAGAGAGTTCGATCGCGGTGAGCGTTCTGTTGGAACCTGTGCCGGCGATAACGGGTACTCTTCCCTTCACGTGATCGATACAGAATTTGCATACCTGCAGATGCTCCTCTTCGGACATTGTCGCCGCTTCACCGGTGGATCCGCATACTACGATCGCATCGGTCCCGTGATCGATCTGATAATCGATAATATCCGCAAACGCGTCGTAATTGACTGACTGATCCGTCTCTTTAAAAGGTGTTACGATCGCCACTGCAGAACCTTTGAATACTGCCATTTCTTCCTCCTATTCAAAATTCTTAAACTGCATGTTGCCGATCTCGGAGATCTTGTCGGCAAAACTGCAGACTTCCACGTTCATTTCGCTTCCGGTAATGATCACATCCGTGTCGTTTCCCGATTCTACCAATTCTTTCAGGTCGTCCACGGAGATGATCCCGATATTGACTACTTCAAGTACTTCGTCGAGAATGAGCAGATCACACTCCCCCGTCGCCAGGACTTTCCTCGCGAAATTCAGACCGTTCCGGATATTGACCGCCGCTTCTTTCTGCTCTTCGGGTGTCCGGTCCTTGTAATCGATCTCTGATTTTTCAAATCTGAACATTTTGATCTCAGGTTCAAGGCGTTTTGCAAACTCACTGTCGGTAATTCCTTTGCCTTTAAGAAACTGAATAACGACTATGCGTTCATTTTCGGAAGCTCTTTTTACGGCAATTCCCATCGCCGCAGCGGATTTTCCGTATCCACCGCCCATAAAGATCATAACTTTTCCGGAAGCCATAACGAATCTCCATTAATATGTATGCGTTATTTACTAATATCCCTTTCAAAATAGCACTTTTTGCCATGTCTGTAAATCAGGGAAACATCTGCGCGTCACATTCTGTCAGGTGCAGTGAATCCCAAAACACCGATACATGCACTCAGGATATCAAGCGTCAGTGAAAGAAGTGCGATCCAGCTCTCTTTGCGTGCAGCATCCTCTTCCGCAAGTATTCGCGTGGAGTGGTAAAAGCTGTTGAAATCATTGGACAGCTGATAAATGTAGGAGCAGACCTTGTGGGGCGCGATCTCATAAAACGCGCTGTCCATCATCGCGTTAAATCCTGCAAGATCCGTCATAAGATCCTTCTCCGCCTTGCTCCCGGCAAGTCCGATCTCGCATTCCTCCACCGGCTTGGCACCTGCAGATGCCGCATATTTGGCCAGGATCGACTTGATCCTGACGATCGTATAGAGAATGTAGGGACCGGTATCACCCTCGAAAGAAGTGAATCTCTCGATATCAAAAATATAATCTTTCGAAGCCTGATTGGACAGATCCCCGTATTTGAGAGCAGCCAGCGCCACCTGACGGGCAGTCTTCTCCGCTTCCTCCTCTCCGATCTCCGGATTGGAAGCGATCTTACGGCGCATCTCGTCTCCGATATCACGGATCAGATCAGACAGCTTCATCACACCGCCGTCTCTCGTCTTGAAGGGCTTTCCGTCCTTGCCGTTCATGGTGCCGAATCCGATGTGGCGCAGGACCGTATTTTCAGGGATCAGCCCGCACTTTTCCGCGGTCCTGAAGACCTGTTGGAAATGCAGTTCCTGCCGCTTGTCGGTTATATAAATGATCTGGTCGGGATGAAAGAGTCTTTCGCGCTCTGAGATCGTAGCCAGATCTGTCGTGGTGTAGAGCGCGGCGCCGTCGGATTTTAAGATAATGCAGGGCGGAATTTCCCTTGTGTCACTGTCCTTTGCCACATCCACTACGAGAGCGCCGCCGGATTCATAGGCAAGACCTTTCTCTTTCATTTCCTGCACCATCCCCGGAATGGCGTCATGTACCGTGGATTCTCCCCACCACAGATCAAAGTCCACGTCGAGATTGGCGTAGTTTTTCTTCATATCCGCAACGGAGACATCAATGATCTTCTGCCACAGGGCGCGAAGTCCGCGGTCACCTTCCTGCAGTTTGTGCGTGTTGGCCATAGCCTCAGCATAATACTCGGGATCTTCCTTGGACTTTTTGCTGGCAGTCGGGTAGATCTCCTCCAGTTCCGAGACCGTAAAAGGAGCCTCTTCAGGGTATTCGCCGTCAAATGCGGGGTCAAAATAGCACAGGTCCGGCTGTCTCTTGGATACTTCCGTGATGACAAGGCCCATCTGAAGGCCCCAGTCGCCCAGATGAATATCGCCGATCACATTTTCGCCGTGATATCTGGCGATCCTCTTGACGGCCTCTCCGATCACCGCGCTGCGAAGATGACCTACATGAAGCGGTTTGGCGACGTTGGGTCCGCCGTAATCCAGGATCATGGAGACAGGCTTTTGCGGCATCTCGAGCCCGAACTTCTCATGCGTTCTCATCTCCCGCAGATAAGAGGTCAGGAACGATTCCTTAATCTTAAGGTTCAAAAAACCGGGCTTAACAGCCTCTACGGATTTAAATACATCCGAATTCCCGAGCTGCGCAGCTACATCGCCCGCGATCATGATCGGTGCCTTATGGTATCTCTTGGCACCGGCCATCGCGCCGTTGCACTGATACTCACACAGGTCAGGGCGGTTGGAGACAGTCACTTTGCCCAGTTCCGCGTCATAGCCGGCAGACTCAAATGCCTTTTCCATCTCTTTCGAGATCAGATTCAGAAATTTTTCCACATTTTTCTCCTTGTCTATGCTGTAGTTGAAAATGATTATATTGTATGGACGGGGGAATGCGCAAGAGAATCCCTCTTTGAGAAGGGGCAGCCGCAGAAATTCTGTCTGTACAGATCGAATTCCGCAGACAGCTCGATCGATCTCTTAAAGCCGTTTTTCTTCTTAAAGTCAGAAGGCAGAAAAGGAACGCCGAACTCTTCGCCGGCTCCGGCGCCGATCTCATTGAGCAGCGCCGCATCCTTTAAGGGGCTTATGGTCAGCGTCGTCGTATAGAAGTCGAACCCTCCCCGCGCTGCGGCTTCCGCGCTTTTTCTCAGTCTCATGCCAAAGCAGATCGCGCAGCGTTCTCCCCTCTCCGGGCAGTCTTCATACCCCCTGACAGCTTCGAGATAATTTTCCGGATCATAAGGCGCCTCCAAGATGTCAATCTTCATGGCGGCCGGCGTCGAATTCATACCTCTGAAGTCCTGCTGCTCCACCTGCCGGTTATAGGCCTCGATCAGTTTTTTCTCCTCCGAGAGCCTGTATCGGTATTCGCTGCTTTCCGTAATATTGGGATTGTAGTAAAAAACAGTGATCTTGAAATATTCCCGGAGATACTCCAGCACGTAACTGGAGCAGGGGGCACAGCAGCTGTGCAGGAGGAGTGTCGGAGCAGTTTCTCCGTTCATTTCTGCGTTTTGGATCTTCGTCAGCTCCCTATCCAGGATCTTGCTGTAATTCGGTTTCATTTCGTTCTGTGTACTCCCAAATGCGTGAAACATGGAGCGCATGCGGGAATTCTCCCGCACACACTCCATCTGCAGTCAGCGGCTATTGAAGTCAGCGTTTATTAAAGTCAGCAGTTATTGAAAATAGCGAACCCCGCTCTCAAAGAGCCTGAGATCCTGCTCTCCGTAAATATTGAGATTTACGCCCCTGCCTTTTCTCTCACAGTGCGCCATCTTGCCCAGGATCCTTCCGTCGGGAGAAGTAATTCCTTCGATCGCTGCATAGGATCCGTTGATATTCCACTCTTCGTCCATTGAGATCCGTCCCTCCGGATCACAGTACTGCGTCGCGACCTGTCCGTTCGCAAACAGTCTGTCGATCCATTCTTTGGGGGCGACAAATCTTCCCTCTCCGTGAGAGGCCGGATTCGTATATACACCTCCGAGCTGCGCACCCATAAGCCAGGGCGACTTATTGGTGACCACTTTGGTGTAAGCCATCTTGGAGATATGACGGCCTATGGTATTGAAAGTCAGTGTAGGAGAGTCCTCCGTCTGCCCGGTGATCTCGCCGTTCGGAACCAGTCCGAGTTTGATCAGGGCCTGGAAACCGTTGCAGATGCCCAGGATCAGTCCGTCTCGGTTGACGAGCAGATCACCCACAGCTTCCTCGATCAAAGCGTTCCTGAATGCTGTTGCAAAGAACTTGGCGCTGCCGTCCGGCTCATCACCTGCAGAGAATCCGCCGGGGAACATAATGATCTGTGATTCTCTGATCGCCTCGGCAAAAGCTTCCACGCTGGAGCGGATCTCCAGCGGAGTGAGATTGGTGAATACTCTCGTGACCGTCTTCGCACCCGCCGCCTCGAATGCAGCTTCTGTATCGTATTCGCAGTTGGTGCCCGGGAATACGGGAATGAAGACAGTGGGCTGCGCGATCTTGTGGCTGCATACCGCGATGCTGCCCTTGTCATAAATCGGTGTATCGATCACTGTCTGATCATCGGAAGACTTGGACGGGAATACTTTCTCCAGGGGAGCCTTCCAGATCTCCAGTGCCTCGGCAGCGGGGACAGATGCTTCATGCCACCTGAAGGCTGCCTCTTTTCCTGCTTGTGTCACCGTTCCGATGATCGTGTAATTGTCGGGGATCCTCTCTTCCAGGATCTCCCTGCAGTCCGCATCCATTTCCAAGATCAGATCGCCGATGCGGTTTCTGAAGAGATGCTTTAAAGGCACGTCCTCGTCGAATGTAATGCCGAATCCGTTGCCGAAAGCCATCTTGAGCGCTGCAGGCGCTGCGCCGTAGCAGTCCACCGCATAAGCAGCTTTCACCCTGCCTTCTCTCATCAGGGATGTCACAGTATCATAGATCGCGCAGACATCGTCGTAGACCGGGATGTCATATTCATCTCTCTCAATATCGATCTGTACCAGTTTATCACCCGCTTTTTTGAGTTCGGGCGTGATCACATCGCTCAGATCGGCCACATCCACTGCAAAAGAGACAAGCGTCGGCGGCACATCGATGTCGTTAAATGTACCGGACATACTGTCCTTGCCGCCGATACTGCCGATCCCGAAGCCCAGCTGCGCGTCATAGGAACCGAGCAGGGCGGAGAAAGGCTGGCTCCAGCGGGAAGGCTCCTTGGTCATCCTGCCGAAATACTCCTGGAAAGTCAGATGCAGCTTTCTGAAATCACCGCCGGCCGCCACTATTTTGGATACCGACTCTGTCACTGCGTAAACTGCTCCGTGATAGGGGCTCCAGGAACTCAGATAGGGATCAAAACCGTAGCTCATCATTGTGACGGTATCTGTCTTGCCGCCCATGACAGGAAGCTTCGCGATCATAGTCTGCGTTTCCGTCAGCTGATATTTGCCGCCGTAGGGCATATCCACAGTCCCCGCGCCGATGGAGGCGTCGAACATCTCCACAAGCCCTTTCTGGGAACATGTGTTGAGATCCGCAAGCGAGGCCTTGAGCGCATGGTCAAAGTCCTCTCCGCTCAGCTCCTTGCTTCTGCGGTCCTCAAGCACTTCCTTTACCCCTTCAGAGGCAAATTGATTGAGATAGTTGTCTTCCTCGGAGGGCATCAGCACTCTCACATCCGTCTCCTGATGTGCGCCGTTGGTGTCCAGAAATGCCCTGGAGATATTGACCACGGGTTTTCCTCTCCAGTTGAGAACAAGCCTGGGCTCTTTCGTGACGACCGCGACCGGTGTGGCCTCCAGATTCTCCTGCGCTGCATATGCAAGGAACTTCTCCTTGTCCTGCGGCGCAACGACTACAGCCATTCTCTCCTGGGATTCCGCAATTGCCAGCTCGGTGCCGTCCAGGCCTTCGTACTTCTTGGGAACCAGATCCAGATTGACTTCGAGTCCGTCCGCCAGCTCGCCGATCGCCACGGATACGCCGCCCGCACCGAAATCATTGCACTTCTTAATGATCGCGGAGACTTCAGGCCTTCTGAACAGTCTCTGGAGTTTGCGTTCAGTAGGCGCATTTCCCTTCTGGACTTCCGCGCCGCACTCTGTGAGAGACTGGTCGTTGTGTGCCTTGGAAGATCCGGTGGCACCTCCCATTCCGTCTCGTCCGGTCCGGCCTCCGAGCAGAATGATGATATCACCGGGATCACTGTTCTCCCGCTTAACATTCTTCCTGGCTGCAGCGCCCATGACAGCGCCGATCTCCATTCGCTTGGCCACATATCCGGGGTGATAGATCTCCTTGACGTGGCCGGTTGCCAGGCCGATCTGGTTTCCGTAACTGGAATACCCCTTGGCCGCGCCCATGACAAGCTTCTTCTGGGGAAGCTTGTTCTCCATGGTCATCGAAACCGGAACGGTGGGATCTGCCGCGCCGGTCACGCGCATCGCCTGATATACATAACCCCTTCCGGAAAGAGGATCGCGGATCGCACCGCCAAGACATGTGGCCGCGCCGCCGAAAGGTTCGATCTCCGTGGGATGATTGTGTGTCTCATTTTTAAAGAATACGAGCCATTCCTCGGTCTTGGGGCCGGTCCCGTAATCCACTTCCACAGGAACGACAACGGAACAGGCGTTGTTCTCGTCGGATTCCTCCTGGTCAGTGAGTTTGCCGTCGGCTTTGAGCTTCTTCATGCCCATGAGCGCCAGGTCCATCAGGCAGACATATTTGTCTTTTCTCCCCTTGTAGAGCTCTTCTCTCGTATCGAGATAACTCAGATAAGTGGGCTCAATGATATCTCTGTAATAGCCGTCATCGAAAGTGACGTCGCGAAGCTCGGTAGAGAATGTGGTGTGACGGCAGTGGTCCGACCAATAAGTGTCGAGCACCCGGATCTCTGTGATCGTCGGATCCCTGTGCTCCGTCCCGGCAAAATATTCCTGAATGAACAGAAAATCATCAAACGTCATAGCGAGTCCGAGTGAGCTGTAAAGCCTTGTCAGCTCGTCCTCATACATAGAGGTCATGCCCTCAAGGACCTTTACATCCTCCGGCTCAGGATATTCCGTCCTCAAAGTCTGAGGCTTGACCATTCCCGTCTCACGGGAGTCAACAGGGTTTATACAATACTTCTTAATCCTTTCGATCTCTTCTTCCGTGATGTCGCCGAGCAGAATATATGTCTCCGCCGTCTTGATCACGGGATTCTCATTTTCATTTAAAAACTGAACGCACTGCACTGCGCTGTCCGCTCTCTGGTCGAACTGTCCCGGCAGTGGTTCCACACTGAATACGTGCCCGCCCTGCGGGATCTCAATGGTCTCTCTGTAGAGAATATCTACGGGCGGCTCGGAAAAAACGGTTTTGCATGCGGTCTCAAAAACTTCATCGGAGATATTCTCCACATCGTATCGGATCAGTTTCCGAACTCCGGTAAGTCCCTCCACGGCCAAAAAGCCAATGATATCTTCCTTGAGCTGCCTTGCGGCAACTGCATAGGGCTCCTTCTTCTCGACATAGATCCGTCTGACTTTACTCATAGATCGCGCTCTCTCCTCCTGTGGCGTATTTATAGATGTTGTCTCAAGGCATTATAACATAGGATTTTGAAATGTACATATACGGCATTGTCAATGAATTTGCAACTTCTTTCAAAATTGTAGTTGAACATCACAAATCATTGTGCTATACTCTCAAATGTTGACAGAGAAAGCTGTCGCCAGTACATAAAGGGGAATCATACAATGGCAGTATCACGGTCTCCAAAACCGTTCATGGGGGTTCGAATCCCTCTTCCCCTGCTAAAAAATCCCGGCATTTGATGCCGGGATTTTTTTTGTTCCATATTTCAATTCGGATCCGCATTCAGATCCCCGCGATCCTTCTGAGCACCGCCTCATCCACCGGGAACGGAGGCAGCTTGCACTTCGCCTCGTTGGCAAGTACTTCTCTCACCGTCTCTTCCAGAATTTCATCCGGCACCTTGTCGCGTCCGCATGTCTTCACGAAGTAATCATCCAGTTCATCGATGCTCTCAAAACCGGCCAGGCCCAGGATATGTCCGACTGCTTCGGGATCCGCTTCTTTGAGGTACCCGGCCAGGAAGTATCCGCAGGCTTTGCCGTGCGCCATGTTCGCGCTGTATGTGAGGCGGTAACTGAGCGCATGGGGGATGGATGTCGCCGTATGCGCGATCGCCATGCCTGCCATGGTCGAAGCGTTGATCATGTTCTGATAATCCTCCGCTGCCGCCTCTCTTTTGCCCAGGACCGCATCTTTGCTGCGCGCCCAGATCCGGATCCCCGATTCCGCGCACATTCTGCTGAAGTCCGTGGCCTTGGAATGGATATAGCTCTCATAGAGATGAGCCAGCGCATCCATGGTCGTGTTGGCGATGATCTGTTTCGGAGTGCCGGCGATATACCGGCCGTCGATCAGGGCAAGGTCTGCGAAGATCTTGTGGGGGATCGATCCCTTTACATGCTTATCATGCCTGGTCAAAACAGAGACTGCCGTCACTTCGGATCCGGTCCCGGCCGTAGTCGGTACTTCCGCGATCGGCACGGTCGTGGTCTCGGCGGACTTGTCATACATATATGACCAGTCGCTGTCCGCATGACGGATCATCAAGGCGATCGCCTTGGCTGCATCCATCGGAGAGCCGCCTCCGATTCCGATGACGAAATCGGTGTTTTCCTTAAGACCGAGCTCTCTCGCCTTCATGACAGTCTCCACGGAGGGGTTCTCCTCCACTCCGGCAAATTCTACCCAGGTCTTTCCGTGCTTCCCAAGAGCCTCTGTCACATCATAAAAAGCGCCGCACCTGCGCGCGCTGCTTTTTCCCGTCACGATCAGTGCCCGGCTGCCCAGGGCGGCCAGCTCCGCCGCGTGATTTAACACACAGTTCTGTTCCGAATAGGTTTTCACAGGCATATAAAAATTCATCCGCATATCCTCCCGGATCAGACACTCTTTGCGGGAACATCAAACTCCTTGACCGTTCCGAATTTCGTCGTCTGAACGATACTCTTGAGCGTAAATCCCGCATCAACGATCTTCTGCGCCATCTCTTCGACAGAGATCTCGCCGGAAGCCTTGACAACGATCTCCGCGCCGCGCTCTTTGGTGTGATAGACCGCAAGAGAATCAAGATTTGCGTTGTTATCGCCGAAAAGCTTCGCCATCGGCGCAAACTCACCGGGTGTATCCGTAGCGGCAAAGATAAAACGGGTTCCCTGTTTCTTGTATCCCAAAAGCTCAACAAAAGCCTGGAAAATATCTTTGTCCGTTATGATGCCGATGACCTTATTCTCGCTGTCAACAACGGGAAGGCATGAGATCTCGTTGTCCAGCATGGTCTGTGCGGCTGCCTCGACGAATACATCTTCCGTAATGGTCGTCACTTTTTTGATCATAATGTCCTGAACTTTGGTCTTGCTGAGCAGATAGTTGAGCTCATAGATCGAAAGGGACGTCGCACTGGCTCCGCTCTTCTCCTCCACAAGTCCGCCTGTCACAAGTCCGATCAGCTTCCCCTGCTCATCCACGATCGGAAGGCGGTGGAAATGGTTCTTGCGCATGATCTCAACAGCCTTGGAAATCACTACATCCTTAGTAATGGTGTAGGGGTGACGTGTCATATGGTCCTTTACGTACATATTGGTTCCTCCCTAATTTGATGTCGTATTGCATACCCTGAGTCAGAGCGCGGTCAGCCTCCGAGATAAGCTTTCTGCACTCTCTCGTCACTGGCGAGTTCTTCCCCTGTTCCCTCCAGTGTGATCTTTCCGGTCTCCAGCACATATGCCCTGTCTGCTATAGCGAGCGCCCTCTTCGCGTTCTGCTCCACCAAAAGGATCGTTGTTCCCTTGTCATTGATCTCCTGAATGATGCGGAAGATTTCGGAGACCAGAAGGGGTGACAGCCCCATGGAGGGTTCATCCAGAAGCAGAATGGAAGGCTTGGCCATGAGCGCACGTCCCATTGCCAGCATCTGCTGTTCACCGCCGGAGAGGGTCCCCGCGAGCTGTGTGCGGCGCTCTTTGAGACGGGGGAACAGCTGATAGACCTCTTCCATATCGCTTGCGATCCCGCTCTTATCCTTGCGAAGATAAGCTCCCAGGATCAGGTTCTCTTCAACAGTCTGTTCCGCGAACACTCTTCTTCCCTCCGGAACCTGGGCAAGCCCCATGCCTACGATCTTATTGGGCGCGGTCCTGGTCAGTTCCGTATCGTCGAGCTTGATACTGCCTTCCGCAGCCTTCACGAGCCCCGAGATCGCATGCATCGTCGTTGTCTTGCCGGCGCCGTTGGCGCCGATCATCGTCACGATCTCACCGTCACGAACCTCAAAGGAGATGCCCTTGATGGCTTCGATCATGCCGTATCTTACTTTTAAGTCCTGTACTTTGAGCATCTCTTAATCTCCTAAATATGCCTTGATGACATCGGGATTGGACTGGATCTCCTCCGGTGTTCCCTGTGCCAGCATCATTCCATAGTTCAAAACAGTGATCCTCTCACAGATTCCCATGACAAGCTTCATGTCATGTTCGATCAGAAGAATTGCGATCCCGAAATGATCGCGTACAAAACGGATCATGTCCATCAGTTCTGCCGTCTCCTGCGGATTCATTCCCGCAGCAGGTTCGTCGAGAAGCAGGAGCTTGGGATTGGTCGCAAGTGCTCTGGCGATCTCCAGTCTTCGCTGCGCACCGTAAGGAAGATTGCTCGCCGTCACGCCGGCAAACTCATCCAGTCCAAGGATCCTTAGCAGATCCATCGCTTTCTCATTGATCTCTTTCTCGCACTGATAGTACTTGGGCAGACGAAGGATCGCTGTAATCGGCGAATATGGCGTCACATTGTGGAAACCCGTCTTAACATTATCCAGAACCGTTAGATTTCCGAACAGGCGGATATTCTGAAATGTTCTGGCGATTCCCGCCTTGTTGATGTCGACGACGCTCTTTCCCGCTGTGTCTTTGCCACAGAATATGATCTTTCCTCTCGTCGGCTTATAGACCTTGGTCAAAAGATTGAAGACCGTCGTCTTGCCGGCTCCGTTGGGACCGATCAGACCAGCGATCTCACCGTCAAAGACCTGCATGTTCAGGTCATTGACAGCTGTCAGTCCTCCGAAATCGATGCCGAGTTCCTGCACATCCAGTACCGGCGTCTTCTTGCTCTCCGCTGTCAGTTCTGAAGTTTTCTCAGCCCATTTTTCATTCACTGCGGGCACCTCCTTTCGCCTTCCCGGAGATCAGGCCCTTCCATTTGGTCCTTAACCATTCATTGTTCGTGACAAGCATGATCAGGATCAGCACAACGGCATAAATCAGCATGCGGTAATCCTGCAGCGACCTCAGGAGCTCAGGCAGAAGGATCAAAACAACGGTGGAGATGATCGTTCCGGTCATGTTTCCGAGTCCTCCCAGCACCACATAGACCAGGATCAGGATCGACGTATTGAAGTCAAACTTATTGGGAACCAGCGTGGCATAGTTGAGGCCGTACAGTGCTCCTGCCGCACCCGCTAATGACGCGGAGGTGACGAAGGCCAGCATCTTGGTCCTGGAGATCGGAATGCCGACCGACTCTGCTGCGATGCGGTTATCCCTCGCGGCCATGATCGCTCTTCCGCTTCTGGAGAACATCAGGTTATAGACAACGATCAGTGCGAGGATGATCAGGATAACACCGGAGGTAAAATTGGAGATCGTCTGCGTGCCGGTCGCGCCCATCGGACCGTTCA
Source organism: uncultured Lachnospiraceae bacterium (assembly GCA_902801585.1). The sequence goes on along the minus strand of CADCIU010000004.1, from coordinate 118,452 downwards.
GAAGCATTTTCCCTCCCGGAAGGAGCTTGAACCCGCACTCCACGAAATCGAAATGCAGACCATCGGAGTCAAAGCCGATGTAGGTATTCATAAATATACTCTTAATGATCTGTCCGAAGGCAAGCGTCACGATCGCAAGATAATCGCCCTGCAGCTTCAGGACCGGGATTCCGATCACAAAGCCGAACAGCGCCGCAAGAACAGCGCCGCAGATGATCGCGATGATCAGTCTCGGCACCGCCGCTGTGAGTGAGCCTGCCAGGCAGCCTGAAACACATATTGCGCAGAATGCGCCTACACTCATAAACCCTGCCTGTCCGAGATTGAGCTCACCGGAAACGCCGACATTGAGGTTGAGACCGATGGAAGCGACGACATAGCATGTGATCGGTACGAGAAGACTCTTAAACAGACTAGAAAGGTTTCCCGTCTTTAACAGCACTTCAATGATCACATAAGCGGCGATCACGATCATGAAAGAAATAAGACGCCCTCTCTTCATTTTATCTCCGGATCGGGAGAAAATCTGGCTCAGTTTATTCATGTTTTCCCCCTCCTCAGACTTTGACATTGATCTTCTTGCCGAGCAGGCCGGTCGGCTTGATCAGCAGAATGAAAATAAGAACCGCGAACACGATGGCATCCGAGAGCTGTGTCGAAATGTAGGCCTTGGCAAATATCTCGATGATGCCCAGGATCAGCCCTCCCACAAAAGCGCCGGGGATCGATCCGATTCCACCGAACACAGCCGCCGTAAAGGCTTTGATACCGGGCATAGAGCCCATGGTGGGATAAACGGAAGGATATGTGGAAGCCAAAAGGACCGATGCGATCGCAGCAAGTCCGGAGCCGATCGCAAATGTGATGGAAATGATCTGGTTCACATTGATGCCCATCAGCATCGATGCGCCCTTATCCTCCGAACATGCGCGCATTGCGCTGCCGGTCTTCGTCTTATTGATAAACAGTGTCAGGCAGACCATAACGACTATGCAGGTTGCGATCGTGAGCAGTGTAAGGTAAGAGATCGATGTCGACCCGATCGAAATACTTCCCGTGGAAATGACAGAAGGGAATACCTTACTGGAAGATGACCACAGGATCTGCGCGCCATTCTGCAGAAAGTAGCTGACACCGATCGCCGTGATCAGAACGGCAAGGCTTGTAGCCTGTCTTAAGGGTTTATAGGCAAGCCTCTCGATCACAACACCGAGCACAGTGCAGACCAGAATCGCTGCGAGGACTGCGGCAGGGAACGGAAGCTCGAATTTAGTGATCGCAAAAAACGCAATATAAGCACCCACCATGATGATATCACCGTGGGCAAAATTGAGCATCTTGGCAATACCGTAGACCATTGTATAACCCAGAGCAATGATCGCATACACACTGCCAAGTCCCAATCCGTTGATCAAATAGGATAGAAACTGCATGTCTGCCTTCCTTTCAAGTGTTCAAGCCTCTCCTCCCGGCGAGGGGGAGTCTTCTTTTATGAATAAAGCTTTTTATGAATGAAGCAGAAAGCCCGCACGGTGGCGGGCTTTCTGCCTGTTTATTCGGTTTCAATCTTCATGAAATAATGACGATCAGTCCTGAACACCTACGTATACGCCGTTCTGGATCACGACAGCCTTGGGAGACTTTGTAACTTCGCCGTTCTCGTTCCATGTCATCTCGGAGCCTGTAAGGCCGCTGAAAGTCATGGTGGTGAACTGCTCCGTGAGCTTTGCACAAATGTCTTCAGGGCTCATATCCGCTGTGATGCCTGCTGCCTCGCAAGCCTGAGCGATCGCATAGACACAGTCATATGCATCTGCTGCGAACTGGTTCGGGATCTCGCCGCCGCACTTCTCTTTATAAGCATTGACAAAGTTTACTGTCAGCTCATCTGTTGCGTCAGCAGAGAAAGGAGTCAGAAGGTAGACACCCTCAGCGAGAGACTTATCGAAGCCCTCGAGCGTCAGGATTCCGTCCATACCGTCAACACCGAAGAAAGTAGGCTTGTAGCCCATCTGATTCGCCTGTGTGAGGATCAGGGATGCGGGATCATAATAGATCGGAAGGAAAACGATGTCAGCGCCTGCAGACTGTGCCTGGCCGAGCTGAACAGTGAAGTCCTGTGCGTTGGAATCGTCGAAAGTTCCCTCATAGACCACTTCTACATTCTTGGCTGCCGCCTCTGCGACGAATGTATCATGGATGCCCTTAGAGTAGTTGTCATCGTTCTTGTAGATGACCGCGACCTTGGAGCCGAGATCAGTATGTGTAGAAATGTAGTCAGCACTTGCTGTTCCCTGGTTGGGGTCAGTAAAGCACATCTGGAAAACATTTCCGTAAGCGCCGGTCTGGTTGTCCGGATCCTGGAAGATAACAGCTGTGGAAGAGCCGGAAGGAGTGATCGCGAAGATCTTATCGGCTGCATAGCTGGGTGAAACCGCAGCACCCGGTGAAGAAGTAACGGTTGCCAGAGAGACCTGCATGCCCCAGTCTTTCAGAACGCCGTAAGCCGTAACTGCCTTCTCGGGATCATGTGCATCGTCTTCCATATCCAGCTCGAACTGAATACCGCCCTTGGCATTGATCTCGTCAACAGCAATCTCAGCTGCATTCTTTACTGCATTGCCGTAAACAGCTGCGGGGCCGGTGAGGGGGCCGGAGCCTCCAATCTTGATCTTAGCGCCCGTATCTGCCGCATTTTCAGCAGGTGCAGCGCTTCCGGATGAGCTGCCGGATGATGATCCGGAACCGCAAGCTGTCATCGCTGCTGCCATGCACACAGTCATCGCAACTGCCAGAGTGGTCTTAACAAATTTTCTCATAGTGATTGGTCCTCCCTTTGATTATTTGGTTGTTAAACACCAATGAAATCATTATAATTTTTTAGTTACTTCATTGCAATAGCGTTTCACAGCACAGCATTAATATTTTCTCAAAAAAAGCTCTGAATCTGACGTATTTTCATATGTAGTCGGCCAGAAAACGCTCAATATATTCGGCGGCCTCTGCAAAAGCACCCTTTTTAAAGCCGTGTCTTCCTCCCCTCACCATGTGAAACTCACAGTTCTCATATACCTTCGCAATGTCTTGAGAATAGGCGGGATCCACCAGCGGATCATCATCTCCGTGCAGGATCAGTACCGGTCCCTTATACCTGCCCAGGACCGACTTGTCAAAATCCCAAAGGTCTGTGAGGTAACGAGCTCCCATCATGCACCATCCCCGATAGGAGAAAGGGTCCGGAACGCTGCTTCTGTCCGAATACATGTTCTTTATATCATCCAGGATGACAAAGGCCCCGTACATAAGAACGATCGCCGCAAATGCATCCGTATTCTCTCCGGCTGCGACCGCCGTGCTGAAGGCGCCCTGACTTGCGCCGATCACGGCAATACGGCCGGGATCCGTGAAATTCCAAGTCAATGCTTCTCTGTAAACCTCCATGAGATCCTCAGCACATGTCATGACCGACATATTCAACATGGAGCCCGGGCTTCTGCTCTCTTCCGAGGCGCCCCGGCAGTCAAATGTGTAGACTGCAAATCCCTTGGCGGCAAGCTCCTCTCCGTAACTGATGCCGGACTCATGCGTCCTGAACAGCTCGTGGCAGAAAAGCACCAGCGGCAGCTTCTCTCCGTATTGATGATCTCTTGGCAGAAACAGCCGCCCGTAGATACCGCTCTCAGGATCTCCGCACCACAATTCCCTTGTCAGAAATCTCTCGTTTTCAATATATATACTGCGATGCTTATTTTCAGACGGATTCATGTTTTATCCTTTCGCTTCACATAAAAAAGCGGCAGCTTCCTTATCCGGAAAGCTGCCGCTGAGAAGTCCCCGATCAGGCTCTTTTCTTTGAACCGAGAATCTGTGTGACCATCATGACCACAAGGATCAACAGGAGAACAAGGGACAGGGGATGTGTGAAAATGTCTTTAAACATTCCACCGATGCTTCCTGCTGAAATGATCGATCTCCTGAGATTGACTTCGATCGTAGGTCCAAGGATCAGTCCCAATACCATGGGTGCTACGGGAACACCATAATACTTCATGAAGTAGCCGATAATTCCGGCGATCAGTGTCCAGACAATATCAAGCGGCATATTATTAATAGAATAGCTGCCGATGACAGAGATGACAATGATCAGCGGAAGAAGGATATTTCTGGGGATCTCGACCAGCTTGGCAAAAATGCGGATTCCCATCATACCGAAGATCAAAAGGAATATATTGCCGACAACGGAGAGCCATACCAGATTCTTGAACAGCTCGGGCTGTGAGGCCATAAGCATGGAGCCCGCCCGGATTCCGTGAATGGAAAGCGCTCCGATGAAGATCGCTGTTACCGAGTCTCCGGGAATACCTAATGTCAGCATCGGGATCAGAGCTCCGCCGATCGCAGCGTTATTGGCTGACTCAGGTGCCACGACGCCTTCCAGTGTTCCTTCTCCGAAAGGTCTTTCCGGATTCTTGACGACTCTCTTGGTAGCATCATAAGCAAGGAGTGCCGCGATATCACCGCCTGCACCGGGAAGAGCACCTACGATCGTACCGAGAACGCCGCTGAATGCAGCGATCGGCAGCATTTTCGCAAGTCTGTCCATAGGAGGGCGGATCGAATTGACTTCCTGTTTCACGATCGGCATATTCCTGTGAACGATCTGATGGAGAGACTCTCCCACTCCGAACAATCCGATCATGACCGGAATATAGCTGATTCCTGCACGCATATTTACACTTCCGAATGTAAAACGCCCCACACCGGTGATCGGATCCATACCCACAACGCCGAGCATCAGACCGGCCGCTGCGGCAAAGAGGCCTTTCAAAATACTCTTTCCGCTGATACTTCCTACGAGCATAAGTCCCATCAGCGTCAGCAGCATGTAATCACGGGGTGCGAAGGAAAGCGCTATTTTGGCGACCTGAGGTGCGCCGAAAAACAAGAAGGCCGAACCGATCAGTCCGCCGACAACGGATGTGATCGTACTGGTCGCGATCGCCTTGCCCGCCTCTCCTTTTTTGGCAAGCGGATATCCGTCAAATGTGGTAGCAACGGCTGCCGGAGCGCCGGGAATATTGAGCAGGATCGCTGCACGGGATCCGCCGTAAACACCGCCGATATAGACGCCCATCATAACTGCGAGCGCCGCCTCCGTGCTCCAGGAATATGTCATAGCGATCAGAAGGGAGGTCGCCATTGTAACGGAAAGACCGGGGATCGCGCCGACATAAATGCCCAGAAAACAACCTAAGGCGCAGAATATGATCTGTGTTAAAACTGCTGGCATAACTTACCTCCTTTCTTACGGCAGAATGACGCTGAAACCGTATTTAAAGACGAGAACGATCATCATAGTGGAAATAAAGCCCACAAGAATGCTTGTCTTCCAATCTTTCCCGCTCAGATACAGAACAGACAGAGTAGTAAATATCAGAGTCGCAATAATATAATGCACAATGAAGATCAGGACGATATACACCACAAGAAATCCCATCATGACCATTACATCTTTATTGAAAACAGAACTTTCGTCAGAATACTGCACTTCGCCGTTTTTCTTTCTCTCAGCGCTCTGCTTCAGATAATTGGCTACAGCAAGGATCAAGCTGATGATCGATATGACGAGCGGATAAAAGCCTTCCGATGAAGCCGTCATCTTGCTGATCGGTGTGATGCCCAGTGCCAGTATTACGAAGATCACTCCCAGTATCACAAGGATCAGATCAAATACTTTTTCTCCTCTTTTCATCTGTCAATCCCCCTTTTTACTCAAAATCTTCGATCCTGGGAATACCGAAGTTCTCAGGAGATATATTGGTGGCTCCCGAATCGTACAAAAGCCAGGTCGTAACGGACTGCCAGCGCTTGATGAATCTGACCGCCTCATCCCCGCTGATCCCGAGCGGAATAATATAGTTGTCCGCCAGATACTTCTGGAATTCCGGCGTATTATAACCATCCAGAAACGCCTTGGTCAGGATCGCTTTTCTATCATCATCCACTTCTTTTCTGCAGTACACACCGGTAAATGCACCCCAAGGGAAATACTTCTCATATTCGGGATAAATTTCAGAGATCGTCTCGACTTCAGGGATCGCTACCATTCTTTCATTATTGAGAACTGTCAGAATGCGCAGATCGCCTGTCTTGTAGAGATCTGCCGCCGTGGAATAGTTGACGATGGAAAGATCCACATGACCGCCCAAAAGCGCACTGATAATAGAAGAATCTCCGTCAAAAGGAACCTGGTTGAATTCGACATTACTGGTGCTCTGAAGCATACAGGCAACGTTGTAAGGAAGTCCGCCGACACCGGAAATGCCGAGGCTGATCTTTCCGGGAGATGCTTTCGCATCTTCGATCACTTCCTTAATAGACTGATATTTGGAATTCGGCGGCACGATCACGACCGGCACCTGGCTTCCGAACAGGAGGACAGGATAGAACTCTTCATAATCAATAGTGGAAATATCCATGACGTGATACAGCGTAGGATTTTCCGCATTATACAAAAGAGAATAACCGTCAGCAGGAAGATGTGCCACGAACTCAGTCGCGATCGCACCTGTAGCGCCTGTCTTATTCTGCATGACAATATTGGTGCCCAAGAACTTCTGCGCCTGCACAGAAATTCCTCTCGATGTCGTATCAGTCGCGCCGCCGGCTGCCCACGCGATATATCCGTTGATATCATTATCCGGATATGGTGCGGTCAGGCCGCGCACAAATTGGTAGATCTCGTTGCCGGCCACAAGTATACTCACAGCCAGTAAAACAGCAACAATGATCTTGTTCTTCTTGCTCATTTCTGCTCCCCCTTCTCTGCTTACTTCAATAGTGACAGAATATTATTATGTCTCCTTGTATTAATATATCACTTTAAAGCAATCAGCACAAGCGTTACGCGCAATTTTATTGTATATTTTTCACAAGTAAATAGCGAAATATGCCCTATTTTTCTATGTATATTTACCAATTTTAAGCAAAAATATCCGAAACCGCATTGCTGCGGCCTCGGATATTAGATGTGGCTATAAATAACAATATTCTATTCCAACTGATGATTCTTATTCGTCAGCACCTTTCTTGGACCAGACACTGACACCGAACCACTTCTTGTAATTTGCTGCAAGGAACAGCATGAAGAGCAGACCAATAACTGCAAGAACAAGGTTTACAGTCATTTCGTTGATGACAGCCTGCGCTTCGTTTCCGCCTGCCATGTTGTAGAAGATCTTAGCAAGCTGAGGCATCAGGTAAGAAGCAGCGCCCATGAATGTGTAGTAAATACCAAGGTTTCTTCCCTTCGGGCCGGGATGGAACTCCTGCATCAGGGCAACGCCGCACTGAAGAGCGCCGCCGGCTGCGAAGAAGCCGATCGCAAATGCACCGATCTGAACCATGACAGGTGAACGAAGAAGAACAACGAGTGCGTAAGCAACAACAGATCCTGCAAGGTCGATGATGAGGATCTTAAGTGTTCTCCAGCCAAGGCTGGCCATGAAGATACCCCAGATAATAACGGCTGCGAAGGAACCGATGGTATAAATGGAGTTCAGGCCTGCAGCCCACATCTCATCCATGCCCAGAACGGACATACCGAATGCTTTGAGGTACTGCTGTGCGGAGTACATGGTTGCCATAGCGATGAAGCCGTAAATAGCGCATCCACAGATAACTGCGAAAGGAATAGGGCTCTTAATACGAGCTTTGCCCTTTTCAGCATCTTCGTCATGCATCTTGGCATCAGCCTTCTGCTGCTTGGAATCCTTGAACTCTTTGAGCTCTTCGTCGTAGGAATAAGGAGCGAAAAGCGCAAGTGCAAGAACGATACAGGACATAACGATCGGAAGAATGATCAGAGCCTTCCAGTTGCCGCTCTGAGACATGGAAGCAACAAGAAGAGGATAGATCGTACCGGAAACCGAGATAACGCCCTTAATCAGGATAACTGCAGTACCGGGAGCCTTGACCCAGGACTCCTGAGCAACTGCGTAGCATGCGCCGTCAAAGAAGGATGTTGCTACACCTGCCATGAAAGCTGCTACAGAAGCAACGGCAACACTGTTTGTTGTCAGAAGCAGGAAGAAGAATGCGACATACATGATCGCACCGACGACGATCATGATCTTACGGCCGATCTTATCGGAGATCTCGCCGCAGATCCAGACGGATAAGAATTTTCCAAGTCCGGTCCATGCAATAACACCGGAAATGCCGCCGGCGTCAACGCCCCACTGCTGCTGGAAATTTGCTGAGTTCTGAGAAATAACGATAGCCTGAATTCCGTGTGTCAGATAAGCAAAATACACGGAAAGCAGAGCCCAAATATATTTTTTGTCTCTCATGTTTTTCCCCTTTTCAATTAATTTCTATTACTATTTATGGCAGGCCCGCGCAAGCCACACACACGGGTCTGCCAATCGTTCAACCGCAGTATTGCCGCACACAGCGGATCAACTGCAGATCGGACGTGCGTCATTATGCAGGCGGATCCTGCATTATTTGCGAAGAGCAGTCTTTCCCACAACTGCGCCTTCTGCAAGATACTCTTCGATCTGGGCATCCGTATAGCCGAGTTCTTTCATAACTTCGATCGTATCGGAACCCTGTGCGCGCGTCACAATATAATCGGGATCTGCATTGGATGCAAATTTCACGGGTGCTGTGGCGATATTGCGCTTTCCGGAAGGGCAATCGAGCTTTGTCATGATCTGGTTCGCCCAAACCTGCTCGTCATCGTACATATCGACAGGCTCATAGCATCCCTCACAAGGAATGTCATTGGACTTGAAGATATCAAGGATTTCTTTTCTTGTGAATTTCCTGATCGCTTCGTCGAGAATGTCTACGACCTCATGATTGAGGTGTGTCTCATTGAGGCGGTCGCAATTGTTATACTTCTCGTTGCCTACCAGGTCCTCGCGTCCGACGAGACGCATGATCTTATCGTAAGTTCTGTCATATTCAGGAGCGCATACAGCAATGAGCTTGTCATCAGCAGTCCTGAAAACATTGTTGGTAGGGCAGATCACTTCACGGCGATCCTTCGGATAAGAGTTTCCATACTGAGCGGATACGACACCCGTACTGAGCATGAAGATCGCTGCATGATGAAGGGAAACGGTCACTTTATCTCCTGCTCCGGTACGATTTCTGTTGAACAGAGCTGCGCAGATGCCGGAAGCAAGGCACATGGAAGCCTGGAAATCACCAAAACCGTTAGTAGGGATCATAGGGTCGCTGCCTTTATTGACCGTAGTTCCGAATACACCGCCTCTGGCCATATAACATGTCACATCGAAACCGGCTGTATCCTTCTCCGGGCCGTTCTCACCGTATCCGAGGATCTGAGCAAAGATCAGTTTGGGGTATTTGACTTTTAGTGTGTCATAGTCATATCCAAGCTTAACAAGCGCTTTGGTCCTTGTGTTCGTTACGAAGACATCTGCCTCTGCCAGCAGCTTGTCCATCACTTCCTTGCCCTTCTCACTCTTAAGGTTCACTGTCGTGAATCTCTTATTCATGTTGGACATGTCGAAACCGAGGTTCTCGTCGTCCTCATACTTCATGCCGAAAACGGCACCCTGTGTGCGGCCGGGGTCACCCTTGGGGGCTTCCACCTTGATTACATCAGCGCCCCACTCACCGAGTACTCTGCAAGTTGTGGGAGCAGCGAGAAATGTTGTAAGGTCAACAACTTTTACACCTTCTAATGGTCTCATATTTTCTCCTCTGATAAATAATCCGAAATATGGCCATAAGGAAGATCCTTATGGCCATTTCGACTATTAAAATGCAAGTAAACCTTTAATCTGCAGATTAGTCAAGATAAGCAATACGTCCGCCGCACTTGTCAAGTCCACGGAATGCTGTCAGTCTCTGAACGGTACGAGGGCCTTCCTCAAGCCACATTGCGCGGCAGTCACGATACAGTCTCTCAACCGGGCCGTAATCAGAGCCATCAGGTCTGCGAACGCCGTTGTTGTCCTCGAAATAGCCGATTCCGCCGAAGATCTCGAGCATTGCATCGGAAACTTCACGAACAGTGTCGATCGAGAACAGTTTGCACATAGCAGCCTTCATATCGATGTTGACGCCTGCATCGTAATCTTTTGCGAAATCCCAGATCATCAGACGAAGAGCATTGATCTTTGTGCCCATGTCAGCGATATCCTGCTGGATCTTCTGTCTCTTGCAAAGAGGCTTGCCGAATGTTACACGATCGTGTGCTCTCTTGATGGTCATCTCAAGCATTCTCTGAGCCATACCAAGGTTGGAAACAGCGATGTGTGCACGGGAAACTGCCAGAGAGTGCATTGCAACCTCAAGACCCTGTCCTTCTTTGCCCAGCATGAATTTCTTATGTACGCGCATGTTGGTGAACTTCAGGTCAGCGTGGCCTGCGCCGCGGCAGCCCATCATGTGGGACATAGGAATGATCTCGAATCCGGGAGTGTGAACATCTACAAAGAATGCAGACAGGGACTCATCCTTGTCGGAAGTGGGATCTGTCTTCACGATCAGGTATGTGAAGTCAGAGCAATCCGTGTGGGAGATGAGGGTCTTCTCACCGTTGATGATGTAGTAATCGGGATCCTCGGGATCCTTCTGTGCGATGGTGTGAAGGTCAGCGCCTGTGCCGCCGGTTCTCTCTGTAAGAGCGAAGTTAACATAGATGGTCTTGTCCTGGAACTTGTCCATGTACTGAGCTTTCAGCTCGTCGCTTCCGAAATCGTCCAGAATTCTCCAGTCAAGGTCTGCAGCATGGTGAAGGTGCATACGCATTCCGCCGGGGCCGCGGGAGAACTCTTCCTGAACCATCAGGATCTGTTTCTCGGAGAGTCCGAATCCGCCGTACTGCTCGGGAAGAGCAAAACGATAAAGGTCATTCTTGATTGCTGTCTCATAGAACTCCGGAGGGAATGTGTTCGTGACTTCAATCTCTTTCTGCATCTCATCGAACGGGCCCTCAGCCAGCGCGCGGATCTGAAGCAGGTAATCCTGGAACTGCTGTTCAGTTAATTTCATAATGTAGTCCTCCTTATAGGTTTAAATGATTAAACAAAAGCCAAATGAAAGGCTTTTTACCCCTCATCTGTTAATATTTTATTGAATTTGACTGAAAGCGTCCAATCGTAAGTACAGTCAAATAAATCGCCAAACAATAGGTTAAGACTATAATTTGACTAAAGAACGCTTATTTCGCTCAATCTTTTTGTCTATTTTCACCACAAGCGTGTTTTTGAATTAACAATATCGGTCAATCGTCCGACATAATTGCCAAAAACGGACAAACAGGCAGTATATGTTCGAATTTATTGGTTACAGCCGCATTTTGACGTTTGACTTATAGGAACAAACGATGTATTCTTTATATAGGGGATGCTTAATACAATAACAATTAGGGATGGCAGCAATATGAATCTTTCACAATTGTATTATTTTAAAAGGCTGGCAGAACTTCAGCATTACACAAAGGCAGCACAGGAGCTGTCGATCACGCAGCCAAGCTTAAGCGGCGCGATCCACTCCCTTGAAGATGAGCTCGGCGTTGATCTGTTCCACAAAAAGGGCAGAAATATTGTTCTTACGAAGAACGGAAGTGAGTTTTATGTATATGTTTCCTGCGCTCTGAGAGAGCTCGATAAAGGTGTCGATATCATGCAGGAGAGAGCAAGCAAACTCAAGGGCAGGATTGAGGTAGGCTGTGTGAACGCTCTTCTGAGCGAATTTCTTCCCAGAGTCGTCAACGAATTCAGAAGCCAGGCAGGTTCCTATGTACAGGTCCGCGCTCACATGGAGCAGACCGAGCGGATACTGGAAAACGTTCAGTCAGGAAAATGGGACCTGGGCTTTTGCAGCTATGTCGAGGGATACCCCGAGATCGAATATATCCCGATCTATAAGCAGCAGCTGGTCGTAGCGACAATGGATGACGGTCCTTTCGCTTCACAGGCATCATTAAAGCTCGATGATCTGGAAGGCATGACCGCTCTCAGTTATCACGTAGATATGCCGATCGGAAGAGATATACAGAAGCTGATCGGAGACCGCAGGATCGATATAGAATACAATTGCAGTGCCGAAGAGGCGATCATCGGTGCGATGCGGGTCCATGAATGCATTTCAATCCTTCTCAAAACGCCTTTTGTCGTCAACAGCCCCGGCATCCGTCTGTTAGAGATCGAGGATGTGCCGGATGATTTTCATGTTGTTCAGATGGTCTATAATCGCAAGCTGCAGAAGCAGCATGCCGTAGACAGCTTTATCGAGTACCTGTCATGCAATTACAGGAACTACAGCGATAATAATTAAGAGATCCGATTTTGAAGATCTCTCCAGATTTTTCAGAAGGCTTTGTTAAAAAAGCTCCGGTTTGAATTACGGACCGCATTCGGGTCAAAAAAGGACTGCCGTCAGGGATATCATCACCCTGCACGGCAGTCCTTTTTTCAGGATCATCCGACGATCATCCTTTGTCGCTCGATATTCTGTCTATTTCTCTCTTGACAATGCCGATCCCCGGAAGCATCGCATAAATTGCAAATCCCCTCTTGCATCTGAAGGAGCACTCTGCGCACGGATCCTTATCGCAATATGCGTAAGCATCCGTTCCCGCCAGAGCAAATACTTCTTTATAAGAATTCTCCACATAGAAGAACTGTGATCCCCGGAATGATTCCATCAGGATCCACTCTGGCCGCACTCTGCCCCAGGTCACGATAATGCAGTTGTTATTCAGGCTCCCCTTGATCTTATAGTCGATCTGCAGTGCAGGATCGAGCTGATCATTGGGAATCGGTTCAACCTTCCGCATTGTATTCGAGCAGTGCTGCGGTGCCGTATTGTTCTGTGTCCATCCGGTCAGATAGGTCCCGCATTCGCTGCAGCAGTATATCTCAATGTCTTTTCTGGTCCTTCTGGGTTTTCCTCTTCCGATATAGCGGGTCGGACTTACGATCTGCTGTATACTCATTGGTACTCTCCCGTTTTAATTAATTCATTCCCGCATTCGCGGTCTTATCCGTGATCTTATGCTCAGTCCTCAAATCCGCATTCCTGCCCGCTGCTTGCAGTGATCCCTTTCTCGTTGTCAGAAAGGCCGATTCTTTCTCTGAGGACTTTATCCAGTTTGAATTTCTGTACTTTTCCGCTGTCAGTCCGGGGAATCTGATCGATATATTCCACATACTCCGGCCACAGACGCTTCGGCACTCTCTTCTCTTTAAGATACCCTGTGATGTCTTCCTTCGTCGGCTGACATCCCGGCTCGCACACAATAAACGCGCATATTCTCTCGCCCAGTCTTGCTTCCGGTCTTCCGACTATTGTATGGTCCGCGATTCCGGGGCAGCCTTCGAGATTGGAATCGATCTCATTGGCATTGAGATTCTCTCCACCTCTTATGATGACGTCTTTGATCCTGCCCACGACTTTCACATTGTCATGATCGTCCATGACACAGAGATCTCCGCTGTAGCACCATCCGTCATCGTCAAGCGCCTTATTCGTCGCCTCCTCGTTTTTGTAGTATCCGACAAAGACGCTGGGGCCCCGCGACGCTTCTTCACCGACCGTTCCTCTGGGCACTTCATTGTGATTACTGTCCACTATGCGTACTTCAATGCCGCCCATCGCTCTTCCGGACCAGCGTCCATGCACGTCCAAGGCTTCGGAAGGTCTCACATACAAGTGCGGCACACTTTCCGTAGAGCCGTAACACTCGCATACAAGGATCCGGTGATTATTAAAGGCTTTATTGACCAGAAATTCCGGAACCGGCGCACCGCCGCAAATATAAAAGCGAAGGTAGGGAAGCTTTTCACCGCTGATGTCCAGCTGCGCGACAAGATCGTAGATGAACGGTGTCGCTCCCATGGAATAGGTCACTTTTTCCCTGTTCATCATATGAATAGCGTCTACACAGCAGAATCTCTCCTGCAGGACGACTTTGCCGCCTCTGAGCATGGGCGAAATGATCCCGTGATGATATCCCGTCGCATGGTTTAAGGGAGCGGGCATGAACATAATGTCTTCCTCTGTGAGGCCCAGCTCTTTGTTAAATCCGTCTTCTGAGAAAATGATATTATCATTGGTCAGCATGACACCTTTGCTCATGCTGGTGGTCCCCGACGTGCACAGTATTGTTGACAGATCTGTACCTGTCCCTCTGTATCTGGGAGGAACCGGCAGATTCTGCATCAGAAGTTCTTCCAGACATACAAGCTCCGGTGCCGTCCTGCTCTCACCCACCAGGATGATCTTCTTGCGGGACAGAACGCCCTCGAGGGACTCTTCGATCATGCCGCCTCTGTCACGTCCTCTGTATTTTGCCACACTGATGTGAAGGTTGCTTCCCAAAAATGCCAAAATATCGTGAAGGCCTTCGTTTTCAAAAAACATTCCGAGCGGCGCAGACACTGCGCCCAGCTTGAAACATGCAAGCATTACTGCGACGAACTCACTCCTCGGTGTGATCTGGTATGTCACCATGCTGCCTTCGCGGACACCGTATTCGCTCAGGACTGCAGCAACTTTGTCCGAATACAGGTCCATTTCTTTGTATGTATATCTTCTGCCCAGATCATCAACGACAAACTCCCTGTCACCGAACTTCTCTACGGATCTCTCGAAGCGGGTGAGCAGTGTATCATCTGTCCAGTCACCGCGTGATCTGTAGAGCTTTTCCAGCTCCGGATTGATTTTCATTCCCGATACTCTCATTTGATGCCTCTTTCTGATCAGTCTTCTCATACCGCAGATGGGATTCCGCGCGGCACAAGACATATTTCACAACAGTTCTGCCGCCGAACAAATTGCCCGGCGGCAGATAAAAGCAGTAAAACGTTAGATTAATGATTGCTTATCAGATGAGATCGGGATATTCTCTCTCAAGGCATTTAGCAATTGTCTGTCTCTGGATCTGGTTGGTTCCCTCAAAGATCTGGAAGATCTTGACATCACGCATGAGCTTCTCTACGGGATACTCGCGGCTGTAGCCGTATCCGCCGAGAACCTGAACAGCGTTGGAAGTGACTTCCTGAGCCACGTCAGTGACGAAGCACTTCGTGATCGCGCCTTCTTTGCGTACGTCCATGCCGGCGTCGATCATTCTCATTGTGTTGTTGACCAGGCATCTTGCAGCCTCAGTCTTGATCGCCATATCCGCGAGCAGGCCCTGCACCATCTGGAACTTGATGATGGGCTTGCCGAACTGTTTGCGGATCTTCGCATAAGCAACAGCCTCATCCAGAGCTCTCTGCATGATGCCGACAGCCAGAGTCGCAACGAAAGCACGGGAGATGTTCAGGCAGCCCAGTGCCACGTTAAGGCCCTTGCCCTTTGTGCCGATGACACGGCTCTCAGGAACGCGGACATTGTCGAAAATAAGCTCGGTCGTGTTGGAAAGACGGAAGCCCATCTTATCCTCATGTGCGCCGACGGAGAATCCGGGTGTGTCGCGGTCGATCATGAATGCAGTGATGCCTTCCTCTGTGCGGAAGAAACTGATGTAAAGGGAAGCGCACTCGCCGTTGGTCGCGAAAGTCTTGGTTCCGTTGAGGATATAATCGTCGCCGTCCTTGACTGCAGTAGCCTTCAGAGCGCCGGCATCAGAACCTGCGTTGGGCTCGGTGATCGCGAAGCATGCGAATTTGCCTTCCTGAACGATGTCTGCAAAATACTGGATCTGCTCGGGTGTGCCTGCAAGCATAACATTTCTGAATGCCACAAAAGTAGTAACAAGGGTATCTGCATATCCTGCATCCACCTTTGCCAGCTCTTCGTACATCATAGCTGTGGTCTCAAAGCTGAGTCCCATTCCGCCGTACTCTTCCGGAATCTCAGCAAGGTGAAGGCCCATCTCCAGAGCAGGTGCAAAAAGCTCATCAGGGCATCTGCCGGTGCGGTCGCATTCGGCAACGTGAGGCTTGACTTCTTTCTCAGCCATTTCCTTGACCATTGCGATCAGTTCTTTCTGCTCGTCGGTGTAAACTAATGCCATTGAATTACCCTCCTTTTGTTAAATATAGACAATATGTCTCTTCAAATGACGTTATTACTGTACTTAAATCATAATGGAATTTAATTTCAAACTCCAATCGATTCTATAAGCTCATTTTTTTGAAAAGCATAGTTTAAGCCTATATAAACAAAAGGAACGATATAAAAGCTTACTCCGATTTATAATGCGCTGCTTCCCGAATGTAGAACTGCGCGTCATTGGCGATCCGTGCGCGCTCCTCTTCTGTCGTCCGGCGGATCACTTTGGCGGGACTTCCGAAAGCCAGACTGTTATCCGGGATGACGGTCTTCTCGGTCACAAGCGAGCAGGCTCCGATGATGCAGCCGCTGCCGATCACCGCGCCGTTCATGATGGTGGAATGCATACCGATCAGCGTGTTGTCACCGATCGTGCAGCCGTGAAGAATGGCAAGATGTCCCACGGTGACATTTTTGCCGACGATCGTTGGATCATTGGCGCCGACATGGACCACACAATTATCCTGTATATTGGACCCTTCCCCTATGACGATCCGGTTCTCGTCTCCTCTTAGGACCGCGCCGAACCACACGCTGCTGTTCTTTTCCAGCACCACGTCGCGGATCACTTTGGCCCCCTCTGCAATAAATGCGCTGTCATCGATCTTTCTCATATATAGCCTCCTTTTTTTAAGATTCGTTCAGCCTCATTACGTTTATAATGCTCATTTAACTGAATCCGTCAAACCGAATGCATAATAAATACATCCGCATTGCATATATCTACACGCACATTATATCATCTGCATGTGACTTGACAGCGACAATTTCCGGCGCCCTGCCAAAATGATCGCCCGGAATATATCGAACCGTTACGAATATGGTATTATAATAAATAGCGGCGCTGTCCGTGCGGATGAGCCGTAAACGCAGTGACCTGATGATTCGGAGGTGAACATGTATAATTGCCCAAACTGCAGCGGTAATCTCAGTTTTGACATAGAGTCGCAGATGCTCATGTGCGACTACTGCAAGACGAAGCTGGATCCGTATGAATACCAGAAGACACAGGACGCCGAAGAGAGGGATGATTTCGGTGTCACTGTTTTTACTTGCCCGCAGTGCGGCGGTGAGGTCATGACGACGAATGTGACTGCTGCCGGTTTCTGCATGTACTGCGGCGCTTCCACGATCCTCGACAGCCGCATGAGCAAAGAGAAGCGGCCCAAACACATCATCCCGTTTACCCAGACCAAAAAGGACTGCCAGAAAGCCTATTCGCGTCTGGTCAAAAGAGCGCTGTTCGCGCCGGGAGAATTCCGGGATCCGCAGTTCCTTGACCGGTTCAGAGGCATCTATATGCCCTATTGGATCTACGACCTGAAACTGAGAGGTACTCTGCGGCTCAAGGGTGAACACAGCTACCGCCGCGGAGACTACAAGATCACCGATCATTACAGGCTGTCCGGAGAGGTCGACGCAAGCTATGAAGGACTCAACTACGATGCGTCCTCCTCTTTTGACGATACGGTCGCATCCTGTATTGCTCCGTTCAAGGCCGATACTTTTAAGCCGTTCACTCCTTCCATGCTCTGCGGTTTCTATGCCGACTCGCCGGATGTGGACAGTTCTGTTTACAGTGATTCCCTGCAGGAAATGCTGTATGACGATACCATCGACAGAATTTCAGGTGTTCCGGAATTTCGCGACAAAGGGATGCAGGCGCCGGGAGAAAAAAAGCTGGAGAACATCGGGCTCCGCATGGAATCCGAAAAACCGGAATGCGCCTTTCTTCCGGTATGGTTCCTGACATACAGAAAAGGGGACCGAGTCGCTTATGCGGTCATGAACGGCAGCACCGGAAAGATCACCGCAGATCTTCCCGTCGACGAGAAAAAGTATGTATTCGGCAGTCTCCTTCTCGCGCTCCCTATCTTTGCTGTGCTCGCTCTTTTGTTCACAATTACAGGACACGCCGCTCTGATGTGTTCCTCGATCACTGCTCTGGTCAGTCTGGCGCTTTATATGGTCGGCGTATCCGAGATCTCTGACAAGGATTCCCGCGCGAATGACATCGGATACAGATTCACCAAAGATCCGTCCGGGAACGTCTTCAGGCATAACGGTGCGGACAACCTCGGCAAAACCGGTTCCTACGGGATCTCCGGATATTGGAAGCTCATTCCTCTGGTCCTGGCACTGATCCTGATCGGTCTCAAACCAGCTATGGCATTTCTGACTGATGAGGGAACGATCACTTTTTATACAATTTACGGTGTCATTTCCATGCTGCTCCTCATTGCGGTCATCGCCCTGATCGAAACCATGGCGGAAACGGAAATGGCCAAAAAAGGAATTTTCCTCCACACTCTGGGGAGCCTGATCGCTGTGATCATCTCCGCAGTGATCCTGGTCTTTAACCCGGTCAGTGATCTCTGGTTCTACGGAGGATCCATCCTCAGTGCTCTCGGCGTCATGCTCACACTGATCGGAATGATCCGAAAGTACAACATTCTGGCGACAAGGCCTCTGCCGACGTTCTATGACAGGAAAGGAGGAAATGACAGTGCGAACTGACAGAATACATACTCGGGTCATCACTTTATTGTCAACTTGCATGATCCTCGTGACAGTCCTCTGTGTATGCGTGCTGGACGTGCATGCAGACGATCCGCTGTTCATATATGACAATCCGCAGACAGGATATTCGGTTTATATTAATGATGCGTATGATCTTCTGACGGAGGAAGAAGAAGCGAATCTGCTTGATGATATGATTCCAATCACGGAATACGGAAATGCCGGTTTTGTTTCCTGCAGCAATACGGAAACGTCGACGGTACAGTACTCCAAAAATCTCTATGAGAGATTATTCGGGACAGACAGCGGCATGCTTCTTGTGATCGATATGGGCAACCGTGAACTTTATATCAAAAACAACGGGAAGATCAGCGAAGTAGTCACAAACGCATACTCACTGACGATCTCCGACAATATCTACAGGTATGCCTCCAAAGGTCTCTACTATACCTGTGCCAGTACCGCATACAAGCAGGCTTACACACTGCTTCAGGGAGGAAGGATCGCACAGCCCATGCGGTATATCAGCGCAGCGCTCGTCGCTCTGATCATCGCACTGACGCTCAATTACCTGATCCTCCGTTTTGCAGCATCAGCTTCCAAAGCCAATGCGCAGGAGATCATAGATGCGGCGAAAGTGGATTACCGCCTCCGGGGCGCCGAGGCGGTCCACGACCACACATCCCGCGTCTACTCTCCCGTCTCACGATCATCGGGCGGAGGCGGCGGCTCCAGAGGAGGCGGCGGCGGTTTCAGCGGCGGAAGCGGCGGCGGTCACGGTTTCTAAGCCGTGCGCCGCAAAGGTCCTTGAGACCGCTCAACAATTGGCCAGATACTCCGACAGCTGCCCGATTCCCTTTATGGGGATCAAGCGCATCCCCGCCGGGGCTTTCATTCCGTCCACGCATGAGGCAGGCAGAATACAGGTATGGAACCCCAGCTTGGAGGCTTCCTGTACACGGTTTTCTGCCATGGAAACGGACCGCACTTCTCCGGAAAGACCCACTTCGCCGAAAACGACGAGATCATCGGGCACGGCTCTGCCGCTGAAACTTGACAGGATGGCGAGAATGATCCCCAGATCCAGCGCCGGTTCCGTCTGCCGGATCCCGCCGGCAAGGTTTATATAGGCATCATAATCGGAAAGAGGGATATTCAGCCTCTTTTCGATCACTGCCATGAGTACGCCCACTCGGTTCGCGTCCGTTCCGGTGGACTGTCTTTTCGGATACCCGAAATTGGTCCTGACCACCAGGGCCTGCACTTCTGTGAGCATGGGACGGGTCCCTTCCATCGAGCATGTCACCGCCGATCCGCTCGATCCCAGCGGCCGCCCGCTCAACATATATTCCGATGGATTGGGGACTTCCACAAGACCTTCTCTCCTCATCTCAAAGACACCGATCTCATTGGTGGAACCGAATCGGTTCTTGACACCTCTCAAAATCCTGTATGAGGCATATCTGTCCCCTTCAAAATACAGGACCGTATCCACCATATGCTCCAGCACTCTCGGTCCGGCGACCGTCCCTTCCTTCGTGACGTGTCCTACGATAAAGAATGTGATGCCCGTTTCTTTGGCCAGACGAAGCAGCACCGCGGTCGTTTCCCTGACCTGAGAGACGCTTCCGGGTGCGGATTGAATGTCATCGCTGTACATTGTCTGTATGGAATCGATCACAACGACCTGCGGCTTACTTCTGAGTATGATATCGGAGATCGTCCCGAGGCCGGTCTCGCACAAAAACTTCAGTGTGTCCGGCGCACTCCCGATCCTCATGGCGCGGAGCTTGATCTGGCGAAGAGACTCTTCTCCGGAAATATACAAAACAGAAATTCCTGCAGCGGCCATATGGCACGACGTCTGCAGAAGGATCGTGGATTTTCCGATGCCCGGATCTCCGCCGAACAAAACCAGTGATCCCGCCACTGCGCCGCCTCCAAGCACTCTGTCAAGTTCGGAAAACCCCGTTGAAAATCGGGTCTCGGCTAAATCTTTTACCTGCGAGAGAGGGACCGGCTGCAAACTCCGGTTATCCCCTCCAAGACTGAACGGTGTCCGTGAGACGGACAGGCCTCTTACGGCTGCCGCAGACGATTTGGAGGAGCTGATCCTGATCGGCTCCTCCACCATAGAATTCCATGCTTTGCAGGACGGGCACTGTCCGGTCCACTTGGCGGACTCATAGCCGCATTCCTGACAAAAAAATGCTGTCTTTTTCTTAATCCCTGCCATCGAACGTTACAGTTCCTCCCCTGTATCCTGCAGTCACCGTCTGCCCCGGCCAGATCTCCTCAGCGAGAAGTTTCTCGGAAAGCGCGTCTTCGATCACTCTCTGGATCGCGCGCTTTAAGGGACGTGCTCCCATTTTGGGATCCGCGTATTCCTGCACGATGTGCTTCTTGAGGGCCGGCGTCACCTTCAGCCTGATGTTCAGATACTTGTCTGCTCTACTGATCAGATCTTCACACAGGAGCGTACAGATCTTCTGCATTTCTTCACCGCTCAGAGAATGGAATACGAGGATCTCGTCGATCCTGTTGATGAATTCAGGTCTGAACATCTTTTTCACTTCGTCCATGACCCCGTTCTTCATCTTCTCATAGCTCTGCTCCGCCGTAGGTTTATCGGCAAAGCCCAGCGTTTTCGGTTCAATGATCTTCTGCGCTCCTACATTGGATGTCATGATGATCACTGTGTTCTTAAAATTGACCTTGTGTCCCTTGGAATCCGTGATATGTCCCTCGTCAAGGATCTGAAGCAGGACATTGAACACATCTCTGTGCGCTTTTTCGATCTCATCGAAGAGAATCCATGTATTCCGACATATCCACGCGGATCATATCCTGGTCGGAACCGAACATGACTTCCGCGAGTGCCTTGGACAGTTCCGTCTTTCCGACACCGGTGGGTCCGAGGAACAGGAAAGAACCGATCGGCCGCATCGGATCCGTAAGGCCTACGCGTCCTCTTCGGATCGCCTTGGCCACGGCATGTACGGCTTCTTCCTGGCCGATGACTCTCTTGTGAAGTTCGTCTTCGAGTCGGAGCAGTCTTGCGCTTTCCCTCTCCGTTAACCTTTGAACCGGCACTTTGGACCACATGGAGACAACGGAAGCGACATCGTCTTCCGTAACTTCAGGGATCTTAGCGCTCTGTTTGCGCTCCTGTCTCCGCTTTGCCCCCTGCAGCTTCCTGGCCAGCTCTTCCTGATGGTTCCGAATCTCTTTGGCGTCGTCGATCCTTCCCTCAGAAAGCGCGCCGGCAAGAAGCTGATCCGATTCGCGGATCTCTTCCTCCATCTTCCTGACGGCGTCCTCATGCTGATCCGCTCTGCCAAGACGCACGCTGGCGCACGCCTCATCGATCACATCGATCGCTTTATCCGGCAGATTTCTGTCGTTGATGTAGCGCTCCGAGAGCTCCACCGCAGAAAGGATCGCCTCTTTCGTCACGATCACGTTGTGATGCTTTTCGTAAGCGCTGACGATCCCTTCCAGTATCGCAACCGCTTCCTCTTTTGTGGGCTCTTCCACCTGGATCGGCTGGAATCGTCTCTCCAGTGCGGCGTCCTTTTCCACATATTTATGGTATTCATTCAAGGTCGTGGCACCGATCAGCTGGATCTCGCCCCTTGCCAGAGACGGTTTCAGGATATTGGAGGCGTCGATCGCGCCCTCTGCGCCGCCTGCGCCGATCAGTGTGTGCATCTCATCAACAAAGAGAATGACATTGCCGTCCGCGATCACTTCCGCAATGACCCTCTTGATCCGCTCTTCAAACTCCCCTCTGTATTTTGACCCGGCGACCATTCCGGAGAGATCCATAGTGAGCAGTCTCTTGTTCTTTACGGACTCAGGGACCGAACCCTGGACGATCCTCTGTGCAAGTCCCTCTACGATCGCCGTCTTGCCGACACCGGGTTCTCCCACCAGACATGGGTTATTCTTCGTTCTTCTGCTCAGAATCTGGATCATCCTGTTGATCTCATTCTGTCTTCCGATCACAGGATCCAGTTTGCCCTGCTGCGCGAGCAGTGTGAGATCTCTGCTGTACTGCGACAGGATCCCCGGTTCTTTCTGTGCTCCGTTCTTGTTCAGGTCCTCCTTGTGATCGGCCGGATTCTCGCCGATGGCGGAGAGTGTCTCATAATAGACCTTGGCCGGATTGATGCCGAGCGTCTCTATGAGTTTGAGGGCAATGTTCTCTCCCTCTGTGATGATCGCAAGAAGGAGATGCTCGGTCCCGATCTGATCGGAATGATATTTCTCCGCCTGAGACGCAGCGATCCTCATGATCTTCTGGCATCTGGGCGAAAAGCCCTCGTGATCCAAAAGCGCCAGGTTCGCGGAGCGTATATTCAGTTGTGCGATCATGTCATTGAGGCGTTCCAAAGTACAATTGTTCTCCCTGAGAACTTTGGAAGCAACTCCGTCCGGTTCTGCGACCAGCCCCAGGAGCAGGTGTTCCGAACCGGTATAATTCTGTTTGCTATGTTTCGAAGCACTCTTTGCAAGCCGGATGGCTTCGAGTGCATTGGGGGTATAATTATCTCTCATTGATCAGCCCTTTATTCCACCGTCGTATTCATCGTAGATCTTCTCAACCAAATATAATACATCGTTCCTGCTCAGTCCTCTGCACCTTGCCTCAGCAAGAAGGACTCTCAACTCCTTTTCGACGATACGCAGTGCGCGCTCTCTGTTCTTGTCATCCACAGATACGAATGCGCCGCGCCTTCTGTCTACTTTGACAAAGCCCTCCTGCCGAAGGACTGTGTATGCCTTGTTGACAGTATGCATATTGATCCCGATCTCGTCCGCCATTTGTCTGACGGAGGGTAGGACTTCGCCGTCAGAGATTCGAGAAGTCGCGATCCCGAGAATGATCTGATTACACAGCTGCTGGTATATAGCCTCATCACTGCTGAAATCAATTTCGATCAGCATAGTATCACCTTCCTTTATTTCAAGCTCTTTAAAAAGAAAACCATTACGAGAAGAATCCACCTGTTATACTTATGATATAACAGGTGGATATTTCTGTCAAGTTCAGCGGATGAGTTCAGCAAACGGTATGAAAGTCAAAAGTCTTCCAGCTCTCCTTATTTCTTTCTCGTTTTTATCGTTATTTTTTCCTCGAGTTGCTGATAAAGGAGAATGACATATCATCGTCATCATCAAAGAGTGATTCGGTGAGATCGTCATAGGAGTCGTCATCAATACCGTCCTGCGAAAAATCCGCTTCTTCTTCTTTGTAGCTGACGTTCTTCATCACGCGCTGCATGGAAAGCCTTCCGCGGTTTTCATCGCGAAGGTCATCACCTCCGTAATAATCCTCTTCATAGAGCCGCTCTCCTGCGTCATCGGTGCTGTCCTCTCTTGGAAGCAGATCGATATCTTCAGGGTACTCCTTGAATTCATCGAATTCACGGACGGGTCCCTCCTCGTCATCGCCGTAATCTTCCTCTTCATCTTCACCGGATTCCGAGCCGAACAGCTTTTTCAAAAATCCCATAAATCCGCTGTTTTCTTTGCCGGATCCCGCTCTGCGGGCACTGCGGGAAGGACGCTCTTCTTCTTCCTCCTCATCGTCGTAGTCGTCTTCGCTCATGAGGTCGTCATCATCCTCCGTATCATCATCCTCCGTATCGTCATCCTCGTACTCGTCTTCATAATCTTCCTCGGAATCCGCATCACCGGGCTCTGTGTCCTCATCACCGTCTTCTTCGTAATCTTCGTCCTCTTCGTAGTCTTGATCTTCTTCTTCGTCTTCCTCGTCTTCGTCAGAAGATTTTCCGGCAAAAAGTCTGCTCCAGAAAGAACCGCCCTTTGAAGATGCGCCCGGCTGATCCTCATCATCGTCCTCGTCATCATCTTCTTCGTAATCGTCTTCTTCGTAATCGTCTTCTTCGTCATCATCTTCTTCGAAGTCGTCTTCGGATTCGACTTCTTCGAATTCAGCTTCTTCGAATTCAGCTTCTTCGAATGCAGCTTCTTCAGATTCGGCTTCTTCGAAGTCAGCTTCTTTGGTCCCGGCTGTTTCTTCGAATTCTTCCTCGTCATCCGCAGCGTAGTCAGCTTCCGTCTCGGGAATATCTTCCTCTTCGGAGATCTCTTCCTGATCGATCATATCTTCCCGGGCGGAACCGTTTTCCTCTTCTTCCTGTTCAGAGGGTTCCGACTCTTCCGCAGAGATTTCCTCATCTGCCTGATCCTGTTCGAAAACAGCTCCCGCATAACCTGCGACGATCTCTTCTGCGTCGATTTCGTCAGTCACGGCTTCTTCCGGGATCCCGGCTTCGATCGTCGAATCCGAAAATCCCCGTTTTTCCCGGGACACTGAAACGGTCTCTGTCAGTGCATCACTGTCGGAATCCGCATCGATATCAGAACCGTCATCACTGTCGGAATAAGCGGCTTTCTCTTCTTCCTCATCGGGGAGGTCCTCGTCGTCGTCATCTTCGAAGTAGAACTCGTCCTCTTCTTCCTCTTCTTCGTTCTCATCAAACGGGGCGTATCCTGCCACTTCGAGAGATCTTCTGCGCGAATTTCTGCTTCTTGCGTCTCTTATGTTCTTGAACAGAAGCGCAGCGATCGCAGCGAGTGCCAGCGCAAGAAGTCCGAAGATAATGGCAGCCGGCTTCCACATTCCGGGGCCGCCGGCAGCAGCTGCTTCGCCCTCTTCCACGATCCTGTAGCGGGTATTATTGTCATTGTTATAGACATACCACCTGCCCGTTCCGTCCGGTTCTTTATCAAATCTGACAGAGAGATCGCTCTTTTCGTCTGTCAGCGCGTCAAAAGCGCCGTCTTTCTCTTCCGTCTCAGAAACAGCCGCATTTGTCTGCTCTGAAGTATCCGCCGCAGCAGCCTGGCCGGCTTCCTGTTCCTGCGCATCTGCCTGCTCGGCATTCTCCTCTTTCTGAGCCTGTTCGGAAGCTTCCTCCTGAGTCTCTTCCTGACTCTCTTCCTGACTCTCCTGAGGCTCATTTTCCTCTTCATCGCGGCCGATCTGCTTCTCATTTTCATCCGCATCGACCAGATCGCTTCTCACATAGCCGTAATTGCCGTTTTCCAGCTGGACATAATACCAGATATATCCCTCTCCGTCTGTCACCTGATCTACGATCGTGACTTCGTCGCCTTCATTGAGACTTCCGATGATCCCGGCATCTGTAGAGGCGTCGTCTCTGATCATGACACTGTCTGCTATGATCGTCGCAGCTGATGCATTCATTGAAAAAGAGGCCGCATTGACTGCGATCAGGACGCTGATCCCGACAGCCGACAGCACTCTTTTGACTTTCCTACTCCATTTGCTCATCTCTTTCTCCATTCCGAGTTCTATGAAACTCCCGACCCTGTTTGACATCACCCGGTGATCCCGTCCGGATGCATATACACCATAATCCCCGTTCAAACTGAATCAATAGCCTTGCCGATATCGCTGCGCATGTACTGCCCGTCGAAGTGGATCAGTTTAACAGCCTCATATGCATTGGCTCTCGCTTCACGAAGCGTGGCGCCCAGAGCCGTCACACCCAGCACACGTCCGCCGCTGGTCACGGTCTCGCCCTTTTCGTTCATGCTCGTTCCTGCGTGGAAGCAGTAATACCCTTCCTTGCCGTCAAATGCATCGAGTCCGGTGATGACTTTCCCCTTCTCGTAGCTGCCGGGGTATCCGCCCGAAGCGACTACGACACAGACAGCCGCATTGTTCTCAAATTCCAGATCGATATGATCCAGTGTTCCGTCAATGCAGGCCTGCATCACGTCGATGATATCGGATTTCATTCTGGGCAGAACGACCTGTGTCTCAGGGTCTCCGAATCTTGTGTTGTATTCGAGCACTTTCGGTCCGTCCTGGGTCAGCATCAGGCCAAAATACAGCACACCGCGGAAAGGCCTTCCCTCTTTTGCCATCGCGTCCATCGTTCTCTGATAGATGTGCTCCCGGCAATACGCATCGATTTCCTCAGTGTAGAAGGGACTGGGGGAGAAGGTGCCCATACCGCCGGTATTGAGTCCGGTATCTCCGTCTCCTGCTCTCTTGTGATCCTGGGAGCTGCTCATGAGCTTATAGTTTCTGCCGTCCGCAAATGCCAGGACCGAAACCTCTCTTCCGGTCATGAACTCCTCAATAACGATCCTGCTGCCGGCATCCCCGAACTTTTTGTCCGTCATCAGCTCGGCGACACCGTCCTGAGCTTCTTTGAGGCTGCTGCAGATCAGGACACCTTTTCCGAGCGCAAGGCCGGAGGCCTTGAGTACGATCGGCATCTTCGCGCTCTCAAGATACGCGAGCGCTTTCTCAGGGTCATCGAAGATCTCATACGCCGCAGTGGGAATTCCGTATTTCTTCATAAGGTCTTTGGAAAAAGCCTTGCTTCCCTCTATGATCGCCGCGTTTGCAGGCGTGCCGAAGATCCTGAGGCCTTTGGCTTCAAATGCATCCACGATCCCTGCGCAGAGCGGATCATCCATACTGCAGACCGTCAGATCAATGCCCTTTTCTTTGGCAAATTCCGTCAGCGCCTCGAAATCCATGGTCCCGATCGGAACGCACTCCGCGATCCTCGCGATCCCTGCATTGCCGGGTGCGCAGTAAAGCTTATCAACCTGCGGGCTTCTGATGAGGGCATCCGCGATGGCATGCTCTCTGCCGCCTCCTCCAACCAGTAATACCTTCATATATTCTCCTCTCTGTGATCATTCACGGATATGCGTGATCCCATGACTGTCGATGGAAACCTTTCCCTGCGCGATCAGGGATATGGCTCTGGGAAGGAGGATCCATTCCGCTTCTTCCATCACACGTCTCTGAAGGATCTGGGGTGTATCGCCTTCTTTGATCTCTACCGCTTTCTGCAAAAGGATCGGTCCGTGATCGAGATCTTCATCCACGAAATGGACGGTAGCGCCGGTGACCTTGACGCCTCTCTCAAGAACTCTCTCATGCACATGCAGTCCGTAATACCCTTTCCCGCAGAAAGAGGGGATCAGCGCGGGATGCACATTGATGATCCTTCCCCTGTATTCGTCGATCACGCAGGCAGGTACAGCGACCATAAACCCCGCCAGTACGATCAGGTCCGGCTCGGCTTCACGCAAAGAAGCAAGAAGCGCCTGATTAAAGAGCTCCCTGTTCTCATAATCTTTGGGCGATACGCATATGCCTTCTATTCCGGCGGCTTTGGCCCTTTCAAGTGCATAGGCGCCGGGGTTGTTGCTGATGACACGGACAATCCGGGTATTGACGATCCTGCCGCTCTTTAATGCGTCTATGATCGCCTGGAGGTTTGTACCGCCTCCGGATACACACACGACGGTTCTCAGCATAACTCTACTCCCCTCTTGGCACCGGCCTTTGTCTCTCCGATCACATAGGCTTTCTCTCCTGCGGCGCAAAGGACCTGAACCGCCTTCTGCGCATCCGCTTTGTCAAGCGCAATCACCATGCCGATTCCCATATTAAAGGTATTGTACATCATTTTTTCTTCCAGCTCGCCCTTTTTCTGCATCAGGGTGAAAATAGGAAGGATCGGATAGCTGTCTTTTTGTACTTCTGCAACTATGCCTTCCGGCAGCATTCTGGGGATGTTCTCATAAAAGCCGCCGCCTGTTATATGGCTGCATCCCTTGATGCGGATCCCTGCGTCCTTCACGGCCCGAAGCGCCTTCACGTAGATCCGTGTGGGCGTCAGCAGCGCATCACCGAGTGTGGAACCGAGTTCGGGATAGAACCGCTTCAAATTGGTCTCATTTACATCAAATATCTTCCTGACGAGAGAGAACCCGTTGCTGTGCACGCCGGAAGATGCGATTCCGACCAGTACGTCGCCGGGGACAATGGTCTGACCGGTGATCAGATCCTTCTCATCTGCTGCGCCGACGGCAAATCCTGCGAGGTCATACTCGTCCTCCGGATAAAATCCGGGCATCTCCGCGGTCTCTCCGCCGATCAGCGCGGCATCGGACTGCACACATCCTTCACAGACGCCGGATACGATCTCAGCGATCTTCTCGGGTACATTCTTGCCGCAGGCAATATAGTCCAGGAAAAAGAGCGGCTCGCCGCCTGCACACGCGACATCGTTGACACACATCGCGACACAGTCGATTCCCACTGTATTGTGCTTATCCATGAGAAAAGCGATCTTAAGCTTTGTGCCGACGCCGTCCGTACCGGAAAGAAGGATCGGTTTTTCCATCTCTTTGATCTTTGCAAGTGAAAAAGCGCCGGAAAAACCTCCGAGACCGCCCATCACCTCAGGACGCATGGTGCGTTTGACATATTCTTTCATAAGCTCAACGCTGCGGTATCCGGCCTCAATGTCAACTCCGGAACTCTTATAATCTAAACCCATGTACTGTAGTTCTCCTTCATGTATAAAATGATGTTACATCAATAGTTCTTGTATCCCGCATCCTGAAGATGCGCATCTTTCTTCTCCACTTCTGCAGCCATGCGGGCGCTGTATTCTTTCAAAAGCGCCAAAAGACGGCTGTCTGATACCGCAAGGATCCTGACAGCCAGAAGGCCTGCATTTTTTCCTCCGCCGATCGCGACCGTCGCCACAGGAATTCCGGACGGCATCTGGACGATCGAATAAAGGGAATCCCTCCCGCCCAGTGATGTCGTGTGCATCGGGATGCCGATCACGGGCATGGGGACAAGCGCTGCGCACATGCCGGGCAGATGAGCTGCCATGCCTGCGCCTGCAATGATCACTTTGATCCCTCTGTCTTCTGCGCCCTTCGCCCACTGAAAGAACAGATCCGGTTCCCTGTGCGCCGAAATGATGTGCATTTCATAACTGATCCCGAATTCATCGAGCACTTCCGCCGCTTTGCTCATGACGGAAAGATCCGAATCGCTTCCCATAACTATTCCAACTTGTGCCATAATGCCTCCTGTTTTGAAATTAAGCGCTCGCGCGCAGATACACTACCTTAGTTTATCGAAAAGATTTCTCTTGTGCAACCTCGAAAGGGCACTTGCTTCAAATCCCCATGTCATCCAGCGGCTTATTCAGGATCTGTGTGCCCTCGAGGACAAACCGCCCTTTCGAGAGTATGGGAATCCTCGTTCCGTCCTTTTTCACCGCAGTAAACTCCCCGAGTTCTTCATACGGGATCGTGATATCCATGTGACAGCCGAAATATGCTTTTTCGGGATCCTTCTTTCTGCGCGCGGTGACAGAATTCTCTTTTGCAATGATCTCTCTTCCGTCCGGATTATAGACGCGGTTCTCCTCGTCCCTCGCGTAGCAGGTGTCACCCACTGCGAAATGAGGGCCTGTCTTTTCAGCGATCAGGATGGGCAGCCGGTCCAGGATCCCGAACCGATAAGCTGCGGCATAAGCTGTGGTATTCGTTCCGATCGCACATTCTCCCATTGGAAGAGCTTTGTGGTGAAACAGAATATTCTCCTCAATATACCTGCGGCAGCTCTCATCATTTTCAAAATTGCGGCAGCTGTATCCGGATACCCTTCCGTCCGTGAACTCTATGGCCAGATCCCGGTAATACAAACCGTCCAGGAAAGCCCCTTTGACATGGAGAATTCCCTGTGTCCCTTCAAGGACCGGTGTCGTGAATACTTCGCCGGCGGGAATATTGAGATCCGCCGTACAGTTTTCGAAATTGGCCTCGGATTCCGGATCCTCAGGCTCTGCCAGACGGATCCTGAGAGATGTCCTGTTCCCGTTCATTCCTTTTACTTCAACGAACCCTGCCCGGCAGAGCACGTCGATCATCCTGCCCTGAACACTCTCATACATGGAGTTGTCCATCGTATTGATTTCTATGACTGCATCCAGGATCCGGCTGTATTCGGAGCGGTCGTCCGAGATCGACGGCATAGGGAAAGCGATAATCGTATAACTTCGGTTGCGGGCAGCCACAGCATCGGCGTACAGCGCATCGGCTTTGATCTCATACTCCGTGCGCAGTGCCTTCTGCGCGGTGTTGTATGAAGGCGCCTCTTTTTTGACGGACGGATGAAACGGCACCTGGCCAAAAGTCTCCATGACGGCGGGCCCAGCATACAGAAGCGTCTTGTTCCTGAGGGCGCGGTATGCATTGGAGAGTCCTTCTATGCGCCTTGTCCGCAGCGCCTCATCGAGGAAAAGCGCCGGGTCCTCCCGGTGATCGTAATAGTACTGAGGATTGGGATCGGCACCGCAGTATCCCGCTTCCCCTCTGCGGTATTCGTGAAACAGGCTCGGTACCTCTGCGGAAAGGATCACTTTAAGTCCCATCTTCTCAAACCGCGGGACGCACGCCCTTACGATCCGCTCAAAACCCAGATGGAAAATAAAGGCTGTGGTCTTTTTGGCCGACAGGTTTTTGCCGTTGTTGATAAAACCTCTCCGATACCCTTCCGTGATCGCCTCGGCGATCTCATTGATCCTGTCCTCACTGAGCCTCCCGATCTCTTCCATGCACACGATCTCGTCATTCGTCACATACTCACCCGTCAGACACATCTGTCTGACACCGAATGAATCGCTCATGACCATATCGTAAATGCGGCGGTTCCCTTCGATCAGACGGTCGGATACATGATAGAGCATCTCCTCTTGTGCATAGTCCGCGAGATACTGCCGTATAATGCTGCGGATCTGTTCCGCAGCCGGTCTCCCGCCGTTCTTCTCCGCGAAGGCCACCGTAAAAGCGGTATATACTTCGAGAAAGAGCTCTGCGCGTATCAGGAACCGTTCCCGCTCAGCTCTGTAAACGAAGGGGATCGCACTTCTGATCTCATACCTGAGTGCCGACAGAAGTGCGCCGAATTCGTCTCCGAGCACCTTGACGGCATAGGAGGGATTCGCAAAGCTCCTCTCATAATTTCCGGGCAGCACTTCTTCATACAGCTCCCGGTTGCGGGCAAGCAGCGATGCTTCATCACATTCTTCCGCGCTGTTTGCTGCAAGGAACTCCGCATGCTCCTGCAACATGCTCAGCAGGCGTGCGCCTTCCTCGAAGTACGGAACAAACAAAGGATCCGCCGCATTTTCTCCGGGGATCTCCCTGATCCTGTCCATTGCCATCGTATAGCGGAGACTGATCAGGTCCATTACATTTTCTTTCATACTCATCAAGCTATCCTGTGAGGCCGGACTCGTTCCGGACCGTTGAAATAAAACAAGGCTCTGCTGCACCTTGAGGAGTGCAGCGGAGCCGCCGGTCAATTCTATTTGGACTTTTTGACACCGTACTCAGCATAGTAACTGTCCAGAGACTTCTTGATCTTTTTGTCGATGAGGACTTTTCCTTCAATCGGTCTGTTGTACAGATACTCCTGTACTTCATCCATGGTGACGATGGCGCTGGTCGGGAAGCCGTAATCCTCCCGGATCTCTTCGAGAGCGCTCACTGTGCCCTTGGGACCGACTTCCCTTCTGTCGAGAGAGACCATAAGTCCCACGATATCCACATCTGCCTGCGCACGGATGATCGGTACCGTCTCTGCAATGGAAGCGCCGGATGTGGTGACATCTTCAATGATCATGACCCTGTCCTCATCTCTGAGGCGGGTACCCAGAAGGATTCCCTTGTCACCGTGGTCTTTGATCTCCTTGCGGTTGCAGCAGTATTTGATATCCCGCCCGTAAAGTTTGCTGATCGCCATAACAGTAGCAACTGCCAGCGGTATGCCCTTATATGCAGGGCCGAACAGCACATCAAACTCCAGTCCGAATTTATCGTTGATCGCCCTTGCATAATACTCTCCGAGCTTTATGAGCTGAGAGCCCGTCTTATATGCGCCCGCGTTCATAAAGAATGGTGATTTTCTTCCGCTCTTGAGCGTAAACTCCCCGAATTTGAGCACCTGGGAATCGACCATAAAGTTGATAAAACTCTTCTTATACTCTTCCATGCATTTGTCCCCCCTGATCAATGTCGGCCCGCTCAGCGTCCGATGTTCCAAACGGTTCTTGAGCTGTGAATGGCTCTTCTGAGATCTTCGATCATATCTACAGCAGCAGCTCTTGCGGCATCCGCAAATCCTTCTTCTCCGAAGGGGCTGTACTTTTCTTTTTTATAGGCGGCAATAATGCCTCTTGAGGAATTGACGATCGCTCCGAGTCCGTCCGCATCGAAAAATCCGCTCAGGTCATCCGCCGTCGCGCCTTGTGCCCCGTATCCGGGTGCCAGAATGAAGGTATGAGGCATCAGTTTCCTGAGGACCGCAGCCTGTTCGGGATAAGTTGCTCCGACGACCGCGCCCACATTGCTGTAAACACCTTCCAAGTTGTCCGCTCCCCAGTCTCTGACCTTTTGTCCGACCAGTTCGTACACAGCGCGCCCGTCTCCGATCAGGACGTCCTGGAACTCGCCGCTCGAAGGATTGGAGGTCTTGACGAGCACAAAAATCCCTTTGTTATATTCCTTGCAGATCTTGACGAAAGGCTCAACACCGTCTGTCCCCAGATAGGGATTTACGGTGATAAAATCCGCATCAAAAGCTTTTCCGGCCAGATGTCCCCTTGCATACGCCTCAGATGTGGAACCGATGTCCCCTCTCTTGACATCGCCGATCACGATCAGTCCTCTGGACCTGCTGTACTCGATCGTCTTTTTATAGGCGATCATGCCGGGAATGCCGAACTGTTCGTACATGGCAGCCTGCGGTTTGACAGCCGGGACCAGGTCACAGACTGCATCAATGATCGCTTTGTTGAACTGCCATACTGCCTCCGCCGCGATCACGTTCTCCCTCTCGCAGTACTCGGGGATCTCCCCGGGAGCAGCGTCTTCCGCTCTCTTCAGCAGGCTTTTGGGAATAAACGATAGATTCGGATCCAGCCCGACCACTACGGGAGCGTCCTTGAGGCAGATCTTATCAATTAATTTCTGTATCATAGATCGATCACCTTTCTCAATAAATGTGCAAAGAATAAATGTGCAAAGATTTGCAAAGAGCAGTATAGCATACTTATCTGGTGTTGAGGAACTGCAATTCTCTCACAGCAAGCTTGTCGCCGGAGTATTGTCTTACATATTCCGCAAAGAGGTCTCTCGCGGTGTCGAATTTCCCCCAATACTCATATGCGACCGCTCTGTTGAAGAGGAGATCCTGCATGGCGGGTGTTCCCTCCGCCGCCTTAATGGCGCGCTCGTAAACTTTGGTCGCATCCTTGTATCTGCGCTGCTTCATGCAGATCGACCCGAGTATATTGAGAAGATCGGGGGATGCATTCGCTCTGTCGCCCAGACTGTAGATCAGGTCCTTCGCAGTGTCGGTCTCTCCCAGCGCAATATAGCACTTGCAGGTGATGGCAGCCGCCAGGTCGTCGGTCTCCGCAAAAGGTTTGAGGAGCTCCAGGGCCCCTTCGTAGTCCTTGAGAAAATACAGGATCTTTCCCTTGAGGACAGGATCGATCTGATTTCCCTTCAGAGAACTGACATCAGCCAGATAGGCTGTGCCGATGTCGCGCCCGCCGTACTTGTTGAGCGTCTGCGCGATCTCCAGGATCATGGCATAGTTTCTGCGGTCCATATTGATCGCTTTGTCAAAATCCGCTTTGGCGCCTTCAAGATCTTTCGTCGCCGCCTTGGCTGTGCCGCGCTCTGTCAGAAGCGTGACATCTTTGTCGTCGCTCGCGATCAGGGCGTCATAGATCAGGATCGCCTTTTCAGGCTCTCCCAAATGGATATAGCAGCTTGCCAGATATCTGCGTATATCATTCTCCATTCCGTCGTGGTAGAAGTTCTTTTCGATCAGAGTCGCGCTTTCGAGCGCTTTGGAAAAGCATTCCTCCGCGCTTTCATACTCCAGTTTGCTCATCAGGGCGATCCCTTTGCCCCTATAGCAGGCCTGCAGCTGTTTTTCCTCCGCAATAGCGGCGTCATAAAGCTCTACGGCTTTCTCATAGTCTCCGGCTGCCATTGCCTCATTGGCTTTTGCCATGGTCTCCGTCTCTTTGGGCGCACATCCGGCCAAAAAACAGACGGACAAAAGGGAGACGGCAAACATCAAAACGAGCCGCTTCTTCATTCCTTCCGCTAAACCGCTGTTCTTTCCGGGCTTATTCTGCTTATACTTGTTCTTCAGGAAAAACCACTTTGACATAATACCCTCTTTCGTTCTCCTCGACGGCAGTGACGTCTCCTTCTCTGCTGATCAGCCGCTGACTGAACGGATAATTGCCGCTCATCGCCAGAGACGGATGGATCGTATAGTAATAATTACTGGGAAGGACGCCTTCCACGATCGTGACATGGTCCCCTTTCTTCAAAAGGCCCTCCCTCTCCATCTTAAATTCCATTTCTCTCATTCTACTCCCTGCCTCCTTCAATGAGAAGCTCCATTTTGGATGACGATCGCATTTTCCATAAGAGAGCGATCCCAGTTCTCGTAGGCAAATGCTTTGAGATGGATCCCGTCGCCGGAGAGGTCGTCATAGAGATCTCCGCTCTCATCGCATAC
Source organism: uncultured Lachnospiraceae bacterium (assembly GCA_902801585.1). Next base: position 83,444 of record CADCIU010000004.1, on the reverse strand, counting down.
ATAGGGGTTCATATCGATATAAAAGATATCTCTTCCGTTCGCCAGCGTACTGATGGCACAGTTCCTCTGATAGATCACCGTGTTGTTCCTGCAGCTGTCCGAGCTGCTCTTTTCGTAGGAGACATGCATGATCCCCTGTATGAAGATCAGCGCATCCGGCTGGTATTCCCGGATCAACTCCAGCAGTTCCCTGTATTTTTCATAATACATATATGTCGTGCCGATGCCGAGCTCATTGACGCCAAGCGCCACATAGATCTTGCCATATTGCTCTTTTGACAGCGCATCCTCTACCGTGCTGTCCCACGCCTCCTCATCATGGTCAGTATACCAAAGTTCTTTGTCGAGGACATTATAAACGTTCACGGATTCCTTGGCCAAAAATGCAGCCGTTCCTTTAAGGCTTCCGTACTCGCACAGGCCGACCGTTCGCGAATCGCCTATGAACAGCGCGTCGGAAAAATACGTGGCATCCACGGGCTCAAGCAGATAGTAGATCCCGTTTTTGGCAAAAATGCCCTCCGTATCCGTATTGTACTCTGTATCGTCCGGCGACAGAAAAGCGACGTTGACCACATCATAATCCTCGGCCGGCATGACCGGATTGCAGACGCCCTCCGGGATCGTATCAACATCCCCTCGGATCGCGTTGGAGGGAAGCTCCTCAATGATCTCAACCGCGCTGTCTTCCTGTTCGGATTCAGCCGTTTCTCCGGCAGGCTGTGCGGTCGTTCCCGCCTCGGATGCAGTTGTCCCTGTCCGGGCTGCTTCACTTGATGCTTCTGCAGCTGCCTCATCGCCGGCCGTCTGCGCGGCCTGAGCTTCTTCCTCTTCCTCTTCTTTTGCAGCGGAGTTCCATGGATAAACGCCTTCATGGATCCCTTGAAGGACCAGTTTCAGTCCGGGTTCCCTGAGCGGTGAGAACGCGAATTCACCGTAAACGGTCTTCCTGCCGCTCCACCCGAGAATGGTCAGAGGGATCATTGTCAGCACCAATATGCTAAATAGTGTATATCTTCTCCAGAATAACTTGAGAAATCCCAAATAAACATCCTCCTAGTCATCTTCTAGTGTCAAAATATCAATAAAGTCCTTATTAAGAATTCTTTATCTTTCAAGCCTTTATCATAAATGTCGTTTTCTTAAGCATTAAAAGCTGAAATACATGAACGGATTACTTGCCGCAATAACGATCCTGTAAACGGAGATCCAGAAGACCGCTGTCATGATGATCATTACGGGCAGCTTTCTTCTGTTCTGCACGATCAGCCGATACCAGAAAGGCGTGCAGAGAAGCAGTCCCACGACGAGGTAGGGCCAGTAAAGAAGAAAATACTTCATGTAATCCGCGTAATTGACATTCAGGCCGCTCTCGAAAAAGGGAAACAGTCTCATAAAATAAATCTGCAGATCTCTCAGGTCGGGAATCGCGAAGATCACCCAGGTCAGCGGTATGAACAGCCAGACATGGAGATGGCCGATGATCGGCAGTCTCTCCATCAGTCCGCCCGCGACGAATTTCTCCCAAATGATCAGAATGACCAGGACGCCCGCCCAGATCAGGTAGTTCCAGGTGATCCCGTGCCACAGCCCCGTCAGAAGCCATACAACAAAGAGATTTCGTATCGTCTTCAGGATTCCCTCGCGGCTTCCGCCGAGCGGAATGTAGACGTAGTCACGAAACCAGCTGCCCAGCGTCGTATGCCATCTGCGGTAGAAATCGGCAATGCCCACGGCCCAGTATGGATGGATAAAATTGATGACGAAATGAAATCCCAGCATCATGCCGATTCCGGCGGCCATGAGGGAATAGCCCCAAAAGTCCATATACAGCCGAAGTGAAAAGGTCACGGCTCCCATCCATGCCAGCGGCGTCGAAATACTCTCATATCCGATCTTGCCGATCTCATTCCAGAGCATGCTGAGCGGATCGGCCAGAAGCACTTTCATCCCCAGCCCCAGTACAAAGAAAAACAGGCCGTCATTAAAGGCCTTCGGCGACACAGTCCTCTCCCTGCGCTCAAATCCGACCTGATTGTATCTCATGATCGGTCCCTGCGTTACCTGCGTAAACATCGTAAAATACACAAAAGTATCCAGGATCTCCGGTTGTCTTTTGATCTCCCCGCGGAACAGGTCGGCCTGATAGGAGATCATCTTGAACAGATAAAAGCTGAATCCCAAAGGCAGCACAACGTCATTTCGAATTCCCGACAGCGTCTTGAAAATGACGAGGGCGCCCACATCGATCAATAAAGCTATGTAAAAAGCTCTCCGGCTTCTGATATTCTTTTTATCGCGCGGCCCGGCAAATACGAGTGTTCCGAGAAAATAGTTGACAATGGTCAATCCCAAAAGGGCCGCTGCCATCTTTCCCGTCCCCATGGCATAGAAAACAAGACTCCCGAAAAAGAGGATCACTTCTCTGAATCTCGCGGGAGTTATATAGTAAACTGCCAGGAATATGGGAAAGAACCTGAATATGAAAGTCAGGCTGTTGAATAGTATCATTTATGTTCCTTAAAAAAATCAATAGTTAAAATCAGCAGTCAAAAAAGAGTGGTCTTATACTCAGTATCTTTATACTTGCCGAAGGCGCGGTCACAAACCGCGCCTCCCAAACGGTATCATAATCTTAAATCCCAAATACAGACATATATCATCTGCTCATGGTCTTCATCACAGTTTTCTGAGGTTTTCCAGTTCCTCCCTGACGCCTCTCATCTGCTCTTCGTAGGCTCTCTGTTTTTCTTTCTCCGCCTCGATCTTGGCAGCGGGCGCTTTGGCCAGGAATTTCTCGTTGCTGAGCATTCCGGCGCTTCTCTTCAGCTCGCCCTGCAGTCTCTTCTCCTCTTTTTCCAGTCTTGCGATCTCTGCGGAAACATCCATGAGATCCGCCAGAGGGAGATACATTGCCGCAAAAGGAAGAATGACGCTCAGCGCACCTTCCGGCACCTGTGACTTATCGGTGCAGAGGATCGTCTCGGAAGCGGATGCAAGTGTTTCGAAGAACATCCTGTTGTTCCTGAACATGTCGAGGACTTCGTTCTTATCGGATACCACGAAAATCTTGGCTTTTCGTGAAGGAGCGACCTGTCTCTCACTTCTGACCGCACGGACTGCGCGGACTGCATTTTTGATGTTCTCGATCGCCTCTTCCTCAGCGGGGAAACGGAAATCATCGCGCGCTGCCGGCCAGGATGAGATCATGATGGATTCCTCCTGATCCTGCACGGTGGTAAAGATCTCCTCCGTGATGAAAGGCATATACGGATGCAGGAGCTTAAGGCCGCTGATCAGGACTTTCTGAAGCGTCCACAGTGCCGCCAGTTTGCTGCCCGCGTCATCCGCTTTGTAGAGTCTGGGCTTGACCATCTCGATATACCAGTCGCAGAACTCGTCCCACATGAAGTCATACACTTTCGCGACAGCGATCCCGAGCTCGAACTTGTTCATGTTTTCCGTCACTGCCTGCACAGTGTCGTTAAGTTTCGAGAGGATCCACTTGTCTTCCGGCGCGATCCTTTCCGGCACTTTGTCCGCATCGATCATGGCTCTGAGCAGCTTATCTTCCTCCGTTCCCTCTTCGGGAAGATTCATCATGATGAATCGGGACGCATTCCAGATCTTATTGGCGAAATTCCTGTTCGCAATGACTCTCTCGTCGTAGAAACGCATATCGTTTCCGGGCGCATTGCCGGTGATCAGCGTCATACGGAGCGCGTCTGCGCCGTAATCGGCAATGACCTGCAGAGGATCAATTCCGTTTCCAAGTGATTTGGACATCTTGCGCCCCAGAGAATCCCTCACCAGTCCGTGGAAGAGAACGCTCTTAAAAGGTCTTTCTCCCATCTGCTCATAACCTGAGAAGATCATGCGGATGACCCAGAAGAAAATGATATCATAGCCGGTCACCAGCACATCGGTGGGATAGAAATACTTCAGGTCTTCGGTCATCTCCGGCCAGCCCAGTGTACTGAAGGGCCAGAGCGCGCTGGAGAACCATGTGTCCAGTGTGTCCGGATCCTGGGTGAAATGTGTTCCTCCGCATTTGGGGCAGACGGAAGGCATTTCCTTGGCAACGACGGTCTCACCGCAGTCATCACAGTAATATGCAGGGATCCTGTGTCCCCACCAGAGCTGACGGCTGATGCACCAGTCTCTGATATTGTCGGTCCAGTTGTAATAGGTCTTCTCCATCCTCTTGGGGATCAGTTTGATATCGCCTTCCTGAACCGCCTTGACGGCAGGTTTGATCAGTTCGTCCATTTTCACGAACCACTGCTGCTTGATCAGTGGTTCGACCGTCGTACCGCATCGGTCATGTGTACCGACGTTGTGGCTGTAATCCTCGATCCTGACAAGAAGTCCCATCTCGCCGAGCTCTTTGACGATCTGTGCTCTCGCTTCATACCGGTCCATTCCGCAGAACTTGCCGCCGTTCTCGTTGATGGTGGCGTCATCGTTCATTATGTTGATCTCAGGAAGGCTGTGGCGCTTTCCGACCTCGAAATCGTTGGGGTCGTGCGCAGGCGTGATCTTGACGACACCGGTTCCGAATTCCCTGTCGACATACTCGTCGGCAACGACAGGGATCCTCCTGTCGACAAAGGGAAGCCACACAGAGCGTCCGATCAGGTCCTTGTACCTCTCGTCTTCCGGATGGACAGCAACTGCCGTATCACCGAGCATCGTCTCGGGACGCGTCGTCGCGAATTCCAAAAATGTCGTCTTGGATACAGAGCCGTCCTCTTCGATCAGAGGATATTTGATATGCCAGAAATGACCCGCCTGTTCCTCGTACTGGACCTCAGCATCGGAGATGGAGGTGTTGCAGACAGGACACCAGTTGATGATCCTGCTCCCCTTGTAGATCCATCCCTTTTTGTGCATCTTCACGAAGACTTCCGTGACTGCCTTATTGCATCCCTCGTCCATGGTGAAGCGCTCGCGGTCCCAGTCACAGGAAGAACCGAGCTTTTTGAGCTGATTGACGATCCTTCCTCCGTATTCTTTTCTCCAGTCCCAGCAGTACTCGAGGAATTTTTCGCGTCCCAGGTCCTGCTTGCTGATCCCCTTCTCCTTGAGATTGTTGATGATCTTGACTTCCGTCGCAATGGAGGCGTGATCAGTGCCGGGCTGCCAGAGCGTATTATAACCCTGCATGCGTTTCCAACGGATCAGTATATCCTGCATGGTATTGTCCAGCGCGTGGCCCATGTGGAGCTGGCCGGTAATGTTCGGCGGCGGGATCACGATGGTAAAAGGCGTTTTCGTGTGGTCCACTTCTGCATGGAAGTATTTCTTTTCCTCCCAGTTTTTATAGATCCGGTCCTCAATTCCCTGAGGATCATAGGTTTTGGCGAGCATCTTCCGCATTGTTTTCTCTCCTTGATGAGTCTTATAACATAAAAGCACGCCTGTCAGCGCACTATGAACAAAATATAGCCACGACCGGCGTTTTTGTCAACACGGCCGGGCCCTCCTCTTCCCCGCGCTTTTGATCAGAGAAACTGATTTCTCGCGGGAATATAGTCGTAATCCGCATCCTTTAATTTCTGTACGATTTCGTCCTTATTGAGTTCCAGGTCATCGCACAGGGCATCCAGCGAAGAATACTGGTCCCTGAGCTTCATATTCAGAAAACTGGCGAGCATATCAGGATCTGCAGGCAGCATGATTTCCTCTCTTTCCTTCTGCATTTCAAATCTTTTGTGCAGAAACAGTTCATAAATGATATAATACATATTTGCAACGTAGACCATTGTACCATAAATCAAGAAATACTATGGCAGAAACCGGCGAAAAAATATCAAAAAATAATGTAATGAATAATACTGGAGAGAAAACCACCGCAGCGGGCGGCAGTCATTTGAACTGGTTCGTGCGGGGTCTCCGGGACGGGATCCCGATCTGTATGGGCTATTTTGCCGTCTCCTTCGCACTGGGGATCACAGCGCGCGGGATCGGCATGACTGCGTTCCAGGCCGGTCTGATGTCTTTTGGCATGGTCGCTTCGGCCGGCGAGTTCGCGGCGATCGTTCTCATCCAATCGGCAGCCGGGATCATCGAGATGATCACCACCTGTATCGTGGTCAATCTGAGGTACTTCCTGATGAGCTGCTCTCTGTCGCAGAAACTCAGTCCCGATCTGCCCTTTGTGCACAGATTTCTGCTGCCTTACTGCATCACGGACGAGATCTTCGGACTTTCCTCCGCCGTCAGCGGTTATCTGGATCCCTTTTATTCTTACGGAATGACTGTGGTTTCCGTTGCCGGATGGACATCGGGAACGGTATTGGGGGTCCTGATGGGAAATATTATGCCGGCGTGGGCTGTCAGCGCGCTGAGTGTCTCGTTGTACGGGATGTTCCTGGCCATCATCATACCGCCGGCGAGAAAAGACCGCTTTATAGCCGGCCTGGTGCTGGTCTCCATGACTGCCAGCGGCCTGTTCTCCCTTCTTCCCGTGCTTCGTGATATCTCAGGCGGATTTAAAGTGATCATCCTCACGCTCCTGATCGCAGGAGCGGCCGCTTTTATTCACCCGATCGATACTCAAAATGGTGATGCTGCAGATGATTCTGTAAGCAGTGATATGAAAAACGATACTGTAAACAATATCGCTAAATAATATCGCTTCAAATAAGGAGTAAAAAGTATGAATCCCGGCGTTTATCTTTCCCTTCTGATCATGTGTCTTACCGTCTACTGTATCAGGATGCTTCCTTTTCTGGTCTTTCGCAAGGAGATCACAAATCCCTGGCTGCGATCCTTTTTGTATTATGTGCCCTATGTCACGCTGGCTGTCATGACGTTTCCTGCGATCATCACCGCCACGGGCAATATCTGGTCAGGGATCGCGGCGCTGGCGGTCGGTCTTGTCACTGCCTGGTTTGTCGGAGACTTGTTCGTAGTCGCCGTTTCCTGCTGCGCCGCAGTCTTTTTTACCGGGCTGTTTCTCTGACCGCGAAGATCTTTCTTTGATCGGAACGAGGGACGTGCATCTTTCGTTTATTGTTTTTTTATACTATTTTTCACTTTTGTTTCTTGAATTCACACGCTTATACTCTACAATAGTTGTAACTGTTTGACGGGTCATGAGCATTTCTGATCCGCATTACATGAAATTCTGTATTGCATAAAAAGGACTGTGGTTTAGCGTATGTTTAATGATTTGAAATATCGGTTTTCCAAGTTTATGCAGGGCAGATACGGAGTGGACAGCTTATCGAGATTTCTTTCCGGTATTCTCCTTGTGATCATCATACTGGGATTCTTTGTGCGGATTCCCTTCTCCAGATTGATCTGTATCGCTCTTTTGGTGGTCCTGTATTTCAGAATGTTCTCAAAGGATATATCGAAGAGGTACGCGGAAAACCAGAAGTTCCTGCAGCTCAAGGACCGTGTCATGGGCAATTTTACAAACATTGAGAGCAACCTCTCACAGCTGAAGGACTATCACATTTATAAATGCCCTCAGTGCAGCCAGAAGATCCGGATCCCCCGCGGTAAGGGGCACATTATGGTGAGATGCCCTCGCTGCGGTTTCGAATTTCACAAAAAGAGCTGATCGATGATCAGATGGCCGACTGGATCGGCCATTTTTTTTTGGATTTTGACGACGGTTCGTTTATAATGTTGTACTGAAGGTCATTGAACCGGATCATTTTCTAAGATCACCGGATCAGGTCTTTGCTTCAGATCACTGTTTTGTCGGAGTTATCATCTATGTTTGGTTATGTTGTTATCAATGAACCGGATCTCAGGATCCGTGAATTTCGTCTATATCGCTCCTATTACTGCGGGATCTGTATGGATCTCAAAGGGTCATACGGAGAGTCCTGCCGGCTCACGCTGAGCTATGACACTGTCTTTCTGGCGCTTTTGCTGGCAAGCCTTTACGATGAGAGTGAAGGGAAGGATGATCAGGTCAAAAGCCTGCGCTGCATCGCCCATCCGGCGCGCAGACATCAGGTCAGGCAGAACGAATTCACCCGCTATGCGGCGGATATCGGTGTGATCCTCTCCTATTATTCCTGTCTTGATGACTGGGATGACGAGCGGGATGTCAAAAAAAAGCTCTTTTCAGCAGCCATCAAAAAGGGATTTGTAAAGGCATCCGAACGGCATCCGGACAAAGCGGATCTGATCAGGACCAAACTCGGCGAGCTCAGAGAACTCGAGAACCGCTCGGCTGCCGGTGAAGCGGACGCGGACGCGCTTACGCCCGCAGCGCTCATGGACCGGGCAGGTGCGATCTTCGGGGAGTTGATGGCCGAGATCTTCGATTACAGGCACGATATGTGGAGTCCGGCACTGAGAAATGTCGGATATTACCTCGGAAAATATATTTATGTGCTGGACGCCTATGACGACCTGGAAAAGGACATCAAATCCGGAAGCTTTAATCCTCTCATAAAGATAAAGGACCGGGAGGATTTTGACCTCTATGTCCGAGGGGTCCTCAGTATGGCTGCCTCTGAGTGCTCTGCCGCATTCGAGACGCTCCCGCTCGTAGAAAACATTGATATAATGAGAAATATATTGTATGCTGGAATATGGTGTAAATTTGAAGAAACATCAAGAAAGCGCGCAGAGCGATCCGCGTCTGCACCTGTTGAGGAGAAAGGGCCCCGGAAATGAGTGATCCGTATAAAGTCTTAGGTATCACAAGAGAAGCGACCGATGACGAAGTCAAAAAAGCGTATCGATCCATGAGCAAAAAATATCATCCCGATGCCAACATCAACAATCCCAACAAGGAAAAGGCGGAGGAGATGTTCAAACTCGTCCAGGAAGCATATCAGCAGATCATCTACGAGAGACAGCATCCTTATGCATCGCAGGGCGCATCCGGTTCAGGCTCATATGGCACCGGCGGCAGCTATGGCAGCGGAAACGCTTACTATTCGGGACAGAATATGAACGGCCAGTTCTATACGAGCTGGGAGGACTTCTTCAACGATTTCTTCACCGGTGCATTTACCGGACAGTATCAGCACGCCAGTCCCACTGCTGCGGAGACAGAAGAAGACAGGTACTACCGCGCCGCCGCCAATTATATCAATAACCGTCATTACACGGAGGCGATCAATGTGCTGAACCTCATTGAGAATCACAGCGCAATGTGGTACTACTACAGTGCGATCGCTTATGCGGGAAACGGAAACCATGCCCAGGCGCTCGAGTTTGCTACCATAGCGGCGGATATGGAACCTAACAACTACTCCTACCAGAATCTGGTGACGCAGCTGCGCGGCGGCAGCGCGAGATATCAGGACCAGCAGCGCGGTTATGTGCAGACCTACAGCTCCGACGGATGGTGCCTCAGACTCTGTCTCTTAAACGTCGCTCTCAACCTGTGCTGCGGACGAGGCATATGCTGCGGAGATATTCCTGTATAACAAGGCTGTATTAAAGAGGTATACGCCTCAGCGTTGAGATTCTTAAGTCTTAGGCGCCGCAAAATTGTCAGTTTGACGCCTAAGATTTGAAATTCCATTCACATAGGTGTGAAATATAAACGTAGAAAGTAAAAAATTCTCAAACTTAGAAGTGAAGGTACTACTAAGTTTGAGAATTCTTTTATTTACAGGTTGGCAACTCTTATGGAAAAAGTTGTCAAAAGAACCGTCCCTGTGTCACTATCAGCGGTTCTTACCGTGACATTTCTTATATTTTTTCCCGGATCCGCAGGGACAGGGATCATTGGGATAGATCTTGGCGGGCTTTACGACCGTTCCGCTCGCTTTCTGCTCCTTATAGAGTTCCTTCCTCTTCTCCTCGTCGAAGATAGGCTCCCACTCCTCGAGGCCGTACAGCCAGTCTGCGCCGGCAGCGACCATATTCTTGTAAAGAAGCTCCTTGTCAAAACCTAAGTTAACGACAGTATCCTCCTCCATCTCTTCGATCGGGTTCTTCTCTTTCAAGGAGTCGTTGATGCCGTCCAGAAAACCGACCATTGTCATGAGATCCACGTCATACTTCTCCGCGAGTTCCTTGACTGTTCCGGTCACCACTTCATCCGGATTCTTTAAGAGCTCCGCATAGATGTCTTTCTCTTTGGCAAAATAGGCAGACCAAAGGCGCTGAAGGTCTCCCTTATTTGCTCTTTCATCATATGCCTTATCTCTCCACTGCTTTAGAATTCCCATTGTAAAACCACCTTTCTGTAATATGTAATTCACTCAAAATGAGAAGTGTCCACACTGCCCTCAAACACAGTTCGGGCCGGACCCGTCATCCAGACATTGTTGGAAGCGCGGTCCCATTCGATCTCAAGTTGTCCGCCCAGCACATCGACCAGCACCTTGTCTCCGGTCCTGCCTCCGAGCGCACATGCGACGCCGACTGCGCAGCACCCGGTCCCGCATGCCAGCGTCTCGCCGGATCCTCTCTCCCAGACTCTCATGCGCACATGTCCCCTGTCAATGATCTGGACAAATTCCGTGTTGATCCGATTGGGGAAACTCACATGGTTCTCAAATCCCGGACCGATCTTGTCCAGCGCAAGTTCAGCAGTATTATCAACAAACAGAACTGCGTGCGGGTTCCCCATAGAGACACAGGTCACTCTGTAAGTGCCGTCTTCTGTCTGCAGCGGTGCGTCGATCACCGCATTTCCGATGACGGATCCGTCTTCGAGCGTGAGCGGCTGATATGCGCTTTCCGGAAAGCGCACCGGGATCTCGGCGGCTTCCAGAATTGCAGGTCCCATATTCACCTTTACGCGCCTGACCCTGCCCCCTTCCGGATACAATGTGAGATATTTGATCTTGGAAAAACTTTCCACTGTGATCTGTGTCCGGTCCGTAAGGCCGTGATCGTATACATATTTGCCGACGCAGCGGATCCCGTTTCCGCACATCTCACCGCGGCTGCCGTCCGCGTTGTACATTTCCATCTCAAAATCAGCGATCCGGGAATCATTAATAAAGATCACCCCGTCTCCGCCGATCCCGAAATGTCTGTCACTGAGCTTTCTGACCAGCTCCGGTTTGATTTCGGAAGGAACGCTCTGAGATATGCCGTTCACATAGACATAGTCGTTGCCGCAGCCTTCCATTTTGGTAAAATGAATCAACATGATTATTCTCTTTCCTGCTCCTATAGGGTTTAACGGTTCTGCAAAATACCGGGCGGTATCTTTTTATTCTCTTCCCTGACCACGCAGAGAACACGCTCGCTCTCGTCTGTGACAGGTCCCATCGTATCGCTGTCCATTTCCGCGATCCAGGACAGGCCTGCCTCTTTCGCGAACTTCTTCATCTCCTCCAGCGTATAACCGCGCTGCCTGTGGATCTCCTGATACTTTCTGAATACATTGTCATTTTCATCCGTGTCCCTGTCCTTTATGAACAGAGAGAGGTCATATTCATTGATGCGGGTCTTCTCATCAAACCAGTTGTTCCAGATAAAAGAACAGTCCTCTCTGTCTTCCGCGATCGTACTGTCTCCGATCACGTCTCTGTACAAGTGGAGCGTCTTGAAGTCAAAAACGAAAATGCCCCGGGGAAAAAGAAAAGTGCGGACTCTCTCAAAGAGCCTGAGCATATCCTCGTCTGTGAGGAGGTAATTGACGCTGTCGCCGGAACTTATAAAAGTGCCTGCTGTCCCGTACAGCTCGAACTCTCTCATGTCCTGGCAAAGATACAGCGTTCTGTGCTTAAGACTGTCTCTCCTCTCGAGTGCCATGCTGAGCATTTCTTCCGACAGGTCGATCCCCATCACATCATAGCCCCTGTCTGCCAGGATCTCCGTGAGTTTTCCTGTTCCGCAGGCCAGGTCGACCACCAGGTTCTTCTCTGCGGCAAGCAGGACATCTCTGGCTTCACTGGTCCCTGTCCTCTTCTGAGACGGTTTGGATACGCCGTAACGGGTGATCATATCCTGGATCTTATCTGCCGTGAGCTGATAGTCCGTGCCGTCCATAAACTCATCATAAACAGAAGCAAAGCTTCTATAACTCTCGTACATAGTCTGTGCCTGTCTTTCAAATAAAGCCCTGATCCAATAAACTTCTTTCAAATGAAGCCCCGGTCAAACGATACGGGCCAAAAGTCCGTATGAGAAAATGGACATGATCACCGTCGCGATCAGGATCCCGATGATCTCCGCAACCAATGCCTTTTTAAAATCAATATCGAGCAGCGCCGCCAGAAGGGATCCCGTCCACCCTCCTGTTCCGGGGAGCGGTATACCTACAAAAAGCATGAGACCGAGAAATTCACCTTTTTCCAGCGCGTCACTCTTGTTCATCGCCCTGCTCTCAAGTTTCCTGACCACCTTCTTCGTCGGCTCAAACTTTTCAAGCCATTTGAATATCTTTTTGATAAAAAGAAGAATAAAAGGGATCGGCAGGAAATTTCCGATCACACAGATCGGTATTGCTTCCACGATATCCACATCCAGAAGCGAGGCCACAATGAGACCACCCCTGCATTCGAGGATCGGCATCAATGATACCAGAAAAACGACCGCCTTGGCGGATATATACTTACCTAAATGCGCCGCAAACCATGCTGCTAAACCTTCCATATCTGAGTTTCCTAACTGTTTCCAAACCTTTCCTGACTGTTTCCTGAATACTTCTCTATTTTGCGTCGGAAGCAGTGATCTCTCTGAGTGCTCTCACCACCGCATCCATTTGCTCGTCCGTCCCGATCGTAATCCTGAGATGATCCCGGATCCCGGGCTGATCCCAGCGCCTGACCAGGATATTCCTCTCCCGCAGCTGTGTAAAGAGATACTCACCGGAAAAGGCGGGATGCGAAGCAAACACGAAATTGGCCCTGGAGTCCGGGAATACAAATCCCATCTCCCCCAGCTGCAGCTTAAAGCGCTCTCTTGTGGCTGCGATCCTGCCCGTTGTCTGTTCGAAATACGCTCTGTCCTCTACCGCTGCCTTCCCCAGTACAATGGAGGGGAGATTCATCGTGTAAGAGTTAAAGGAGAATTTGACATCCTTCAAGTAGTTGATCAGCTTTTCATCTCCCATCGCAAATCCGATCCTTGCGCCTGCCATGGAGCGGGACTTGGAAAACGTCTGGACGACCAGAAGGTTGTCATACTTTTCCGTCAGCGAAAGCGCGCTTGACGCGCCGAAGTCCACATATGCCTCATCAACGATCACAACGCTGTCCGGATTGGCTCTCACGATCTTCTCGATCTTGGAGAGAGGCTCCTCAACACCCGTCGGTGCATTGGGATTGGGGAAAATGATCCCGCCGTTCTTAAATCCCGTCAGTTTCGGCATATACTCAAAAGCATCGATCGTATACTCCGGGGTCAGCGGGATCTGCTTGTATTCGATGCCGTAAAGCTTCGCCCATACCGGATAAAAGCTGTATGTGACCTCCGGAAACAGGATCGGATCGCCGCTCGTAAAAAATGTGAGAAAACAGAGCGCGAGCACGTCGTCGGAACCCACGCCGACAAAGATCCTGCTGCTGTCGATCTGATAAAACTGCGCAAGAGCATCCGTGAGCGCCGTGGCGTTCATATCCGGATACAGGCGCAGGTCCTCATAGTGCGAAGAGAGTTCTTCCAGCGCACTTTTGACACCCGGCGCCGGAGGATAAGGGCATTCGTTGGTATTGAGTTTAATGATATTGCGGTCTTTCGGCTGTTCGCCTGCCGTGTACGGAACGGTCTTTCTGACTTTCTTCTCCCAGGACAAAATGTTCCTCCTTCAAACGAAACTGCTGTTTTCAAATACCCCCAGCGTATTTTACCCCACTTCTTGTTTTAAGACAACATCATAAAACGGCCTGTTTACAAAAAGCCGGGGCAAAAAACGGCCAAAATACAGTAGATCTCAGATCATCTCTTCCGGATGGAAGACCTCGTCAAATCGCTCCGGTGTCAAAAATCCGAGCCTGAGACACGCTTCTCTGAGTGATATATTCTCCTTGTATGCCAGCTTGGCGGTCTTCGCCGCGTTCTCATAGCCTATGTAGGGGTTCAGCGCCGTGACCAGCATCAGCGAGTTGTGAAGATTGTCCGCCATTTTGGCGCGGTTCGCCTTGATGCCGCTCACACAGTTGACCCTGAAGGAATCCAGCGCGTCTGCGAGAAGACGCACGGACTGGAGATAATTATAGATGATCACCGGCATAAAGACATTGAGCTGGAAATTGCCCTGTGACGCCGCGAAACCGATCGCCGCGTCATTGCCCATGACCTGTACGGCGACCATGGTGACCGCTTCGCACTGCGTGGGATTGACCTTGCCCGGCATGATCGAACTGCCCGGCTCATTCTCCGGGATCAGGATCTCGCCCAGACCGCAGCGCGGGCCGCTGGCAAGCCACCTGACATCATTGGCGATCTTCATCATATCCGCTGCCAGCGCTTTCAGCGATCCGTGGGAGAATACGATCGCGTCTTTGGCGGAGAGGGCGTGGAACTTATTCTGCTCCGATGTGAACTTTTCACCCGTAAGCTCGGAGACAGCTGCAGCCGCTTCCTGTGCAAATCCCTCCGGTGCATTCAGGCCGGTCCCGACGGCCGTTCCTCCCAGCGCCAGTTCCCTGAGCTGCTCCTGGGATGTCCTGATCATCTCCCTGCATTTTTCAAGCATGACCCGCCAGCCGCTGATCTCCTGAGAGAAAGCGATGGGAACAGCGTCCTGAAGATGCGTGCGGCCGCTCTTGACGATCCCCTCGTTTTCCTTTTCCAGCCTCTTCATCTCGGCGGTCATCGCATCGATCGCAGGAAACAGTCTCTTTTCCACTTCTGTGACAGCCGCTATATTCATAGCCGTCGGGAAAGTGTCGTTGGAGCTCTGGGACATATTCACCGTATCGTTTGGATGCAGGACTTTTTTGCCGGTGATCTCATTGCCTCTGCCGGCGATCACCTCATTGACGTTCATATTGGACTGGGTCCCGCTTCCGGTCTGCCAGACCACCAGCGGAAAATCACTGTCAAGCTTTCCGTCGAGGATCTCGTCACATACGCGGCCGATCAGATCGCACCTCTCTTTGTCCAATTTGGAGATCCTGCAGTTGGCCAGAGCCGCCGCCTTCTTGAGGACGGCAAAAGCCCTGATCACCTCGATGGGCATTTTTTCAGTGCCGATCTTGAAATTCTGATAGCTTCTCTGTGTCTGGGCTCCCCAGTGGCACTGCGCCGGTACTCTCATCTCTCCCATAGAGTCGTGTTCTGTTCTGTAATCCATCTGTGCACCTCTTTCTCTCTTAAGAACACCGTGTTTTATCTCACAAATCTTTTATGGTCGCCACGAAGGCCCGTCACATGGTATCCGGTCTTTTCTACGCGGATGTCCATGCATCTGCGGCACTCGGCCGCTTCATCTCCCGTACAGATCTTTCCGTCGTACAGAAGGTACTTACTTCTCACATTTCCCGGTGACAGGTTGGGCATGATCACATTGGCGCCCGCGAGAAGCCCCATCTCTCTTCCGAAAGGATGGATCGTCCCAAGCGCAGTAGTGGCCGGGAGCAATACTTCGGGCAGCATGAGGCGGATCACCGCCAGCAGGATCAGCGTGTCAAACAGAGTTCCCGGCTTTTGACCGGCAAAGGGCGTGTCACCGTGAGGAATGAAGGGGCCGATGCCGACCATATGCGGTTGGAACGCCTTCATGTAAAGCAGATCTTCTATGATATGCTCTCTGGTCTGTCCCGGCGATCCGACCATGATGCCGCATCCCACCTGATAACCGATCTCTTTGAGATCGTCGAGACACCTCTTCCTGTTCCCGATGGACATCTGCGCCGGATGAAGGTATCGGTAGTGCACGGGATCGGATGTCTCCTGCCGCAGCAAATATCTGTCGGCGCCCGCATCGAACCAGGCCTTGTAAGAGCTTTTGTCCCTCTCCCCGACGGAGAGCGTAACTGCGCAGTCCGGATACAGCGACTTGATCCCGGACACGATCTCACAGATCTGCGCGTCGGAAAAGGCCATGTCCTCCCCACCCTGCAGGACAAACGTGCGAAATCCCAGCGCGTATCCCTGACGGCAGCACTCCAGGATCTCCTCTCTGCTCAGCCTGTATCTGTCCGCTCTTTGGTTGCTCCTTCGGATGCCGCAGTAATAGCAGTCATTTCTGCAGTAATTGGTAAACTCTATGAGCCCGCGCAGATAGACATCTTTCCCGTAGGCCTCCTCTCTCACCGCCCGTGCGCTCTCAAACAGACAGGCCTCCTCTTTTGTGCAGAGCGCTGAAGGGACACGGTCTGTAATACGGATCTCACGGGATACGGGCTCCTCGCTCAGAACGCCCAGTAGTGTAAGAAGTTCCGCTAATTCTTCTCTTGTCAAAACACTGCTGCCCGCAAGTTTACGCGTCAATTCCAATACCCTGTCTGTCATGCCATAATTCAGATCATTTTTCAAAACACTGCTCATACGATCTCTGTACTCCTGTCGAGGATCCCCTTCATATAGGCGATCGCGGTGCCGTAATTAGTAAAGGGGATCCCCTGGTCTGCCGCACACTTCATGCGAAAGCGCATCTCTCTCTCATTGAGCATGCAGCCGCCGCAGTGGATCACCATCGCGAACCGGCTCAGGTCCTCGGGAAAGCTGCCGCCGGACGACGTCTCGAACGTGATATCAGCTCCTGTTCTCTTACGGATCCAGGCCGGAAGCTTGACAGTGCCGATGTCACCGCACTGCCTGTGATGGGTACAGCCCTCAGAGATCAGGATCCTGTCTCCGTCCTTAAGCCTGTCGATCATTTTGACGCCGCTGACAGCCGCATCCAGAAATCCTTTATACCGGGCCATCAAAATAGAGAACGATGTGAGCGGTATAGAGCGCGGCACGATCTGCGCTACCTCCTCAAAGACCTGGCTGTCCGTGATGACCAGTTCCGCGGGGGACCTGCCGGTCACGGGATCTGTTCCCAGCCTCTCCAAAGTCTCCTTAAGTCTGTCCTGCTTGACACAGACCGGAATGCCGTCCGCGTCCAGAATCCCCCGGATCATCATCTGCTGCGGGAGGATCAGCCTTCCCTTGGGCGCAGCCTTGTCGATCGGGATCACGAGTACTACGATCTGGGACGGGTGGATGAGATCCTCGATGAGAGGCGTCTTCTTTTCTTTTGCGCTTCCCATCTTCGCAAGTTTCTCCTTGAGTTCGAAGATTCCCTCCCCGCTCAGCGCGCTCACGAACATGATCTCACCCGGATCGCTTTGCTCTTTTAAGCGCTCTCTTTCTCCGCTCTCCAGAAGATCTGCCTTGTTGACGACGGTGAGAAAAGGAATCTCTTTTTCCTTGAACATTGCAGCCAGTTCACGGTCCGCCTCCACCGCTCCTGTCGACGCGTCGATCACGAGAACGGCGATGTCCGTGCGGTTCATCACTCTTTTGGCTCTCTGCACACGCTTCTCGCCCAGTGATCCCTCATCGTCGAATCCCGGCGTGTCAATGATGACGACCGGTCCTAAGGGCAGCAGTTCCATGGCCTTCGTCACCGGATCAGTCGTCGTTCCTTTTGTGTCGGAGACGACGGAGATCTCCTGATCGGTCACTGCATTGACAAGGCTCGATTTTCCGGCATTTCTTCTGCCGAAAAACCCGATATGTACTCTCTCTCCCGACGGCGCTTCATTCAGTCCCATTGCTCTCTCCTTTTTTATCACTCATTCCCCTGTCAGACTGGCCAGGCGGTCCACAAACGTCTCTTCGAAAGGGTTCCGGAACCGGCTTCTGTAAAGACGTCCGGAAAAAGCCAGGTGCGGGACCGGAATGAACCGTGCCCGGTCCGGACACACATATTGGTAAAGGGGATCGGCTATGATCGCTGCTCCCGGTGCCAAGAGCTCTGAGACGGCGTTCTCCGTCTCCTCCTCGCCGCTTACGGTCAGATCCTGCCCTCTCACCAGTGCGGCGCTCTCCTCCGTGGCCGCGATCACATATGTTCGCCTCCCTTCCGCCTCCAGAGCTTCCGCTATGCTGCAGGAGACGACCGGCTCCCCGATAAGGATCACGGGCGCGTTGTTCTGTGCTGTGCGCTCTGCCTCTTCCGAGCCGTACCCGATCCCGAAAACCCCATGCCGGTCATCAGCCTTATATGCGCAGCCGCAGACATCCTTTCTCACGGCTTCATCGAGCGCTTTTATGAGCAGATCCGCAAATCTGCCCACGGGGATCCCTGCGACCCACGGTGTTCCGAACTTTTCTCTGAGATAGCGCGCTGTCCGCATGCCGGCGGAAGATACTGCCAGGTTGACGGAAGCTTCCGGCGCGCGCCGAAGTTCTTCGAGCGTGCAGTCCATGGCCCACGACGAACAGACCTCCCAGCCTGCTTCATTCAGCATGCTTTTCAGTGAGGCTGTGCAGCCGTCCGCGGCAAAATCCAGAGGCGTCATGCCAAGTATATTGACACTGCGGCGAAGTCTCCCTTGCAGGGGCGGGACCGATTCGCCGTCGAAGAGTTTGTGTGCGAGGTTCTCGAAAGCAGGGCCTGCTCCGCCCACGTAATCGTGCATTCCGTTTGTGGGTATGTAAAAAGCCGGAATACCGGTCCTTTGTTCTATGACGGTGCTGATCCCGGCAAAATCCGTCCCGTTCAGATAGGGGATCGGAGAATTGCAGAGCGCGATGAACTTGGGCGCGTACAACTGAGCCGCCCCGACCACGTCGTCTATGAACTTCTCATCATTTCCCATGATCGCGTCAGGTTCACAAAGACCTGACAGAAAGATCAGACTGTCGCGGTCGTACCATCTCGTCTCATCGTGCGTATTGTAAGTGGAATTACAGCCCGACGGGTCGTGCATGACAGTCATGCCGCCAAGCTCGTAAAGCGCCGAGCATACGCCCGAAACGTCTCCGGTGTAGACCGGAAGAATCCTGTAAGCCTGTCTCATATTCTTCCTCTCAGTGCTTTATAGTGTCAAAGCAGCATACTCTCACATCCGAGGCCTTTGCGGGGAACAATATCCCGTGTGTCCTTCTCACTGATAAAGGCATCTTCCATGAGGGCAGCCATCTTTCGAATGCCGCTGAATCCCCACATTCCTGCGTAGTCGACCATATTGACAAAATGCCGGGTTCCGCTGAACCACGCCGCTTTGGGGCCGACTGCAAGATAAGCGCTGTGATCTTTTCCCAGCGCGTCCGCATGCAGGACCCGCCCTTCGACGCGGATCGTGCTGCACAAAAGGACTTCCGGCCATTCCCCGGCAAGTTTTTTAAAATCCTGTTCTTCTTCTGCGCTGACCGCATCGAGATAGATCTCCTTTACCCGGATGCCGTGTTCGAGCAGCAGTCTCGCGAACCCGACGGGACGCTGCAGGGCGACCGCGTCCAGTGCGACCGGCGTATTCCCGATCCGCGCTTTGAGGTCCGTCAGCGCTCTTTCGCAGGATGACCTTTCCGCTTCCGGATCGATCCCCGCTTCTTTCAGAGAGATTCCCAGCGCCTGACTTGCAGCGGTGAGAAGACTCAGGATCTCTTCATATCGGCAGGCGGCGGGAAGATAAAGGGCGCGGCTTCCGATCCTTCGCGCCGTCTGACGCAGCGCAGCTGCAGCGAGCGGGCTCCTGGTGATCAGTGTCTCTCTTTCCGCCAGTTTCCCGTATTCCTTAAGTGTCCTGCAGTCCTGGATCTGAAGAGGTACAGATGAGACTCCGTATTTCCGGTCCGCCGCCCGGATCAGACGCATCAGTTCACTGTCCTCATCCAGCGCATAGATGTCACCAAGAAGCGCTGTTCCGCGCTTACTGTCTGTCTTTTGGCCCGGACCTGCAGCTTCAGATCCCAGTACGTCCATCATGGCCTTTCTGAGTTTCTGGTCCGGTGTGGGACCCGTTTTCTGCATGATGGGATCCATCCAGCACTTCAGAAAGACGATCTCGGGGAACCTCTTCTCAAGCTCCCTGTAGACATATCGCAGATCACACCCTGTAAAATGGTGGAGACATACGGGAAAGACGAGTACGGCCCGCGGCATCTGATCTTCACCTTTCCTGCGGCGCAGCTTGCCAAGCACATCCGTGACGCCCCCCAGTGTGATCTCCTCCAGATTTCCGTTGTGGATGTCGCTCTCTTCTAAAACGACGCAGGAAAAGCGCTCGATGGCATTCATTTCCGCGGCTGTCATGACGACACCCCTCATACAGTTGTCTGAGCAGATATAAATCTGGTGGGACTGGGGAAAAAGCATTCCGATATGCACAATATTCCAGGTCTCGTGGACAGGAGGGTTGAACTCCAGTCCGGCTGTGAACGGCACAGGAAAGCCTGCCCTGCCCGCAGGAATGCGGGACTGCGCCCCGAACTGCCGGTCACAGCGCCTTGCTCCTGCACCATCTGTCTCCTGGAGAGGCTGTGACAAGTGCGGATGATCGTACCCGTGGTCATGCTGTGCGGGCTCTTTTTCCGTGCTTGGACCCGGATACACGATACCGGATTCTTCCGCAATGCGGTCCGCAAGTGCCCTGTATGAAGCGGCGGTCTCTGACTCGGGAAAGGCTTCCATAACGGTGCGGCCTATCTCTTCCGCCTCCGTTACCGTTCCGGATCGGTCGATCGCGCCCGTGATCTCCGTCCCCAGATCCTGTGCGAGTTCCAGGACCTTTTCTTCCTCCCTCTTCACATTCCTGCGGTTCAGGATCAGTCCGCCGAGCCCGGCATAGCCGCGCTCTTTGAATTTCAGCACCGCGAGCCCGATATTGGCTGCCGCATAGATCGACATATTCTCACCCGATGTCAGCACATAAACGCGGTCGGCGTATCCCTCCCGCATAGGCATGGCAAAACCGCCGCATACCACATCCCCCAGGACATCATACAAAATGATATCCGGGCTGTATTTTTCCAGGATGCCCTTTTCTCTGAGTGTTTCCAGCGCTGTGATGATACCTCTTCCGGCGCATCCCTGCCCCGGCATCGGTCCCCCCGCTTCCGCGCAGAGGATCCTTCCGCCGCCGCGTGCCTCTCTGACAAAGACGACGTCCTCAAGTTCAAACGGCTCCCTGCTCCTGACCATATCCATGACGGTGGGGATCCTGCTTCCTCTTCTGAGGGAGATCGTGGAATCCGCTTTGGGGTCGCACCCAATCTGCAAAACCGTAAATCCCTGATCTGCCCAGTGCACCGTCAGGTTGGACACAGTGGTCGATTTTCCTATTCCGCCTTTTCCGTAAAACGCAATTCTGATCATAGTTTCCTCCGGACGTCAATCTGCGGATTTTGTGATCACGTTGGAGTAAGCTGTCTTGGCGCTTATGCCCGGAAGCCTCCCGATCTTTCCGGAGAGCGCGCTGATCTGTTCCTGCGGAGCGTCCACAGCAACACTGATAATGCTGATCCCCTTCTCTCTGTAAGGAAGACCCATCCTGCCTATGATGCTGCCTCGGTAATCATGCAGGATCTCGTTGATCTTCTGAACCGCATCGTCATTTTCCACAATAATAGAAATGACGGCCACTCTCGTATCTCTCATCTCTCTTATCCCTCGCGTCCCTTTCAAGTATCAGCTCAAGTATCAGCAAGTTGTCAGCAAATTCTGGGAAGCAGTTCGTTGCCCGGCTGCGGGAGAAGCGTGCGGGCTCCGATCTGCGTCGTCACCGTCACTCTTCCCGGCATTTCATCCGTGATCCTGCCAATGACGGCCGCCCCTTCTGTGTACCTGCATCCCTTAAGCACATGGACCAGTGTTTCCGCCTTCTCTTCGGGACAGACCATGACCAGTCTTCCCTCGCAGGCGAGATAGAGAGGGGAGAGTCCAAGCAGTCCGCAGACGCCCCTGACAGCGGGATCGACGGGAACGGATTCGGAATCGAGATCCACGCCTACGCCGCTCTGTCCCGCGATCTCATAGAGCACGGTACCGACGCCCCCTCTGGTAGCGTCCCGGATCACGTGGATGTCAGGGACTGCTTCCAGCGCGGCCTGTACGGCGCCTGAAAGGGGTGCGCAGTCGCTGGTCACATCCGCTTCGATGCCGTAATCATCTCTGGCAAGAAGGATGGTACAGCCATGTCTGCCGATATCCCCTGTCACGATGACGGCGTCGCCCGGCTTTGCCATAGCACCGGATGTCCTGATTCCGTCAGGGATGATACCCACACCCGTGGTGTTTATAAATACGCCGTCGACCTGTCCTTTGCCGGCCACCTTAGTATCACCCGCCACGATCATGACGCCCGCCTCTTTTGCTGTTTTCTCCATTGCCGCGGCGATCTCCTCCAGCTTTGCGAGGGGAAATCCCTCTTCGATCACGAAGCCGCAGGTCAGATATTTGGGCACGGCACCCATGCAGGCCAGGTCGTTGACCGTCCCGCAGATCGACAGTTTGCCGATGTTGCCGCCGTTAAAGAAGGCGGGGGATACAATAAATCCGTCGGTGGACATGGCGATCCTGCCCTTGTTAATGTCGATCACGGCCGCGTCATCCGCCGTGAACAGAGGATTTTGAAAATGTCTCTTAAAGACCCTGTCGATCAGTTCCGATGTCTGTTTTCCGCCGGCGCCGTGCGCCAGAGTCACTGTGTCATTTTTCATCATGTTGTCCATCTTGGCCTCCACTTCCATTTATTCTCCGTACAGATAAAATGCCGAACATGCACCCTCTCCCGACACCATGCAGGCGCCGACGGGATGATCGGGCGTGCATCCCCTGCCGAATACCGGACAGTCGGAGGGCAGGCATCTGCCCTGAAGCACTTCCCCGCATCTGCACGCAGGATTGACTTTTCCTTCCACTTTGGGCAGTGAATATTTCAACCTGGCGTCAAAATCGCCATATGCGGGACGAAGCTGCATCCCTGACATCGGGATCTCTCCGATGCCTCGCCATTCGCTGTCGCAGGGCACCATCATTTCGTCCACAAGCTTAATGGCCGCAGGCTGTCCCTGGGCCCTGACGACTCGGGGATAGCAGTTCACGAAGAAGGGCTCGCCCTTTGCAAAGCGCGTCACGCCTACCGCCAATGCCGTAAGCAGTTCGGACGCCGTAAATCCCGCACAGATCCCGCTGACGCCTCTTGCAGCCAGCTCCTCACAGATTCCGGTACCGATGATCGCATGTACATGCCCCGGATACAGGAAAAGGTCCGTACTGTCCTTCATCGCCTCATAGGCACCGGGCATAGTCTTGTTGGCGGTCAAAACAGAGAAATTCTGAAGTTCTCTCTCAGCCGCCGACCGGACTGCGAGACAAACGGCAGGGGTAGTCGTCTCAAATCCGACGGACAAAAAGACAACTTGTTCCTCGGGATGCTTCTGCGCATAGTCCACTGCATCAGAAGGCGAATAGACGACACGGACTCGCGCGCCGTTCCCTCTCTCCTTCTGAAGAGAGGACCTGGTGCCGGGAACTCTGACAAGATCCCCGAAAGTACAGATCGTGCACCCGTACTCCACGGCCAGCAGGATCGCTTCGTCCAAAAAGCTGACCGGTGTGACGCAGACAGGACATCCGGGTCCCGAGATCATCCTGATGGAGGGCGGCAGGATCTTGCGGATCCCCAGCCGGAAGATCTCGTGTGTGTGGGTCCCGCACACTTCCATGATCCTCACATCCGGTCCGTTGTAGTCGCGAAGGATCTGTGCCGCTGTTTTCTTCGTTTCATTCTCTTTTCCTTCATTTTTTCCGGTGACCGATGCTGTCATAAGTACTCCTCCAAAAGGGCCTCTGACTCTGAGGCGTCGTCGCTCGTGATCTTGGCGATCGCTGCTCCTGCGTGAACCATGACATAATCTCCGGGTTCCAGGTCCTCGATCAGCTGCGCCGATACCTGTCTTCTCGCACCGCTCGCGTCCACGAGTGCCATTCCGTTTTCATTAATCCTGACGACCCTGCCTGAAATACCGACACACATAACTCTCTGTCTCCTTTGCTGATATGATTCTCACTTAGTATTTTTTACTTTTCTCAATAATCCTTTAGAATCGGATCCTATGATCGCTGACTGCCTGCACGGCTGCGGCTGCCTGTCCCAGCGCAATGCCGCCGTCCCCGGGCGGGACCAGATGGTGGATCAGCACCTGAAAGCCCTTTTCCTCCAGCCCTTTTTTGACCAGATCCAAGAGGAGCCTGTTCTGAAAACACCCGCCGCTGAGCGCTGCCGTACCGATCCCGATTTTCTCCCGGATCTTCAGACAGGCCCCGATCGTCTGGTCCGCAAGGCGTCTGTGGAAGAGATAAGCCAGCGCATCCGCCTCTTCTCCTCTCTGTTTTCGGATCACGATCTCTCTGACGATCTCCTCTGTGGGGAGGATCCATCTGCCACCATCCCAAACGGGCATCTGAGCACTGCCGGCTTGGTGACCCGCTGCCGCGGCGTATCTCTCAGCTGCAAATTCCAGTGCCATGGAAGCCTCTCCCTCGAAGGTGGAGCGCCTTGCGATGCCGCAGATCGCGCTGACGCTGTCGAAGAGCCTTCCGGCGCTCGTAGACCGCACCGCTCCAAAGCCCTTATCCGCCATTTTCATTATGGCAAGCGCCTCCCGCTCCGTACAAAGGTCCAAAGAACCTGCCGTTGTCCGCGCGTCCGCAAGTGCGTCTTCTCCGTATTCAGAGCTGCTGAGGCTGTGCAGCATCGATACCGCGATCCTCCAGCCCTCTAACGAGGACTTGTCTCCGCCGACCTGTACAAAAGGCCTGATGCTGGCAGCCCTCTCAAATCCGTGAAGGTCTGCCGTCAGGATCTCGCCGCCCCAGATCGTCCCGTCCGTGCCGTATCCGGTCCCGTCCATGGCCACGCCGATGACGGGGTCCGCGTGATCGTTCTCCGCCATACAGCTGAGAATATGCGCATAGTGATGCTGGACGTGCAGCACCGGAAGCGGCTGTGTTCCCCGATCCCTGCCAAGCCTCTCCGCGATCTGATCGGCGACATAGACGGAATTGTATCCGGGGTGCATGTCACAGGCGATCACATCGGGCTGCGCTTCCAGAAGCTTAGCATATCTTTCCGTCGTCTCCTCCAGTGCCCTGACACTTCTTATATCAGCCAGATCGCCGATATAAGAAGAGGGATAAAAGAGTCCGCCGATCCCGATGCAGAAAGTATTCTTGAGCTCCCCTCCGATCGCCAGGACGCCGGTCTTCCTCACATATTCCTCCGCGTCATCCCATGCGCTGACCATGTAAGGGAGCGGCGCATACCCTCTCGATCTTCGGATCATAAGGGGCTGCCCGTCATAAAAATCCATGACGGAATCGTCTGCCCTGATCCTGATCTTGCGGTCATGAGACAAAATACAGTCGCACAGACTGCCCAGTTCCTCCAGCGCTTCCCTGTCGTCCCTTACGATCGGCGCACCTGATATGTTGCCGCTTGTCATCACAAGTACATCCGGCATCACAACTTCATCGGTGTAATCGAACAGGAGGATCTGTACCGGCGCATAGGGTAGCATGACTCCCACGGTCGGATTGCCGGGCGCAATACTTTGACACAGCTTTCCTCCCGGTTTCTTCTCGAGCAGAAGGATCGGTTTCTGGTGTCCGGTCAGGATCTCCCTCTGGCTTTCGCTGATCCTGCATTCTCTCTCCACAGTCACTTCGTCTCTCATCATGACGGCGAACGGCTTGGCAGGTCTGTTCTTTCTCGCGCGCAGCTTCATGACCGCTTCTTCGTTCGCGGCGTCACAGCACAGGTGGAAGCCGCCGATACCCTTGATCGCTGCGATCCCGCCCCCGGCAATGATCCTGCGCGTATATGTGATGGCCTCGCTCCCGCGCACGCTCTCATTGCCTGCCAGATATACCTGCGGGCCGCAGTCGTTGCAGCAGACCGGCTGTGCATCGTATCTCCTGCTGAGCGGCGAATGATATTCCCCTGCGCAGACCGGACACATGGGGAACATTTTCATGCTGGTCCTCTCCCTGTCATAGGGGAGCGCGTCCAGGATCGTGAGGCGCGGTCCGCAGCAGGTGCAGTTGATGAAAGGATGAAGATATCTTCTGTCCTTGGGGTCGAGAAGTTCCTTTTTGCATTCGTCGCAGATCGCGATGTCGGGGGAGATAAAGATCTCTCCCTTTGTTTTTTCGCTCTCTATGATCCTGAAAGAGGAAAAGCTATCTTCCATATGGAGGGCGTGCTTTATGTCCATTTTCAGGATCGCCGCTCTCTTGGGAGGCCGTTCTTCCAAAAGACGGATGAAGTGACTGAGCTGTTCATCGGTCCCCCGGGCATAGATCTCCACATAGGGGCCTTTATTGCACACTGTTCCCGTGATCTTCGCATCGTCCGCGTGCCTTGCGACCGTCGGCCTGAACCCGACGCCCTGCACTATACCGTATACCTTGATCCTGAGCGTGTCACATTCTCCGCCTGCCCCGGTATTGATCCGTTTATTGTCTTCGTATTGATTATCCATCCCGATACTACTCATCTTATATGATCCATCTTGATATCATCCATCTTGATATCATCCATCTTGATATCATCCATCTTGCTATGATCCGTCATCGCTTGCCGGAGACCGCAAAATGCGGGAGCGCATAAAAATCGCCGCGGTATCGTTCCCTTATGATCGGAAGCATGACCGGATCTGCCATGATCAGGTCGTACTCTTTTTCTGAGACGACCCTCAGAAGGTCTGACTCTTCACGCAGTCTCACGTCGCCGTCCTCTTTGAGCGCTTCCTTCATCATGAACCAGGACGCCGTGTGAACCAGCGAAGCGCCGCATTCTCTGAGCACATCTCTGCAGGTGCTGCCCGTGATCTGTTCGTGAATGACCAGTACTCTTTTGCCTTTGATCTGCCCGTCTCCGAACTCTTCTCTGATCTTTGCGGCGATCAGAGGATTGCAGCACCGAAACGGGACTGCGTACTTTTTCCTGAGATACAGAGCCGCCTCATAGCCCGATACAGTGACAATGATGTTCTCGCGCACAGTCCCCGCTTCTCTGAAAGCCTCGATCCCGTCCTTCCCGCTCCCGAAGAGCAGGACCTCACAGCCGGTGTCGGATTTAACCTTCTCTCTGAGATCTTCCGGTTCCGCGATCCCGCTCAGATCCATATACTGGGCGCCCAGAATACCGATCCTGTCTGCCGCAGTCTGTCTGCAGCCGGCTTCTTCGTCCTGATTCCCGCTTCCGGTCTTAGTCCGTCCGCTTCGGTCTGCAAGCCCCGAAAACTTGGCAAACAGAGCCATATATGTGTCCTGGGCCCCTTTGTCATAGAATTCCATTCCGTCGCAGGCGATCCCGAGACTCACAAGACCTGTTCTCTTTTCGGCCATCCGCTCCAGTGCCTTGAAATCTGTCCCGATGACTGCAGGTACCGGCGTTCCTATGATCGCGGCAAACCGCGGCGCCTTCTCTCCCTCCGCGCCTTGTAGATACGCCGCTGTGTCTGCGAGCTTTTGTACCAGACGCTCATCGCGTCCCAGGATCGCATCCATATCCCTTAGTCCCGCACTCAGCACAGCGCTTCTCGCGCCGAACCACCGCGGCTCGTCAAATCCGCAGATATTGCCCGTACAGCCGCCGGCGTCGCAGATCACCGTGATGCCGCCCAGTTCATAGAGGACGGATACGGCTCCCGACTGGTCCGGTGCAAAAGGAGTAAGCACTTTTCGGTATCCCTTGGGCGGAAGCTGATCCGCGGACTTCATGCTCTTGGGCGCATCATGGACCGCCTCAGCCGCCGTATCCTCTCCCAGCCTGATGACGGATGTGAACATGTCTTTTCGCTTACCCTTCACTGTCTCCATGAGCGCGTCAAAAAAGCGCATCACTCCCATGAAACCGAAAGGCTGGATATCCTGCACCCACTGCAGGCACGGGTCGTTCGGATGATACCAGCCGGCGTCGCGGCCGATCGATATATGCTGCCTATGAGGTGCCCGTCCCTCCTCTCTCTCGTCCTCGTGTTCTCCGTAGAGCAGCATAGACGGCGAGAGATTCGAATACACACGGGTCGTCGGGCTGAGCACCGCCAGGTGACGCAGATAACGGTATGAATCCTTGGTCACCGTGCCGAAGATCTCCCTGACGGCA
Organism: uncultured Lachnospiraceae bacterium; assembly: GCA_902801585.1. The sequence goes on along the minus strand of CADCIU010000004.1, from coordinate 55,503 downwards.
AACCCGTACCGGATAAGAGCCAGCGCAAGTTCGAAGGGATCCGCATTGAGTGCCTCGCCGACGCTGAACTCCGCATCCGGATACGCAGAACGGAACCTTTTCATGCTCTCTTTGGCCGTTTCCATATATTGATCGTAAGAAAAGCGCACTCCCAGTGCGGCTCCCAAAGCGTCATACTGCGCTGCGATCCTGTCGATCTGATAGAGCCTTGTGAGCTCAATGGACGCAGTACCGAGTTTCTCCTCGAGATCCTGAGCGGCAGGTCTTGCCTCCGGATTGAGGATCAGGTTGAAGTTGGCTTCCGCCATCTTGAGAAAGTCATTGTAGTCCTCGCAGGTTGAGACTTCCCGGATCTTCTTAACGCCGATGCTTCGCAGAAGATCCCGCAGTTCACAGGAGCTGTCCAAGGGGGCAAAGAATCCCATGATATTGACGCTGTCCGCTTTCTTGGCGACCGGCTCGAGCAGAGAATAGATTGACTGACGAACGTGCACCATCGGCGGCTTTCTGCCCTCTCTGGTCAGAGCGTACATATATGAGGGGCGGACTCGGATCTGCATGCCCGCATCTTTTAAGAGCGCTTCCGCTTTGCGGCATACGCGTTCCATATCGGTTCCCAGGAGCGCATCCACACATGTGATACAGATCATAATGACAGAAGGTTTTACCTCCAGTTCCGCGGCAAGTGTGACGACCGCCTGCGGGATCCGCCTGAGATGCCTTCCGGTAACAAGATCCGTCTCGTCCATGGTCAGATAAAAAAAACGGTTCTCATACCCTTCCATCGAGCTGATCGACGACGTGTTCCGGCCGCAGCATCCGGGGGACACAATGAGCATGACGGATCCGGGGACGGACAGCCCTGCCCTCTTGACACCGAATCCTTCCGCGCCCGGCGAATTGAAGGCCAGGGTGGCCGGTGAACTGTATATAAGATGCGTGGAAGAGATGAGCTCGGGAGGGATATCGTTTTTTCCGCGTTCCCAGAGTTCCCTGACTGTAAAACTGACTGCTCTGTTCATTTTCTGTATCTTTCCTGTATCTTTCCTGTTCTTTTATTCCTGTAATTCTGTTCCGGTTCTTATAGTCCCGTTACTCGCTCCCGTTCTCAGATCTGTTTTCTTCTCTCTCCTGTTCCAGCAGCTTGCGGGCGAGCTCAAGAAAGTGTCTGCTGACTTCCAGTTCCGGGTCTCCCTCTATGACCGTCTTTCCCTCGTCCTCAAATCGGATGATATCGTCGCTTCTGGGGATCCTGGCAATGATCGGAAGTCCGTTTTTGTCAGCAAATTCCTCAACTTTGCGGCTCTCTCCCTCGACATTTCTGCTGTTTAGGATGATCCCTGCCACTTTCGCATAGCTTCTGTCTTCGAAATTCCTGACAGCGGAACAGATATTGCCGGCTGCATAGAGAGCCATTTTCTCTCCGGATGTGACAATGAGGACTTTTTGTGCATATCCTTCCCGGATCGGTGCCGCAAATCCGCCGCAGACCACGTCGCCCAGCACATCATAGAGGACTACATCGGGCTTATAAGTCTCGAACAGTCTCAGGTCCTCGAGTATGCGGAAAGTCGCTATGATCCCCCTTCCGGCGCACCCCAGTCCCGGCGTCGGGCCGCCGGTCTCTATACACAGGATCCCGCCATATCCCTCCCGGGCGATCTCATCGATGGATTCGGGGTCCTCGTCGGTCTCCCTCAGATAGTCCATCACCGGCAGAAGAGGTTCCCCTCCGAGCAGATTGATGGTGGAATCCGCTTTGGGATCACACCCGATCTGTATCACTTTTTTTCCCATATAGGCGAATGCTGCCGCAAGATTGGAGGTCATTGTGGATTTTCCTATGCCTCCTTTGCCGTAAACCGCAATTTTGATCATTTTTGCAAACCTCGCAAGTAAAAAGGCTCTTTCACCTGATGGTGAAAGAGCCGGTTTCGTACAGTCATGAGGCAAACGCACAGAGTCCGCGCAGATATCCGCACGGCTTTATGTAAATGCTGCTTTGCCGATCAATTCATAAGAATGTCCGCTCTTTCAGGTCGGAAACGCCTTCCTGTCAGATCTAAGGTCATTTCTATTATTCCATACTATATACCATATAATCAAGTCCCCCGTCGTTCATTCCGGCGAGTTCGAGATAGTAATTGCCGTTTTCGTACATATAATCAAAGTCTCTGTCAAAGGTGCCGGAAAAGCTCGCCTCTCCGAACAGGTCACGGATCTCCTGCTCCGTGCTGCCCCAGGTCAGACCACCGGGCAGCTCGACTTCAGGGAGCTTTGGCTCCTCGCCGTCTTTGCCTTTTCCCTTCTCGATATAGATGCCCGTCATCGGCAGGTCCGTCAGATTCACGGATTCGTCCGAGTAATTGCCGAATTCTGCCGTCACTTTCACATCTTCGGCGGCAAATTTGTCGCACGTCATTCTTGCCGTGACAACTTCACTCGGCGCCAATACCTTCGATGAGGGATCATCCACGTTTTCAAATTCCAGCTTCCAGCTTCCCAAAGACATGGCGTCAAGATCGATCGGGAACGCCAATTCCATCTTGTCAAAAGTCATGACGCCGTCCAGCATTTCCAGGCTTCCCTTCGACGTCTTTTTCCCGGAGTCATCGTCCTTTGACTTGTCATTTTTCTTCTCTTCTTTGTCCTCTTTGTCTTCTTCCTGCTCCGCCTCTTCTTCACCGGACGGCTCAGGCTTTTCGATCACAGAAGGTTCCTGCTTGTCATCCTGCGTCTTCTCGTCAGTTTTCTCATCCGTCTTTTTTTCAGTTTCCGTCACGGCAGCTTCATTTTTGTCTTCACCGGCCTCTTCTTCCTTGATCGCTTCCATGGCCTCTTCGTTGACCTTCTCAGGATCCACCGGCTCTTCCGCATTTGTCTCCCCGCCGGCGCTCTCTTCCTGAACGGGCGCCTGGGAGGCAGGCTCCTCTTTTTTGCCGCAGCCGACTGCTGCTGATGCCATAATGACTGTGAGCAGCGTCACTGCAGTGCCTCTGATTAATGCCTTCCTGACTTTCGTGTTGATCATTCTTTTTTCCTTTCAGCTTCTAAAGGTTTTAACTCCTTTTTCGAATCATCCGATCTCTGTTGTTTTTAATTTCTGTTGTTATTAATGATCCTGATCATTCATACAGGAGTGTTCCGCATTGTCATCATATTGGATTATAACTGAACTTTCTGTGTTTTGCACTCATTGAACACATAAGATCATACATAGATGACCCGGTATGCCCGAACTGCGGATATTTGCCTTCGGGCACTTCCAGCATATAAGTCTCATACGCGTTGATGATCTGCGTGCCGGACGGGTGGTTCTGCGTCCTCTCGAAGCCTCTTCCGTAACTTTTGTGAACATGACCGTGGACCATATAAAGCGGCTTGTATTCCGACATGATCCGGTCAAAACATACAAACCCCCTGTGCGGGAGATCCTCCATGTCTCCGTATCCCGCAGCGGGCGCGTGCGTCACCAAAATATCAATGCCGTTCGTAAAACGCACTTTTCTGAGAAGTTTGGATGCCTTAGAAGTCATTTCTTTTTCCGTAAACATATCCGGCCCGTCCTTGTAACGCATGGAGCCGCCCAGACCCGCGATCCTCAGGCCTTCATGATTATAGACCTTCCCCTCGATACTGATGCATCCGTCCGGAGGATTCCTGTCATAGACGGCATCATGATTTCCCCTCACATACAGAAGCGGACAGTTCCCGAAAGTGACAAGGAACTGAAGATAATCAGGACTGAGATCCCCGCAGGAGAGGATCAGATCCACACCCCTGAGTTTATCAGGTGTATAGAAATCCCACAGCGCTTTAGATTCTTCGTCTGCAATAATCAGGATCTTCACCTGTTTTTCTCCTTTACTCCGGATATTTTAACGGTTTTCTTGATCTGGTCATCCAGCTCTGACAGCTTGGGGATCTCACCGATCACATTGTCGCACAGCCAGTCCATCTCGATGATCTCTCTGTCGGTGAGGGACGGCGTATCAGGTCCTTTGAGGATCCCTTCCTGTGTGTGGATCTCTCCTTCGAAGGGCCTGGTCGACTGGTTGATGATCAGCCGCCGCATAGCCATGACCGCTTTGCGCGACGTGTAAGGAAGGTTGTCAGACAGAATAATATCGACTACGCCGGCTGACATTCCCCACCAATAGTTGACGGCTTTTCCCTTGGCGGCTGCTTTTCTGGCATCCAGGGAGCCGTCGATCAATTTGCGGATGATCTGTTCGTAATAAGCGCCCCACTGATAGACGGCCGCTGCCAGGTTGACGATCTCCTGCTCCTGTCTGATGCTTCCGTCTTCTCTGGCTGTGCCGGCATCCATGATCTTATAGAGTCCGTATTTTCTCGACGGATCCTTGGGTTTGATCATGTCGATCCCGGATATGATGCTGCATCCGCTTGCCAGCAGCTCCTTTTCCCAGTCCGTATTCTTCTTGGACGCCCAAACGAGTTTGACCTTGGCATAGGGATCGAACCACGCCGCTCCCAGCGCGAAGGCGTTGATATTGGCAATGCTCCCGTAGATCGGGTAATCTCCCCTGTAGCCGATCATGTGGTTCTCGGAAAGTGATGCGGCCAGACAGCCCATCAGGAATTTCGCCTCGTACATTCTCGGATAATAAGTGGGAACTGCATTGAGGGACAGGTTCACCGAGCAGTTCATGATCCTGAGCTTGGGAAATCTGATCGCCGCTTTCAGGCAGTCTTCCATCATGGAAGGCGACGTCGCAAAAACGATATCCTCTTCATCGGCGCTGCAGGCCTCGAATGCGGCTTCCAGCTCTTCGGAAGATCTGCAGTTTTCAAATTTGACTGCTTCCACCGCATTTTCAAACTTCTCGATCATCTGGTTGGCGCCGAGCTCATGGCCGTAGATCCAGCTGGATTCGGCCTCATCGCGGTCGAACAGAAAAGCGGCGCGGATCGGCTTACCCGTATAGGCACTGTTTAAATTCATCAGTGTTTTGACACTGTTGCCTCTCCCGACCTCCTCGGGATCCCGGATCAGTTCGATCCTGTCGGGATTCATATTCGTGATGAATTCGTTCCGGAGCTTCATGATCTTGTGATCAATGCTGTTCTCTGAATCATGAAACAGGCTGTCCGTTCCATAGACCTCCAGATACAGCAAAAACGCATCGCCGGAGGTGATCGAAAACTTCGAGCCGCTCTTGGCCGTATAGCGTTTGGAGAATATGATGAAAGCAGCGCGCAGCGACTCGATCTTTTCATCAGGCCAGACTGTCTCAAGGTCCTCCCCGAAAAGATCGGCCAGCTTCTCATAACCGCCCTCTCTTGAAAAAGTGATCTCAAAAACACCGGTCACATTGTAGAAGTCGATATACTCATAATAGACCCGTGTCATCTGGTCATCGGTCCTGGGCGGCAGAATGCGGATCACATTGCCCGGAACAGAGACGCAGCCGATGTATTTCGAAACAGATACTCTCTTGTTCCCTTCTTCCACATAGAACTGATTCATAAACTCATAGGCTTTGATCGGCTCCCGGATTCCCTCTTCCAATGCGGAATCGCACAAAGACGACCATTTGGCGGCAAACTCCGATCCACTGTCAAGGAGCGGCATGAAGTTCGACGCAAATGCGCTCTGTCTTCCCACCGTCCTTGTCCCGGCGATCATATGCAGCGGGATCTCTTTGACGCCCAGCTCTCTCTCCGCATACTTATCTATATCCTGAACCATGGAATTGAGAGCGGGAAGATAAGGATACTCTCCCGACAGAACCGATTTCCGGTAATGCCATTCTCCCGACCGCTTCGCTTTTTCATAATCCTCACGCATTGTCTGCCTCCTATGTCTCATATCGCTCCGAATCTGAGCGCGCCTTAATCACAGACACATTATACACAAAACAGTAAGTGCCGAGAATATACAGATCGCTCATTATCCTTCGCATCTTTTTTTCATCTTTTTTTAATAGTTAAACTCTAGTTAAGAATAGAGTGTTATTTTTATATTGTAAAGTATTATCATTATTCATCATTATCAATACTCTCCAGTATTTTTGAATTCTATCGCCGAACAGAATGCATCTGCATTCGTTCTCCATAAAAGCGGCGCGGCTGAGGTCTAACTCCCTCAGCCGCGCTTGTTTTATTCTTCGTTTTTCTGTTCTTCTGTTTTCTGCTCTTCTGTTTTCTGCTCTTCGGTTTTTTGTTCTTCTTTTTCCACAGCAGAGGTCCTGTGCAACCCTTCGATATCTATGATCGCGATCTCGGGCGGGTTATTTAAGCGGGGGATCAGTTCCTTGGGTGCGCTCAGTCCGCTTGTGATCAGCATAGCCGCATTTCCCTTGTCATACAGACCGTGCACATAGTCCGGGAAATATCCCTGCGCCTCTCCGAAGACGCCGCCGTAATAGGGAAGTACGACGCGTCCGCCCAGGATATGTCCGCAGAGCAGAATGTCCACGCCCCATTGCTCACAGGCGTCACCGAAAATAAAATTCGCCGGGTCATTGGACATGAGGATCCTCAGGTCGCCCGTATCCTGGAAATTGCTCAAAAACTCATATGTGCTCTCATATTTTTTCTTCACTTCACCGCGAAGATTTGTGAGTTCATAAGCCTTGTCCGCGACTGCGCCGATCCTGACGGGAACACCGTAGATCACGGCATCTTTGAACTCCTCATCCAAGACGATGCCGCCGGATTTTTCGATCGCCTCCCGGAGCGGGTCTTCTTCTGCGCCTTCCCTGTGTCTTTTCACATAACCGCGCTCCTGGTCACCATACGCATAGTAGACCGGCGCGATCTGGGAGAGGCTCTTGATCAGGTTCTCCACGATCATCGTGTCTTCTGCATCAGAGCTGATCATGTTGCCGCAGATCAATACGGCGTCCGGAGAAGTGTCGGAGATCCTGTCCGCGATCACGCCGTTGCCGCCCTCGAATACATAGTTGTAAAGATCGGACAAAACAGCAAAGCGCAGCCCTTCCGTACCGTTGTTCTCCTCTCCCGAAGTGCTCTTTTCCTCAATATGAAAATAGTGCACTTCCGGATCACTGTAGGAGCGGCCGACCAGCCATCGTACTCCGATACCGATCACAAGAACCAATATTATGAAATGAAAGATAAACCGGATCAATCCCCTCATCACGTATCCATCCTTTATTCTCGCGTCCGCATCTTGGGACAAGTCACTTCAGGTTCGAATCAGCCAGGCACTTCCATGCCTTGTCGCGATCGCTCAATATGAGCTTCGATCCGTCCTTCATCCTGTAAGTCTCCGGATCGGCACTTCCTGTGTACTCTCCTTCGATGCCTGGCCATTCAATTCCGATCCCCGGGTCATTCCATGCGATCCCGCCTTCGTCTCCGGGATGATAGAAATCGGTCACTTTATAGCAGAATTCGGCTTCATCGCTCAGGACCAGAAAACCGTGCGCGAACCCTTCCGAAATATACATCTGTTTGCCGTTCTCTTCCGACAAAATATCGCCGAACCACTGACCGAAAGTCGGACTGCCTTTTCTGAGGTCGACAGCTACATCGAATACTTCTCCGCGGATCACTCTGACCAGTTTGCCCTGGGGATGATCGATCTGAAAATGAAGGCCCCTGAGGACGCCCCTGAGCGACATACTCTGGTTGTCCTGCACAAAGACCATATTCAGGCCGTACTCCTGCATGTCCCTCAGGTTGTATGTCTCAACAAAATACCCCCGGCTGTCACCATGTTTGGTCGGTTCAATTATATACAGTCCTTCGATCGGCGCTTTCGTAACTTTGATCTGTCCCATGAATTGTGTTCTCCCCGAGTCTGTTGCTCTCCGATCACTCCGCCCCCTCGTGCCTGAGCACGACGCCGACGGTCTTAAACAGGATCTTCAGATCCAGCCATATGCTCCAGTTCTGGATATACTCGCGGTCCAGGCGCACGACTTCCTCGAAATCGGTGATATCACTGCGTCCGCTGATCTGCCAGAGTCCGGTGATACCGGGCTTTATACTCATGCGGACCCTGTGGTGAAGATCATACTTCTCCCACTCATCCAGCGTCGGAGGTCTTGTGCCCACCAGCGACATCTCTCCTTTGAGCACGTTGAAGAACTGAGGGAACTCGTCAAGGGATGTCCTCCTGATGAAGTTTCCGATTCCCGCAGGCCTTCCCTTCTTGTCCTTTTTCTCGGAACCGATGATGCGCGGGTCATCGTCCATCTTGAACATCATGCCGTCGGAGATCTTGTTCTGCTCCATCAGCGCCTTTTTGCGCTCTTCGGCGTCCATGTACATGCTTCTGAATTTATACATGTAGAACTGCTTGCCGTTCTGCCCTATCCTCTTTTGCTTGAAAAATATAGGGCCCGGCGACTGGATATAGATGGCCGGCGCGATAAAGATAAAGATGATCGCCGTGAACAGACAGCCTATGATACCGCCGATGATATCCATGATCCTCTTATAGACGATCTGTTTGGTCGAAACGATCTTGAGGCTGTTGGTCAGCACTCTGTAGGATCCGACCTTGGAGACCTCCTGCATGCCGTCTGAATGCGCGTTCAGAGCTTCCAAACAGTAGTGCACCGTGATGCCCATGTCCATGAACGCATCGATCATTTCCATGGGATACGGCATATTGTCCGGCTGGTATACCAGGATCTCGTCGACCCAGTCCGTTCGGATCTGATTGACGATATCCGTCTCACTGCCGAAAGCGGGCACGCCGCAGATCTTCTCGCCGTTCCACTCGCGGTCCATCAGATAGACCCCGGTGACCCTGTAATCCTGAAAGCTGTTGTTGATTAGGTTCCTGACCACTTCCTCCGCAAGTGACGCGGAAGTCATAACGCACAGCGCTTTTCTGCCCTCCTTGGTCCTTGCGTAGTGGAAAATGCGCTTCTTGTTGAGAAGCCTTATGAAAAAGGATCCGAACAGATACATGACCGCCATGATACCCGTGAACATTCGGGAGATCAGGTTGATCTGGTGCACCATGAACAGATACACGATGTCGAGGAGCATGAAGCTGACCTCGAAGCGGAACACGGCTATGAACTCCTCGACCCATGATCTTCGCAGAATATTCTTGTAACTGTTCGTAAACAAAACGACCAGAAGCTGGCAAAGGGTCAGGAGAATGGCCTGATATCTGTAAAGATAAACGGAATAGGGATTCTCGAACCCCATCCAGATCCAATAACTCAGGACAAAACAGAGCTGCAGCATCACGACATCCAAAACGATGAAATCTATATGCTTGAGCCAGCCCCTCAATTCTTTTTTATGCATAAAACACTCCCTGCCGCAGCGGACCTGCTTGGACCTGCGGCTAATATCAGTTTTATATCAGTTAAATCCGAACACTTTCTGCGCGACGTTGTATGCGGTCTTGACAACAGCTCTGCCGCCCGGTCCCGGAAGATGGATCGCGGCTCCGAAGATCCCTTTTCTCATTTTCCTGTACAGTTCGGGATCTGTGCTCGAAAGGTAGTCCCATACATCGTCTTTGATATCCATTTTGTCCTTCTCACCTGAACATATAGCCAGAACGGAGGTGATCGTCGTAATGATCTCAAGGTAATTGTACATATATTTGTACAGCTGGCTCTTCCTCTCTATTTTGCCCGAGCGGACATGTTCGGAGAAGTAATCGATCATGATCTTGTTCACTTTGGCCTGCTGGTCCAGGCGCCTTGTCATGACCTCCTGATTGACGGACTGGTCGTCTCTTCCGATGAAATAATAGTAGAAATTGACGTCCATATAATACATGTTCTTTATATAGGGCATCGGATTAAAGACATATATGTTGTCCACGTAAAAACAGTGCTCCGGCAGCATCAGTCCGCATTCCCTCAGGAGCTTCGTCCTGTAGATGACCGAGTGCATAAGGATGTACTCGCCCTTTTTGAACCGTTTGGTCTCTTCCCAGGAGAAGATCCGGTTCTGCGGAAGCGACTTGCGGTAGTGCATGACTTTGCGGTGGGAAGCCCCTTCCTTATCGTAAACAAAATTACTGATGAGCAGATCGATCGTCTCGTCTTCCGCAGTATCCCTGAACTTGCGGAGCGTGTCCAGAATGCTCTTATATGCGCTCGCCTTTACCTTGTCATCACTGTCCACTACCTTAAAATACAGTCCTGTCGCATTCTCGAGTCCCGTATTGACGGCGCCTCCATGTCCCTTGTTGGGCTGATGGATCGCCTTCACGATCCCGGGAAATTTGTCCTGGAGCATGTCTGCGATCTCGGGTGTCCTGTCAACGGAACCGTCATCTACGATGAGGATCTCCACTTCGTCTCCGCCTACTGACAGGGACTTTATACAATTTTCCATATAATCCTGAGAATTATAACAGGGAACTGCTATTGATAACAGTTTTTCCGATGATGTATTCATTTAATTTTCCTTCCTCAAGCTGATACCGGCATATTATTATACCATAACCAGCCTTATATATCACAAAAAAGTCTGCCGGTCAAATGCCGAGCTCCTTCAGGTATGCGCCAAATGCTGAAGGAATACAATATTGACCGGCGATCTGTGTCTTGTCCGCCATGATGAAGGGGATCCGCTCATCAAAGAACGGATCGGTCTTCACCTCATAACCCTTCATTTTCCAGATCTTGTGCGTGAAGACATGCTCGCTGTCGCACAGCCGAGTGATCCTCACGGGGTCCACAGAGTGCTGCCTCAGCCAGTCTCTCGCCTCTTCGACGTCCAGATGGCCGCGGGCATTGGGAAACTCATACAGCCCGGCGAGAAGACCTCGGGACGGCCGCTTTAAGACCGCCGTTCTTTCACCGCTCCGAATTAAGAATACCGTAAGCTTTTCCGTCTTTTTGTCCCTGCGCGTCGGCATGACCGGAAGCGCGTCTTCACTGCCCCGCCTCACAGTATGTACCCTGCACGATGCCGATAAGGGACATTCCTCGCATTTGGGTCTCGCATTCGGGAGACAGATCATAGCCCCAAGGTCCATCAGTGCCTGGTTAAAATTGCCGCAGAGATTATCCCCTTTTCCGCCCTGCGGCTCATCCGGCATCATTTCCTCGAAAAAGGCAGTCGCTGCCCTGAGCGCTTCCGGAGACTTGATGTTTTCTTCGTACATCCGAAGCCTGGAATAGATCCGGAGCAGATTTCCGTCCACTGCGGGAACGCGCTTTCCGAAAGCGATGGAGGAGATAGCGGCAGCTGTGTAAGTCCCGATCCCCGGCAGAGATCTGAGCTGCGCCGGGTCCGAAGGGATCTCTCCGCCGAACATTTCCATGACCTGTGCCGAGGCGCGGTGCAGGTTCCGCACGCGGCTGTAATACCCAAGGCCTTCCCATAACTTCAGGCAGGTATCCTCATCTGCATCCGCCAGTGCCTCCACACTGGGAAGGGTCTTCAGAAATCGCTCATAATAGCGGATCACCGCCTCCACTCTCGTCTGCTGCAGCATGATCTCTGACAGCCATACATGATAAGGTGACGGATCCTCTCTCCATGGGAGGATTCTTCGGTTATTACTGTACCAGACAAGAAGTCTGCGTGAGAAGTCACTCATTTGTTTCATCTATCGTTCCGAATGCTTTACTATGATCATCTCCGCCGCGATCGAGGCATCGATCCTGCCGCTCTTTGAATCGCTGTCTGCGGCGATGCACTCTTCCAGCGCTTCCATCAGTTCTTCCTGCGTGAACATCTTCATGGCGGGCCTCAGCCTCTTGGTGACAACGAACGGAGGGACGCCCACTTGTCTTGCGATCTCGCTGTCCGGCATTTTCCCGCTCAGCTCCCTGACCTTTATGAGCTGCCCGAACTGCCTTCTCATAAGACTCAGGATCACTTGCGGCGCTGTCCTGAGGGAACAGAGATCCATATAGATCCCGAGTGCCTTTTTCCGGTCCCTGAGCGCGATCGCCTGGGTCATCTCAAAGATCCGGTCCCTGATCCTCGGACTGCAGACGTCCTTCACATCCTGATCTTTGATCTCCTTTTTCATAAGACAATAGCAGCAGAGCTTTTCCGCCTCTCCCGCTATATTCTGCATATCTTCACCGGTGTAGTCCAAGAACAGCGCCAGCGTCTTTCCTGAGATCGAAAGCCCGGATTTTCTGAAGATCCCGGCCGCCCAGGACCGCAGATCCGATTCGTCAGGCGTCGTACACTCCAGGATCTCTCCGAGTCCGTCCTTTTTGCTCTTTGCGACCGCTTTATAGAGCTTTCCTCTCTTATCCACACTCTCCTCGACAAAGATGATGGAGGTCGTATCCGGGATTTCCGGAATAAAAGCCGCGATCTTCTCCGACTCCTCGGACACTGCGCCCTGCGTTTTACCGCCGGCTGAAGATCTCGTCACAGACTTGGGATTCATAAGGCCCGTGTTCTCCAAGACGATCACACGGCGGTCGGCAAAAAACGGCAGGGTCTGTGCCATGTCAATGATCTCTCGCGCTGATGCGCCGGATCCGTGAAACTTCGAGAGGTTCATGGCATCCCCGTCGCCAAGGAGCGCCCTGACGAGCTTATCCCTGTTCTGCAGGCGCAGGTATGCCTGTTCTCCCCCCAGAAGGTAGACCCTTCTGAGATCCCCGTTTCTGAGCTGGTCATTGAGTTGTTTCTGTCTGGAGGCAAAATCCTCCTTCACTGTTTTGGCAGCCATAGTCCCCACCTTTTGTTCATCTCATTAATCCATTGAATGACATTCATACTGATTTGTCAATAAAATGTGCGAACGGAATACGTTCCGCAGCCGTCCGTGCTGATCGTGACCTGGCCGTCTGTCCTGGTGTCATAGATCACTGCGCCCGCATCTCTGAGCCTCTTTAAGGTCCCGGGATCCGGATGCCCGTAGCGGTTCCTTACGCCGCAGGAAATGAGCGCTGCATCAAAATGCACTTTGCGCAGGAATCGGCTCGTCGTGGCAGTACCGCTCCCGTGATGTGCGACCTTAAGTACATCCGTATCGATCCGTCCTTCTCCCAGATATCGGATCAGATCGCTTTCTCCCTCGCCTTCTATGTCGCCCGTGAGCAGTGCGGAGAAGGTCCCGTATTCCACCGATAATACGGTCGAATACGCATTTGCATCATCATACTGTGCCCGCTTAGACGGGTGCAGGCACTCAATATGCAGTTTCCCGCTCTCAAGCACCATGCCCCTGTGAAGATATGTGACCGGGATCCCGCATTCACCGGCCAGTTTCTCAATCTTTTGATATGTTTCCCCTTTGCAGCGGTCCTCCACGGAAGGCAGCGCCAGATTCCGGATTCTGATCCCGCCGGGCTCCCTGCTCTTTTTCATCAGCTCCATGACACCGCTGCAGTGGTCTGTATCATCATGCGTGACGATACAGTAGTCCACTGCAGAGATCCCGTGATATCGCAAAAAGGGAACTTCCACTTGATCCGCCAGCCTGCTCTTCGAAGAACTTCCGCCGTCCACCAATATAGCTTTTCTGCCCCCTTCGTCACCGGTGAGAATGCATATGCCGTCACCCTGTCCCACATCCATAAGATATAACGTGAAAGGCGGCCGGAAGCGAAAGCACAGGATCAGGCAGAGCGACAGCGCATAGACCGCGCTCCCTGCCAGCGCTTTTTTGACCCGTCCGCCCCGGTTCCCCATGATGATCAAAAGAGCGGTCACAAGTCCAGCATAATAGAGGGGAATCTCAAATGCCGGCGGCTTTCCGGGGATCAGCGTGGAAAAGGGCAGCCTTTCCGCAAAAGCGCACAGCCGGTCATACAGCCACATGATCCGATAAGGGATCTCACCCGTAAGAACTGCGCCCCGGTACAGGATCCCGGCCGGAACTCCCCCGCCTGCGGACATGAACAGACAGGAAAGAGAGGATAAAATGACTGAGATCAATCCTCCTGCCATGACCATGGGCATCCACAAGATCACCAGTATGTTCAGGGCAGGCGAAAAGAGAGGATATGTGAAGTAAAAGGACAGCTGGACGGGCAGCGTGACGGTGGTGATCGCCAATGGTCTTACTATGCGCGGAAGCAGGGGCATCACCGCTCCTGCGGCGATCACTGCGCCGAACGAGAAGAGAAATCCGCTGTGCATAAGATAGAAAGGACACTCGATGAGCAGCAGTACCGCCGCAACAGACATGGAAGTCAGCATATCATAGGTCCGCCCGATCATCCCGGCCGTGATCTGCATGGCAAACATGATCAGCGCACGGACACAGGACATCTGCAGTCCTGTCATGACACTGTATACCAGGATCACTGCAAAAGCCGCTGCCGAGGAGACGGGAAGCGGGAGACCGGCTTTTCTGAGAATGCGCAGAACAGCCGTTCCGATCATTGAGATGTGGAGCCCGGATATGCATATGATGTGTACAATGCCCGCGTCCCTGAAACGCTCTTTGATCTCGGGATCCGCAAGCGACGACTGACCGAGGAAAATGGCTTTCATGACGGAGGCGCAGGTCCCGCCGAAAGTCCCATCCCTGCCTCCATAGATCCGGTCGAACTGTGAAGAGAAAAAGTTCCGGGCTCTGCAGATCCGTGTCCTGAGAGGACCGCCCGGATCAGTATACTCCATTATGTGCGCATCGCTGAGGGAGAACCTGTATCCGCGGATCAGCGTATAGTATGTATAGGCATCGAACCCGCCGTCATTCGAAGGACTGCGGAAGTTCTTTAATTTACCGCGGATCCTCACGACAGCGCCGATCCCGGCTGCATTTTCCTGTTCCGGCAGATCCTCACGGATCTCGCAGAGCACTTTTTCATCTCCATGCATGGGCAAAGTGAGCTCTTTAGGTATACCTGCATCGATCCGGACTTTTCCCAGTGATACTCTCAGGTATTCCCTGTCATTTCCCTGATCCGAAAAATCCGTATTCTTCAGGGCATGCTCTGTCCATTCGACTCTTCCCGTGACCGTCACATACCTCCCTTCGGTCCTCGGATCAGGGCGGTCCCGGGCGGGAAAAAGGGTGATGACCAGCCAAATGACAGCGGCAAACACGACGGCAAAAATGCATACGGGTCTTCGCAATTCATTACTCCTTCTTTTATAAGACTGATTATAAGATTCATTAAGAATTAAGTGGAAATCTCCGGCCGGAATCGGCGCGGGTCGGACTGAACAGTCCGGATAAAGATACTGTAAAACACAGATCCCCGAATTGCAAGCGCCCGGACCGGGTCCGGGGAGAGTTTTTAAAATGAGATCATCCATAAGGGGCAGGCATCAAAAACGGCCTCCGGACACGGCGCTTACCGCTGTTGTCCGAAAGCCGCTGCATATCAGTATATGATCTTTATATGATCTTTGCGCCGTTTCACCCTATTCTTCGGCCGAACCTTCGACAAGATCGGGATTCATGGAAAAGCTCCCCGACAATGAGATGGTGTCCATAAAGACTTTGTCCGGCTGTCCGTCGACAGAAAACTGCACCGCGTCGATCGCCGGCAGCTCGCAGAGGGAATTGACAATGGAATACAGCGCAGTCTGCGCCGATACATCTCCCGACACGCTCAGAAACTCCTTGCTCAGATTGGCATAACAGATCCTGTCTCTGACTGTGACGTTGATCACTTTCGTATCCGGGTTCACCGTCGGAAACGCGAAATTGCCGTTGGGACCTCGGATCACCTGCTCGAGGACGATCCTCTCTAACGGCATATTGCTGTTATAGACCACCGTTCTGTACGCGTCCACCAGCTTGTCGCCTGTCTCGTCGGCAAAATAGAGATGGAGCCTTACTCTCTCATAATTGCGCATCTCCGTATAGGAGTTGTAGATGAACTGGTCCGGTCTCATAATGCCGGGTTCTGCGCCGTCCGCATCATGAAAGGTCTCCCCATCCACCGTAAAGAAGACGCCCTCGATCTCGGAAAAGCTGCACATCGTATTCACGATCGCTGTTCTGGTCAGGACTTCTTCTACCGCATCCATGTCGTAGTATTCCTCTGAAAAATTCAGAGTCACGACACTTCCTCTGGTCTCACTGGAAATAAGCCTGAAATCCGTGACCGGAGCCCGAAGTGCGGTTTCCTTGGGCTGGATGCAGAGCTTGGCGATCAGTTCCTCGATGATCGGTTCCCGGTCATCGGCTTTGGGCTTATACTTCTGCTCCGAGAGAGCATGGTCCGTTCTATTGAGATAATAGATGCGGATCCCGCTCTTATCCGTCTTGGGGCCTCCGCACCCTGTGATCAAGAGGGTTATTGTCAGTAATGCCAGATAGACCCCCGTTTTTAAATGAAATCTCATACCTTTGATACTTCTCCGGAATCGCTCTGTTTTTTCGCAGCCGTCCCGGATTTTTTGTTCTTTTTCGGTGCTGACTGTGCATTCCCGCTCTTAGGCCCGGCTGCTGACAACTTGCTCTTTACGCCGCTGCTCTCTGCCCCCGATGATGTGTTCCTCTTCGTGCCCGATGAGCTGCTTTTACTTGTGCCGCTTTTTGCGCCCGATGATTTGCGTTTGCTCGTGCCGCTCTGCGCGCCCGATGACGTTCCTTTACTCGTGCCGCTCTTTGCGCCCGATGACGTGCTCTTTCCGGTTCCGCCCTTTGCCTTAGATGCCGGTGCCGTTTGATGGGCGCTTCTCATCCTCTTTCTGCGCGCCGCTGCGTTCCGGTTCATCCTCTCTCTGCGCCTGCGGATCTCTGCGGGATAGGAGACATAGGTGAGCGGTACAGTCACTGTGAACTTAGTCCCCTCTCCGAGGATACTCTGCACATCGATGGCACCGTGGTGCTGCAGGACAATACTCTTCGTGATCGAGAGACCGAGTCCGGTCCCGCCGACCTCCCTGGAACGGGACTTATCGACGCGGTAAAAGCGCTCGTAGATCTTGTCGAGCGAGTCCTGCGGAATGCCGACGCCGGTGTCTTCGACACTCACATAGAAGTTATACGGATCCGCATTGATCGTCACTCTCACTTTACCGTGATCCCGGTTGTATTTGACCGCATTCTCGACAAGATTGGTGATGACCATATTCATCTTGACGTCATCGATCTCCGCGTATACTTCTCTCATGCTGACCATGGTCAGCTCAATATCCCTCTTTTGGGCGATCGGCCGCACCCTGCGCAGGATCATCTCGACCATCTCATTGACATTCGTCTCTTTGACGTTCAGCTTGGAATCCTTGCGGTCCATGCGGACCAGCGTCAGAAGCTCCGTGATGATCTGATTCTCCCTGTCCACCTCATTCTTGATGTCCATCATGAACTCTCTGTACATTTCCACCGGGACATTATCCTGCGAGACAAGAGAGTCCGCCAGAACTTTCATCGAAGTCATGGGCGTTTTAAGTTCATGGGATACGTTGGAAACAAATTCCTGCCTCGACTCATCCAAGGCATTCATGCGCGCCAGGACCTGGTTGAACGCGTCCGCTATGTGCTCGGTCTCCAGGAATGCAGGCGCTTTTATGGGATCTGTGGAATATCCCGCCTTGACGGCGGAAATCTCTCCGGAAAGCCTCTCGAACGGTTTCATCAGAACAGTGGAAAGAACTAATGAAATAAGCAGCACCGCCAGTATCAGGATCACTTCCAGGAGCATAGCCTTCCGACTCAGTATGCCCAGTGTGTTTCTGATAGAGACGGTGGATACACTTGCAAGAAGGACACCTCTGACTACTTCCTCATCGGAGACATCCAATGAGGATTCCTCGTTGTCTGACCTGCTGTCCGTGTAATTGGTCTCCACGATCGGCGTCACGATCTCGATGAATCCGTCGCGCCGGTCATAATTGGAGGTACTGCCCGTATACCCCTGCAGCAGACATTTCACCACATCCGGCGACACGATCGTCTTGCCGTCCGACATGGAGTACGTATCCTTCATCACTTTGAGATGATCACTGATCACCAGGATGCGCCCGTCGTAGAGGGCTGAAAATTCGGCAAGTTCGGCTCCGATCAGCTCTGATGACTGGTCGGTCAGATAATTGTAGCTGATCAGATGGTTGGCGAGCGCACGCAGATGCGTCTCCACCTCTTCCGTTCTGACCTCGACCGCTCTGGCCTCGTAATTGGTAAGGATTCCGTAATGCAGGATCATGCACGGCACCAGACCGACCACAAAGATGATGATGAACAGCCTCATTCTCAGGCTCCGGACTACTGAGAATCTCCGGATCAGCTCCCTGAGCTTATCTCTCATTCTGTCTGAAATAGTAACCTACGCCCCATTTCGTCTGCACATATACAGGCTCGGAAGCGTTAGGCTCCACTTTTTCACGAAGTCTTCTGATGTGAACATCCACTGTCCTCACATCACCGGGATAATCCTTACCCCATACAGTCTGAAGGAGCATGGAACGGCTGTAAACTTTGCCGGGATGTGTTGCCAGAAGCTCTAAGAGCTCGAATTCTTTGCTGGTGAGATTAATCTCCTTGCCGGCAACACTGACTCTGCGGTTGTCAAAGTCCATCTTCAGATCGCCGTTCTCGAGGATCCGCTCTTCTTCTTCGTTTCTGTCTCTTCTGCTGCCCGCAACACGGCGAATGATGGCTTTGATCCTTGCCTTTACCTCAAGTATATTAAAAGGCTTAGTTATATAGTCATCTGCGCCATAGTCGAGGCCGAGGATCTTATCCATGTCCTCACCTTTGGCCGTGAGCATAATGACCGGTACCGATGAAAACTCCCTGATCTGCTGCAGCACCTCAAGTCCCGAGTGCTTGGGGAGCATGACATCGAGCAGGATGATGTCATACTGGTTCTCATTCGCTTTCTGGAGCGCCTCTGCTCCGTCATAAGCGGTATCCACCTCGTATCCATCCTGCAGTAAACTGAAACGCAGACCCTTTACGATCATCTTCTCATCATCAACCACAAGTACCTTTGTTGCCATTCATTTCTCCTCTCTTTGCTGCCGCTCTTTGGGTGCGGGCAGACGCCATTCCTATATTATTATGTCGTAATACAGTCTTTCATCTTCTCATACATGGAATCCCCGATCCCGTTCACATTCGTGATCTCCTCTATGGATCCGAATCTTCCGTTCTCCTCCCTGTATTCAATGATCTTCTCCGCTTTCGATCTGCCGATCCCCGGAATCATCATCAGCTCCTGCACGCCGGCTGTGTTGATATTGATCTTACCTCCGCCGGACACTTCAGCGCCGCTTGTCATACCTCCTGAACCGTCTCCGCTCGTGGTGCCGCTCTGTCTGAGCGCTTCAGCCTGATCGACCGTCGGTATCTCGATCCGCTGCGCGTCATAGACAAACTGCGCCTGATTGATGAAGACCCGGTCCGCATCGTCCGTAAATCCGCCGGCGGCATTGACCGCATCGATGACCCTGGATCCCTCGCAGAGTTCATACACGCCCTCGTTCCGAACCGCTCCGCATACAAACACTGCGATCACTTCCGGCTCCTTCGCTGTATCATTGTCCGCAGCACCGCCGGTCTGCTCCCCGTCTGAAGGCATGCTTTGCAGGTTCCGGTCCTCTGAGGAAGTCCCCCCGGCGGCTGATGCGCCATATTCGGTCTCCCTGAACACGGCATGATCAGACTTTGCACAGCTCTCAAGGCAGAGTGCCGGCAGTATTATGAAGGCATATATTACAATTCTGGCTTTTGTTATTAATGAAAATAAACGATTAGATTGCATAGTTGTCCCCCTGAATATAAAGGACCCGCTATGCGACAACATTATTGTAATCATTGTTGTAATAATTTACAAGACAATTCATCCCGCGGCAATCATATTTTTATTGCCGCGGGACTTCTTTTCATACAAAATATAGTAGTTAATCTAAGAAATTATACAATATGGGACATGAGCCGCAAACAGATACTTGGCCGGACAATGCCGTCCGGAGCCGTGACTGCGGGTTCAGACAGATGCGATCGCGCTGTCAAGTATAGAGACCATCTCATCGATCTCGCTGCGCGTTACGATCAGGGGAGGAAGGATCCTGATGATGTCCGCACCGGCATTGATCAGGATCAGTCCGTTGTCCATTGCTCTTGCGATCACTTCCCTCACCGGTCCTGCGCAGACCAAGCCCTGCATAAAGCCGCGTCCGCGTCTTAACAGGCAGAACTCGTATTTTTCGACCAGTTCATCGAGCTTCTTCTCCACATAAGGGGCAGTTTCCCGCACATGGTCCGTAATGCCGAGCGCCTCGTACTGATCCAGAACGGCGTTGACTGCTGCGCATGCCAGCGGATTTCCGCCGTATGTCGTCCCATGGTCCCCGGAAGTCAGAGAGTTATCCGCCACTTTCTGTGTCATCATGAAGGCGCCGACCGGCACGCCGCATCCCAGCGCTTTTGCAGAGGTCATGATATCGGGCTTGATCCCGAATTTCTGCCATGCAAACATATATCCGGTCCTTCCCATTCCGCACTGCACTTCGTCAAAGATCAAAAGAATATCCTTTTCTGTGCACAGGTCACGCACATTTCTCAAGAATTCGGGATCTGCAGGCACTATGCCGCCCTCTCCCTGCACGACCTCCATGATCACCGCACAGGTCTTGTCCGTCACGGCGCTCTTAACACTCTCGAAATCATTCATGACAGCGAAGCGCGCCTCGCAGGGCATTGCCCCGAAAGCCTCCCTGTAATGGCTGTTTCCCGTCACGGAAAGCGCTCCGTATGTGCGGCCGTGGAAAGAGTGCTCCAGCGCCACGACCTGGTGATCCGACGCGCCGTCTTTGTTGTAAGCGTATTTGACAGCCGCTTTCAGTGCGCCTTCGACCGCTTCGGCTCCCGAATTGGCAAAGAAGACCCTGTCCATTCCGCTGATCTGTTTGAGCCTGTGCGCCGCGTTGATCGCGGGTTCATTGTAGAAATAGTTGGAAGTGTGCAGTATTTTGTCAATCTGGTCTTTCAGCGCATTCCTGTAATACTCATTGCTGTATCCCAGCGCAAACACTCCGATCCCCGACATAAAATCCAGGTACTTCTTTCCCTCTGTGTCATACAGATATACATCTTCCCCGCGGTCGAGAACGATCTGGTATCGGTTATATGTGTGCAGCAGGTCCTGCTCCGCCTGCTCGATCATTGCTTTCATAGTTCCCATCTGTTCGCTCATTTTCTCCGCCTTCCTGCAGCCTGCGCCGCACTGATCATTGATTGCTCTTTATATGTCCGATCACTGCATGTCCACATCGGTCTGGAGGTGGAACATGGTTCCGATTCCCTTCTCCGTGAAGAATTCCAGCAGCATGCTGTGCGGGATCCTTCCGTCAAGAATATGGACTCTGTGAACGCCGCCTCTGACAGCCTGCGTGCAGTTCGTGAGTTTGGGAAGCATGCCGCCGCCGATGATGCCGTCTTCGATCATCTTCTCGGCTTCAGCGATCGTGATGCGGCCGATAAAGGAAGAAGGATCATTGATATCTCTGTACAGACCGGCAATATCGGTGAGATAAACCAGCTTGTCCGCTTTTACCGCTCTCGCGATCGCGCTCGCAGCCTCGTCCGCATTGATATTATAGGTGTCGAAATTCTCGTCCATTCCGATGGGCGCGACGATGGGCAGATAGTCATTATCCAGAAGATCATAGAGGATCTTGGGCTTGACGCCGCAGACTTCCCCGACAAATCCGATGTCCTGCCCGTCGGCATACTTTTTGGTGACTGTCAGGAGTCTTCCGTCTTTGCCGCTGATACCGACTGCCTTGACGCCGAGCTCTTCCACGAGCCTGACCAGATTCTTGTTGACTCTTCCCAGGACCATCTCGGCGATTTCCATTGTCTCCTCGTCCGTCACACGAAGTCCGCCGACGAACCGGGCCTCTTTTCCGCTCTTCCCAACCCAAGTGCTGATCGCCTTGCCGCCTCCGTGCACGATGATCGGTTTGAAGCCGACAAGTTTGAGCAGGGTGACATCCTTGATGACGTTCCTCTGCAGCTCTTCATTGTTCATTGCGCTGCCGCCGTATTTGATCACGACGATCTTGCGGTTGAATTTCTGTATATAAGGAAGCGCTTCGATCAGCACTGATGCCTTGCGCTGCGCCTCGCTCTGTTCACGATTCAAATATGTTTCCATTGACTTACCTCCATGTCAGCTTCTGTATGTCAGCTTCTGTATGTCAGCTTCTCTGCATCAGCTTCTGTAATCCGCATTGATCTTGACGTAATCGTAGGTCAGGTCGCATCCCCACGCCGTCGCGTCCGCGCTGCCCATATGCATGTCCGCTGTGATCACCACTTTCTCACCGGAGAGAAGCTCCGTCGCTTTCTCCTCGCTGTAGTCCGCCGCGCTTCCGTTCGTAAAGATCAGGAGCATGTCATCTCCCTCGCCAAAATACAGATCACAATGATCGGGATCAAATTGGACGCCGGAATATCCCAAAGCGCACAGCACTCTGCCCCAGTTCGCGTCCCTGCCGAATACAGCAGCCTTGGTCAGGCTCGACGTGATGACGCTCTTGGCGAGGATCCGCGCGTGCTCCGTCGTATCCGCATGGATGACCCTGGTCTCGATCAGTTTGGTGCAGCCCTCTCCGTCTGAGGCCATCTTCATGGCCAGTTCTCTGCAGACAGCGCGCAGAGCGGCATAGAAAACAGCGTAATCTTCGCTCTCTTCATCGCTGATCGTCTCGTTGCCGGCCAGGCCGTTTGCGAGCACGAGCAGTGTATCATTCGTAGATGTGTCCCCGTCGACCGAGATCATGTTAAAGGTCTCCTGCACGATCTCGCCGAGCGCTTTCTGAAGCAGCTCCTTTCGGATCGCCGCGTCCGTCGTCACATATCCCAGCATAGTGCACATGTTGGGGTGGATCATTCCGGAGCCCTTGGCCATACCGCCGATCACAGCCTTCTTTCCACCGACTTCGAAAGTATATGCCGTCTCCTTGTTCACGGTGTCCGTTGTCATGATGGCCTTGGATGCCTCTGTTCCGGCTTCGAGGCCCGGGCGCTTCGCCTGAGCGAGCTTTCTGACACCTGCCCGAATGCGGTCAATGGGGAGCTGGAATCCGATCACGCCGGTAGAGCCCACCAATACGGAGTTCTCCTCAATTCCAAGACATTTCGAAGCTTCCTCTGCGGTCTGTCTGCAGTACTCCATACCTTCCTGTCCGGTGCAGGCGTTTGCAATCCCGGAGTTGACGATCACCGCATGAGCGGGCGCACCGCCTGCGACCAGGTCACGGTCCCAGATCACCGGCGCCGCTTTCACGACATTGGTCGTGAATGTACCGGCCGTTACGCAAGGCTCCTTGGAAAAGACAAGCGCCATGTCCGTTCTTCCTTCATATTTAATATGCGCCGCCGCCGACGCCGCTTCAAATCCCTGTGCCGCCGTCACGCCGCCTTCGGTCTTTGTGATCTCATGCTCTCTCATCTCAGTCCTCCGTTTCATTCTCTATAAACCTTGTGATATTGGCCTCATTGAGTGCGAATTCATAGTAATTGCAGTCCGGCCTGCAGGTCCATCCGATCTGCTTCCAGAAGGCGTTCCCCGCATCATTTTTGGTAAATGCGATCAGTGCGATCTTATTGATCTTCAACTCGCGCAGCACATTCATACAGTATATGACCATTGCAGTCCCGATCCCCTGCCTTCTCGAGGATTTGGCCACACATACATGGTAAAAACTCGCCTGCCTCCCGTCATGACCGCACAGTATGGAGCCCACGATCTTCTCTCCTCTTGCGGCGACGACACTGGTCGTCGGATTTCTTTTCAGAAACCTCTCTATATCTTCTCTCGAATCGTCAATGCTTCGGATCCCGAATCCCCGTATGCTCATCCAGAGGCGGTGTACCTGATCATAGTCTTCAGGGGTCATCGGACGAATGACTATATCTTCCATTTTCTTTCCGTTATCCATTCATTTATCTATTATCGCGCAAAAAAACGTGCAGTCTGATAATAGCACAAAATTTAATGAAATAAAGCACAAAGTTGTGTATTTTGACAAACTCCGTCAAAATATACATGTTATGCATCTTTTATGCATTATATATTCATTTTATTCGGTTTGCAATGCATATTTTCTAATTAAAATTCATTTATATTCATAATTCCTATTGCAATTCCATCGCCGCTGATGTATAGTACTCAATTGTAAGCATAAAATGAGTGTGCGCAGACAGGAAAAAACGGTCCGGTCTGTTCGGATTCCGGGGACAGACCCGGAAACAATCATCATAGAATACGGAGGAACCACAAATGTCCAATCAGAAAGAAAAAGTAATCCTTGCCTACAGCGGCGGCCTTGATACCACAACCATCATCCCCTGGCTCAAAGAGAACTATGATTTCGACGTGGTCTGCGTCTGCATCGACTGCGGCCAGGAGGAGGAACTCGATCATCTCGAGGAACGTGCAAAATATTGCGGCGCTTCCAAACTCTATATTCTGGATGTAAATGATGAGTTCGCCGAGGAGTACATTGTCCCCTGCGTACAGGCTCACGCCGTATATGAGAACAAATATCTTCTCGGCACATCCATGGCCCGCCCTCTGATCGCCAAGAAGCTGGTCGAGATCGCCCGCAAGGAAGGCGCCACCACGATCTGCCACGGCGCGACCGGCAAAGGAAATGACCAGATCCGTTTTGAACTGGGCATCAAAGCACTGGCTCCCGATCTTCGCATCATCGCCGCATGGCGCAGCGACAAGTGGAACATGGATTCCCGCGAATCCGAGATCGAATACTGCAAGCAGCACGGCATCGATCTTCCCTTCTCCGCTGACAGCAGCTACAGCCGTGACCGCAACCTCTGGCACATCAGCCATGAAGGCCTTGAACTTGAGGATCCTTCCCTTATGCCCAACTACGACCACGTTCTGGTCCTGAGCAAGACCCCCATGCAGGCTCCCGATGAGATCACCTATGTGACCATGACTTTCGAGCAGGGCGTTCCCAAGACCATCAACGGCGAGGCAATGAAAGTCGCTGACATCATCCGCAAGCTCAACAAGCTCGGCGGCGAGAACGGCATCGGCATCATCGATATCGTCGAGAACCGTGTCGTCGGCATGAAGTCCCGCGGCGTCTATGAGACCCCCGGCGGAACCATCCTCATGGAAGCGCACCAGCAGCTCGAGGAGCTGGTCCTCGATCGCAAGACTTATGAAGTCAAGGACGAGATCGGCCACAAGTTCGCGAGCCTCGTTTACGAAGGCAAGTGGTTCTCTCCTCTTCGGGAGGCGGAGCAGGCCTTCATCGAGTCCACGCAGAAGTATGTCACCGGCGAGGTGAAATTCGGCCTCTACAAGGGCAATATCATCAAGGCCGGCACCACTTCCCCTTACAGCCTCTACAACGAGAGCCTGGCTTCCTTCACGACCGGTGAGCTCTACAACCACCACGATGCGGAAGGATTCATCAATCTCTTCGGCCTGCCCGAGAAGGTACGCGCCATGAAGATGCAGGAGGCCGGAGAGCTGTAAAATGTCAAGGGGACGGTTCTTCTGACACCTTTTCTACTCGATATATAACAATAACCGGACTCTCTGATCATCATGGAGTCCGGTTTTTTTATCTTACTATGAAAGGGGCTGTGTTTTTGGCGTCCCTCATTTTTCCCTTGCATGTCCCGCCCGAACCTTATACAATAGACCACAGGAATTTTGAGGAAAGGAGATTTTCATGAACACAAGGACAATGCTCATACTGTATTATCTTGTCATGAATCTCATCGGCCTTTCCGCAATGGTCATCGATAAGATCCGTGCTATGGAGCGCCGATTCCGCATTCCGGAGTCCGTGCTCCTTATTATTGCCGTTCTGGGCGGATCTGTCGGCTGCATCGCGGGAATGATCATCTTCCGCCACAAGAAGCGCAAGATCAAGTTCCGCTACGGCCTGCCGCTGATCCTGATCCTTCAGATCGGAGCGTGGCTCGCCCTGCACATAGGCACATCCAAGATCGTTTTCCTGTAACAGGCTCACTATTTTGAACATCACAAGAGGAAGATATGAGGGCATATAAGATCACTGAAACAGGAAATTTCATGACGAAGCTTCTGTCCGGCAGATCATTTGATTCCTTTTTGCTGGAAGAGGCTTCTCTTAGTATGCAGGTCACCTGGCATCTGGACGGCAGGATCAACAAGAAGTTTTATACCGACGAGGAGTGGGAAGATCCTGCGGTCCATCCCTATCCCCTCGTTTCCTGGTCCGAAGTGCGGAGCCGCCTCCGGGAACTGATCCGGGGCAAAAAAGCGCCGGCCTCCCTCTCCATAATCCTTCAGGCGCGTCCCGAGACGGTGGAGAGCCTGCTGAAAGGGGCAGGATACCCCAACCTGACAGAAAGCGTAGGGGGCATGGCACTCAATGTGCGCTATGACGGATCCGAAGCCACACTGGTCTCCGCGATCTCGCTGAAAAGCTTCACGATGGACAAGAATGCCGATCGGATCTGGGATGAGACCGTAGAGAGATACCTCGCAAGCAATGAGATCGCTTTCGAAGTAATGACCTGACAGTCTGATCTGCCTGACAGCAACAGAACCCACAGACAGAATAATTAAGGCAGAATAACTATAGCAGAGTAACTATAGCAGCATGACTGCAATGAGATAAGCATGACAGAATGACAACAACCAAATGACCGTACCGGTATAGCCATAACAGACAGCCGAGAAAGGATAACCTATGAGACACTGCCTTACGCCATTGGATTTCACCACAACGGAGCTGGACCAGCTTTTTGATCTGGCAGCGGATATCGAGAAGAACCCCGAAAAGTATGCACACGCATGTGACGGCAAAAAGATCGCCACGCTGTTCTATGAGCCCAGCACCAGAACAAGACTGAGCTTTGAGGCGGCAATGATGAATCTGGGCGGAAAAGCGCTCGGGTTTGCGGGCGCGGCCCAGTCTTCCGCCGCCAAAGGGGAGAGCGTCGCGGATACGATCCGCGTCGTGTCCTGCTTTGCCGATATTGCAGCGATCCGGCACAACAAAGAAGGAGCCGCCACGGTGGCTGCCCAGTTCTCCGGAATTCCTGTCATCAATGCAGGTGACGGCGGACATGAGCACCCCACACAGACGCTTCTGGACATGATGACGATCCGCCAGCTCAAGGGACGCCTCAACCACTTTACGATCGGGATCTGCGGCGACCTCAAATTCGGCAGGACCGTGCACTCGCTCGTCAAGACTCTGGCCCGCTACGAAGACATCCACTTTGTCTTCATCTCTCCCCCCGAGCTTCGCGTTCCGGACTATATCACGGATCTTCTGGAAGAAAAGGGCTACACGTATGAGGAGTGCATAAAGCTGGAAGACGTCATCACGAAACTGGACCTTCTCTACATGACACGCGTGCAGCGCGAGCGCTTCTTCAACGAAGAGGATTACATCAGACTCAAAGACTTCTATGTTTTGAACAAAAAGCTGATGCGCCGTGCCAAAAACGACATGTACGTCCTGCATCCTCTTCCGCGCGTCAATGAGATCTCCGTCGAGATCGACAAGGATCCCCGTGCGGCCTACTTCAAGCAGGTACAGTACGGCGTCTACGTGCGTATGGCGCTGATCCTGACACTCTTGGATATCCATGTATAAAAGGCGCTGAGATAAAGCCCCTTTACCTGACAACAGGAGGAATCATATGTTAAATGTAGGAAAAATCGAAGAGGGAATCGTCCTTGACCACATCGAAGCCGGCAAAGCCATGCTGATCTATCACTATCTCCATCTCGACAGAGAGGACTATCAGGTGGCCATCATCAAGAATGCGCGGAGCAACGAACTCGGCCGCAAGGATATCCTGAAAGTGGAATGCGATCCCGACGCACTGAATCTGGATGCCGTCGCATTCATAGACCCTGAGATCACCGTCAATGTGATCAAGGGCGGCGTCATCGTCGAGAAAAAAAGAATGACCATGCCCAAGGAGATCAAGGGCGTGCTCAAATGTCACAATCCCCGCTGCATCTCCTCCATCGAGCAGGAGCTGCCCCACATCTTCTTCCTCGCCGATCCCAGGAGGAAGATCTATCGCTGCAGATACTGTGAGGAGAAGTATTCGGAGGGAGAGCGGGAGAAATGGTTCCGCTGATCTGAGGTAAGATATGTCAAAAGCAGAAATGCCTTCGCTGTACGGAGACCTTATGCCCTGCAGCAGAGAAGATATTGAAAAGAGCATTCGAAAAAAGTTTAAGCACGATCTGGAAGGCAGGTTCGAAAAGGCGGTCGTACAGTATTCTTTGATCGAAGAGGGAGATCACATCGCCGTCTGTATTTCCGGCGGAAAGGATTCCATGCTGATGGCCAAGCTCTTTCAGGAAATCAAGCGGCACAACAAGTTTCCCTTTTCTCTCTCATTCATCTGCATGGATCCCGGTTATCTTCCCGCGAACCGGCAGCTCATCGAAGAAAACTGCAGGATCCTTGGGATTCCGGTCACGATCTTCGACACCCCCATCTTCGGGTCTGTCTACAATATAGAAAAATCCCCCTGCTATCTCTGTGCGAGAATGCGAAGGGGATATCTCTACAGACAGGCCAAAGAACTGGGCTGCAACAAGATCGCGCTCGGCCATCATTATGATGACGTCATCGAGACGATCCTCATGGGAATGCTGTACTCCGGACAGTACCAGGCGATGATGCCCAAACTCAGGAGTACAAATTTCGAGGGAATGGAGCTGATCCGGCCCATGTACCTGATCCGTGAGCAGCACGTCGAAGCCTGGAGAGACTTTAATCATCTGCGATTCCTTCAGTGCGCCTGCCGATTTACGGAAGAAAATGCTGTCGGAGCACAGCACGGCAGCATCAGTTCCAAGCGGCTCGAGACCAAAAGACTGATCGCCGAACTCAAAAAGACCAATCCCCAGGTGGAAAAGAACCTTTTCAGGAGCACGGAGAACGTTGTCCTGAACAAAGTTCTCGGATACAAGATCCACGGAGAAAAGCACTCTTTTCTGGAGGATTACTGATCTGATGTGATCTCTGTGATCTTATCTGGGTGACCTCAGGGTGCATTTACGAACTCATTTCGTGTCACGGGACATAACCCGCGTCACGAAGTGAGTTTTTTCAGTTCGTGATAGAGGCGGGCGATCGGCAGGCCGACGACGTTGTAATAGCATCCGCGGATCGCGCGGATATAGATGCCGAAGCTCCCCTGGATCCCATAAGCCCCCGCCTTGTCATAAGGTTCTTTCATCGATATATAGGACTCGATCTCATCTTCCGTCATCTCGCACACATCCACGTCCGTGCACTCATGGAACGTCCTGGTGCGGACCTCTCCGTCCCTTCCGTTGACTATGAGTGTCACTCCTGTGTACACCTGATGAACATTTCCCTGAAGCATCGTGATCATTCTGCGGGCATCCTCCCGGTCCGCCGGTTTGCCCAGTATTCTGTGGTCGGCTGCAACGACTGTATCCGCTGCGATCACCACATCAAAATCCCGAATCTGTTCCTGTCCGCTCCTGATTCTCTCTGCGACTTCCTGCGCCTTTTGCAGCGACAGCTCTTCCACTACTTCAGAGGGGTGCGTACTTGTTACGATCTCCTCCCCTTTGGACGGAATGACGATAAAATCCATGCCCGCCTGCCTGAGAAGTTCACTCCTTCTGGGCGATGCGGACGCTAATACAATCCTTGACATAACTTACCTCCATGCGCGGGCGCTCTTTTCAGGCGCCCGGCGTGTTTTTGCCGGAGCCCTTGTCCGGTCTGAGATACAGTGTAATGGATTTTGGAGAGGTGTCAAGGGGAGACAGGGGACGGTTCTCTGTCTCCTTTTTCAAATCGACACATTAAATAGCCTGATATATCCCCGTCGGAGGCTCACGTTTTAATAATGCGCTCCTCGTTGTGAGCGCATTATTTATGCTCTCCGCCGGGGATATATCAGGCTGTTCAACAATTGGAAAGGAGACAGAGAACCGTCCCCTGTCTCCTTATTGCAATCACTTGATCTCGATCTTCTGTGCTTCCTTCTCAGGCAGTGCCTCCCTCTTGGGGAATGTCACCTCCAGGATGCCGTTGTTGTAGGAAGCACTGATGTCTTCCGGAAGCACATTGGCAACTCTGAAGCTTCTGCTGTAAGAAGCGCTGTGTCTCTCTCTGCGGATATACTTGGCGTTCTTATCCTCTTCCTTCTTCTCCTCGTTGTGGGAAGCGCTGATGGAGAGAATGTTGTTCTTCAGATCAACATGGATATCTTCCTTGTTGAAGCCGGGGAGCTCGGCCTGAAGCACATAGTTTCCGTCTTTCTCCATCACATCGGTGTTGAATCCGGCGAAGGATCTCTCCAGTCCGCCGTCATCGAACAAAACGGGGAACATATTGCCAAACTCCTCAAAGGGATCTCTCCAGAAGTTATTATTTCTTGTAAAAAGTGCAGGTGTAAACATAATTGATACCTCCTATGATTATTCTTATTTATATTCGTTCAGAGAACGCTGATCAGGTCGCTGCATCACCCGGATCCATCGAGCCTGTTGTATTTGTTTGCTTTGTTCTCTTTCTGATAATTGTTATACCACTAATATAACAGATAGTCAATATATATTTTGTAAATTTCGCAAAAAAAATACCGGCACAGGAAAACAGTATTCCCTGTGCCGGCCCCCCGGACCTGCATCCGATATTCTTTTGCCTTGCTGTGCACCCTATATTCTACCCGGCTTATCGGCTTATATCTTACCAGACTTCCAGTCTCATATCCGGAGGCAGATACATTCCGTCCCCCTTCTGAATATTGTAGGTATCATAAAACTCCTGAAACTGCTGCACGACCGCGTTCACTCTCAGATAAGGGAGCGGATGCGTATCCTGCAGGAGAATATAGTATTCACTCTGCGCCGTCGTGATCGTTCTCCAGCTTCTGGAATAGTCTCTGAAGAACTCATCGTAATTAAAGGACTTGTCATCCGCGGCGATCCTGAGCAGTATTTTGACAGCGACCAGATCGGCGATGGCCTCCCCTTCGATCTGCGAGCCGACACAGAAGGTGTCCTGGAATGGCTCTATATTGTCGTAATAGGCCGCCAGCTTATCTGCCCTCTCGGCAAAAGCCTTCGCGTCATCCTCTGTCCACCAATTCCTGAAATTTCCCTTCTCGTCGAACTGGCATCCCGTCGTGTCAAATGCATGTGAGATCTCGTGCGCGATCGTGTCTCCCACATTGGCAAACAGTTCTTCCCTGGTCATATCCGGATTATACAGTTCTCCACCGAGAATGCCTCCGCAGAGCGTGATCGCATTCTGAGAGGGATCGTAAAATGCGTTGACCTGCTGAACTCTTGAGGTCCAATATTCGCGGTCCACTTTCTGGTTGACCTGAGAGCGAAGCCTCTCGACCCAGAAAGCGCCGACCTCATCCTGGGCCGACAACAGATTTCCGCCTTCCTCGGTCCCTCTGAAGTTCAGCTTGCTGTCGTCCTCCCATTTGTCCGGCTTCGCGATCCTAAGCTGCAGATGATCCAGCTTGTTGATCGCTTCTTTTCTCGTCTCTTCTGAGAGGAAAGTTTCCTCAGACAGCATCACACGGTACTCCTGCATGATCTCTTTGGTGATCCGGGTGATCTCTTCTTTGGTCTCATCCGTTACATACTTATCGGCATACATGCGGCCGAGCTGGTGCGGCAGGAACTGATCCACGGCATCCGCTGCCGCTTTCTCATCGGATTTCGTGCCCACAGCGCCGCTGATGCCGTTGATCACTTCATAATAAATGTCATAGCACTCTCTGTCTAAAAGAGTCGCATAGTCCTGAGCTGTATAGCAGATCAGATAGTCTTTGAGATTCTCCACATAGTCTTCATCATAGAGGACATCCATGGCAGCCAGCCATTCCGGTTCTGTCAAAATATAGCTGTCGGAACCGTCAGCGCCATATGCCGCCAGCATATCGCGGATCGGAAAGTCACCGGCCTCTGCTTCGAGCTGTTCCATTGTGCGGGGATTGTTCTGTTTGGCCACCGCGTCTCTGGCACTTGACTCCTTTGTTGTCATGATATATTCGGAAATATCCTTCTCAAAGGCAAAACATCCCTTGAGAATCGAAGTCGCCTCATCGTCGGAATAGCCCAGTTCTACCAGGATATGGCGGATCACTTTGTCATAATAAGGCTCTGCCATTGCATCCGATTCATCCATCATCCCGTAATACATGGAATCGCCGAAGATCAGATCGACAGGAAGAACATAGACCGCATAGTAGTCCGCGTTGTTCCAATCCATGCTCGTGTCGCACTGGAGCAGTTCCGTCGCCGAGATCGCGGTCTCAGGCCTTTTCAGATACTCGGTCAGATCCTCCAGCGTCTCTACCTTCATGAGAGGCTCCAGCCTCTCTTTCAACGGCGAAACGCCGAGCTTGTTCCTGGAATCCCAGTCAAGCCACATAGTGTAATACTTCTGGATCAGTTCCTGATCATGGATCAGCTCCGGCTGTGTCTCTTTCTCAGGGTTCTTCAGAATATCCGACAGCTGCGCATCGACCTCCATAGCCCTTGCAGTGATCGGGTCAAAACTGGAATATCCGTCAGGGATCTGAGTGTTCAGGATCCAGTCTCTGTTGATGTGAAGATGGAAGTCGTCCTCCAGAGCTGCCCCGTCGACCTGTCTGACGAAATTCTGCACATCGGAATCGATCCATGAGGCATAGTCCAGCTGCTTGATGCCCGTACCGGGCTTTTCATCATCGTCCGCAGAGCCCTGTCCGCCGTTCTCTCCTCCACCGTTCTCTTCATTTCCCGCCTGCTCCGTTCCCGCTGCAGCCGCCGCCTCAGAGGCAGTCCCGGCAGCCGAAGAGGTATCACCCTTCCCTGAATCGGATGGTCCGCCGGTCATATGACAGCCGCTGAGTACAGTGAGCATCACTGCGATCAGCACAGCGGCAGTTCCTTTTTTAAACAATCTTTGCATATTCATTCTCCAAATCCGGGTGTGGTCCGTCTGTTTGATCCGTCCGTTTTGTCCGTTCAGACCCCCGTCTGTTTATCCGTCACGCTGTGAGAGCGTCGCTCTTTCCGGTATACAGCATGTAGTACCGTCCCTTCTGGGCCAGCAGTTCCTCGTGATTTCCGCGCTCGACGATCCTGCCCTGTTCAAGGACAAGGATCATATCGCTGTTCTTGATGGTGGACAGCCTGTGCGCAATGACGAATGTCGTCCTGCCTTTCATCAGCTTGTCCATGCCGTCCTGGACGATCTTCTCAGTCCGCGTATCGATCGAGCTGGTCGCCTCATCCAGGATCAGGACCGGCGGATCGGCGATCGCAGCGCGCGCGATCGCAAGGAGCTGCCTCTGTCCCTGTGACAGATTGGATCCGTCTCCTTTGAGCATTGTGTCATACCCCTGCGGGAGCCTCCTTATGAAGCTGTCGGCGTTTGCCAGCTTGGCTGCCGCCACGATCTCTGCCTCTGTTGCATCCAGCTTTCCGTATTTGATATTCTCTTTTACCGTGCCGGTGAACAGATGGGTATCCTGCAGAACGATGCCGAGTGATCTGCGAAGGTCCGCTTTCTTGATCTTATTGACATTGATGTTGTCGTATCGGATCTTCCCGTCCTGAATATCGTAAAAACGGTTGATCAGGTTGGTGATCGTCGTCTTTCCCGCTCCCGTCGAACCGACCAGAGCGACCTTTTCGCCCGGCCTTGCGTGGATCACGATATCGTGAAGGACCATCTTATCATCCCGATAGCCGAAATCGACCCCGTTGAATGTCACGTCACCTTCCAGTTTCTGATAGGTGGTGCTGTGATCAGACTGCTTGTGATAGTGTTTCCACGCCCAGTTTCCGGTGTGTTTTTCTGTCTCCACAATATTGCCGTTTTCGTCGTACTCGCAGTTGACCAGCATGACATAGCCCTCGTCCGTCTCCGGCTTTTCGTCGAGAAGAGCAAAGATTCTCTCCGCGCCTGCCAGAGCCATAATAATGCTGTTGAACTGCATGCTGACCTGGTTGATCGGCATGCTGAAACTCTTATTCAGTGTCAGAAAACTGGCCAGTCCTCCGACTGTGAATCCCGCATAAGAGTTCAGCGCCAGCAGCGCTCCGACAAGAGCGACGACTACGTAGTTGGCATTGCCCATCTGTGCATTGACCGGTCCGATCATATTGGCGAAAGCGTTTGCCTTGAAAGCGCTCTGGTAGAGCTCCTCATTGAGCTGGTCGAAAGTCTTGACCGACTCTTTCTCATGACAGAATACCTTGACCACCTTCTGTCCGGTCATGGTCTCCTCTATGAAACCGTTGAGCTTACCGATATTTCTCTGCTGCGCGACAAAGTTTTTGCCCGAGTTCTTGGTCACCAGCATCGTCAGAAACAGCATCAGGACGACCATCGCCAGCGTGACGAATGTCAGCGCGACATTCAGGATCAGCATCATTGCCAAAATACTGACGATCGTGATAGCACTGTTGAACAGCTGCGGAATACTCTGGCTGATCATCTGGCGCAGTGTGTCGATATCATTGGTATAAATGGACATGATGTCGCCGTGAGAATGCGTGTCGAAGTATTTGATCGGAAGACTCTCCATATGATCAAACAGGTCCTCCCGCATCCTCTTGAGCGTGCCCTGATTGACGCGCACCATGGTGATCTGCTGCAGATAGGCAGCGCCGATCCCGATGGCGTAGAACATAGCCACGCGCAGCATAGCGCCCATGAGCGGACCGTAATCAGGGTTGGGATTTCCGATCATCGGCGTAATATAGCTGTCGATCAGTGTTCTTGTGAACATCGTTCCCTGGATGTTTGCCAGAACCGACAATATGATGCAGACAAACACAGTGATCATGTGAGGGGCATAGTATTTGAACACATACCTCATGATCCTTTTGAATAAAAGTCCGGGATTCTTGACCTTGGGCCGGGGCCTTCCGGCCATCCGTCTGCCTCCTCCGCCTTTAAATTCTTTTACTTTCTCTTCTGCCATAGCTACCTCCAAGCCGGACCGGTTTACTCTTTTTTGTCAAAATCCGCATCGCCGGCGCCGCCGACCTGAGATTCATAGACTTCCCTGTAGATCTCATTGGAAGCGACCAGTTCGTCGTGTGTTCCGACACCGCTGATCCTTCCATCGTCCATGACGACGATCCTGTCGCAATCCTTCACGCTGGATATGCGCTGCGCAATGATCAGTTTGGTCGTATCGGGGATCTCCTCCCTGAAAGCCCTTCTGATCTTGGCGTCTGTCGCCGTATCCACGGCGCTGGTACTGTCATCGAGGATCAGGATCTTAGGCTTTTTAAGGAGCGCCCTGGCTATACACAGCCTCTGCTTTTGTCCGCCGGAAACGTTGGAACCGCCCTGCTCGATCCAGGTGTTGTATCCCTCCGGCATTTTTTCAATGAACTCATCCGCACAGGCCATCCGGCACACCCTTCTGCAATCCTCTTCCGTGGCATTGGGATCGCCCCAGCGCAGATTGTCCAGGATAGTCCCGCTGAACAGGACATTCTTCTGAAGCACTACGGACACCTGATTTCGAAGTGTCTCAATGTCATATTCGCGGACGTCCCTGCCGCCCACGATCACGCGGCCTTTGGTCACATCGTAGAGACGGCTGATGAGGTTGACCAGCGAGGACTTGGCACTGCCGGTTCCTCCGATGATGCCGATACTCTCTCCCGATCTGATGTCAAGGTTGATATCCTTCAGAACAGGCTCCGATGAATCTGCCCTGTAGGAGAATTCGACGTTGTCAAACCGGATGCTTCCGTCAGCCACTTCCATGCACGGTTTTTCCGGATTGGTCAGATCGCTCTTCTCATTGATCACTTCCGCAATACGCTTCGCACTGGCTTCTGACATGGTGATCATGACAAAGACGACCGAGAGCATCATCAGACTCATCAGAATATTCATGCAGTACGCCAGAAGGCTCATCAGCTGCCCGGTCCCGAGACCGCCGCCCACGATCATATGGGCGCCGAACCAGCTGATCAGCAGAATGCAGCTGTAAACCACGGTCATCATGATCGGGGAGATTCCCGCTATGTTCATCTCCGCTTTGAGGAACATCCTGTAAATATTCTCAGCCGCGGTGTGGAAGCGCTCTTTCTCGTATTCCTCTCTGACATACGCCTTGACAACACGGATCGATGTCACATTCTCCTGGACGCTGTTGTTGAGGTCATCATATCTGCGGAATACCTGCTGGAAATACTTGGTCGCGCGCCGCATCATGAAGAACATGATCAAAGCGAGGACGATCACCGCGATCAGATAGATCCTGGCAAGCTCCGGGCTGATCACAAACGACATCACCATAGCGATGATCATCGAAGAGGGCGCACGCATAGCCATTCTCAGGATCATCTGATAGGCATTCTGAATATTGGTCACATCGGTGGTCAGTCTTGTGACAAGGCTGGATGTGGAAAACTTGTCGATGCTGGAAAAGGAGAAAGTCTGAATATTGTCGTACATTGCTTTTCTGAGGTTGCGCGCAAATCCGGCGGATGCTTTTGCGCCGAACACGCCGCCCAGAATCCCGAAGAGCAGTCCGCACACAGCTACGACCAGCATGAACAAGCCGGTCCGAACAATATACTGCATATCAGAACCGCCGATTCCCAAGTCGACGATCCGCCCCATCAGTACGGGAATGATCATTTCACAGATCACTTCGCCGATCATGCAGGCGGGCGTCAATATGGATGGAAGTTTGAACTCTTTAACCTGAACAAGAAGTGTTTTTAACATAATTCGTCCTCAAAATCTTCATTTCGGTTTTTATCACACTGGGCGGGCATGCCGCAAAGGGCTTATTTATCTTCCGGAGGCCCGTAAACGACCGGATTGAAATTCTCCTCGAGCTGAAAGACATGGATCTCTGTCCTGCCTTCACCGGAATCCTCGGAGGCCTGTTCTGCCGACGCCTGCGTCGATGCATCCAGCGTCGGATAAGAAGTCGCTTCGTCCCCGCTCTGCTCTGATGTATCCTCTGTCTGGTCCACTGCTTCCGAAGTGATCCCGGTCGCGCCGGATTGTTCTGTATTTTTACCCGATCCGCATGCGCTGAGCGCCATCGCTGCCGTCAGGGCTGCTGTGCCAAATACGATTCTGCTTTTCCTTTTCATGAAAGATCACCCTCCCGGTTGTCCCGTACACGGATCGTCAAAGATGCTGCATGTCAAATGAATGGACTGACTTGTTTTTCTAAAGATTTATTACTCGACAGATTTGAGAGATTCGATCATGTCGATCTCTCTGATGGAAAAGAAAGAGAACAGGTTCACCGACAGCGAAAAGACAAAGGTCAAAAGTGCTGCCCATACATAGTTCTGCGGATGAACGCTTCTTCCGAACATCAGATAATCGACCTCGATCGTCCCGATCAGCCATCGATGGAGCCATTTCCCCATAAATAGTCCGCAGATCGTCCCGATCAGTGTCAAAAACCCGTTTTCCCTGTAAATATAGGAAGCCGCCTCTGTGTCATAAAAGCCCAGCACCTTCAATGTGGCCAGCTCTCTGATCCTCTCTGTCACGTTGATGTTCGTGAGGTTGAACAGTACAAGAAACGCAAGAATGGCTGCAGCGCCGATGATCATGACGATGATGATGTTGATGCTCCTTATGCTGCTCTCGAATCTTGTCCTCATCTGGTCGATCCTGTTATAAGAGACCACGCCGTCCAGATCGACCAGCTTTCTGGCTGCCTCCTCCTCCGAGGCGCCTTCGGCCAGATGGATCAGTATAGTGTTGTACATCGGCCAGTCGCCCGTCATCTCTTTCCAGCTTTTACGGGTTACATATGCATAATGATTGACATAATTCTCCGTTATATCTGTGACGATTATGTGAAATTCCTCTTCATCTTCATTTTTTAACGTGATCTCATCGCCGATATTGACACCGAGCAGTTCCGCCATCTTTTCATCGATAATGATCCCGCCTTCCATAAGCGCGATCTCTCTCTCAAACAGCTCCCTGTACTGACCGGCAACGCCCCCGCCGTGTTCCCTGTGGCGCAGTATGACATATCCGTTCAGTTCCGAGAGATCATCGGCACAAATGACTGTAACATTAGAAGCACTGCCGTTTGTAGTGGAAATATCCATCCATGTCTTGTAACACTCCGCATAGGAGTCCACTTCCGGCATTTCCGACAGCTCTTCCCGGAGCGTGATCCTGTCCGCTCCGCTGATTTCCTGCAGGATCCCCAGTTCCGCATCGTAGCAGGTCACTTCGTCAAACTGCCATCTGAGTATGTCAAAGATGGAGTCCCGCAGTCCCAGGCTTGTCACCACAAGCGCGGTACACCCGCCGATCCCGGCCACCGTCATCCAGAATCTCCGTTTATAGCGAAAGAGGTTTCGCACGCTCACTTTTTGGATAAAGGACAGCCTTTTCCAGATGAAGGGTATCCTCTCGATCAATACTCTCCTGCCGGCTTTGGGCGCTCTCGGCCTCATCAGCGCTGCGGCTGAAGAAGACAGCGCAGACCTGCACGCCGCTGCTGCCGATCCTGCAGTGGCAAGGACCGCCAGCCCCACGGAGTAGAGCAATACTTTGGCAGAAAACAAATATCGCATGGGAGGCAGGAGGTATTCCAGTCTCCACTCATAATATATGATCCCCGGGATCGCGAAGATGCCGATGACCCATCCCGTCATTCCGCCGATCAGGCTCGCCGCGAGGGCATAACCGATATACTTGACGCTGACACCGGCCGCAGAAAAGCCGAGCGCCTTCATACATCCGATCTCTGTCCTGTGATCTTCGACCAGCCTGGTCATGGAAGTCAGCGAGCTGAGCGCCGCCACCAGAAAGAAGATCATGGGAAAGACATTCGCAAGGCTGCTCATTCTCTCCGCGTCCATAGAAAACTCTTCGTAGCTCTCTATGGTGTTTCTCCCCAGTATATACCACTTTCCGCTGCTTAAGAGCATCGAGTCCAGTCCCGTCGTGAAGATCTGTGCCGCCATTTCCGTGATCGTGGCGCTTCGGAGCAGTTCATCGTGCCGGATGCGTGCGCGCTCCTTTCCGAACGCCTCCATCTCTTTGGCAAGATGTTCGACACGGTCTTTGTATATCGGATCTTTGTAACAGTTCAACGGATCCAGTTCATCGGTCGTCAAATACAGCGATGTATAAAAGTCCTGTGTGAATACATCTCCCGGAATCGCGACCCATGCTGTCACCGTTCCGCTCCCGATGCTTGAATTGCCCCGGGTCCTGGATATATACATGGGGCTCTGCGCGGTCCCGACGATCGTGAATGTGCGCTCCCTGAGGACGCTCTCACCTGCATTTGCCTTATCGGCATCCTCTGTGTCGATCGTTATGGTATCTCCGATCTCTATGCCCAGTTTGTCCAAAAGGATCTGTTCCGTAACGCATTCGTCTTCCTTCTCCGGAAGCCTTCCGCTTAGGAGCACAAAGCAGTTGATCCTCTCAGGAACGGAAAACACCGTTACAGTCTCTTCCTCGACCAGCGCATCAAAGCTTTTGCTTCCCTCCGCATCGGTGATCCTGATCAGATCCGGATCCTCCTCCGCGCCGAAATCCTCGCTTAGGACTGCCTCCAGATCGTCCTGCGTCAGTCCCAGTGTCGAAACGATCCGCAGGTCCATCAGATTCTGATCGTCAAAATAGACATCCAGCGAATGCTTCATATCGGGCGCGGTCATACGAAGCCCCGCAAGAAAACCGACTGCCAAAAAGTTCATGACAAGCAATGATATAAAGCGTTTTTTGGAGTGAAGGATCTCTCTGACTGCATCTGTCAGAAGACGGTTTTTGTAGAGCATGGTGCCATCTCCTGTTGCCGTTTCATCACCACTCGATCTGTTCCACAGGGAGGGGGTTTTGATTGATCTCGATCTTTTCAGCTTTCCCGTTTCTTATATGGATGACTTTGTCCGCCATAGGTGTCAGCGCCAGATTGTGCGTGATCACGATGATCGTCATATTTCGCTCACGGCAGGTCTTCTGCAGGAGCGCCAGGATCTGTTTGCCGGTGACATAGTCCAGTGCGCCTGTTGGTTCGTCGCACAAAAGGAGTTTGGGATTCTTGGCCAGTGCGCGGGCTATGGCCACTCTCTGCTGCTCTCCGCCGGAGAGCTGGGACGGGAAGTTGTTCATCCGCTCCGACAATCCCACTTCCCTCATAGTCTCGGCAGCATCCAGGGGATTCTTACAGATCTGGGATGCGAGTTCCACATTCTCGAGAGCCGTCAGGTTCTGCACCAGATTATAGAACTGAAATACAAAGCCTATATCATGCCTTCGGTATTCCGTGAGCTGTCTGGCACTGCTCCTGCTCACTTCTCTGGAGTCCACAAGGATCCGTCCGGACGTACAGCTGTCCATTCCGCCGAGCATATTGAGGATCGTCGTCTTTCCGGCTCCGCTGGGACCTACGATCACAGTGAATTCGCCCTTGTCCACAGAGAAATCCGCTCCGTCAACGGCCCGGATCTCTACTTCTCCCATCTTGTATATTTTGACCACATTTTCAAATAAAATGAACGGCTCTTTCATTCTGTGTCAGATACTCCTAAAAACGCTTCGGGATCTCTCCCGAAGCGCCGCATTATTGAAACGAACATAAAGATCATGCGCCGCCGGCTTCTCCGCCGCCGACATCACCACCGCCGGTATCTCCGCCGCCGGTCTCTCCACCGCCTCCGGTGTCTCCGCCGCCGGTGTCTCCGCCGCCGGTATCTCCACCGCCTCCGGTGTCTCCGCCGCCGGTGTCTCCACCTCCGCCGGTGTCTCCGCCGCCGGTATCTCCGCCTCCGCCGGTGTCTCCACCTCCGTCGGTATTGCCGCCGTCCCAGGTCTCATCGCCGCCGGAGCCTTGCTCATTGCCGCCTTCATCGACCGGCGTCTCCGGCACAGGATTGACTTCCGGTTCCGGTTTGGTCTGTTCTTCTTTCTTCTTGTCATCATTCGATGAATCATGGTAACCCCAGTCATCATCGTCATCATAATCCTGATCTTTGAGTGCTCTCCTCTCCTTGGCGTGATCGTAATCTTTGAACTCGACCGGATCCAATCCTTCGTGGATGGCATTCATGAAGTTTCTCCAGATCCTTCCGGGCCATGTTGCACCCTGAAGATTGCGCACGGCTTCGGGCTGATCACAGCCGACCCATACCGCAGTCGTGTAATAATGTGTAAATCCGCAGAACCAGCCGTCTTTGGCTTCGTCAGTGGTTCCGGTCTTACCAGCTGCAGGCATTCCGTTGTTCAGTCTGAGCCCGCGGCCCGTTCCCCAGCCTTCTTCCAGAACACCCTGAAGAACGCTCACCATCTCTCTGGCAGCATTCGTGTCGTAGATCTCCGAGCTTCTGCCGTCATAAGTATAGATCACTTCACCCTTATAATCCTCGATCCTTCTTATGCAGGAAGGCGAGCGGTATTTGCCGTCGTTCTGGATCGTGCAGTATCCGGAAGCCATCTCTACGGGCTTCACACCGTATGTAAATCCTCCCAGACATGTAGCCATCGTATTGTCGGAATCGACAATGTCTGCGAAATGCATGGCCTTGAGATATTTGAGTCCTTGTCTGGGTGTGATCTTTTCATAAATCTGCCAGGCGACTGTGTTGAGCGATCTCTGTACAGCTTCGCTCAGCTCCATTTCGCCGTAATAGCCGCCGCCCGCGTTCTTAGGTCCGTCTTCGATCTCCTGATCCTCGACGAGCGTGCCCGGGAAATAGCCTCTCTCAAAAGCAGGCGTGTAGACCACCAGCGGTTTGATCGAACTTCCCGGCTGGCGGTTGCTCTGGAATGCACGGTTGAGCGTCAATCCCGAGATATCATCCTGAGATCTTCCTCCGACCATGGCGACAACCTGCCCCGTGTTATTGTCAATGCATACGGCAGCTCCCTGCATCTTGTATTTTCCGTCATCCGCCGTATCCTCGAATTCCGCAAGTTCTTCATCCACACACTCCTGCAGAGTGTCCTGCATGTCCATATCAAAGGTCGTATAGATCTTGTATCCGCCTTTGTAGAGCTTGGCCAGGCAGTAATCGTACAGTTCATTGTAGATGTCCTCGTACAATTCACGGTCGTCATCACTGGCAAAGTCATATCGGAATGAGAAGTCATCGTCCTCCATCTGCATCAGGATTTCCGTGGCACATTTGTAGGTATAAGACAGCACGTAGGTGTTCTCGTTCAGATCATCCCTTTTATTGTTGGACAGATCCAGAACGATCTCCTCCGATGTCGCCTCATCGTACTCCTCCTGCGTGATCACGCCGTCTTCCAGCATATTCTTGAGGATCAGGTCTCTTCTCTCGATCGTATGCTCTGGATACACAAGCGGATCATAATATGTCGGACTGTTGGGAATCGCGCACAGGAAAGCCACCTGTGAGAGACTGAGCTGATCAGGCCTTTTGCTGAAATATCCCTCGCAGGCAGAAGCGATCCCGTAGTATCCGTTCATAAAATAGACGTTGTTCAGATAATACTCAAGAATCTGCTCTTTGGCTATTCTCTTGCTTTCCGCTCTTTTCTGACTGTCCTTTTTGTCGTTGTCGTCGAGCGGGCCGGCACAGTGTTTCTCCAGGTCCCAGGCAATGAAGATCTCCTCCACTTTTCTCTCCCAGGTCCTTCCGTTGTTGAGAAAGATACCTCTGGCCAGCTGCATGGTGATCGTACTGCCGCCCTGTGTGATCTGCCGTTTGGTCAGTGTCGACACGAATGCGCGCACGATCGCCTTATAATCGACGCCGTTGTGCTTATAGAAGTTCTTGTCCTCTATACTGACCATGGCCTTCTTGAACACGTCCGGTATCTCATCGCTGTTAATATAGTTAGAGTCCTTCTCAGGCAGGGTCTCTGAGATCAGTTCATCAGCCGCATCGTAGATCTCGCCCGTCTGAGAGGGGACAAAGGTCTCCTTTGTGGATTCGCTCACAAGCTGATCCGCCTCTTCTTTCAGCACTCTGACCTTGTCATAGTATCCGCCAAAATAGAAAATGCACAGTACAGCAAGTACGCCGGTGAGCATCAGCAGCAACAGTATTTTCAAAAAGACAAGAAACGGATTTCTTTTCTTTCTTCCCTTATATCTTCTCTTAGCCATCGCTTCCTCCGGTATATAAAATATTACAAAAATATAGTATCACTTTTACAGAATTATACCAGTACGAAGCAGTTAGAATTCATAATTATTTCTTAATCTCATCATCCTTTTTCTCTGCTTTGGGAATTCTTCCGTACAGCTTGGCCAGCTGATAGATGCTCCTGCTCAGTTTCCCGGAAAGAAAATCAGGCGCAAGCCTCCATTTCCAGTTCTCTCCCAATGTGCCGGGGTGGTTGATCCGTGCCTCCTTGCCCTTGACCAGATAATCCTGAAGAGGGATGATGCAGAGATCTGCGACTGAGCGGTATGCTTCCCGGATCATATCCCACACAAAGGTGCCGTAGTCCGTATTCTCGGAGTGAATGTATCTCCTCGCCAGATCTCTGTCGTGGTCACTGATCTCTTCGATCCAGGCTCTCGTCGTGGTATTGTCGTGCGTTCCCGTATACACAACGCAGTTCCTGATGTGATTGTAGGGCAGATAGTAGCTGTACTCTGTCCAGTCAAATGCATACTGCAGGACCTTCATTCCGGGATAACCGGCATCCTCGAGCAGCTTCTCCGTGACCGGCGTGAGAGTTCCGAGATCTTCTGCGATGATCGGAACGTCACCGAGCTCCTTGTTCAGGTTCTTGAAGAAATCCATGCCCGGGCCCTTCATGACCTTTCCGTTCTCCGCCGTCTCATCGCCGTAAGGGACTGCGTAATATTCCGCAAATCCGTTAAAGTGGTCGATGCGGAGCACATCGTAGAACTCCATATTCCGGGCAATGCGGTTGATCCACCAGCGGTATCCGGATTTCTTTAGTGCCTTCCAGTCGTAGAGCGGATTGCCCCACAGCTGGCCTGTCTTGGAAAATGCGTCCGGCGCACAGCCTGCCACATCGATCGGCGTTCCGTCTTTGTCAAAGCGGAAGATCTCTTTGTGAGCCCAGGCTGCCGCGCTGTCCATCGCAACATAGAAAGGAATATCACCTATGATGCTGATCCCCTTTTCCTTCGCATATCTGTGGAGCTTATCCCAGTGTCTTTCAAATTCATACTGCTGGAAGAAGTAGAAGCCCATCTCATCCGCGAGCTCTTCTTCTGCTTTCTGAAGTGCCTTGGGATCGCGCATCTTCAGGCCGTCCTCCCATGTCTGCCAGCTCCTGCCCTGCTCTCTCTGCTTAATGGACATAAAGAGAGAGTAATCCCTGAGCCAGTACGCTTCCCGTTCCAGAAAGACCTTGTACTCTTTGGCCTGTGCGGCTGCCCCGTTGTGCAGTCTTCCGCTGATGCTGTCCTTGAATCTCTCATAGGCTTTCCTGAGCAGCGGATAACGGTTCTCATACATTGCCCCGTAATCGACAGATTCCCTGTCAGAGCCGAACCACACTGATTCACATTCCTGATAGGTCAAAAGACCGTCTCCGATCAGCTGTTCCAGATCTATAAAATAGGGATTTCCCGCAAAAGAAGAGACCGACTGGTAGGGGCTGTCGCCGAATCCGGTCTGGCAAAACGGAAGGACCTGCCACATGCTCTGCCCGGATTCCTTCAAAAAGTCGATAAATCTATAGGCCTGTGAGTCAAAGCATCCGATACCGAACCTGGAGGGGAGAGAGAATACAGGCATTAAAATGCCGCACTGTCTTTTCATAATATGAGATTCCTTTCTGAATTAACTATTATGAATACCGCGTTCTCTAAAAAAGGCTGTGAAATCTCTTCACAGCCACGCAGTTTCACATATGAAGTATACTTTCGATTCACCGATTCGTCAATGATACGCC
The DNA here is from genome assembly GCA_902801585.1 of uncultured Lachnospiraceae bacterium. Next base: position 10,821 of record CADCIU010000004.1, on the reverse strand, counting down.
CTCTTACGGCTTCGTTATAAACAAATGATGATCGAGAATGCCCGGAATGTAGTATTCCAGCTGATGCTTCCACCATTTCCAGTCGTGGCTTGCATCCTCTCCCCAATAATCGACAGCTGCGTTGATCCTCTTTCTTTTAAGGATCCTCTCCAGATTATTGAGTGTTCTCTCACACTCCGCTTCCCAGGGACCTCTCCCGCAGCAAAAGATTATAAAGCAGTTATTGTATTTGAAGATCCATGGATGGTCCTCCGGCATATTATTCAGGAAACACTCGACGGAATTGTCGTACAGGGTGCTGTCCATCCATCCGTGGTAATAATAAGAAGAGTCATAGATCCCCGATAACGCGAGCAGGCCGCTGAACAGCTCCGGCCTCCTGAAAAACAGAATCGCCGCGTGTGTCGCGCCCATGTCGATTCCCATCAGTACGGGCCGGTCTCCCGCCCCGGTCTTTTCCCGGATGAAAGGGATCACTTCTTCACAGATGAACCTGTAATAGCTCTCCTGCCTCGCGCTGCGCCAGGTATTGATCCCGTTCGGACAGTACCAGCTCTCGGTATCCACTGTGTCAACACAGAAAACCTGCATTTTTCCGCTTTCAATATAAGTCTCCAGTGTTCTGATCACGCCGAAATCTTCATAGTTGGACGCTGATGCGCACTGCGTCGGAAACCCCAGAAACGGGATCCCCGCATTGCCGTAGGATCTGATCTTCATCTGTTTTCCAAGACAACTGCTGTCCAATATATATTCATGACTGTCCATACGTAAGCCTCTGAATCAATGCATTTTGAAGGAGGATCATCCCTCCGGATGATCCTCCGACCATGTTCGCCTATATAAGCCCGACCCTGCCGGATCGCTGCCCTCTATTAATAATTGTCAGCGTGGATCTCAAAATATGCCTGAGGATGGTCGCAGACAGGACATACATCCGGAGCTTTGGGGCCGATGCAGATGTGGCCGCAGTTGCCGCATTCCCATACACGGTCGCCGTCTTTGGAGAACACGAGGCCGCCCTCGATATTCTCGATCAGTTTGCGATATCTTGCCTCATGCTCTTTCTCAATATCAGCAACCATCTCGAACAGCTTGGCGATCTCTCCGAATCCCTCTTCTCTTGCCGTCTTGGCAAATCCGGGATACATCTCCTGCCACTCGTACTGCTCGCCGTCAGCTGCGATCTCCAAGTTGTCCTTTGTGCCGTGCACGCCCTCGAGGATCTTGTACCAGATCTTGGCATGCTCTTTCTCATTCGCTGCAGTCTGCTCAAAGATCTTGGCGATCTGCTCATAGCCATCCTTTCTGGCCTTGGAAGCGAAATAAGTATACTTATTTCTCGCCTGAGACTCGCCTGCAAATGCTTCCATCAGATTGTCAAAAGTCTTTGTGCCGATCAGATTTTTGCCCATGTTTGCATAAATATCTGCCATAGTAAACCTCCTGAAGATAAACCTTATGAAAAGAAAATCTATAGATTCTTAGACATATTGTAACACAGAGCAAGCACTATTTATAGCATTTTTGTTGAATATGCAAAAGATATCCCGGAACAGACATTTTATGGTCAACTGGTCCTCCACACTCTGGACAGCATGCACCCGAGGATCGCTCCGATCAGGCATCCGAGTGTATTGTTGATGATGTCATCGATCTGAAAATAACCGATGCTCCAGCGCAGCTGTGCGTATTCCGTGGCGCAGCTGCACAGAAATCCTGCCATCGTACAGGCAGCAATACTGTACCGCATGGGTTTGATCACAAACGGCAGCAGATAACCCATAGGAATATACAAAAGAATATTCAGAAACACTTCTCTGGCAGCTGTCAGATTACCGATGTGAACATGTTCCAGCGTGCTCCGCAATCCGTGCGGGAGCATCCGGAGCGTTCCGATCAGTCCGTAGTCAAAATAGAAAGCTCTCCTGTAGTTCATGAAGGTGGGAAGCTTCTGCGCATAGATCACTTCCCTGCCCAGGATCGTAAAACTCAGGTTTCCCAATATATAGACGACAAAGACAGCGAGCGCCGTTCCCCTTACCAGCGGTTTGCGGCGCATCAGGCACAAAACAGCAGGGAGCATCACGATCATGACAAATACAAGGACCAGAATGGATATATCGTTCTCAGTAAACAAAATCGGTATAAGCGCCCGGATCTTTTCGATCCACTCAGAAATCATAGTGTTTCACCTCCGATCTGACACTGCTTTTTCGGCACTGTTTTTATTAGGTTCAGGTCCGTTTTTTCTTCAGGTCTCAATTTATACACGAAACAAGCCCGGAAGTCAATCCGACTTTCGGGCCTGAAAATAACATTTTTCTAAACTGTTTATGAATTCTGTTTATTCATGATCCGTTTTCTCTCAGGATTCTTTTTCCTGTTCATAGCGCATCCACAGCACCAGCCCCGTGATCGCGGCGATGAGCATCAGGATGCAGTCACCGGCGGACGAGGCGTCGGCCGTTTTGGCGGACATCGTCTTATCGATCGTGATGCTGGTCCTCACCGGTGTCGATCTCGATACTTTACTGGTCACGACGGTCGCCACGATGGAGCCTTTGCGGATCTCTTCTTCGCTGCTTCTGCCCTCGGGCATGGGCTTATGAATATTCGTGATCGTAAATCCGTCCCGGTCAGACCCTGCGATCGTGCATGTATACCCATCCAGTCTGTCTTCGACGACAGAATAGGCGACCGCTCCGGAACTGTCGGTGACCGGCATATCGCAAAAGGTCACGCTCCAGTCATTCTCCTGATCCAGGACTGCTGTCTTCCCCGTTTCGTTACCGTTTGCAAACAGTGTGATCAGGATCTCCTCTGTCCGCATGCCGTCCTTATCGTTCTCATCATCCCAAATGCTGCTGACATTGATATCGATCGTCCGACAGTCATCCGGATCATCTTCCGCCGCAAGAGCATTTGCCCCGGCTGCACCGGTGATAATGATGACTGCGGCGATGATCGCAGCCAGTTTATGTACTGTATTCATTGCCACCCTTCCTCATTCATGATCATCAACGCAGGTCATTAAAAACGTCCTCAATCAATGGTCCCTCATATAGAGCGGATAATATATTTTACTATTTTATTACAGATTTGTAAATATTATTTCTCTCTTTGGACATTAGAATTAAGCAAATTTTTATAAATATTAATAAAATTTGTAGTGGAAATAATCACACTATTCAATTACAATTTATAAGGTTAAGGTTTAGCAAAACTTTAGAAAGTGAGGACTTATGGCACAACGCACAGATATTCATAAGATTCTGATTATCGGTTCCGGTCCCATTGTGATTGGACAGGCATGTGAGTTTGACTATTCCGGTACACAGGCCTGTAAGGCTCTTCGGAGCCTCGGATATGAGATCGTCCTGGTAAACTCCAATCCGGCTACGATCATGATAGATCCCGAAATGGCCGACATCACCTATATTGAACCCCTCAATGTCAGGCGTATGGAGCAGATCATCGCTAAGGAACGTCCTGACGCTCTTCTTCCCAATCTCGGAGGTCAGTCCGGCCTCAACCTCTGCTCAGAACTCTATAAAGAAGGAATTCTTGACAAATATGGTGTGAAAGTCATCGGCGTTCAGGTCGATGCGATCGAACGGGGCGAGGACCGCATTGAGTTCAAGGAGACCATGAACAAACTCGGCATTGAAATGGCAAGAAGCCAGGTCGCTTACTCCGTCGAAGAGGCACTCTCCATCGCGGAGGAGCTCGGCTATCCTGTCGTTCTCAGGCCCGCTTATACAATGGGCGGCGCAGGCGGCGGCCTTGTCTATAACAGGGAAGAGCTCCGCACGGTCTGTGCACGCGGACTGCAGGCCAGTCTGATCCATCAGGTCCTGGTTGAGGAATCCATCCTGGGCTGGGAAGAGCTGGAACTTGAGGTCGTCCGCGACAAGGACAACAACATGATCACCGTCTGCTTCATCGAGAACGTCGATCCGGTCGGTGTCCACACAGGAGACTCCTTCTGCACGGCGCCCATGCTCACGATCGATGAAGATCTGCAGAAAAAGCTGCAGGAGCAATCCTATAAGATCGTCGAGCACATCGGCGTCATCGGCGGGACCAACGTGCAGTTCGCGCATGATCCCAAATCGGGACGTGTCGTCGTGATCGAGATCAACCCGAGAACCTCCCGCTCCTCCGCTCTGGCTTCCAAGGCGACCGGTTTCCCGATCGCACTGGTCTCCGCAAAACTTGCTACCGGGCTGACACTGAGTGAACTTCCCTGCGGCAAATACGGAACGCTGGACAAATATGTCCCGGACGGAGACTATGTCGTCGTCAAGTTTGCCCGCTGGGCATTTGAGAAATTTAAAGGCGTCAACGACCATCTCGGCACACAGATGCGCGCGGTCGGCGAAGTCATGAGCATCGGCAAGAATTTCAAGGAAGCTTTCCAAAAGGCAGTCCGCTCCCTCGAGAAAGACCGCTACGGCCTGGGCTTTGTCAAGAACTACAATGAGCTCAGCAAAGAGAAGCTCCTCAATCTCCTCGTCATTCCCAGCAGCGAGCGTTATTTTATCATGTACGAGGCGCTCCGCAAGGGTGCGACGGCGGATGAGATCTTCGAACGCACCAGTGTCAAGCACTACTTCATCGATCAGATGAAGGAACTGGTCGAGGAAGAAGAAGCCCTTATAAACGGCTCCCTGACTACCGAAGCGCTCACACAGGCCAAGAAAGACGGTTTCTCTGATAAATATCTCAGTCAGATCCTCGGCATACCCGAGAGCGAGATCCGTCATAAGCGCGAGGAACTCGGCGTCACCGAGACCTGGGACGCCGTCCATGTCAGCGGAACGCAGGACAGCGCTTACTACTACTCCACCTACAATGCTCCGGATAACGATCCCGTAGATACAAGCCGTCCCAAGATCATGATCCTGGGCGGCGGTCCCAACAGGATCGGCCAGGGTATCGAGTTCGACTACTGCTGCGTGCACGCGGCCAAGTCCCTGCACGAGCTCGGATTTGAGACGATCATCGTCAACTGCAATCCCGAGACGGTCTCAACGGATTATGACACATCCGATAAGCTGTATTTTGAGCCGCTCACTCTCGAAGATGTGCTGTCGATCTACTATAAGGAGAAACCGGTCGGCGTCATCGCTCAGTTCGGCGGTCAGACACCTTTGAACCTGGCTGCCGACCTCAAAGCGAACGGTGTCCGCATTCTCGGCACACAGCCCGAAGTGATCGACCTGGCTGAAGACCGTGATCAGTTCCGCTTCATGATGGACAAGCTCGGGATCCCCATGCCTGAGTCCGGAATGGCGACCACTGTAGAGGAAGCCTCCAAAATAGCGAACGAGATCGGTTATCCTGTCATGGTGCGGCCTTCCTATGTCCTGGGCGGACGCGGCATGGAAGTCGTTTACGACGACGATGCTATGAAGGATTATATGCTGGCTGCTGTCGGCGTCACTCCCGACAGGCCGATCCTGATCGACCGTTTCCTCAATCACGCTATGGAGTGCGAGGCTGATGCCATCAGTGACGGCTCCCATGCATATGTGCCCGCAGTCATGGAGCACATTGAACTGGCAGGTATTCATTCCGGCGACTCCGCATGTATCATTCCGTCCAGACACATTCCGCAGGATAATCTGGAGACGATCAAGGAATACACGCGCAAGATCGCCGAGGAGATGCATGTTGTAGGACTCATGAACATGCAGTATGCGATCGAGAACGGGAAAGTCTATGTGCTGGAGGCTAATCCGAGAGCATCCCGTACTGTACCGCTGGTATCCAAAGTTTGCGGCATCCGAATGGTCCCCCTTGCAACGGACATCATCACCTCCGAGATCACGGGAAGACCTTCTCCGGTCTCCTCTCTCGGCGAGAGAACGATCCCTTACTACGGTGTCAAGGAAGCTGTCTTCCCCTTCAACATGTTCCAGGAAGTCGATCCGCTTCTGGGTCCGGAGATGCGCTCGACCGGCGAAGTGCTCGGAATCGCATCCAAGACCGGTGAGGCATACTTCAAGGCGCAGGAAGGCGCAAACGCGACCCTTCCCACGCAGGGTACCGTCCTGATCTCGGTCAACCGCAAGGATAAGCCTGAAGTCGCTGAAGTCGCATCCATCTTCCACGAGTGCGGATTTAAGATCCTCGCCACGGGCGGTACCTGTGACCTGATCAATAAAGCCGGTATTCCCGCTCAGAAGGTGAAGAAGCTTTACGAGGGAAGGCCCAACATTATCGACCTCATTACAAACGGCAAGATCCAGCTGATCATCAACTCACCTGTCGGCAAGGACAGTATCCATGATGACAGTTACCTCAGGAAAAATGCCATCAAAGCGCGCGTGCCCTATATCACCACGATCGATGCTGCCCGCGCTGCAGCGGAAGGAATCCGCTATGTCAAGAAACACGGAGACAGTGACATCCGGTCACTTCAGGAATGGCATTCCATGATCCGCTGATCAAAGTACACAAAAACCGCCCCGTCAGGAACATCTCCTGACGGGGCGGTTTTTTATTCTCCGATTGTGATCATTTGTGATTGTATTTTCCGGCGCTGTTGATTCTGACCAGTGCCCTGTAAAGCTTTGCTTCCGCATTTACTCTGGCGATTTCTTCCAGATTGCTATCTGCCAGCCTTTCCTCAGCCCTCTTCTTGGCTTCCTGCGCTCTCTCGAGATCGATCTCATCGCCCCACTCCCATGTGGTAGGGATCACGCGGCACAGATTATTCATCATCGTGAGCATTCCGCCGATACAGGCTGCTTTGCGTTCCGTACCATCTTCGAGGACTACTGTAGCAGTACCCATACCGATGGCGGTGACGTAATTCATGTGTCTTGCGAGAATTGCAAGGTCACCGTGTATGGTGCGCAGTTTGATCCGCTGCACCTCTCCGTCATACAATAGGCCATCCATCGAGACGACCTGTAATCGGAAGGTTGCCATAGCGTCTTCCTCCCTTCATCTTACGTTTGCGCTCTTATTTGGCCTTTTCAAAGACGTCGTCGATCGTGCCCGCAAACAGGAATGCACTCTCAGGAAGATCATCACACTCGCCGTCCAGGATCATGCGGAATCCGCGAAGTGTTTCCTTGAGCGGGACGTATTTGCCGGGCATGCCCGTGAACTGCTCCGCGACAGAAAAGCTCTGCGACAGGAAGTTCTGGATCTTTCTGGCTCTGTAAACAGTAAGTTTATCCTGATCAGAGAGTTCGTCCATACCCATGATCGCGATGATATCCTGCAGCTCTTTATAGCGCTGGAGGACCTGCTGAACTCTTCTGGCGATGTCATAGTGTTCCTGTCCGACAACTTCAGGTGAAAGAATACGGCTGGTGGAATCCAGCGGATCTACTGCGGGATAAATACCCTGTGATGCGATATCACGGGAGAGAACCGTTGTAGCATCCAAATGGGTGAATGTTGTCGCAGGAGCAGGGTCCGTCAAGTCGTCTGCAGGGACATAGACTGCCTGGACCGATGTGATAGAACCGCGCTTGGTCGATGTAATTCTCTCCTGAAGAGCACCCATCTCCGTAGCCAGTGTAGGCTGATAACCTACCGCCGAAGGCATACGTCCGAGAAGTGCGGACACCTCAGAACCGGCCTGTGTGAAACGGAAAATGTTGTCAATGAACAGAAGCACGTCCTGATTTTTGACATCGCGGTAATACTCTGCCATGGTAAGTCCTGACAGTCCGACTCTCATTCTTGCTCCCGGGGGCTCATTCATCTGGCCGTATACCAGCGCTGTCTTGTCGAGAACGCCGCTTTCCTTCATCTCGCCGTAAAGGTCATTTCCTTCACGTGTTCTCTCTCCGACGCCCGTGAAGACGGAAATACCGCCATGTGCTTTTGCCACGTTGTTGATCAGCTCCATGATCAGAACTGTTTTGCCGACTCCCGCGCCGCCGAACAGACCGATCTTGCCGCCTTTGGCGTAAGGGCAGATCAGGTCAACGACCTTAATGCCGGTCTCAAAGATCTCTGTCGCCGGTGTCTGCTCCTCAAAGGAAGGGGCAGGACGATGGATCGGCCAGCGTTCTGCAACTTCCGGTGCCGGCTGATTGTCGACCGGTTCACCGAGAAGATTAAAGATACGTCCCAGGCACTCATCTCCGACCGGAACAGTTATAGGGCCGCCCAGATCCACTGCAGCCGTACCGCGGACAAGTCCGTCGGTAGAACTCATAGCGACGCATCGCACGACATCATCACCGATCTGCTGAGCTACCTCGGCGATCAGTCTGCGTCCGTCTACCATGATCTCAATAGCATTGAGCAGTTCAGGCAGTTCACCTTCTCCGAAACGGATATCCAGAACCGGGCCTGTGACCTGTATGACCTTTCCCGTATGTTTCTCACTCATTTATATGTACTCCTTTAGTATCAATTCCCTTCTGCGCCGGCCACGATCTCCGTGATCTCCTGCGTGATGCTCGCCTGTCTCGCTCTGTTGTAGAACAGGCTCAGCTTCTCGATCATCTCTCCGGCATTGTCTGTAGCCGCTTCCATAGCGGTGCGTCTCGCTGCCAGTTCACTTGCCACCGATACATTAATGCTGGTGTAGAGAAGACCTGCAAGGTACTCAGGTACGATCGCATTAAAGACAGTTTCACTGTCCGGTTCATAAAGAATCAGATCTCTCACAGGCTTCTTGTCTCCCGCTTTGATCCCTTCCTCCTCATCTGACTCTGTCTCGAAATCAGCGAGCGGCAAAAGAGAGGAAGACTTGGGAGTCTGTGTCATCATCGATACGAAATCCGTATAGCACAGAAGAACGTGTCCGAATTTTCCTTTGGAATAAGCGTCACAGATCATTTTGGCGACACCGAAGCAGTCGGAAACGCTGATCTTGGCAACTTCCGCATATTCCTCGGTAAACAGTTCGACGCCCCGATGGCGGAAATACTCAACGGATTTCTTTCCGATCGGCAGGACCATGTAGTCACGTCCCTTCGTCTCGCTCTCCATGAACTTGAACAAATTCGCGTTATATCCGCCTGCAAGTCCTCTGTCACCTGCGATCACGACATACAGCCACTTGTTGTTGCTGACCTGCTTCGTATAAGGAGACTGGAAATCCGTATTTCCCTTGGCGATATCTGTGAGCGTATCCCTCATGATCTTGAAGTAGGGTTTGCTCCTGTCCGCCCTCTCCTTCGCTTTGCGAAGCTTGGATGCTGCGACCAGCTGCATGGCCTTTGTGATCTGCATCGTATTCTGAACGCTCTTGATCCGGAGTTTCACAGCTTTCATATTGGCAGCTGCCATGTTTTTATCCCTCCGTTATCTTTCTGTTATCTGTTCTTTATAAACTCCTGCGTATAAGCAGTCAGTGCAGCTTTCAGGCCCGCTTCCGCGTTCTCATCCAGCGCACCTGTCTCGCGGATCGTTCTCATCGCGGCAGATCCGTCCGGATCCTCATCAAGGCGTCTGAAAAGTCCATGTTCGTACTCGGCGACATCCTTTACGTTTACATCCATCAGGATTCCCTTAACAACGGCATAGAGGATCGCCACCTGTTTTTCGACCGGAACCGGTTCTGACTTGCCCTGTTTGAGCACTTCTACGATTCTCTCACCCTGTGCAAGACGCGCTTTGGTATCCGCATCCAGATCGGAGCCGAACTGTGCAAAACTCTGCAGCTCGCGATACTGGGAATAGATCAGTTTCAGCGTACCCGCAACCTTCTTCATTGCCTTGATCTGCGCATTTCCGCCGACTCGGGATACAGAGATGCCGGGGTTGACGGCAGGCATGATACCGGAATGGAAAAGCTCTGTCTCAAGGAAGATCTGGCCGTCTGTGATGGAGATCACGTTGGTCGGGATATAAGCGGATACGTCACCCGCCTGTGTCTCGATGATGGGAAGCGCGGTAAGAGAACCGCCGCCGAGATCCTCGGAGAGCTTGGCTGCTCTCTCTAACAGCCTGGAGTGCAGATAGAAAACGTCTCCGGGATAAGCTTCACGTCCCGGGGGACGGCGGATCAAAAGGGAAAGGGCGCGATACGCCACCGCATGTTTGGACAGATCATCATAGATGATGAGCACATGCCTGCCCTTATTCATAAAATACTCACCCATTGTGCATCCGGAATACGGCGCAATATATTGAAGGGGTGAAGGCTCTGAAGCGGTTGCCGCGACGACGATGGAATAGTCCATCGCTCCGCCGTCCTGCAGCTGAGATACGATGCCTGTTACGGTCGAACGTTTCTGGCCGATGGCGACATAGATGCAGATCACATCTTTCCCCTTCTGGTTCAGAATCGTATCGATCGCGATCGTAGTCTTACCGGTCTGGCGGTCGCCGATAATAAGTTCACGCTGGCCTCTTCCGATGGGGATCATGGAATCGATCGCCTTGATTCCTGTCTGAAGGGGCTCCTTGACCGGCTGTCTCTCAATAATTCCGTGAGCAGGGGATTCCACAGGCCTGAACTCTGTGGTCTCGATCGGTCCTGCCCCATCGATCGGCTGACCGATCGCATTCACAACGCGGCCGATCATGGCTTCTCCGACCGGAACGGAGACGACCCGTCCGGTCCTCTTGACCGTCTGTCCTTCACTGATACCTTTGTCTTCGCCGAAAAGGACCGCGGAAACGCTGGTCTCTTCGAGGTTCTGCGCCATTCCAAAGGTCCCGTTCTCAAATTCGAGAAGCTCGCCCGCCATGCAGTTCACCAGGCCGCTCACCCTGGAGATACCGTCACCGACGGTAAGGACCGTTCCGGTCTCATTCTGTATGATCGCATTCTGATAATTCTTGATCTGACTGCGGATCACCTGGGATATCTTCTCTGGTTTTAATTCCATTAGT
>CADCIU010000003.1 GCA_902801585.1 uncultured Lachnospiraceae bacterium | reverse complement strand
GATTACAGCCGTAGATATGCACAAAGAGGCAACAGACGGAGAAGCATTGATTCGGTATCCGATGATCAAAGAACAGCAGATACGATATCAAAACTGAAAGTGTATTTGACAGAACTTGAGTTTTACAATTAAAAATGTCATTGCTTTTGGGGAGCCATGAGCGATGAAACAGATTAGCTCTTCCGTGAAGTTGTGGAGCTAACTTTGATCCCCGTTGAATGAGCTATGACACGCTTCGTATCACGGACGTGAAAGCCCGTTTCTTGCGGATTTCACAGATCCCTCAGTACTATTGATTCCGTCAGATGTGCAGACAGAAAGGACGGAATGAATATGAAGCAAAACAAAAAGAAGCACTTGTGGACGGGAATCCGGTTCCTGTTGACATTCCTGCTGTGGACGGCGCTGATCCGATGCGTTGACGTGCAGGCAGTTGGTCCTAACGGAACAAAGGTCGGCTTTGCGGCGTTCAACCTTTGGTTTCACAAGCTAACGGGCGTACATATGACTGTATACACGATCACAGATTGGCTGGGACTCGTTCCCATCGGCGTTTGCCTTTGCTTTGGAGCGACGGGCGTCATCCAGGCGGTTAGGCAAAGAAGCTTGCTCCGGGTGGATCCGGACATCATTCTACTGGGGTTCTATTACATTTTGGTGATCCTCGCCTATCTGGTCTTTGAGATGGTTCCCATCAACTACCGGCCGGTTTTGATCGGCGGAGTTTTGGAGGCGTCTTACCCCTCGTCTACGACGCTCCTGGTCCTGAGCGTGATGCCCACACTTAAGTTTCAGATAGACCGAAGAACGGATAAGCCGCTTGTCCGGAACGTGACCGGCATATTTGTCCTCGCGTTTTCAGCGTTTATGGTGATCGGGAGATTGATTGCAGGCGTTCACTGGGCAACGGATATTATCGGCGCTGTTCTCCTGAGCGCGGGACTGTTTTTGCTCTACCGATACGCTGTCGATGTGGCCGACCGCCGCAGGGAGGATCGAAATGGAATTCAATGAAAAGCTGCAGGAATTACGGAAAAGCAAGGGGCTTACCCAGGAGGAGCTTGCCGAGAGTCTGTTCGTTTCCAGAACGGCTGTTTCCAAATGGGAATCCGGCAGAGGGTATCCCAGCATTGACTCATTAAAAGAAATATCTCGGTATTTCTCCGTGACGATCGATGAACTGATCTGCCCGGAGGAGATCCTCTCTGCTGCGGAGGAGGAAAAGCAGGCTTTTACCGGCAGGACGATCTCTTTCATCAGCAATACACTGGACCTTCTTACAGCGCTTCTGCTGTTTTTGCCGGTGTTTGGAAACGGAGAAGCTTCACCGGCAGCGGTAAGCCTGCTTGGACTGACCGGTGTCCACTCCTGGCTGAGGATCGTTTTCCTGACAGTGATCGGACTTTCAGCCTTAAACGGCCTTTACGGGTTGATCCTGATCCGTTTTGACAGGCCGGTCTGGAACAAACATCGGCTGGTCACGGGGATTGTGCTGTCCATCCTGTCCGTTGCTGTTTTTATCGCAGCAAGACAGCCCTATGCCGGAATCCTCTGTTTTGCGCTGTTGGTAATAAAAACATTCGGAATCATGAAATTGAGGTGACAATGAATACCAATGACTATACCATTCGTTTGGAAAGAACCAAAGACTACAGAGAAGTTGAGAATCTCGTCAGAGAGTCGTTCTGGAACGTATACCGTCCGGGCTGCAGTGAGCACTTCGTGATCCATGTGCTGCGGGACGATCCGGCTTTTGTAAGGGAACTGGATTTCGTAATGGAACAGGATGGCCGGCTGATTGGCCAGAATATGTTCATGAAAACGGTGATCAATGCCGACGACGGCCGGGTGATCCCCGTGCTGACCATGGGGCCCATTGGCATCACGCCGGAGCTGAAACGCCGGGGCTATGGCAAAAAGCTGCTGGACTATTGCCTGGAAAAGGCAGCAGCCCTTGGCTTCGGCGCGGTGCTGTTTGAGGGGAATATTGATTTTTACGGCAAGAGCTGCTTTACCTACGCCCGCAGCTTCGGCATCCGCTACCACGATCTGCCGGAGGGGGCGGACGATTCGTTCTTCCTCTGCAGGGAGCTGATCCCCGGCTATCTGGACGACGTCACCGGTGTCTACCGGACGCCGCAGGGCTACTATGTGGACGACGCCGACGTGGAAGCGTTCGACAAGGCTTTTCCGCCGAAGGAGAAGCTGAGACTGCCGGGACAGATTTTCTGAGAGAATCGGTGAACCCAAATACGGGAGCCGGTGCACCTTGCGAGATGCACCGGCTCTTGCGATAGTACGTTTGAAAAAGGAGCAGATGACATGGGGTTGATGGAAATCGGAAAATATGACATAGTCCATAAGGGACGGTATGAGGACGATTTGGTTCATGAGATCATTCCGTGTGTTGACCGCTCTTTTCCGACAAGCCGTGATCGATGTGGAACATTGAACCGGCGATATATTATCAGAGAATGACGCAACTGAACATAACATAAAGCGGAGAATTGTGACATTTATGGTTGGTAGATGATCACGCAACTATTCATTACAATTTTTGTACGAATCAAACAAGGAGGTTCGTATGAAAAGAGTGATGAAGATTACGGGAATTGTTTTACTCAATATTTAAGGCAGGTTTAAGGCATCAATATTTGACATTGAACTCTGTCAGATCATTATTCAGGTAAGAGTAAGTCTGGTCATAAAAGTGGAAAACCAGAAGCTTGTTTTCGAAGACGCCCGGGGAAGCTAATGCCGGATCCGGTTCCATATTAACAGCTGCGGCTGTACCGTCCGGAAGGTAATAAGAATTCGTGTCGAAGTCGATGATATACTTCACATCCGGAGAAGCGATGTCCGTAAGGCACATCCTTTCGTTCGTATCGTATTCGCTGTTGATCTGTATTGCCGCTCTTTTTTCAGTCGTCCAGTCTGCCATGGAAACAAAGCACAGTTCGCCATCAATATGGTAGATCAGATGATCTCCCCAGAAACAGGGCTTGAATCTGGAGTTATGGTTGTATTGAACGGGACTGTAAACGGTTTTTCCGGTTTTATCCACGACAGCCAGATAGTATGTACCGATATCATTTTCCAGGGAAAGGCAGAAATAGTCTCCGTTGTAAGCTAAGATTTCGTATTCTTCATACTCAGGGATCATTTGGAATTTTTCCTGTGTGTTAAAATCCAGGTACCAGGTCTCCCCTTCTTCCCAGTTATTCCAAACCCTTGCGCTGTCAGCACAAAACGCCAGGTAATCCTCCGGGTAAACGTCCGTCAGTCGGTAATAGTATCCGCTGCCGGGCATATGACCGTCTATGGTATTCACAATGGAACAGGATTTGGTATCAATGAAATAGATCTTGTCTTTCTGAGTAAAATATACACAGTATACATCCGGGTCCTTCGTTTTGAAATAGCGCAGAGTAAGCGGAAGACCCTCATCCTCGAATTCGATACCGCTGTCTATATTGATATACTGATTATTTTTTACATCATACCACTGTATCATTCTAAAGCTGGAAGGGTAGCCGTCGTCTTGGAAAGAGTCAAATTCCTTTAGCCCGAGAGTATAGTATCCTCTTCCCAAATATTCTAATAAGTCTACGGATTGGTAATCATATTGATGGAAGAAAGGACCCCACTTTTCACTGTCGGTATAATAGGAACAGCCGGACAAGTCTATTTCCGTTACGGTCTTCTTCTCCATATCCAGCACATAAGAAAAAGTTCCGGATTTTTCATAAGTGTCGATATCCTTTGAAAGAATGAGGCAGCCGACATCCAGAGGCTTTGTATCAATCAGTTCATATCCTTCGGCGCCGAAATCGTACAGCTTATTGCCGGCGGTATCAATGACGTAAGCATTGTCAATAACCGCATATCCGTTTGAAAAGGGACCGACAGTGTTGCATTTGCACTCGAAAACAATATTTCCATTTGTGTCAATACACTTCCAGATGCCGTTTTCACAGTCTTCTTTCTTTTGGACCCATGCATATCCGCCGGAAAAAGGCTCCGCAGACTTGAAGAGATTCTGTGCTTCTTCCTGATCCGCTGCGGCTGCATTGTTTTCTTCCGTCATGTCCTCCGGGCCCGCTGCTTCCCCGGCCGGTTCGTCTTGTTCAGTATCTGTGGGATCAGTCTCGGCAGCTTGAGATTCCTCCGAAGTGATAGAATTGTCTTCAGCGGTCTTGTTTGCAGGTGATGAAGAATCGCCGCAGGATGAGAGAGTGATGATCATCACGGCCAGAATAGATGAGAGTAAACGTTTATTCATATTCTTCCTCCTTTGAAAGGTGTGTTCGTTTATGAGTGCACTTTATCACAGGAGGCAGATGCTTTTGTGAAAGGAAAGTTCCCAAGGAAGGTCTGTGGAAAATATACAGGACAGTGCAAACAGCATATCCGAGTTACAATATATCCGGGGCGCTTGTAGTGTCAGAGGACAATAATTATAATTATTTTGGATGATTAGTACAAAGGAAGGAGAGTATTTATGACAAAATACATAAGAACTGCAGTTATTCTCTTATCATCATTACTTCTGTTAAGCTGCTCCAAGCCTGAAGAAACGACGGCCTTTGAGCCGTTTTACCGATTTGATGTCGACAGTCCTACTGCATGGAAGGAGCCGCTGAGCAATGTGCGCTTTTTAACAGAAGGCGCATACAGTTTAACGCCGCTTTCCCAAGAGAAACTTGAGAAGTATGGATTAGACCCTGACACTGCGCCGAACGAAAAGGGAATGGATACATTGAATATTTCGGGCAGCGCAGAATTTTCTGAGGATCAATTCCGTGAGCTTGCAGCACAGCTGAGAGAACTCGCCAAAGGAAAGGACATTAACGAAAAGGACATTTACGTTGTCGATTGCCGCATCGAGGATCACGCGCTGCTCAATGGTATATCCATCTCGTGGTATGGAGATCATAACTGGGCCAATAAAGGAATGACCCTTGAGGAAGCCGAAAAGGATGAGCTCGAACGCTTCGGCTCACTGGTCGGTAAGAAGATCACCGCGTATTCAGTCTCGGATAATGCGCCGGACAAAAGCGAGGAGATCTCCGTGGAAAGATGGATGACGGAAAAGGAACTTGTTGAAAGCGAAGGATTCCATTATCTGCGGCTTCCCTGTCAGGATCACAGCTGGCCAAATGAAGAAGCCATAGATATGTTCATAGATTTAGTCCGGAGCATTGATACTGAAAAGACCTGGATGCATTTCCATTGTCAGGCAGGAAAAAGCCGTACCGGGATCTTTATGGCAATCTATGACATGATGAAAAACCCGGATGTGGCGTTTGAGGACATCATGCTCCGTCACGCCATGACCGGCAGCAGTTATTTTCCCTATGCCGATGAAAGCAGTGATATAGCGGATGTCTATGTTTTCAGAGCGAAACGGATCCGTCAAGTATATGATTATATTCAGGAGATGGATGGTAATTACACGGTTCCATGGAGTGAGTGGATCTCGCAGAAGGATTCATGACAGATGGGCAGCGGCAAGAAAAGTCGCGCCTGAAAAACTAAAAACAGCGATTCGGCATTCAATCAGAATAAAGGGGGAGTGATTTATGGAGTACATCAGAGTTACAACGGAAAATTTGGAAAAGGAACACATCTGCTGTGCCATCTCGAATAATAAGGATGTGCAGGTCTCGTCAAAGAAAGCGTGGCTCGCTGACAGATTTGAGGAGGGTCTTGTTTTCCTGAAAAGTACAGAGCGCGGCAAGTGCTTTATCGAGTATATTCCCGCGGAAAACGCCTGGGTTCCGATCGATGCGGACGGGTACATGTACATTGACTGCCTGTGGGTGTCCGGTTCTTTCAAGGGACACGGATATTCCACAGATCTCATGAATGCATGTATCGAAGACAGCAGGGAAAAGGGACGAAAAGGGCTGTGTATTTTGGCTGCGGCGAAGAAGAAACCCTTCCTTGCGGATCCGAAGTTCCTTAAACACAAAGGATTTACCGTATGTGACGAGGCAGACAATGGGATACAGCTGTGGTATCTGTCTTTTGACAAAGACGCAGAAAAGCCTCAGTTCAAGGAATGCGCAAAGCATCCGCATATAGACGAAAAAGGATACGTTTTGTACTACACCAGCCAGTGCCCGTTCAATGCCAAGTACGTACCGATTCTGGAGAGAACGGCAAAAGAAAACGATATACCGTTCCGGGCGATTCATATCGAGAGCCGGGAAGAGGCGCAGAGCGCTCCGACACCGATCACGAATTACGCTCTGTTCCATGACGGAGAGTATGTCACGAATGAGCAGATGAATGACAAAAAGTTCCTGAAGCTGATCAACAGATGAACAGATTACGGAAGCCCCTGAACCGAAATGGTTTGGGGGCTTTAGTGTTTTCAGTGATTGAACAGCACGGAAGAAAGTGATAACGTGGGCTTTAATGAAGCGATAAGGAGTTTTGAATGGGTTATATCAAAGTTATTTATACAGGTCTTCTCGTATTCCCGTTTATAGCTGCAGTATTTACGCTGCCGTATGCGGTGTATCAGTATAACAGGCATGGTTCGGTGTCAAAATACAGGACGCTGATCATCTATAGCTTTATCCTCTACATGCTGATCGCGTTTTTTTTGGTCAGCCTGCCGCTTCCGGACAGGGAATCGACAGTAGGAAATACGTGGCGGGAACATCTTAATCTGATCCCATTTAGGCAGATCTGGCTGTACTGGCACAATAAACCGTTTGGAATCACGACTTTGAAAGCATATCTTGTGAGTATGTCGCTCTGGCAGCTGTTGTTCAATATCCTGCTTACTTTACCGTTTGGCGTATACATGCGTTATTACTTCAAACTGAGCTTGAAACGAACGATTCTCTATTCGTTCCTGCTGAGCCTTTTCTATGAAACGAGTCAGATCACTGCGCTTTTCGGCATCTATCCGGGACCGTACAGACTGGCGGATGTGGAGGACCTGATCTGTAATACGATGGGCGGAGCCGCAGGCTATTATGCAGCATCTGTATTTGCCGCCGTGCTTCCGAGCAGAGATGAGATCGATGAGGAGTGCAGAAAGTCCGGTACCAGGGTCACAGGTATGCGCAGATTCTGGGCAGCACTTTTCGACTATGTGTGCATCGCAGCACTGAGTATCTTTTTGTTCGGCGCGATCCGGATTTTGAACCCTGAGTTTACCGGCTATTCTATATATGGCGAGGTATACAGCTGGTCATTTTTCTGCATAGGATCTCTCGTACAGGTGCTCATAACGAAAGGATTAACGCTGGGACATGCTTCCTGCAGGATGATCCTCGTGTCGGAAAACGGAGGGTTCGCGTCAGCAGGACAACTGATCAAGCGTTATCTTTACTTGTGGCTGTTTACGGAGCTGCCGCTGATCTTAGCAGGCTTGCTTATGAGTGTACGATTTGCTTTCATTATTGACCTTTTGATACTGGGGCTGACCGCTGTCTCGCGCGTCTATTTCTTTATGTATTTCATCAATGCGGTATTCAGAAAGGGGAAACTTATGCCGCATGATAAACTCAGCGGAACACTATACATGGCAACAGCACTGCCGGATTTGCTATAATTATTATTGGGAATATTATAATCCGGGTGGGATGCCTCCCGCCTCTATCGCAGCTCGCTTCGCGAGCCTTGAATAAAGCCATAAAGGGGGTATATGAAATGAAGATCACAGTAATCGGACCGGGAGCAATGGGACTTTTGTTCGGAGGCAAGCTTGCTGCCTGCGCGGAAGTGTCACTGATCGGCAGCAATCCTAAAAATCTTAAAGAGATCAATGAAAACGGTGTTACCATAAGGAGAGGGGACAGCTGTGTAACAAGAATGATCCCCGCGTACCCGGGCGGCAGCTGCAGCGAGCCGGCGGATGTGGTGATGCTCTTTACCAAGGCGTATCAGATTCGGGATGTCTTAAGTGAGAACCGAGCGCTGATCGGGCCGGATACCATGCTGCTCACATTGCAGAACGGAGCAGGACATGAACGGGTGATGCGGGAATTCGCGGACTCGGCACATGTGCTGATCGGAACGACCAAACAGGGAAGCTCGAGGGAGAGTGCCTCTGTCATCATCAACAGCGGACTCGGAGAGACCGTATTCGGAGGTGTTCCCGCAGAGGGTGAGCAGGGACCGGATCGGGAAAGGATGGAAGAAATCCGTTCTGTATTTGAGAGCGCGGGTTTCCCCTGCGCAGTCAGCGATAATATCCGGTTTGAGGTATGGAACAAATTGATGATCAATGCGTCTGCGAGTGTTCTTTCCGGCGTGCTGCAGGTAGCACAGGGCTATGTCGCTGAAAATGAAAACGCCTGGTCTGTTTGTGAGGACCTGATCCGCGAGATCTGCGCGGCGGCAGCAGGCGAAGGTGCGATCTTTGACCCTCAGGAACAGATCCTCCGCGTGCGCGATCACCTCAGAAAAGCGCCGGGCGGTTTCACCAGTATTTATTCGGATCTGAAGAACGGAAGAAAAACGGAGGCAGACTTCATCTGCGGCGCGGTTGTGCGCGCGGCCAAGGATCAGGGACTGAGAGTGCCGGTCCAGGAGACGATCCTGCGCCTTGTGCATGCAATGGAAGAGAGATGATGGATTGATAGAAGTGGTGGACGGTTCGGTGTCAAGGGGACGGTTTTGTGTCAAGGGGACGTTTCTTCTGACAACTTTTGTTCCAAAAGTTGTCAGAAGAAACGTCCCCTTGACACAAAACCGTCCCCTTGACACCGTCACTTTGACACCGATCATAACCCGGTGGATCGGACTCGAACCGATAACCTCTGCATTAGGAGTGCAACTACGTCTGCTGTTAAAATCCCGAACAGGATTTATTTTTAAAGCGCTCTTCCATTGAGCTACCACCGGTTATATTATTGTACCAGACGGGTCATCCGTCTTGGTTTTACAGTTTTCAATATAGCACATTCAGATCAGACTGTCATTAAACTCGCAGTATAGAGTTTTCTGCGGAACCGCGAACGGGAATCAGCATAATGAGCAACGGGAGATTGAATATGAGTTTAAGTAAAGACGTATTTGAAGCCTATCGGAACCATGTCCTTTTACATCCGGAGGAAAATCGGGCCGGCGCACTCGCGATGAAAGCGGTTGTTGAGGCGTCACCGCTCAATTATCAGGGAGTTTTGGACAAAACAGTACATATCCCCAAAGTGTTTGATGAGGAAACCATAGAGCACTTTAAGCAGATCGTGAAGATGAGCTGCGGTATTTTCGGAAAAGTGATTCAGGGTTATCGCCGGGAAGAGGCTGTCCGCAGGTTGTTTCCTTTCTCCGGGAAGCTGGAGGAACTGATCCTTCTGCCTGCGCCTTATGAAGGTGTGCTTCCCATTGCCAGGCTGGATCTCTTTTACAATGAAGATACCGGAGATTTTAAGTTCTGCGAGATCAATACAGACGGCACGGCAGCCATGATCCGGGATCTGGAGCTGCGTAAAGCACTGGTGCACAATCCCGCGCATCAGGCGGTCGCCGGGATGTATGACCTTGAGCCGTTTGAACTGTTTGATTCCTGGGTAAAGACTTTTCTGGAACTTTACGGCACCTGCAAAAAAAGAGTAGAAAACCCTCATGTCGCGATCGTAGATTATCTGGAGAATGCCACATACCGGGAGTTTGAGATTTTTGCCGAAGCTTTCCGAAGAGCGGGCGTGTCCTGTGAGATCTGCGATATCCGCTCCCTTAAGTATAAAGACGGCAGTCTTTTGACTAAGGCCGGCAAGCGGATCGACGCGATCTATCGCCGGGCGGTCACAGCAGATGTGATGACGCACTATGAAGAGAGCAGTGCGTTTCTCCGTGCGGTATCAGAGGATGCGGTCTTTCTCGCCGGCGCCTTTGAGACCCAGGTCATTCACACAAAGTGGCTGTTCTACGTGCTGCATCACCCGGTCATGCGCAAACTCCTGACACAAGAAGAGAGGGACTTTGTGGACGCACATGTGCCGAAAACACTGGAGTTCTCTCCGGAGTATATTTCCTTAGAGGAAGTACAGGAGCATAAGGACAACTATATGCTCAAGCCCATGGACGCATATGCATCCAAGGGGATCTACGCCGCCGGGCGGGAATATGATCAGCAGGCCTGGAAGGAGCTGTGTGCCGACCTTTACGGAAAGGGAATGGTCTGCCAGGAGTACTGTACGCAGTATATGACACCGAATATCGATTATGCCTGGGGAGACGGGGAATGGCATCCCTATATCAATATGCCCGGATTATATTCTTATAACGGACAGTTTGCGGGAATACTGATGCGGATGGCCTGTGAAGAAAAGATCATAGTAGCGCACGAAAACGAGAGAACGGCTCCTGTTTTTGTCGTGAAAGGCGTTCAGCTGCCATAAGCGATCTTTATGATATCATCGATCCCTGCCTCTTCGATGGAAACGTCTTTGATATCTTTCTGTTTAGACAGATCCGCGATGAGTTCAGCGGCCGTTATATCCTTTTTCATAAACCGGTATTTGGCGATGTTTCCTTCATGCTCCGTCATCTCGCACTTATTATGTTCCGGTGCCGCTTCATCGTAGTATTCCACGACCAGCGTCTTGTAAGGGGCGATCCGGTCGACGATCTGGCTGAGGTTTCCGTCTTCCATCATCACCCCGTGGTTGATGATGATCAGCCTCTCGCACAGTTCCTTAATGTCGCCCAGATCATGCGTGGTCAGGATGACCGTCGTCTTCCTGACGCGGTTGATCTCTTTAATGAACCTGCGGAGCGCGAATTTGCTCGCCACGTCAAGCCCAATGGTCGGTTCATCCAGAAACAGCACCTTGGGAGAGTGCAGCATGGACGCGACCAGGTCACCCTTAACTCTCTGGCCGAGAGACATCTGCCTGACGGGTTTTCCTATGAGTTCCCGGATCCCGAGAATTTCGTCCATTACATCGAGTGTCTTCTCATACTCGGCCTGATCGATCTGATAAATATGTTTGAGAAGTTCGAAACTTTCACCGAGTCGGAGGTCCCAGTTGAGCTGGGATCTCTGACCGAATACAACGCCAATATTCCGAACGACTTCTTTCCGGTGTCTGGTGATGTCCACACCGCCAATCAACACACTTCCCTTTGTGGGGGTCAATATCCCCGACATCATTTTGATGGTCGTGCTTTTCCCCGCGCCGTTGGGGCCGATAAAGCCGACGATCTCTCCCTCATCAATGTGAAAAGACAGATCCCGGACCGCGTGGATCTCTTTATGATTTGTCCTTAACAGCCCTTTCAGCGCGCCCTTAAGACCCGCCTCTTTCTGCCTGAGTATGTAATCCTTGCTCAGATGATTAACATCGATCATGATCAATTCCCTGCGCTTTCATATTTCCGGAGCCCGGCTGTGAAATATGCTCCGGCGATCAGCATCACGATCACGCCCACAGCCAGCGTGATGAAAGGAACAAAGATCCCGCTGCAGACCCCGTTTTGGATCCCTAGCATTGCGGAGGCCGGATAGAAGGAGACCCATCCGACCGGGATCAGATACGTCAGGATGAACTGCATGCTCTCGGGGTACATGGAGATCGGGTACATGGTCGTCTTGTCCATGATCTCCTGCGTATACTGCCCGAAGTCCACGGCACTTCTTGTATGGAATGACGTGCTCCCGAGCAAAATATAGATCCCTCCGCGGATCAGTGTGGCGCCGATCAGCATGACGATCACCCGGAGTACAAAGAACACGGTCACAGAGACCCCGCACTTGGCACAGCCGTAGATAAATACCAGGATCCCGGGGATCAGGTCAGTGACGCCGAAGACATTGATGTTGGTAAAGAAGAACTGGTACAGGACACCGAGAGGTCTTGTCAGGTACCGGTCAAATTCTCCCTCCATGACATAGTAACCCATGAACCATCCCTGAACGAAGAAGATCATCGACAGGGCGTGAGAGATCACGGAGATCCCGTACAGAAATGCAAGCTGCCCGTAATTCCATCCGTTGATCTCCCCAAAGGACTCCACGACGAACTTGATGATCGCGAACCCCATGATGAACTGGAGCGGATTGGAGATCAGCCACCCCGCGATGTTGGAGGGATATTCAATGACCGTCAGGACAGCCATTTTGATCACATGCGCCGTCACATCCATGTAGTGACAGAGCTCCCGAAGTGCTTTTTTCACTCTTATCCTCCCTGCACCATTACTTTGCTCGTGACCCTGTTCTGAACAATAAAGAAAAGGACGGCGAGGATCACAAGCCAGGCAAATTGAATTTTGATCTGTGTGAGCTGCGCGGCCCGATCGCCCCTTCCGATATAAATGCTGAGCGGAAGCTGGTAGATGTATACAAACGGAAGAGAGGAGAGCACCTTGGAGACTGCCGGAGGAAAGAACCAGATTGGGATAATACTCCCGGAGAGCAGCCGGAGCAGATGTTTCTTGACCTGGATCAGCGCATCGATATTGACGGCCGTAAACGCGATCATTCCGAACAGTGCGGCGACAAGCCAGTTGATCAGAAAGGACTGCGCTGCGCTGAAGAGAAAGAGCGGCAGATCTCTGAGATCCGCCATTACAGGCACCTTGATCATGAGCGACCCGATGAGGAGGATGGGGAGCATATTCTGAAAGACCAGGGCCAGGACGCTCCCGATATCTTCGGCGAAATATACCCCGAAGAGGTTCACGGGCTTCATCATATCCGTGGCCACAGTCCCCTTCTCCACGCTCATCTCAATTCTTCTCTCTACATTTGTGATAAGCAGTACCGACAGTACGGAAGACATGATGATGTAGGTGAGCATGCTCTCCGCGTCGACATCGGCCGCGATGTTCTGCTGTTTGTAGAGCGCTTTCCAAAAGTAAGCCGAGGTGATCATGATGATCGTCTGCATAATGATGTTTCCGTAGACATTAAACTCGTAGGTCATGCTCTTTATGATCTGGGTCTTTATGATATACAGGTATTTGTTCATCGAAATGCTCCCGCCGGGGCTGTGTCTGTAAAGATCAGTTATGTAAACAGGTCAGTTTGATTATAACGACGTGGCGTGAGCGGGGTCAAGATGGGAGGCCGGGAGTCATGCCGCAGCTGATGGACGGCTGTATATTGACACCGGAAGAGGGAGATCTTATCATTAAATCAACGTTATTTTCAGTCAACTTGTTCTGTATTTTGCAAACATTCTGTAAGTAAAGGGGGTTACTATGTACAAACTTTGGGAGGCGCTTTCGGAAGCCAAGAAACTGAAATGGGTAGAGCTGTCTCACAGCCTCAACAATGACAGTCCTTACTGGAGCGGGATACCGGAGGGGAGCGTGGAGCTCTGCAAAGTAGTATTCGACTGGGGCAATCCCATGCTGGACTGCCGGATCCACACTTTCAAATTCCCCGGCCAGTTCGGAACGCATATCGATTTTCCGGGCCACTTTGACAAGAACGGTGTGCTTTCGGAAGCGTTTGACGTAAGGCAAGGCGTGTTCCCGCTGTGCGTGATCGATATCACAGATAAAGTTGCACAGGATGTTCATTATGCGGTGACTGCGCAGGATATCAAAGACTATGAGTCAAAATACGGACCGATCCCGGACGGTGCTTTCGTGGCGCTTCGGACAGACTGGTACAAAAACTGGCCGGATATGGACGCGCTTTCCGGAATCGCAGAGGACGGAAGCGAGAACTTCCCCGGCTGGTCTATGGAAGCGCTGAAGTACATCTATGAGGAGAGAAATGCCGCGGCCAACGGCCATGAGACACTGGATACCGATGCCTCCGCAGAGGCCGCGAAGGCTGAAGATCTCGCCTGCGAGCGCTATGTTCTTGAAAAAGGGAAGCTCCAGATCGAAGTCCTGCGCAATCTGGACCAGGTAGCTCCTGCGGGAGCCGTCCTCTTTGCAGCCTGGCCCAGGATCGAAGGTGCCACCGGCCTGCCGGCAAGAGTCTGGGCTATAACGGAGTAAACAGGCTGACCCGCTGAATCGGCGGGATGAGACCGGCGTTCATATATGTGATCAAGATTGAAATGCTACCTGAGAGTTTGATAAAATTTTAGGTAGTATTTCTTTTTCATCAGTATTTTTAATCCTGATTTATTTGTCAGTATTTTACCAGGGGATATTATGCGGCCTCTTAACCGGTTAAGCGGCGCACTCGAAAAGGAAAGGGGGAGTTACGGGCATGATCTTAAATGAGGAGCTGCTCGCTGTTCAGAATGGAGAGCAGGGAGAAGCTATGCGCAAGGTGCTCAGCACGCTTGTCATGTACGGGGAGGCGTTCGGCGCTGAGCGGATGGTCAAGATCACCGGAAGGATGGGACATGCGGTGATCGGGACAGGAAGTATGACATGGAAACCGGTCTTCGACCTGATGGAGGAGCTGATCGAGGGCGGCGCGCTGCCAAGACAAAGCTTTTCAACGGATCCGCGCGGCGTGGAGCCGCATGTGCCAATGGGGCCTTTAGACCGCGCAATGTTCAAGCTGATCTTCTCCGGCCAGAAGAGAATGGAGAAGGAGTGGGAGCGGATGGGCATTAAGGACAGCAATGCCTATACGTGCACGGCCTATATGAATGAAGTCGGCAATGTTCCGCAGTACGGAGACATTCTGGGCTGGGCGGAGTCGTCGGCCGTCTCGTATGTCAACTCCGTGATCGGCGCGCGATGCAACCGCAATTCCGGAGTACTGGAACTGATGTCCAATATCCTCGGTTATGTGCCGGAATTCGGCCTTCTGACAGACGAGGGAAGACGGGCGGACCGGATCATCGAAGTGCGCTGTGAAAATCTTCCGGAGCCGCAGCTTCTGGGCAGCGCGATCGGATTTGAGTGTGTAGAAGACGTTCCCTTTATCCGCGGTCTGGACAAATGGCTCGGGACGGAGCTCACACAGACGGTTAAGGACTATTTGAAGGATATGGGCGCGGCGGCTGCCTCCAACGGCTCTGTCGGGCTTTACCACGTTGAAAATATCACGCCGGAAGCAGTCAGACATACCCTTCCGGAGACGGCTGCAGAGTCGGGTGATCTCACTCTTCCGCGAGGCAATTCGCTGATCAAAGAAGACGCGAAAGTGTTTGTGATCGACGACGCAGAGATCGCCCGCGTGAAGGCAGGTTATCCGAATCCATGGGAGGAGCGGGAAGATAAGAAGGAAGCCCCGGAACTCGCCTTTGCGGGATGTCCGCATTTCTCCTGTGAGCAGCTGTGTGACTGGACGGACCGGCTGGCAGCGGGGCTCAAGAGACATGGTAACAGGCGAGTCACTATGAAGACGATCTTCTGTGCGGCCCCCGATGTGATCGCTGCTTTCGAAAAGAAATATCCGATCAAGGCGAGGAGACTTAAGAGAATGGGGGTGACCGTTTCGGGACTCTGTCCGTTGTCCTATACGTCCAATCCGCTGACGGATAAGATCCGGATCATCACAGCCTCCAATAAGCTGCGCTATTACAGCAAGGCGCGGTTCTACAGCGAGGAAGAGCTGGTGGAGATCATTACCGGCGGCTGGAATGAGAAATGGAGGTGACGACGATGATCAGAAAGTTTAAGGGCCGCGTTGTTGTGCCCGGTGATGTGATCGCGGAAGCGCTCGTCACACATGCGGGCTTTAATACGCTTGCCAACCTCAAGACCGCAGGCTCTTTCCTGAATCCGAAAGGGGTCCTGCAGGATATGAACAACCCCGAACTCTACGGCAAGAAGATTCCCGGCAAGATCCTGTGCCTGCCGGAGACGATCGGCTCTACCACCGGCGGCATGGTGCTGTACTGTGCCTCTGTCATGGGTGTCGGTCCCGCCTGCATGCTCTTCAGCAAGAAGGCGGACACACTGGCTGTGGCGGGCGCTGTGCTGACAGCCAACTGGTCTAAGCACCCGATCGTGCTGGTGGATGACCTCGGCGACGACTTTCTCGAGGAGGTCAGAGAAGGGCAGCGGATCCACGTCAAAGAGGACGGGACCGTGCTCCTGGAATGTGAAGATATATTTGAAGCCGCACCCTGAAGAGAGGAGATCCTTATGAGCAGCGAAACAGCAGTAAAAAAGGAATATCAGGCGCTCCTTACTCCGTGGAAGATCGGAAACTGTGAGATCAAAAACCGCTTTGTCGTGACATCGATGGGCGGGACGGATCTGTTCGGCTGGATGGAGCGCAATCATTTTGACGCAGACGGCGCAAAATTCATATTGGAAGCGGCTAAGGGCGGCGCAGGCCTGGTCCTGCCGGGCTGTCAGCCGGTCTACAACCCGATGTTCGGGCAGTGGCTTCATACCAATAAAAAGATGTACAGAGACCTTGCGAAATGGATGCCCGAGTTCCACAAGACCGGCGCCAAGCTGTTCGTACAGCTGACAGCCGGATTCGGACGAAGCTTTACGATCTCGGAGATGATGGAGAAGCTGTATTCGAACAAGCTTCTGCGGAGAGGCTCCAAATCCGTGATGGATCTCGACAAGATCACCGCGAGCGCTTCGCCTGCACCCAACCGCTGGTCGGACAAAGTGCCGTCGAGGGCAATGACGGTGGAGGAGATTCAGGAATTTGTGCACTCTTTTGCCGAATGCGCAAGGCTCCTCAAGGACGCCGGCGTGGACGGTGTGGAGATCCACGCGGTGCACGAGGGATACCTGCTTGACCAGTTCACACTCAAATACGTGAATCACCGCACAGATGAATACGGCGGGTCCTTTGAGAACCGCTATCGCTTCCCGGTGGAGATCGTGCAGGCGATCAAGAAGGCCTGCGGGGACGACTTCCCGGTTTCGCTTCGCTACAGCGTAGTATCCAAGACCAAGGGATTCCGCAGGGGCGCGCTGCCCGGTGAGGAGTATGAGGAAGCCGGACGCGATATGGAAGAATCCGAGCGGGCGGCAAAATATCTGCAGGACGCAGGATACGACATGCTCAACTGTGACAACGGCACCTATGACGCCTGGTACTGGGCGCATCCGCCGGTATATATGCCCGAGAACTGCAACCTGGAATATGTGGAGCATATCCGCAGATTCGTGGACATTCCGGTAGTCTGCGCTGGGCGCATGGATCCCTTGACGGCTGCGAAAGCGGTGGAGCGGGGGGGCATCGACGGTGCTGGATTTGCGAGACAGTTCCTGGCGGATCCGGAGTGGGTGAACAAGCTACTTCAGGGCCGGGAGGATGAGATCCGTCCCTGCATCCTGTGCCACAACGGGTGTTTTAACATGGCGCACTACAAGGGAGTGCCCAACGATCAGGATCTGTATGACTCGCTGCACCTGGCGCGCTGCGCGGTCAATGCGGAGATGATGCAGTGGAAAAAACACCATATCGTGAGAACTGTAAATCCGCAGAAAGTTGTGATCGTCGGCGGTGGGATCGGCGGCATGGAAGCCGCCCGTGTTTTGGCGGTTCGAGGCCACAAACCTGTGATCTATGAGCGGTCAGACCGTCTCGGCGGCGCCTTTATCGCGGCTTCCGCGGAGTCTTATAAAGGAAAGCTTCGCGATCTGCTCGCCTGGTACCGGCGTCAGATGGAGGCGCTGGGCGTCGAGATTCACTTGGGATATGAGGTGCGGACACTGCAGGAGTTCGGAGATGAGCCTGTGATCGTGGCAACAGGTGCTGTGCCGCGCGTGTTGAAAGGCGTGACAGGGCATGAGAAGATGATCGAGGCCTGCGAGTTCCTGCTGAGCGAGCCGGGAGCGGCGGAGGCGGCAGGGCTCTGCCCGGGTGATACCGGAGCAGACGGGATGGCACCGGGCGTCCGTGCAGCGGGCCGTGCGCTGAACATCGGGAATACCGTTGCGGTGATCGGCGGCGGACTGACGGGCTGCGAGATCGCCTATGAACTTGCGCTGCAGGGAAAGAGACCGGTGATCATTGAAATGCTGGATGACCTGATCAGACAGAAGGGCGTGTGCCTTGCGAACAGCTCTTACCTGAGGGAATATTTTGCCTGGAAAAAGGTACCGGTCTATCTAAAGACACGCCTTGTGGAGGTGAAGGACGGCGCCGTTGTCTGTGCGGACGAGGACGGAAAGCAGTTTGAGATCCCCTGCGACAGTGTGATCTCCTGTGCCGGCTATCTGCCCGCGCCGCTGTCGCCGGCCGGCAAGAAGAACGTGCAGATCGTCGGTGACTGCCGCAGTGTCGGCAATCTTCGCAGTGTCATCTGGGGCGCATACGAAGCGGCAATGAAGGTGTGACCGGGCTTATCGGGCAGGGCTGCGGCACACATGGAGGCAATCCTATGTACAGTGAAAATATTGTTGTCGGAGCGGGGACCGAATATCCGCTCAAAGGGCTTATTGTGCTCCCGAGTAATCTCTCAAAGCCGGTGCCGGCCGTCGTCATGGTGCACGGCTCCGGTGCCAGCAATATGGATGAAAAGGTGATGAAGCTGACGCCGTTTAAGGACCTGGCGGAGGGCCTGGCGGAGCACGGCATTGCTTCATTGCGTTATGACAAGCGTACTTTTGTACATGGACGCAGGATGATGAAGAATAAGTGTCTCACCGTGAAGGAGGAGACGATCGACGACGCGCTGCTTGCTGCTCAAATGCTCAAGAGAGATCCCCGGATCGATCACGACCGCATTTACATACTCGGTCACAGCATGGGCGCCATGCTGGCGCCGCGGATCGACGCAGAAGGCGCAGATGTCAGAGGTCTCATCATGATGGCCGGAACGCCGTACCGGCTCGAAGAGATCGTGCTGCGGCAGCTGCGGCAGGCGGGGCGCGGCAGGTCGGTCCTGAACGCGATCATCCGCATGGAGTACAGGTTTTACCGCAAGCGCTTTCGCGGGCTCTATCAGATGAGCGACGAGGAGGCGAAGAAAAAGAAATTCGCGGGAAACCTGTCGCTCTACTACTTCAAGGAGATGGGCAAAAAAACAGCGGCCGACTATTTAAGGGAAAGCAGGAAGCCGGTCCTGATCCTGCAGGGCGGAAAGGACTTCCAGGTGCTTGTGGACCGGGATTTCAGGAAGTTCAGGAAACTCCTTGCAGACCGGGAGAACACCCGGTTCAAATTGTATCCCGAACTCAATCACTGCTTTGTGAAGGGAATTTATAATGATATCCTGAAGGCGTCCAAGGAGTACAATGTGGAGCAGCATATTCCGGAAGAGGTGATCGGGGAGATCGCGGAGTTTGTATTTGTCACCTCCCAGTCACTTGCGTTACAATAAAAAAAGTTCAAAACACAACATCTGTTGTGCTGTGTTTGAAGATCAGACAACAAAAGGAGGAATGTATGCGACTAAAAAAACTGATTTGTTTGGGGTTATCAGTGGTTATGGTCTTCACTGCAGCCGGCTGCGGAGCAGCGACCGGAGCTTCTTCTGCAGGTGAGCAGCCGGCCGCGGAGGAAGAAGCGGGCGCAGCCGAAGCAGATGCTGCCGCAGAAGATGACGCAAAGGCTGAAGAGGAAGGAGCATCTCAGGACACTGCAGCAGCGCAGGCCGGCGGGGAAGCTGCCGCAGCAAAAACAGAAGAGATCGCGCCTGAGGACATCTCGATCATATGGGATGACAGCCGCGTTTACGGCAGCCTGACGCTCGGAAAATACGATGTGATCACCACATACGGCGTGAAAGGATATGAGGACGTACCTTTTATCAAAGCATCGGATTATTTGGGAATCCTGGAGGAGGGCAAAGAGAAGATCGTCCTGGAAAACGATGTCATGAGAGTATTCTTAAACGGAACGGAGGCCGTGATCGACCCGGCGGCGGATACGATCATGTTTGAAAATCCCGATAAATTCCGTTCTTCCGGCGACATCGACGGTGCGATCGTCATAAAACAGGAGTTCAACGTGATCACTCCTTCTGTTAAAAATCCGTCGAAACAGACGGAAATACAGCCCCTTACTGTATCGCTGAAAGACTATAATATGCCTGTGATCGCGTATGATGACGATATTCTGATGCCCTTTTTGGCACTGCAGAATACGTTCGGCGCCATCGCGCAGAGTAATCTCCTGGGCTATAACGGGAAAGACTATTACAATGCGTATCTGATGTCCAGATTTGCACAGGAAAATGCGGAGGCAAAAGAATCTCCTTATTACAAAGCGTTCTTCAGCGGGCCTTTCAGTACAAAGACGGAGACGACACAAGCGTATGCAGATTACGGTTATTATTCGATCTGCCTGCTGCTGGATCTGACTTTCGGTCACAAAGAAGAGAAGAACATCACGACTTTTGACGAGTATTTCACAAGGTTAAATGCCAAGAAGTCTATGTGCTCCACAAATCCTGAGGCTGCTGTGACCGCAGAGATGATGCTTTTCTTCTACCTGTTCGACTCCGGCCACGACGGGATGCTTGCATTCGACACAGTATTCGGCAAGATGGATCAGATCAACAAAGAAACGGTCGACCAGATCACGGATGACATCAAGGAGTCCGAGGAAGGCAAGGAGTTGTTTGAAGAGGGAGAACCCCAGGATACGGATACCCCGTGGGATGTGATCCTGGGCGCATTGTTTGAGAAGGGATTCAATGTCCCCGAGGTCCTTCCGCTCTATGTCTGGACGGCATACTTCGGATCGGCAAAATCGCAGGATTACGGTCACCACAGACTGGACTATGCCGGTGATACGGCGGTGATCTATTTCGACAGTTTCATTGACGATATAGTAAGAGATCCGTCCTATTATCTGGATCCTATAAATGAAGAGGACAATGACAGGAGCAGTTTTGCATTTTTCTATAATTGCTTCGAAGATATCAAACAACATGATGAAGTGAAGAATGTCGTGATCAATATTTGTGACAACGGCGGCGGTCATGCATCGGCACTGATCAATATCCTCGGTTTCCTTTCCAAGGACGGAGAAGTCAATATGACCGATTTGGACACCTTGACGGGAAGCTACCGGGAAGAGCGTTATCATGTCGATACCAATCTCGACGGAATTGCAGACGATCAGGACGGCTTCGGCGGACAGTATGACTTCTACATCATGTGCAGCGGATCTTCCTATTCCTGCGGCAATGCGCTGCCTTACTTCGCGCAGCAGGACGGCCTGGCGAAGATCATTGGCACAAATCCCGGCGGCGGAGACTGTGTAGTAGGTTATTTCATTGACGCGTACGGGCGCTGCGGCTGTTATTCCTCCTGTCTCAAACTGGGAAGGGATGACGGCAGCGGATTTGTCTCTGATGAAAAAGCGACACAAGTGGATCTCAACATGATGCCGTCCATTCTGGATATAGCGAGTGTTCCCTGGTTTGATCCGGAGGGAATCGCGGATGCGGTCCATCGGTATCAGAACGGTGAGACAGAGATCGTCTATGACGACAGAGACGCGGGTGAAAAGCTGTCGGACTTCCTCATGCAGATCCTGGAGAAAATGGAGCAGAGCCAAGGTGGAGAGAACAGCGGTTCGTGATGTCAAAGTGAAACCAAAATGATCTGATGTTCACAAAGTCCCCGGCCGGTGCCGGGGACTTTTCGCCGGGGCATCTGTGAGAAGGAGAACTCGAATGGAGAAATACCGCGATGAAAAAAATAACAGAGTGATGGAGAAGATCAACGACATCACCGTGGACCTGCCGATGTTTGTCCGCAGATTCGCCAATGAATATCTGATCACAAAGAACAAAGCGCCGCGAACTGTCCTGGGATATGTCGGAGACATCAAGGTTTTCTTTGAATACCTGGAAAAATCGCAGGGAATTCCCGTTATGCAGATTAAGATCGAGACACTGGGATCGCTCACTGCGGATGATATTCAGGACTATCTCATGTATCTGATGCGCTACAATCGAAAGGATCCCAACAATTCCAAGGTCATCAAAGAGTCGAACCAGGCGCCGGCGAGGGCCAGAAAGCTCTCGTCTCTTCGTGCGCTGTACCGCTATCTGATCGCCCACGGTCATCTGGAGAAAAATGTGGCGGAGCTGGTCGACATGCCCAAGATCGAGGAAAAGGCGATCGTTTATCTGGAAAAGGAAGAGGTCAGAGAAGTGCTGCAGGGTGCTGAGACGGGCGATGCTCTCACACAGACGCAGTACAAATTTGCCAAAGGACAGCAGATGCGCGACGTTGCGATCCTCACGCTCCTATTGCACACCGGCATGCGCGTCAGTGAGCTGGTCGGGATCGATCTTCAGGACATTGACTGGGGCGAAAAGCGGATCAGGATCTTCCGCAAGGGACGCAAGGAGCAGTACGTCTATTTTAACGAGCCGGTGCGGGAGGCACTGCAGGACTACATCGATCATGAGCGAAAAGTCTCTGCAGAGGACCTGAATGCACTCTTTATCTCCAGAAAAGGACAGCGGATCTCTGTCCGCGCCGTCGAGCGCCTGGTCAAAAAATACACGGCCTCCACGGTCCCCACGAAGCGGATCACGCCCCACAAACTCCGCAGTACGTTCGCGACCAATCTCTACGAGGAGACCGGAGACATCTATGTCACATCCGATGCGCTGGGCCATTCGAGCCTTGAGACGGTCAAGAAGTACACGAACCTGCATGACGAGCGGCGCAGAAGAGCCGCCGAAGCGATCGAGAGAGCATATTACGAGGACAGGCCGGGGCCGGATCATGAGCGCAGGAGCTGATCCGCGGTTGCTTTCACATTCCGGACAGTTGAAATACTCGTCTGCAGCCTTTTTCACTTTCTGCGGCGAGCTGAAATATACGCCTGCAGCCGGCTCCCTGAAAAAGCGGAGCCGGCTGTTTTATTATTGATCTTTGTCAATGGCGAAGAGAGGATCACATGACGAGCCGGATCTGCGTCTCATCCGTGAGCAGCGCCTCGGGCACGTAGTTGTCCGAGAGCTCTGTCCCGTTCACATAGAGGCGGCTGCATCCGGACTGCTTTCCGTCCGGGTTCTCGATCGCGATGTGAAGCTTCCTGCCGCGGAAATCCTTCTCAATTTCCAGCCGGTCCCAGGATGCAGGGATCGCGGGCGCGAGCTTAAGGCCGCCGAGATCCGGGCGGATCCCCAAAATGCCTTCCACACAGCCCACCATAACGGTGGAAGCGGTACCGGTCAGCCAGTGGACGTGAGAGCGGCCCGCGTGTACGCTTGCCTTCCCTTCCGTGAACTGTCCGTAGCAATAGGGCTCGATTCCGCGGATCTCAGCCTTGTCGTTCTGCATGGAGGGCGCGTTCTCGCTGAAATAGCGGAACGCCCTTTCTCCGTGCCCGAGAAGGGCTTCCGCCAGGATCAGCCATCCCTGGGACTGGGAGAAGACGCCGCCGTTCTCTTTCGTGCCCTGGTTGTAGATGACCGCCAGCGCGCCGTCAAAAGCGTGCGCGTGGTAGGGCGGATCCATAAGAACTGCGCCGTAAGGCGTATTGAGCCTTGTAAACACCTGCTCCATTGCCGCTTCTGCCTGCTCCGGGCTTGCCAGGCCGCTGATCACCGCCCAGGACTGCGGGTTGAGCCAGAGATTTGCCTCCGGCGCCGTGCGCTCGCCGATGGTCTCGCCCTGCTCCGTAAAGCCCCGGATAAAGCGGTCCTCGTTCCAGCACAGCGCATTCAGCTTTTCGCGCAGCGCGGCCTGTTCCTCACTGAGCCAGTGCAGATACGCTGTGTCGTCCTGCACTTGTGCAAGCTTTTGCAAAATAGTGAAGGCATAATAGTACTGGAATGCAACGAAGGCGGACTCCCCGTTGGCGCCAAGGCGCAGGCAGTCATTCCAGTCCGCATAGAGTCCTGCGGGCATGCCGTGCGGTCCGAGATGATGCATGGAGAAGTCCAGCGCGCGTTTTAGGTGTTCATACACGGTCGCTTCTCCCTCGTCGGCGAAGGGGATCACCTCATTCAAAAAGCCGAGATTTCCGCTTTCAGCGAGATATTTGAACACCGTGGGGAAGAGCCACAGCGCATCGTCTGCCCGGTAAGCGGGATGGCCGGTGTCGCGCACATATTTGGGGTCCTCCGGGCCGGTCTCCTGCCCGGGTTTATGGGTGAATTTCACCAGCGGAAGGCCGCCGCCGTGGTGGATCTGGGCGGAGAGCATGAAGCGGATCTTGTCCGCCGCCATTTCGGGCTTCAGATGGATCACGCCCTGGATATCCTGCACCGTATCCCGGTAGCCGTAGCCGTTGCGCAGGCCGCAGTAGATAAAGGAGGCCGCCCGCGACCAGATGAAGGTCATGAAGCAGTTGTAGGCGTTCCATATATTGATCATGGTGTCGAATTCAGGGCAGGGGGTCCTGACCTTGAGATGGGAGAAGCGCTCCGCCCAATCAGAGCGAAGGGCTTCGACCTCATCGGTCCAAAGAGAAGGATCTGCCGCGTATTCCTGCATGATCGCAGCGCTCTCGGAGGGGCCTTTTTCTCCCAGGATAAAGAGGATGGTCCGGGACGCTCCGGGATCCAGTGCGATCTTCGCCGAGATCGCACCGCAGCTGTTGCCGTTGTAACCCGCCGCGCCGCCGAGGTCTCCCTGCTCTACGCCCAAGGGATTTCCGTATCCGTGCCAGGGCCCCAGAAAGGCCGCCTTGTCTCCGCACCAGGAGGAGGGTTCTGCCCCCGTCATGCCGAAAAAGCGCTCGGTCACCGTTTCATTGTTTGCCTTTTCGCCTTCTGAAAGAGCGTCCAGATTGCCGTGGAGCTGCTGGCGGACACGGCCGCCCTCGAACATCGTCCGGGAGATGAACTGCGAATACTGCAGGTTCACCTGGTCCTGCTCGTAATTGCCGTTGTTCGTGAACTCCGCATAGCCGGTCACGGTCAGTTTCCGGGGCTGATCGCCTGTGTTGACGACCTTGAGCGCCCAGACTTCATAGCTCTTATCAAGCGGCACATAGTACACAGCTTCACTGTGGATCCCGCTGTAATCTGCCATGATATTTGTGTAGCCGGTCCCGTGACGGCACTCGCTTCTGTATTTTGACAGATCTTTGCCAACGGGCTGCCAGGAGGCGGACCAGAAGTCCCCGCTCTCGTCGTCCCGCAGATAAATGTAGCGCCCCGGCTGGTCGAACTGGTTGAACACATAGCGGAGAATACGCCCGTCCGCACCGGACTTCACGAAACTGTATCCGCCCGCGTTGTTCGAGATCAGTGCCCCGTATTCGGGCGAGCCCAGATAGTTGGCCCAGGGCTGCGGCGTGTCCGGCCGTGTGATCACATATTCTCTGCGATCGTCGTCAAAATATCCGTATCGCATATGATTACCCTCCTCTTCAATAAGTCTGAATCTGTCTGTCTTTTTTCATTCCGTGAGGGAAAGAAAATACTATCATGTATAGTAACACACGAGAGAAGACATGAGATAGATATCACGGAATCCAGTTGACAAATAAACCGTAAAGTGATTATATAATAAAAAACAATATCGCTTTAAACCGTTGAAGTGGAGATAAAGCAAGAAAGAGGCACTTACAGAGAGCCCGGGCAGGTGAGAGCCGGACAGAACGCCGTTTTGCAAATGGACCACGGAGGGCGCATTCAAAGGCTGCAGCAAAAGCCGAGTATCATGCGACGTGAGGGCATACGTCAGTTGCCGGGAGTTTGATGGAATTCCGACGAGAGTGTGCAGCGCGTTCCCGCGCTGTGCGAACCAGGGTGGCACCGCGGATCAAAAATTCGTCCCTGGCAGGATATATCGTCCTGCCGGGGACTTTTTGCGTACAGGCATTGAGCCGCACAGCTGAGAAATGACCTGCCGGCAGTGTTCATTGCAGGAAAAAGCCCTGCTTGAGCAGTACGAATGTGGCTGAAAGGAGGAAGGAAAATGATCAAAGAAGCCATTATCAAGATCGTGAACAAAGGTGACCTGACATTCGACGAGGCCCGGACTGTGATGAATGAGATCATGAGCGGGCAGACAACTCCGACGCAGAACGCAGCGTTTCTGGCGTCGCTGTCTACCAAGAGCACCAAGGCCGAGACGATCGATGAGATCACCGGCTGTGCGGTCGCCATGAGAGATCACGCGACGCCGGTCGCTCACGAGGGAATGGAAGTTCTCGAGATCGTGGGAACGGGCGGAGACAATGCGCGCACCTTCAACATTTCTACGACTTCCGCTATGATCGCGGCAGCCGCGGGCATCAAGGTGGCAAAGCACGGAAACCGGGCAGCCTCTTCTGACAGCGGCGCGGCTGACTGCCTCGAGGCGCTCGGCGTCAATATCCGGCAATCTCCTGAGCTGTGCAGAAAGCTTCTTGAAGAGGTCGGCGTCTGTTTTATGTTCGCCCAGGAATATCACTCTTCCATGAAGTATGTCGGGGCCATCCGAAGAGAACTGGGATTCAGAACGGTGTTCAATATTCTGGGCCCTTTGACCAATCCCGCCAAGCCCGATTATTTCATGCTGGGCGTATATGACGAGTATCTGTGCGAACCTGTGGCTAAGGTCCTCTCCTCTATGGGCGTAAAGCACGCGCTCGTCGTCTACGGCAGAGACAAGATGGACGAGGTCTCGCCCAGCTGCGAGACGGCGGTCTGCGAGCTGCGGGACGGCTTCTACAGAACGATCGTGATAAAGCCGGAGGATTTCGGGATGGTCAGAGGACTCAAAGAGGAGATCGTCGGCGGAACGCCGGATGAGAACGCGGCGCTGACAAGGGCTATCCTGCGCGGCGAGGTCACCGGTACGAAGAGGAATGCGGTACTTCTCAACGCGGGATGTGCGATCTATGCGGCCGGAAAAGCAGCGGACATCGCAGAGGGAGTTAGGATCGCAGAGGAGATGATCGACACCGGAAAGGCACTGGAAGTACTGGACAAGTTCGTCCGCGTGTCGAATGAGCAGGCTTAATAAGCAGCTTGAATTAAGGAGGACTGACTCAGATGACGATCCTGGATACACTGGCCGACCATGCGCGGGCCAGAGCTGAGCGGAATAAGTGCCTGGTCCCTCTTGAAGAGATGAAGAGACAGGCGCTCTCAATGAATGCGGACACGGGCTTTCCCTTCGAGAAAGCCCTGGCAGGGCCCGGTATTTCCTTTATCTGTGAAGTGAAAAAGGCGTCGCCCTCTAAGGGGCTGATCGCTCCGGACTTTCCTTATCTGAGGACGGCACAGGAGTATGAGCAGGCAGGCGCAGCCGCCATTTCCTGCCTGACAGAGCCTGATTTCTTTCTGGGAAGAGACGATTACCTGCGGGAGATCGCTGCGGCGGTGAAGATCCCCATCCTTCGCAAAGACTTCATCGTGGATCCCTACATGGTCTACGAGGCGAAGGTACTGGGCGCATCGGCTGTTCTCCTCATCTGTGCGATCCTCACGGATGAAGAGCTGGCGGAATATGGCAAAACAGCGCGCAGCCTGGGGCTCTCCGTTCTGGTGGAAGCACACGATGAGATGGAAGTCGAAAGGGCGCTGAGAGTGGAGCGGGGCATCATCGGCGTGAACAACAGAGACCTGAAAACCTTCACCGTAGACTGCAGCAACTCGGTGCGCCTCAGAAAGCTGGTCCCAAAGAACAGGCTTTTTGTCTCGGAGAGCGGGATCCGGACGCCGGAGGATATCGAAGTCCTAAGAAGAAACGGAACGGATGCGGTTCTGATCGGGGAGACACTGATGCGGAGCCCGGATAAAGCGGCGGCGCTGCGGGAGCTCAGGGGCGGCGTGTCATAGGGGCGGCGTGTTATAGGGGTGGCCTGTTATAGAGGCGGTTTGTCGTAGCTGCGGTTTGTCGAAACGGAGACTGAAAAAGGAGTTCATATAAGCTCAGAGGCACAGATCAGAGACGAACTCATGAGGTGGAGATCATGTACAGGACCAGGATCAAGATTTGCGGGATGCGCAGAAAAGAAGACATTGAGGCGGCGGGCGTCTGCAGGCCGGACTACGTCGGTTTTATATTGTCTCCGGGCTTTAGAAGATCGGTGACGGCGCAAGAGGCGGAGGTGCTTGCAGATATGCTCGCGCCGGGGATCTTAAAAGTCGGCGTGTTCGTCAATGAGACGATCGAGTCAGTCATAGAAGCTGCCGGGTTTCTGGATCAGATCCAGCTGCATGGAGCGGAAGACAACGCTTATATAAAAGAGCTCAGAACACAGACTGCAAAACCGGTCATTCAGGCTTTTCGCATACGAAGCGCGGATGACCTGAAGAGAGCGATGGAGAGCGAAGCGGATTATCTTCTGCTCGATAACGGAACGGGAACAGGAGAAGCTTTTGACTGGTCGCTGATCAGGGAAATGGACAGGCCTTGGATCCTTGCAGGTGGCCTGGGACCGGACAATGTGGCGGAGGCAGTGCGGAGATTCAGGCCATATGCGGTAGATCTGAGCAGCGGCGCAGAGACGGACGGATGGAAGGATCCGGTAAAGATGGCGCAGTGCGTGGAGGCAGTAAGGAGGTAAACATGTCCAAAGGCAGATTTGGAAAATTCGGCGGACAATATGTGCCGGAGACACTGATGAATGAATTGATCCGGCTGGAAGAGCAGTACGACTTTTATAAACAAGATCCCGCTTTTAACAATGAGCTCTCAAAGCTGTTGAATGAGTATGCAGGCAGACCTTCCCGCCTGTACTTCGCGGAAAAGATGACCCGGGATCTGGGAGGCGCCAAAATATACCTCAAGCGGGAGGACCTCAACCACACGGGCGCTCACAAGATCAACAACTGCCTCGGACAGGTGCTGCTTGCCAAAAAGATGGGCAAGACGCGGGTGATCGCGGAGACCGGTGCGGGACAGCACGGCGTCGCGACTGCGACGGTGGCAGCGCTCCTTGGCATGGAGTGTGAGGTCTTTATGGGGAAGCTGGACTGTGAGAGACAGAGGCTCAACGTCTACCGCATGGAACTTCTCGGCGCCAAGGTGCATCCTGTGGAGAGCGGGACGCAGGTGCTCAAGGACGCTGTCAACGAGACCATGCGCGAGTGGGCCGGCAGAGTGGCGGATACGCACTACGTGCTGGGCTCGGTGATGGGACCGCATCCTTTTCCTACGATCGTGCGGGATTTTCAGGCGGTCATCTCCAGGGAAGCCCGGCAGCAGATCCTTGAGGCGCAGGGAAAACTCCCGGACGCCGTGATCGCCTGTGTGGGCGGCGGCAGCAACGCCATAGGTATGTTCTATCACTTTATAGGTGATGAAGGCGTGAGACTGATCGGCTGTGAGGCGGCCGGCCGAGGGATCGAGACCGGGCAGCATGCGGCGACGATCGCTGACGGAAGTCTGGGCGTATTCCATGGGATGAAGTCACTGTTTTGCCAGAATGAGTACGGGCAGATCAAGGAGGTCTATTCGATCTCGGCAGGCCTCGATTATCCGGGGATCGGCCCGGAGCACGCATGGCTGCATGATATAGGCCGTGCGGAATATGTGCCCGTCACGGATGACGAGGCGGTGGAAGCTTTCGAATACCTCGCGAGGACGGAGGGCATCATCTGCGCGATCGAGAGTGCGCATGCGGTGGCGCAGGCAAGGAAGATCGCGCCTGTAATGAGCAGTGACCAGAGCATCATCATCTGTCTGTCGGGCAGGGGAGATAAGGACGTCGCGGCGATCGCCCGCTACAGGGGCATTCAGATCTCGGACTAAAGCCGGGGAGCAGGAGGAGTACACGATGGCACGTAGAATAAAAGATGCTTTTAAGAACGGAAAGGCATTTATTGCCTTTATCACGGCGGGAGACCCGGACCTCGCTGCAACAGAGGAATACATACTGGAGATGGAGCGCGCGGGGGCGGATCTCATCGAGATCGGGATCCCATTTTCCGATCCGATCGCGGAAGGCGTCGTGATCCAGGAGGCGGACCTGCGGGCCCTGCGGTCGGGAACGACGACGGACAAGATCTTTGACATGGTAAAAAGGCTGCGCCAAAAGACCGACATGCCTCTGGTATTTATGGGCTACCTCAATCCTGTGTTCCATTACGGGTATGACCGCTTCTTCGAGAAGTGCGGGGAGTGCGGCATCAGCGGGATCATCATTCCGGACCTTCCCTATGAGGAGAAGGGCGAATGCGAGGAGATCGCGGCCGCCCACGGCGTGGACGTGATCTCGATGATCGCGCCGACCTCGGAAGCGAGGATCCGGGCGATCGCGTCGGAGGCCAGGGGATTTCTGTACGTCGTCTCTTCAATGGGAGTCACGGGCGTGCGCTCTGAGATCAAGACGGATCTGGGATCTATTATGAGCTCGATCCGGGAGGCTGCGGATATACCTGCGGCTGTCGGATTCGGGATCAATACGCCGCAGCAGGCGGCAGAGATCGCGGCGATCTGCGACGGGGTGATCGTGGGCAGCGCGATCGTCCGGATCGTGGCGCAGTATGGGAGAGAGGCGGGGCCTCATATTTAGGTGTCAAGGGGACGGTTCTTCGGTGTCAAGGGGACGGTTCTTCTGACAACTTTTTTCAAAAAGTTGTCAGAAGAACCGTCCCCTTGACACCGAAGAACCGTCCCCTTGACACCCTCTTGCGGCAGCAAAAGATCCTCTCTAAAATAGTAATGGATCAAAGATTGCGAAAACCTTATCAGCAGAAAAGGAAAAAGATGACTACAGAAACCAGAAACCCAAACACAATGAATCTGGACATAATGTCTCCTTTGGAGGTCGTCACTGCCATGAACCGGGAGGACGAAAAGATCCCGCGCGAAGTGGGAAAGCATCTTAAGGAGATCGCACAAGCTGCCGAGTGGGGCATTGAGAGTCTGAAAAAGGGCGGACGGATCTTCTATCTGGGAGCCGGGACCAGCGGCCGGCTGGGCGTGCTCGACGCCTCGGAGTGCCCGCCGACCTTCGGCGTATCACCGGACACGGTGATCGGACTGATCGCCGGTGGAGAAAAGGCATTTACAAGAGCCGTCGAAGGCGCCGAGGACAGCCGGGACATGGGGAGAGAAGACCTGGAGGAATACGGTCTCACGGACAAGGATCTTGTGATCGGACTGGCAGCGAGCGGCCGCACGCCTTATGTGCTGGGCGGCCTCGACTATGCCTGCAGTATAGGGTGTCACACCGCAGCCATCTCCTGCAATGAAAATGCAGAACTGAGCCGGGCAGCAGAGCTGGGGATCGAGATCGTGACAGGGCCCGAAGTCCTGACCGGATCGACCAGGCTCAAAGCCGGAACAGCCCAGAAACTGGTCCTCAATATGATCTCGACCGCTGTGATGGTCGGAACGGGCAAAGCCTATCAGAACCTGATGGTGGATGTCGTGCAGACGAATGAAAAGCTTCGGAAGAGAGCGCTTCACATCGTCATGGAGGCGACGGGCGCAGAGGAAGAGACCGCCAAGGCGGCGCTGGAGCAGGCGCAGGGAAAGTGCAAGACCGCGATCACGATGCTCCTTGCAGACTGCAGCGTCGAGGAGGCAAAAAAGCGGCTTGAGGACGCGCACGGAAAAGTGAGGGAAGCGATCAAAAGAGTATGAATTACGAAGAATTGGCAAAACAAGTATTAGAGCAGGTCGGCGGGAGAGAAAATGTGACTTCCGTGACCAACTGCATGACGAGACTCAGGATCAAAGTCAGGGACGACAGTGCGATCAATTCCGAGGCGCTCAAAAAGGTGAAAGGCGTTTTGGGGATCATCCATGACCGCGAGAATTATATAGAAGTCGTCGTCGGCCCCGGAAAGAGCAGCAAGTGCGGCGAAGTGTGCAGGCGGATGGGAATCCCGACGGCGGACGCGGAGCCGCAGGGAACGAATGCCGGCCGGACCGCTGCGAACGCGGAGGGGAAAGCTTCCGGCAGAGACTGGAGAGAGAATAAAGAAGCCGTAAAAGCCATGCAGAAGGAGAATCCTGTCCGCAATGCGCTGAAGATCTTCGGGGAGATCTTCGTCCCCCTGATTCCGGGAGTGATCGCTTCCGGGCTCTGCGCCGGCATCAACATTCTCATTCAGCAGCTAAATCCCGGCTGGGCGGACAACCGATTCCTGAGCATTGTTTGTTCGATGCTGGGACTGATCAACACCTCCTTTCTCACCTATCTGACCGCATGGACGGGCTACCGCGCCGCGGAGCGGTTTGGCGGAACACCGATCCTGGGCGGAATGCTGGGCATGATCACCGGTCTCGACGGAATCAACCTGATCGCGCAGACGATCGGCTGGTGGAATGAGAGCTCGCCGCTTGACTCCATGCTCAGGAGCGGGAGAGGCGGAATTCTGGCCGTTGTTTTCGGCGTGCTGATCATGACCCGGGTGGAGAAATGGATCCGCAGCCACATCCCGGACGCCCTGGATGTGGTCTTCACCCCTGTCCTTACGCTGATCGCCTGCCTGATCCCGTATATCTTCGTCATCATGCCGCTGTTCGGACTGATCTCGGGCGGAATCTGTTTTGCCGTACAGAGCGTCTGCATGTCCCCGAATGTGTGGGTGCGGGCGATCACCGGTTATGTCTCGGCGGCGCTGTTCCTGCCCATGGTCGCCATGGGAATGCACCACGGTCTGGTGGCGCTGTATACCGTGCAGCTTCAGCAGATGGGATATATCACTTTGTACCCTGCGCTGTGCATGGCCGGAGCCGGGCAGGTCGGCGCCGCGCTGGCGATCTGGTTCAAGGCCAAAAGAGTGAAGAACGACAGGCTTTCACAGATCATAAGCGGAGCGCTTCCGGCCGGCATCCTCGGCGTCGGCGAGCCGCTGATCTACGGGGTCACGCTTCCCATGGGCAGGCCCTTTATCACAGCGGGCCTGGGCGCGGGATTCGGCGGCGCATTCGTGATGGCCATGCAGGTCGCGGCGACGACATGGGGACCTTCCGGTCTTTTGGGCGTCTTTACGATGACGGCGGGTCCGCATGCAGGGATCAGGAGCGTCGTCTATTATCTGATCGGACTTCTCATTTCCTGCGGTATGGCATTTTTCATCACAGGGGCAAGGATCACCGACAATGAAGTGGAGGCAGCCTGAGATATGAAGAGAGAAGAAGCGCGAAAAAGAGCGGAAGAACTTGTCGGCAGAATGACTTTGGAGGAGAAGGCGTCCCAGCTTCGCTATGACGCGCCTGCGATCGGGCGGCTGGGGATCCCTGCCTATAACTGGTGGAATGAGGCCCTGCACGGGGTGGCCCGGGCGGGAACCGCCACGGTGTTTCCGCAGGCGATCGGCATGGCGGCGGCTTTCGACCCCGATCTGATGGAAGAGATCGGCAGCGCGATCGCAGAGGAAGGCAGGGCAAAATACAACGCCCAGAGCGCTCACGGAGACAGGGACATTTACAAAGGCCTGACTTTCTGGTCGCCCAACGTCAATATTTTCAGGGATCCCAGATGGGGGCGCGGCCACGAGACTTACGGAGAGGATCCGTATCTGACCGGGCGGCTCGGCGTGCGGTTTATTAAGGGACTGCAGGGGGATGGACCTGTGATGAAAGCCGCTGCATGCGCCAAGCATTTCTGCGTGCATTCCGGACCGGAGGGACTTCGGCATGAATTCGACGCCCTCGTGTCTTCCAAAGACCTTGAGGAGACCTATCTTCCGGCCTTCGAGGCGTGTGTGAAGGAGGGAAAGGTGGAGACGGTCATGGGTGCCTACAACCGTGTGAACGGAGAGCCCGCCTGCGGCAGCCCTGCCCTGCAGGAGATCCTCCGGGGTCGCTGGGGCTTTGAGGGGCACTATGTGTCCGACTGCTGGGCGGTCCGGGATTTTCATGAGCGTCACAAAGTGACGGCGACGCCCGAGGAGTCGGTCAAACTGGCGCTGGAGAACGGGACGGACCTCAACTGCGGCTGCACCTATACGAGGATTCTGGAGGCCAGCCGGTTGGGAATGCTCGACGAAGCGTATATCACCAGGTCCTGCATCCGTCTCTTCACGACAAGGTTCCTTCTGGGGCTGTTCGATGAGACCGAATACGACAAGATCCCCTACAGCGTCGTAGAGAGCCCGCAGCATGTGGCGCTCGCACACAGGGTG
Source organism: uncultured Lachnospiraceae bacterium (assembly GCA_902801585.1). Next base: position 96,483 of record CADCIU010000003.1, on the reverse strand, counting down.
GCGGCGGAGAGCGTCGTTCTGCTGAAGAATGACGGTGTCCTCCCGATCCGGACAGAGAAGAACGACGGAGTCCTCCCGATCCGAAAGGAAAAGAACAACCCGGCGCTGGCTTCAGATTCAGAAGATGGCGATCATACAATGAACCGCAGCGAGTTTGTGATCGCAGTGATCGGCCCCAATGCCAACAGCCGCGCTGCACTTTGCGGCAACTATCACGGTACATCTTCCCGGTATATCACCGTTCTGGAGGGCATCCAGGACCGCGCGGAGCGGGAAGGGATCCGCGTCTATTATTCCGAGGGATGCCATCTGTTCAAGGACAGGGTGGAGGACCTTGCGCTTCCCGGTTCGCAGGACCGGCTCGCCGAAGCGCTGACGATCGCCGGACTCGCCGACCTGATCATCCTTGTCCCGGGGCTTGACGAGACGCTCGAGGGAGAAGAGGGCGATACAGGGAATGCCTATGCTTCGGGGGACAAGGAAGATCTCTCCTTCCCGGAGCCGCAGCGCAAGCTGATGAGGACCATCCTTGATTACGGGAAACAGAGCGGCACGCCGGTCGTCGTCGTCAATATGACGGGCAGCGCCATGGATCTTGGCGAGGCGGACGCGAAGGCCTCCGCGATCCTGCAGGCCTGGTACCCGGGCGCCCGAGGCGGAGCTGATGTGGCCGGAATTCTGTTCGGCGACATCTCCCCTTCCGGAAAGCTCCCTGTGACTTTCTACCGCAGCAGTGAGGAACTGCCGCCTTTTGAAGATTATTCGATGAAGGGGCGGACGTATCGCTATTTTGGCGGGGAGCCGCTCTACCCCTTCGGATACGGGCTCACTTACGGAGACTGCGCAGTGCAGGCGCTTTCGGTCAAAACACAGAGGGCGGAAGGCTTTGACGATACGGCGGCTTATGTCCGCGTGACAGCTGTCAACAGATCAGAAGCCACAGAGGACGTACTGCAGATCTATATTCGCGACGAGGAATACCCGGGAGCAGTTCCGAATCCCTCCCTGTGCGGGTTTGCAAGGATCCGTCTCGAAAAGGGGGAGAGCAGGGAAGTGACGATCCCGCTCAGGTTACGGGCTTTTACCACGGTGGATGAGCAGGGAACGCGTGCGGTCAGGAGCAGGAAATTCAGGATCTGGGCCGGGTTTTCACAGCCGGGTCCAAGGAGTGAAAAGCTCACGGGAAACGCTGTTTTGACGCAGATCGCGGAGCTGCCGTGAGGCGCCGCCGGCGCAGTGAGAAAAAGGTCGCTTATTGCATTCCGAGACGATATAATAGAGTCAAATCGATATGAGAGCATCTGCAGGTGTCGCCCTCTTCGGAGCTGATCCGGGGGAGGGCGGTGAAAAGGGAAACGGGTGTGATTCCCGTGCTGTCCCGCAACTGTGAATGGCCGGTTCCGCAACTATGTCACTGGCGGCGAAATGCTGCCGGGAAGGCGCCGGAACCGCAAACAGGCCATGAGCCAGGAGACCTGCCTGCAGAGGATGGTCTAAAGGTCACGGTGCATGGCGGATAGGCAAAAGAGAAACAGAAAGCGTCGGCCGCGGGAAGGCGGAGATGCTTTCCGGTTTTTGTGTTGTCTGCAGATCATTTCAGAGAGATCTGTTATGGAGCCGTTTCCCGGTAGGAAGCGGCTCTTTTGCTTGTGCGGCGTGGTCAGACAAAAGGGGCAGCGCGTGCTTCCTGCAGCGGAGTGCGTATTGGAGAAAAATACCGCAGAGGAGAAACTATGACTTTACAAGAGACGATCCGGCGGATCAGGCCGCCGGACGAAAAGGCCGCGTCCGCGTGCAGGGCGCGCTGGAACCGGATCGCAAAGCCCTTGTACGGACTGGGCGCGCTCGAAGAAATGCTGGTGCGCATCTCAGCAATGCAGGGGACCGCTGAGCCGGATATCCGCAAAAAGGCGTTGGTCATTTTCTGCGCGGACAACGGCGTCGTGGCCGAGGGCGTGAGCCAGACCGGACAGGAGACGACAGCGGTCGTGGCGGAGAACTTCATCGACGGGAAATCCTGCGCCGCGATCATGTGCAAGAGGGCAGGTGCGGACCTGTATCCGGTGGACGTCGGCATGGCTGTCGATACGCCCCGCGTAGAAAAGAGAAAGACCCGCTGCGGCACGGCCAACATGGTGAGAGGACCGGCTATGACGCGGGAAGAGGCACTTTTTGCCATAGAAGCGGGGATCTGCAAAGCGCGCGAACTGGCGGACGCGGGATACGGGCTCCTGGCGGCAGGCGAAATGGGCATCGGCAATACGACCACAAGTTCCGCTGTCACGGCGGTGCTGCTGTACGTGGATCCCGAGGCGGTGACAGGTGCCGGCGCCGGGCTCTCCCCGGAGGGCGTCATAAGGAAAGCTGCGGTCATCCGCAGAGCGATCGAGGTGAACCGCCCGGACCCGGAGGATCCGATCGACGTGCTCGCCAAGGTTGGCGGATACGACATCGCCGCCATGTGCGGGCTGTTCATCGGCGGCGCCGCCAGTCGCGTTCCGGTCGTCATAGACGGCTTTATCTCAGCGGTCGCTGCGCTCCTCGCGGTCAAAACAGCGCCTGCGTCACGCGGCTATATGCTGCCGTCCCATATTTCGGGCGAACCGGCGGCGGGAGCGGTCATGGAGGCGCTGGGATTCGCGCCGTCTGCGGGAGCGGCCATGGAGGCGCTGGGATTCGCGCCGTCTGCAGGAGCGGCCGCGAACACGCCGGGATTTGAATCGGCGCGGCGCGCGCGGGAGCAGCAGACGGCTGGCGGAGATATCACTCCGATCCTGCACGCGGGCATGCATCTGGGAGAAGGGACGGGCGCCGCGGCCCTGTTCCCGCTTTTGGACATGGCGTGCGATATCTACGAACAGATGGATACCTTTGAGGAGATCCAAGTGGAACAGTATAAAGACTATACAAATCATTTAAGGAGGCATCAATGAAAAAGAGAGTTGCAGCAGCACTGGTTTCATTCATACTTACGGGCGCGCTTCTTGCGGGATGCGGCGGCGCGGGCGCTTCGCAGAAAGATGAGGCGGCGCAGACAGAAGCAGTGGCGCAGACAGACGACGCTTCGCAGGCAGACAGTACCGGAACCCCGCAGGCAGACAGTACCGGAACCTCGCAGGCAGACAGTACGGCTCAGACAGACGGAGCCGGCAAGACCGACGAGGAGCTGGCAGCAGAGTGCGCGGCACTCATCGATGCGATCTATGTGCAGGAGCGCACGGAGACGACGGATGAGGACATCGCCGCGGCAAGAGCGGCATGGGACGCTCTGACGGATGAGCAGAAAGCGATGGTGGAAGGTGAGTTTGCAGATCCGGACTATTTTGGCCTCGATACGGGGGACGCGTCCGCGGACGACCCGCTGAATGCGGACGGGATCGGCGAGAACGAGCTGCTGGTGGTGAGCTTCGGCACGTCCTTCAATGAAAGCCGTGCGACGGATATCGGCGGAATCGAAAAAGCGCTTCAGGAGGCCTATCCTGACTGGTCCGTGCGCAGAGCCTTCACGTCCCAGATCATCATCAATCATATCCAGGCCCGCGACAACGAAGTCATCGACAACGTGGAACAGGCACTTGCGCGCGCGAAGGCTAACGGCGTGAAGAACCTGATCGTGCAGCCCACGCACCTGATGCACGGATCCGAGTACGACGACCTTGTGGACGCCGTCACGGCAGCTTCAGGGGACTTTTTGTCCGTACGCATCGCGGAGCCGCTTCTGGGGGAGGTCGGCACAGACGCATCCGTGATCAACGAGGATAAGGAAGCCGTCGCAAAGGCGGTCGTGGCGCAGACAGTCGCCGATGCGGGATTTGAGAGCCTTGAAGCGGCGGCGCAGGATGGGACCGCGTTTGTCTTTTTGGGACACGGCACGGCACACGTCGCCAAGGTGACCTATGACCAGATGCAGACGCAGATGGAAGCGCTGGGTTACGGGAACGTCTTCATCGGCACCGTCGAGGGCGAGCCGGAGGACACGGCGTGCGAAGCGGTGATAGAGAAAGTGTCGGAAGCCGGGTATAAGAAAGTCATTCTGCGCCCTCTGATGGTCGTGGCGGGAGACCACGCCAACAACGACATGGCGGGCGAAGACGAGGATTCGTGGAAGAGCATGTTCACTGCTTCCGGAAACTTCGATCAGGTGGACTGCCAGATCGCGGGACTGGGAAGGATCGAAGACGTTGAAGCGGTCTATACAGCCCACACAGGGGCTGCGGTCGGTACGGAGACCGAATCTGAGAGCGCAGCAGGCGATACACTTCCGGACGGCGTCTATAAGGCGACTTTTACGACCGACGGCAGCATGTTCCATGTGAATGAAGCTTATGACAACAAGGGAACACTGACAGTGAAAGATTCCGAGATGAACATTCACGTCACGCTTGTCTCCAAGAAGATCCTGAAGCTTTACCCCGGAACTGCCGAAGATGCGCAGAAAGAGGGCGCCGTCCTTCTTGAGCCCACGATCGATGAAGTGACATACAGTGACGGCACGACGGAAGAGGTCTACGGGTTCGATATCCCTGTTCCCGCGATCGGACAGGAATTTGACTGCGCGCTGGTGGGAGAAAAAGGCAAATGGTATGACCACAAGGTCATCGTGACGGATCCCGCGGCAGAGGAATAAACGAAAAAGAGGAATAAACGCAAATGGCAAAGTCGATCATGATCCAGGGGACCATGTCCGGCGTCGGCAAAAGCCTGCTGACGGCAGGGCTGTGCCGGATCCTGCGGCAGGACGGTTACCGCGCCGCCCCCTTCAAATCCCAGAATATGGCGCTCAATTCCTTCATCACGGTCGACGGGCTCGAGATGGGGCGGGCCCAGGTGATGCAGGCGCAGGCCGCAGGCATTGAGCCCGATGTGAGAATGAATCCCATATTGCTCAAGCCGACGACGGACACGGGATCGCAGGTCATTGTGAACGGAGAGGTGCGGGGAGATATGGGGGCCAGGGAATATTTTGCCTGCAAAAAGAGCCTCATGCCGCTGGTGCTGGACGCCTACGCGTCGTTGTCGGCGCAGTACGACGTCATTGTGATCGAGGGCGCGGGAAGTCCCGCGGAGATCAACCTGAAAAAGGATGATATTGTCAATATGGGGCTGGCAAAAGCCGTCGGCGCGCCGGTCCTTCTGGCAGGAGATATTGACCGCGGGGGCGTCTTCGCGCAGCTTCTGGGAACGCAGATGCTCCTCGAACCCGAGGAGCAGGCGCTCTTAAAGGGACTGATCGTGAACAAATTCCGCGGCGACAAGACGATACTGGATCCGGGGATCCGCATGCTGGAGGAGCGAAGCGGCGTTCCGGTGGTCGGTGTGGTGCCTTACATGCAGCTCGACATCGACGAAGAGGATTCGCTCGCGCCGCAGCTTGCGCAGACCAACCGCGCTCCGTCAGGGAAACCGCTGGAGATCGCGGTCGTGAGGCTGCCGCACCTGTCCAATTTTACGGATTTCGGCGCGTTTTCCCAGGTACCGGAAGTGGATCTGCGCTATGTGTCCAGGCCCGGCGCCCTCGGTATCCCGGATCTGGTCATCCTGCCGGGCACCAAGAACACGATCGCGGATCTCAAATGGCTGCGGGACAGCGGCATGGCTGCCGCGCTTTCCGGGCTTTGGAAGCAGGGCTGCCCGATCTTCGGCATCTGCGGGGGCTATCAGATGCTCGGGAGAGCCGTTCATGATCCGGACCGGATCGAAGAGGGCGGATCCGTGCAGGGACTGGGCTTTCTGGATACAGAGACAATATTTACCGCGCAGAAGAGGCGGACGCGGGTCAGCGGAAGGATCGGGGAACTGCCGGGCATTCTGGCGCCGCTGAGCGGCATGGAGATCGAAGGGTACGAGATCCACATGGGGAGAACGGCGCCGGGGCCGGATGCGGCACAGTCCGCCATAACGCTGCCCGATGCGGTACAGTCCGCCGCAGCGATGCCGGGCAGCGCGGGAGAAGGGACCGGGTGCTTTAGCAGGATCCTGGATCGGCGCACAGGTGTTTACACCTTGGACGGCGCCGCGGCAGGCAATGTTTACGGCACCTATGTGCACGGCATCTTCGATGCCCCGGGGGTGGCGCGCAGGGCCGCCCGAGCCCTTGCGGAAGCGAAAGGCATATCGCTGCCGTCTTGCGCAGAATCAGAGCGCGGACGCGCGACGGATATTCGTGCGCACGCAGAGGCGCAGTACGATCTTTTGGCGAAGACGCTGCGGGCGCATATGGATCTGGAAAAGATTTATGAGATCATAAGCATTTGAGATCATCGGCATTTGAGGTGGAGCACATGGAAGAGAGCAGGGAAACAGGGATCTTGCACGTCCTTCCACAGGATATCGAGAAGATGAGCTTTCAGATCATTGAAGAGGAGCTCAGACAGGCCGGCAGGACGATCCCTGAGGACAGGAAGCATGTCCTTTTGCGCGTCATCCACACGACGGCGGACTTTGAGTATTTTGACACAATGGCCTTCAGCGAAGGGGCTCTGGAAAGGGCTGAGGACGCGCTGCGCCGCGGGGCGCACATTGTGACGGATACGACGATGGCCATGTCCGGCATCAATAAGAGGAAGCTGGCGGAACTTGGCGGCGGAGCGCACTGTTATATAGCGGACCCGGATGTCGCCGAAACGGCAAAACACTGCGGGACGACGCGTTCGGCGGCAGCCGTGGACAAGGCAGTCAGCGAGGCAGAGAAGAGCGGGGCGCCGACGATCTTCGCGGTGGGGAACGCGCCCACAGCGCTGCTGGCGCTGGAGGAAAAGATCCTGCAGGGATACAGGCCGGAACTTGTCATTGCAGTGCCGGTCGGCTTCGTGAATGTCATCACGGCCAAAGAGCGCATCATGAGGACCGGCGTGCCGTATATCTGCAATCGCGGAAGGAAGGGCGGCAGCGGCGTCGCGGCGGCGATCTGCAATGCGATCCTGTATCGCATCACGGTGTGAAGAAATGGAATGGAATGCATACATCGAAAAGGGAGGGCAAAAACTCCGGCTCGGGTACACGACGGGGAGCTGTGCGGCAGCGGCGGCAAAGGCGGCGGTCATGATGCTTCTGACCGGGGAAAGAGTCTCAGCGGTCAGGCTGAAGACGCCGAGGGGTCCCGAGCTGTACCTGGATATAGAGGACGTGCGGTCATCTCCGTCGGCCGTTTCCTGCGGGGTGCGCAAGGACAGCGGCGACGACCCGGATGTGACCAATCATGCGCTGATCTGCGCAGAGGCCGCCTTTTCCGATCTTCCGGGAGTGAGAATAGAAGGCGGGGAGGGCGTCGGGCGCGTGACAAAACCGGGGCTGGACCAGCCGGTCGGAAATGCGGCGATCAACAGTACGCCCAGACGGATGATCGAAGAAGCGGTTTGGGAAGCTGTACGGGAGTCCGGGAGATGCCCGGATCCACGGGGGTTTGATGTGATCATCAGTGTACCTCAGGGACGCGAACTGGCTGCCAGGACTTTTAATCCCAAGCTGGGAATCGTGGGAGGCATCTCCATTCTGGGGACCAGCGGCATTGTCGAGCCTATGAGCGAGCGCGCCCTTTTGGACACGATTCGGGTGGAGATCAGCGTCAAGCGCCGGGAAGGATTAACCGTCCTGCCGGCGGCGCCCGGCAGTTACGGCAAAAGCTTCTTCATGAACAGATACGGATTCTCTCTCGACACGGCGGTGACATCCTCGAATTTCGTCTGTGACACGGTGCAGATGGCGGCAGAAGCCGGGTTTGCCGGTATGCTCTTTGTCGGGCATATCGGGAAGCTGGTCAAGGTCGCCGGAGGGATCCGGAACACACACTCCCAATACGGAGACCATCGCATGGAGATCCTCACGCAGATCGCGCGGGATGTGACTGCGGGCAGGGGCGGAGATCCGCATGGGGCCGGGAGCCTCGCAGAGGAGGCGGCCGAAGCGCTGTCGGACTGCGTGACGACCGACGAGGCGGTCAGGATCCTGAGGGAGTCGGGGCTGGACAAAGAGGTGCTCACAGAGATGACGCGCCGCATTCAGGCCGTGATGCGGTCGTGGGCGGACGGGAAAATGCGGGTGGAGGTCCTGGTCTTCTCTAACGTATACGGAGAACTGGGCAGAACCGAAGGCGCGGAAGAATTTCTGCAGATACTCAGGCGGGAGACCCGTGCGTAGATTTTGGGCGGCACGGCGTGCGGCGATGGACCGCAGCGCTCCGAAAGGAGGAGGAATATGGTGCATTTTGTGGGCGCAGGGCCGGGAGCTCCGGATCTGATCACTGTGCGCGGGCAGAGGCTGCTCGGTCAGGCAGATGTGATCATTTATGCCGGATCACTCGTTAACCCTGCCCTTTTGGAATACAGGAAAGAAAACTGCCGCGCTTATGACAGCGCGAAAATGACGCTGGAAGAAGTGATCGCAGTGATGCGGGAAGCGGAAAAGGCAGGGCTGACGACGGTGCGCCTGCACACAGGAGATCCCTGTATTTACGGCGCCGTGCGGGAGCAGATGGACCTTCTTGAGGCGGAGAAGATCCCGTATGACTCTACGCCGGGTGTGAGCTCTTTTTGCGGCGCGGCCGCCGCCATGGACATGGAGTATACGCTCCCGGGGATCAGCCAGAGCGTGATCATCACGCGCATGGCCGGCCGCACGCCCATGCCTGAGAAAGAGACCATAGAGGCGTTTGCCGCACACGGCGCTGCGATGGTGATCTTTCTGAGCGCAGGCATGACCCGGGAGCTGAGCAGGCGGCTGATCGCCGGCGGGTATGACCCGGACACACCGGCGGCGATCGTCTATAAGGCGACCTGGCCCGATGAGGCAAAATATACCTGCACCGTCGGCTCATTGGCACAGACAGCGCAGGAACACGGCATTACGAAGACGGCGCTGATCATTGTCGGCGAAGTCGTCGCACAGAGCGGATATGAGCGGTCAAAGCTGTATGATCCGGCATTTGAGACCGCGTTCAGGAAGGCGGGGAAAGGGGTCCTGACGGTCGTCGGAATGGGGCCCGGAGCGGTCAGCGGGATGACGTTGGAAGCCTATAAAGCGATCGATGACAGTGACGTCATAGCCGGATACACGACCTATGTGCATCTGATCAGGGACCATTTTCCTTATAAGAGGACGATCACGACACCCATGCGCCGGGAAGAGGAGCGATGCGCGCTCGCGCTCTCAGAAGCAGCGGACGGGAACAATGTCGCTTTCATCTGCAGCGGCGACGCCGGTGTCTATGGCCTGGCCGGGCTTATATATGAAATGGCGCAGGAATATCCCGGTGTGGAGATCCGCGTGATCCCGGGCGTCACGGCGGCCCTGAGCGGCGCGGCGCGCCTGGGCGCTCCGCTGGTGCACGATTTTGCCGTCATCAGCCTCAGCGATCTGATGACGCCGTGGGAGACGATCGAAAAGAGGCTGAGAAAGGCTGCCGAGGGGGATTTTGCCATTGTACTGTATAACCCGTCCAGCAGAAAGCGGGCAGGTCACCTTGCGAAAGCCTGTGACATTCTGCTGGAGACGCTGCCGGCCGGGCAGGTCTGCGGCGTGGTCCGCAATATAGGCCGCGAGGGCGAGACCTCTGAGATCTGCACGCTCGAAGCGCTGCGGGATCTGCAGGCGGACATGTTTACCACGGTCTTTATCGGCAGCAGGTCGACAAAACGTATCGGCGGCAGGATGGTGACTCCGCGCGGGTATGAGAGGGAGGCCCTGCAGGGCGAGATATTATGAAAGAGCATTTTGAGAAAGTATTGATCTTCGGCGGGACAACAGAAGGAAGAAAGACAGCGGAACACCTGCTCGCGCAGGGGGTTCCCTGTACTGTGAGCGTAGCTACACCTTATGGCAGGGATGTTCTCGCGCCGCATCCTCTCCTGACGGTCCGCGTCGGAAGGATGGACCGGGATGCGATGGCACAAATGATGCGGGACGGGAAGTTCTGCTGCGTGGTCGACGCCACGCATCCGCACGCGCAGATCGTCTCCGCGGAGATCGCTGCGGCCTGCGGGCAGGCGGGCCTGCCTTGTATTCGCCAACAGAGGGAGGGGACGGGAACAGAAGCTCCGGAAGCTGAAAAAATCGGGGGAACACAGGAAAGCGGAGAGGTATCGGGGAGCAGGCGCGCAAATGCGGGCGCATGCTATTATGTCGATAATGCGGAGGAGGCGGGGAGATTCCTTTCCGCAGTACCGGGTCATATTCTGGTGACGACCGGGAGCAAAGAACTGGGGCGTTTTGTAAACGCGCTCGGAGACCCGGCCAGGATCACAGCGCGGGTACTTCCTTCAGAGGAGAGCCTTAGCGCCTGCGAGGAGGCAGGACTTTCCGGCAGGCAGATCATTGCCCTGCAGGGGCCTTTCGACACGGAAATGAACTGTGCCATGATCAGGCATGCCGGGGCGCAGTGGCTATTGACTAAAGACTCCGGAGCAGCAGGGGGATATCCGGAAAAGCTCGAGGCGGCCGGAAAGTGCGGGATCGGCATCGTAGTGATCCGTATGCCGCATACCGGGCATGCCGGTGGTGCGGCCGGATCCGACGTGACCGGCGGCGCGCGTGATGTCGGGGAGAGGACGCTCTTTCTGGTCGGGATCGGTATGGGAGCGCAGGACGCAGTGACCGCGCAGGCACAGAAAGCGATCGCCGGGGCGGAAGTATTGTTCGGCGCTGAGAGCGTGCTTGCCAATGCTGAGAAACTGCGGGGGCCCGGGAAGGAGCAGCGCGTTGTGCCCGTCTATGAGGGCGGCGCTGTTTTGGCCTATCTGCAGACGCATCCGCAGGTGCGGCGGGCAGCGGTCCTCTATTCCGGAGACAGCGGGTTCTACAGCGGGGCTGCTTCTATGCTGGAAAAGATCAAGCAGGAAAAGGTCCGGAGCGGACAGCCCGATCCTGCGCAGCGGAGCGGACTGCAGGTCCGGATGATCTGCGGCGTCTCCTGCGTGTCCTGGTTCGCCGCGCGGGCGGGGATCCCATGGCAGGACTGGAAGATCCTCAGTTCTCACGGCCGCTTCTGCAACATCGTGGGACAGGTGAGACGAAACCGGAAGTGCTTTCTGCTCCTGTCGGGCGCAGCGGACCTGCGGACAACCGGCCAGCTTCTTGCGGACGCCGCAGGCCGCGGTGTATTGGGAAAACTGAAGCTGATCTGCGGGTATGCGCTGTCGCGCCCCGAAGAGGAGATCCGCGCATATACGGCGCGGGAGCTCACCGGGATTACGAAGGAGGGGCTGTATGTTCTCTATATAGAGCATGAAGCGGCCGGACGGACACCGGTCCTGCCCGGACTGCCGGACGGCGCATTCGTGCGGGGCAAAGCGCCGATGACTTCCTCGGAGATCCGGGCGCTGTCCCTGTCCCGTCTGGGGCTGACCGCGCAGGCGGTCGTCTGGGACATCGGCGCGGGGACAGGCTCCGTGAGCGTTGAGGCGGCTTTGACCTGCCCGGAAGGCAAAGTCTATTCTGTGGAGTTTAGAAGAGAAGCGCTGGAACTTCTTGAACAGAACCGCGCCGGATTCTGCCTGCAGAACATGGAGATCGTCGAGGGCCGCGCACCGGACATTCTGGCGGATCTGCCTGCGCCGTCCCATGTTTTCGTCGGGGGCAGCGGCGGAGAGATCGGCAGCATTCTTGAGGCGGTGTTTGCCAAAAACGCGTCGGCCAGAGTCGTGGTCAATTGTATTACTTCAGAGACGCTGGCAGCGCTGCAGTGCGCGCTGAAAAAACTTCCGGTCAAAGACATACAGTGCGCCCAGATCAGCGTGAACCGGGAAGAGAAACTGGGAAACTATCACTATCTCCGGGCAGGTAATCCCGTGTTTATGATTTCTTTTTCAGGGGATGCAGCGAACGCGGAAAGCAGGGAGAGAGAAGACAGATGATCCACGGCGGTGAGATTTACGGCAGACCAAAAATCAAATATGACTTCTCGGTCAACATTAACCCGCTGGGAATCCCTGAAGGGGTCCGCGGGCGGCTGAGGGATCACTTTGCGATGCTGGAACAGTATCCGGATCCGAACTGCGGCGAGCTGCGGGACGCCCTTGAGAGGAGCACGGGCATCCCGGCGGGGCAGATCCTGTGCGGAAACGGCGCATCCGAACTGATCGAGGCGGCCGTGAGAGCGGTAAGGCCGCGCAGGATTCTGCTCACGGCGCCGTCGTTTTCCGGTTACCGGCATGCGGCGGAGGGGGCGGGCGCAGAGATCCGGTATCATCGGCTTTTGAGGGAGGAGAATTTTGACCTGACGCAGAGATACCTGGAAGACCTGACTTCGGGGACGGACATGGCGATCCTGTGCTCGCCGGCAAACCCCGTGGGAAACCTGATCGACCACGCGCTTCTTATGCAGATCGTGGAGGACTGCGAGCGGAGGGGCATCTGGCTCATGGTCGACGAGTGCTTTCTGGGATTTGTGACGGACGGGGAGGAGCGCACCATGCGAAGGCTCCTTGCGGCGGACGGGGAGGAGCGCCCGAAAAGGCTCATGGTCCTGGACGCGTTTACCAAACGCTTCGCGATGCCCGGCATCCGGCTGGGCTATCTGATGGCGCAGGATCCTGAGATCCTGCAGAAAGTCCATGCGCAGCAGCCGGAGTGGAGCGTATCGGTGCCGGCGCAGATCGCGGGGCTCGCGGCGCTGGAGACGGAAAGAGCGTATATGGAGAGCGCGCGCGGGCTCGTCATTTCTGAGCGCAGAAGAATGGCGCAGGCACTGAGCAGCCTTGGATTCGCGGTGTTTCCGGGAGAGGCCGGCTATCTCTTCTTCTCGTCAGAGACAGAGCTGTTCGAACCGCTTCTGTCCAAAGGCTTTCTGATCCGCCGCTGTGACAACTACGAGGGCCTTGAGAGAGGCGATTACCGCATTGCCGTCCGGCGCCCCGAGGACAACAGCCGGCTGCTGCGGGCACTGGAGGAAATTGCAGGTACCGGAGGAGATCATGCAGGATAAACACTATTCTTTTTTCCAAAATACAGAATGTGAATTCTTTCCCTGTCACCGGATCGCGGATCCGGGGCAGTTCAACTGCCTGTTCTGCTACTGTCCGCTCTATGGGCTGGGACCGCGCTGCGGAGGAAATTTCCGTTACAACGAAAAGGGGATCAAGGACTGCTCGGACTGTGTCATCCCGCACCTGAAGGACAACTACGGCAGGATCATCGGCAAATGGAAAGAGGAGGCGGGACTTAGTGCTGCAGCCAACGGCATTTCCGCGCAGGCAGGAAAGCAGTTCCGCCGCATTGTGATGATGGCCTGTACGGAGCGCGGTTTTGAGGCGATGCACCGCGCCGCGGCAGCACTTGCGGAGAAACTGCCGCAGGCTGAGATCCTGCAGACGGGACACTGTGCCTATGTGCCCGGATCGGAGCAGGGCCCGAAATTCTCTGAGATCACGAAGAAGTGGTTTGAAGAGGCGGACGCGCTGGTCTATTTTGCCGCCGCAGGGATCGCCGTGCGCTGTATCGCGCCTTATGTGAGGGACAAATTCCGGGATCCGGCCGTGCTGTCGGTCGATGAGAATGCGAGGTTCGTCATTCCCCTTTTGTCCGGCCATGCAGGCGGAGCGAACGATCTGGGCAAATTGCTCGCACAGGTTTTGGGGGCACAGCCGGTCATTACGACGGCGACCGACGGGCGCGGCCTATTTGCGGTCGATGTGTATGCCGCGGAGAACGGGCTGCAGATCGGAGACAGAGAACAAGCCAAAAGGATCTCCGCGCGTATTCTCGCCGGAGAGACGGTCACTTTGTATGCGGAAAGTGCTGCGGGACTGCCATCTGCGAGAAATTCCCGGGAGCAGGGAATCGACGATCAAGGGATGGGACCGGGGCGGCCAAAATACAGAAGCGGCGTTATGCAGACGGCCTGTCGGAGCGGGGCTGACATCATCGTCTCCTGCAGAAAGCAGCCCGGCGACAGGGAGGACGCGCTCTATCTGATCCCGCGCGCGGTCACACTGGGGGTCGGCTGCCGGAAAGGGATCCCGGCCGGTGACATCGAGAAAGCCGCCGCTCAGATCCTGCAGAAAACCGGCGTCTTTAAAAAGGCGCTCTGTGGCGCCGCGTCCATCGACCTCAAGAAGGAGGAGGCGGGACTGCAGGATTTTACCCGCAGATGGGAGCTTCCGCTGACGTTTTACAGTGCCGGGGAACTCAACGAAGTCAAGGGGGCCTTCACGGGATCCGATTTTGTCCGGGGAGTCACGGGAGTGGACTGTGTATGCGAGCGGAGCGCGGTGCGGCTGGCCGGAGAGGGCGCGGTCCTTCTGTCAGAAAAACAGAGCCTGGGAGGCGTCACGGCTGCGCTGGCAGTCACCTCAGACGCGGCGCCGGATCCGCTAAAAACTCATAAGCAGTAATAAGCAGTAAATAGAGGAAACAGCGATGACGAAACGAAAATATAGGATCTTCTCCATATTGCTGGCAGTGATCCTTTCTGCCGCGGGCTGCCATGCGGCGCAGAACGCAGAACCGGTACAAGAGACGGAACCTGCGCAAACGGCGGAGCCCTCACAGGAGGCGGGCGCCGGGCGCCCGGACGGAAGCTATGTGCCGGCGTCGTTTCAGGTACAGGGCGGCACCGGCAAGGTGAAGATCACCTGCCCGGAAGTCGTCCTGAGGCAAGGCAGAGCAGAAGCACGGATCGAATTCAGCAGCCCGAATTATGAGTGGGTGAGAGCGGACGGCGTGCAGTATGAGCCCGAAAATGCGGGGGAGGACGACAGGAGGACTTCTGTTTTCCGGATTCCGGTCCTTCTCGATGAGGAGATGACGATCAGTGCCCTGACGACAGCAATGTCTGAGCCGCACGAGATCGAGTACACACTGCTGATCAGCTTGTCAGAGAGTGAGAGCGAAGCGGCAGGCGCAGGCGGGACGGAAGAGAACGCGGAGGAATTCCCGGAGTCCATTCCCTTTCAGCTGGGAGAGGACAGCGCTTCTGAGCCGCCTGTCCTGCCGGGATTTACGTTTACCGAAGCGATGGAGACTTATTACGCAGAGGCTTTTGACGTCTATTATTACAGGAGGACGGATGGGACCAAGGGAGCGTATTGCCTGATCGACATCCACGGGAGCGGACAGTATCTGCTGACGCCGGACGAGGACAGCGGTGATCCGGCATGGGCCGCGGAGCTTCCGGATTCGATCACTGTACTGGGAGCCTGCCCGGACAATATTTACGTGGCGGCGACCTCGTCCATGGCACTGTTTGATGCGGCCGGCGCGCTGGACCGCGTGAAGCTCACCGGCACAAAGGCCGACGGCTGGTACATCGATGCGCCCAAAAAAGCGCTGGAAGACGGAAGGATGGTCTATGCGGGCAAGTACAGCGCGCCGGACTACGAGCTTCTGACTTCCTCCGGCTGCGACCTGGCGGTGGAGTCCATCATGATCCTGCACGCGCCGGAAGTGAAGGAAAAGCTGGAGGAACTGGGGATCCCGGTCCTGATCGATACATCCAGTACGGAGAGGCACCCGCTCGGAAGGACGGAATGGGTGAGGCTGTACGGCGTGCTGACCGGGCACGCGGAGGAGGCGGACGCGTTCTTTAAAGAGCAGAGGGCGCAGTTCAATGAAGCGGAGAATTATACGGATACAGGGCTGACAGCTGCCTTTTTCTCTGTCTCCTCAAACGGGAATGTGATCGTTCGCGCCTCGGACGACTATATTGCCAACATGATCGAACTCGCCGGTGGGCGCTATGTTTTTACGGATCTTCTGAACGGGAGCGGCTACGGCGCGTCCGTGCGCCTGTCTGCGGAGGAATTCTACACGGCGGCCAAGGACGCAGACTTTTTGATCTATAACGCGACGATCGAGAGTCCGGTGGGAAGTATTCGTGAGCTGTGCGGAAAGATGCCGCTCCTGTTCGATTTTAAAGCCGTACAGTCGGGAGATGTCTGGCAGGTGCGGCGCAGTCTGTACCAGTCACCGGACACGGCGGTGCAGATGATCACGGACATACACAAAATGCTGACCGGTACAGATACAGATGAAATGGTCTTTCTCGAACAGCTGCCGCCGGACTGACGGGAGCAGAAGAGAGAAGCAGGGGATCGCGATGGAGCACACAAAAAGCAGAGAAAAAAATAGTCACGCGGAGGGATCCGGCGGTGGTGAATATGTGCGCGCGGGGGCGGTGCGGCGGGCCCGTTATTTTGCGGTCTTTGCCGCGCTGACAGCGGCTTTTCTGGCAGTGATCGTCTTGAGTATCAATACCGGAAGCGTACACATTCCGGTGAGCAGGATCCTGCGCATCCTGCTTATGCGGCAGGGGGAGGCGAAAGAAGTCAGCATCATCTGGAGGATCCGCATGCCCCGACTGCTTTTGGCGGCGGTACTGGGCGGAGCGCTGGCACTCTCCGGGTTTCTTCTGCAGACCTTTTTCGGAAATCCGATCGCAGGTCCCTTTGTGCTGGGAATCTCTTCCGGCGCCAAAATGTGCGTCGCAGTGGTCATGATCATTTTCATCGGCAGGTTCGGGGCGGTCTCGTCATGGGCGCTGATCCTTGCGGCGTTTGCCGGAGCTATGCTCTCCACCGCCTTTATTCTTGTCGTCTCGAGGGCGGTGCGCCAAATGGCGGCGCTCCTTGTCGCAGGCATTATGATCGGATACATCTGCAGCGCCGTGACGGAGTTTCTGGTGACCTTTGCGGAAGATGCGGATATCGTCAATCTTCACGGCTGGTCGCAGGGCAGCTTTTCCGGTGCGGACTGGAGCGGCACCGGCACGGCGGCGCTGATCGCAGGGATCGCGTTTGTCTGTGTGTTCGCGCTGTCCAAGCCGATCGGCGCCTATCAGATGGGAGAGGCTTATGCGCAGAGTATGGGCGTTAATGTGAAGCGCTTCAGGATGGAACTGATCCTGCTCTCCGGGATCCTCTCGGCATGTGTCACTGCTTTTGCGGGGCCGGTATCTTTTGTCGGGATCGCGGTGCCTTTCCTGATCCGCAGCGCGCTGGGGACAGACAGACCGCTGGTCGTGATCCCGGCTGTCTATCTGGGGGGCGCGGTCTTCTGCATGACCTGCGACCTAATCGCACGCACAGCCTTCTCCCCGACAGAACTGGGCATCAGCACGGTCACATCGGTCCTGGGCGCGCCGGTGGTGATCTTTATGTTGATCCGGAGGCACAGATGATCTGTCAGGAGGTGAAAATTGAGCGATAAACAACGGACTGATATGCGGTCAAAAGACATACAGGCAGATATGCGGGCAAAAGACATACGATCGACAGACTCGCATCTCAGGCTCGATGACCTGGCGGTCGGCTACCGCAAAAAGGTGCTGATCGGCGGGATAGAGCTCAGCGTGCGCAGAGGGGAGATCGTGACGCTGATCGGGCCCAACGGGTCGGGCAAATCGACGATCTTAAAGACCATCACCCGCCAGCTTGTCCCGATCGGGGGCGGTATTTATCTTGCCTCCAAGGGGTCTGGGTCTGATCCTTCCATGAAAAAGCTGACACAGTTTACGCCGATGGAGCTCGCGCGGGAAATGGCGGTCGTTCTCACCGGACGGCTGCAGACGCAGCAGATGACCTGCCGCGACGTGGTCTCGATGGGGCGCTATCCCTACACGGGCCGACTGGGCCTTCTCTCTAAAGAGGATGAGCGAAAGGTCGAAGAGGCGCTCGCCGCCGTAAATGCACTGGAACTCTCCGAGAGGCCGTTCGAGGCAGTCAGCGACGGTGAGAGGCAGCGCGTACTTCTGGCGCGCGCGATCTGTCAGGAACCGGAGATCATCGTTCTCGACGAGCCGACCTCCTATCTGGATATCCGTCACAAGCTGGAACTGCTCTCGATCCTGTGCAGAATGTCGCGGGAACAGGGCATCACGGTGGTCCTGTCACTGCATGAAGTCGACCTTGCGATGAAGATCTCGGACCGCGTGATCTGTGTGCGCAGCGGGGAGATTTTCGCGTGCGGAAAGCCGTCGGAAGTGCTGGATGCAGAGACCGTTCAGGCGCTCTATGAACTGGATCCCGAACTCGGCAGATTTGATGTCCGCACAGGCAGCCTGGAGCTTCATTTTGCCGGGAGCGGTGCTCCGCGGGAGACGGCTGAGGATCTAAAAGACGATTCGATCACCCTGCCCCGCCTGATGATCACAGCTTCGGGCAGCGGCAGCGGCAAAACACTGATCACCTGCGGCCTTCTGCGGCTCCTTAATAGACATGCGATGAAGCCCGCCGCTTTTAAATGCGGACCCGATTATATAGACCCCATGTTCCACACGCAGGTCCTGGGCATCCCTTCGAGAAACCTGGACACCTTTTTTTCGCCCCCGATACCGCAGGGCACTTCGGATGATGCATGTACTGCGGCCTCCGGCTGCGAAAACACGGCCTGCGAAAATACGGTCTGTGAAAATACGGTCTGCGGGATCATGGCGCGTGCCGCATCCGGAGTCTGCGCGGATATCGCGGTGATCGAATGGGTCATGGGATATTTTGGCGGGACAGGGGAGTCGGGGAGGCAGGCCTCCTCCTTTCATCTGGCAGCGCAGACGGGAACGCCTGCCGTCCTGGTCGTGAATGCCCGGGGAATGGGACGCTCGGTCGTGCCGCTCATCCGAGGCTTTGCGGAGTACGGGAAAGACGCGCCGGGATCCGATCATGTGCACAGACCGATGTGCGGGAAGACGGCCGGGATCCGCGGAGTGATCCTCAACCGCATCTCGGCCGGTATGTATCCGCGGATGAAAGCGTGGATCGAAAAAGACACGGATGTCAAGGTGATCGGATTTGTGCCGCAGGATGAGAGCTTTGCGTGGGGAAGCCGGCACCTGGGGCTCCTGCGCCCGGAAGAGATCGGCGGACTGCAGAAAAAGATCGACCGTCTGGCGGATCTTATGGAGGAGACGATCGACACGGAGGCGCTGCTGGCGCTGGCACGCAGTGCGGGGCCGATGCCGAAGGCGGCGCGGGAGGCCGAAGCCGCAAAGCCGGGAGAAAAGCTGTCTGCATCGGAGGCCGCACTACGGCCGGAGAAGATGCTGCGGCCGCCGCGCATTGCCGTCGCGCGGGACGAAGCATTCGAGTTCTACTACGAGGACAATCTGGAGCTTCTTGAGGAATGCGGCGCAGAGATCGTGTACTTTTCGCCCTTGCACGACCGCACATTTCCGGAAGCGGACGGCCTGGTCGCCGGCGGCGGGTATCCGGAGCTGTACGCGGGGGAGCTCTCGGAAAATGAAGAGATGATGGCGCAGATCCGGGCGCGCGCGGCGGCGGGGATGCCGATCCTCGCGGAGTGCGGCGGATTTATGTACCTGCAGGAGTACCTGGAAGTCCGTGAGCGAGGGGAAGACTATAAAGGCGATCAGAAAGCGCCGGAAACGCTGCAGCGCTATCGAATGTGCGGGGTGCTGCCGGGCACTTGCCGGATGACGGACAGGCTCGTCCGCTTCGGCTATCTGGAACTGGAGATGAAAGACGGGGAAAACGGCACAGAGGGATATCTTCCGGAAGGATATTTGATGAAAGGACATCGCATCCGCGGGCACGAGTTTCACTATTTTGACTCCACGGACGCGGGAGACGCGTGCACAGCCCGCAAGCCGGGCGGGCAGCGGTCCTGGGACTGTATGGCAGTACAGGGAAATATCATGGCGGGTTTCCCACACCTTTACTACCGGTCGGACCCCGCCTTTGCGCAGAGATTTGTGAGCGCATGCGCAGCATGGGGAGAGCGCTCGGAGTGAGCTTTTGGCAAAGGACCGCCCGGGGCGGATCCGCGGACCTATAAAAAATAAAAAAGGAACAGAGATGATGCATGAGCTGTCGCAGCTGGCAATAAACCGAATAGGGATGCTCCTCATCGCGGCGCTGACGGACCTGGTGATCGGCGATCCGCAGCAGATGTGGCACCCCGTTCAAGGGGTGGGATTTGTAATTGACCGTGCGCAGAAGATGCTGCGCGTTTTGCTGCGCATACCGGTGAGAGAGGCGTCGGATGCGCAAGGGGGAACGAACACCGGGGCGGACACAGAGCCTCCTCAGCGCCATGCGGCGAGAGAGCGCATTGCCGGGGGAATTCTTGTACTGATCGTTCTTGCGGTGAGCACGGGGACAGTTGTGATCCTGCTGCGTCTGTGCGGGCGGATCCACCCGTTTCTTCGTCTTCTTGCGGAAGGGGTTCTGTGCGGCAGGCTTCTGGCGCTGCGCAGCCTCGGGGAGGCAGGAGTCAGCGTGCGCGACCCGCTGATGAGGGGAGAGACTAAGGAGGCGCGGCGGGCGGTCTCTATGATCGTCGGACGCGATACGGACCGGCTTGACGACGAGGGGATCGCCAAGGCCGCAGTGGAGACGGTCGCCGAGAACACATCGGACGGTGTGACGGCGCCGTTCTTTTATATGATCCTGTTTGGAGGAGCGGGCGGCATGTTCTACAAGGCCGTGAACACGATGGATTCCATGGTGGGCTATAAAAACAGTGAATACAGATATCTGGGGACTGCGGCGGCGAGACTCGACGATGTGATGAACTTCGTCCCCTCGAGAATAACGGCTCTCATGATGATCGCGGCCTGTCTTATTCCGCCTCACAGGCAGGTGCAGACAATGACTGTTCCGGATGCGGCGGCAGCGTGGCGCATATGGCGAAGGGACCGGCTCAAAAGCGAGAGTCCGAACTCGGCGCAGACGGAATCCGTGTGCGCGGGAGCCCTGCATCTGCGTCTGCTCGGAGATGCCCGGTATTTTGGAGAGCTCCATCACAAGAAAGAGATCGGAGACGGCGAACGGCGCGTCGAGCCGGAAGATATCACCCGCGCGGTCCGTCTTATGTATTACACGGCGGCGGAGATGTTCGTGACCGCGCTCGTCGTGCTTTTTGTTTTAGCCTTGTAGTATAAACTGATGCTTATATGTGGGATTTTGTGTTATGATTCGACGAAAGACCGTATACTGGAGAGGAGGTAAGAAAGTTGTACCTTAACAGAAACAGACGATGGATCAACAGATCATTGAAAAGAACAATTGCTCTTTTGGCAGCAGCTGCTGTGTCTGCGCTCCTTATGACTGCCTGCGGCAGTGCGTCAGGCGGGGAGCCTGCTGAGTCCGGGACCGGGTCGGAGATAAACACTGAGAACACAGGGGCGGCAGAGGAGACCGGGGAAGACGAGGCGGCAGCAGCCCCTTCGCAGGGATCTGCGGACGAGACCGATGAGGGCGCGCAGGTCAATGAAAGCGTGCAGACGAAAGAGAATGCGCAGACGGGCGAGGATGCACGTGTCGACGAGGGCACACCGGCTGGTGAGGGCGCGCAGAATGAGGCGCCCGCAGAGCCGTCGCCGATCGACAGGGCCAAAGATACAGCCGTCCGGGCCCTTCTCACAAGAATGGCGAAGGAGAGGGAAGCCGTTTACGTCTATAAAGATTTCGGCGTGACGGAAAATCATTTTACACAGAAGGCCAAAATGTTCGGAAGGGACGGCTCGCTCGTTCAGGATATGGATGAGAACTGGCAGGAGGACCCCCGGGAAGGAAGCAGCTGCATCCGCTGTGCGATCAAGACCCGGGAGGGCGACTGGGGAGGATGGCTCTTTTTGAACGGCTTTCTTCCCGAAGGCGAGAGCGTTCCGCTTCTCAATGACGGCGGTGAGGACGGTCAGGGGCTGGATCTCACAGGCGCAAAGGAGCTGCGCTTTTGGGCCAAAGGAGAAGAGGGCGGCGAGAGAGTCGAATTCTTCACAGCCGGATTCGGATATGACGGGACCTCCGGAAGACGCATCGAGGACTACCCGGACAGTTCTCAAAAGCAGTCGACCGGCTGGATCGAACTGACGGATACGTGGGAGGAATACAGTATTCCCCTTGAAGACGCGGACATGCAGTATATTGTCTGCGGGTTCGGCTATGTCATGAATGACCGGATGAACGGAAAAGCGGACAACGTGTTCTACCTGGACGGGATCCGGTTTACCGGCGATATCCGTGCAGCCCGGACGGCGCCCGTGATGATCCGGTCCTATGACACGGAAAACCAATATATCCAAAACGTGGCATTTTCCTACGACAATGCGCTGGCTGCCATGGCCTTGATCTCCGAAGGCAGACAGGCGGAAGCACAGCAGCTGGCGGATGCCTTTGTCTACGCTGTCCGGAATGACCGCGCGCTGACGCCTGAGGACAGGGGCGCCGACGCTTGGGAAGACGGAGCTCCGGCCCCCAGGCGCGTGCGCAATGCCTATGCCGCCGGAGATATCTCCCCTTATCCGGGCTGGGAGAGCGGAGCAAGACTTCCGGGCTGGTACGACAACGAGGAGCGGACGTGGTACGAGGACCGCTACCAGGTGGGAAGCAACGTCGGCAACACTTCTTATGTCGCGCTGGCGCTCATGCAGTATTATAATAAATACGGGGGCGAAGAGTATTTGAGCACAGCGCGCTCATTGATGGACTGGGTGATCGACAGCTGCACGGACGGCGGGGACGGATTTACCGGCGGTTTTGACGGCTGGGAGGAGGGCGATCCTCCGACGGTCTACCCGTTTACCTACAAGTCCATTGAGCACAATATCGATGCATTTGCGGCCTTTACCGCCCTGAGCCAAGCGACCGGGGAGTCAAAATACAGGGAAGCCGCGGACAGCGCGCTGCGATTTATACAGTCTATGTATGACGAAGAGGACAAGCTCTTCATGACAGGGACCGGGGACGACGGCGTGACGCCCAACCGGAGCGTCGTGGTGCTCGACGCGCAGGTCTGGTGCGCTATGGCGCTGGGAGAGGCTTTCGAGCCTTATGCCGACGCGCTTGGGATCGTGGAAAAAATGAAGAGCGAAGAAGGCGGATATCCGTTCTGTCTGGAGAACAAAAACGGAGGATGGTGGGCCGAAGGCACGGCATATACGGCGCTGATGTACAGGGGCCTGGGAGAGGAAGAAAAGTATGAGGAGGCCATGGAGGCACTCATGTCGATCCAGCTTGACAGCGGCCTTTTCCCTGCGGCGACGGTCGACGATCTCTCCACCGGCATGGATCTTTTCGACGGGTCCCCCTGGCTGTATTCCACCGATCCGCATATCGCGCCGACCGCCTGGTTCATCATGGCGGCCAATCACTTTAATCCATACGTGATCGGACAGTGATCACGCAGTGCTGCAGCGGCAGGTTTTACGGATCCGAAATATTGACTCGGGGAAGTATTGATTCGGAAAGTATTGATCAGGAAGGAAGGTTCACATCATGTCATATACGGCTTTGGAGAAGATGAGAAAGAAAAACCGCGCAATGTACGGAAAGGATGTGGGACCTTCCCAGCCGGTTCTGTGCGGAGGAGGACTGGAGCGAACAGATCTCAAATCCGCTGCGCTCCGTTTTCTGCATGAGCGGTGCGAGCAGCTCCGTTTCAGCGAGGAGATCGAGAAGAGGGAAGAGGAGACCGGCGTCTATGAAGGGACCAGCATCAAGCCGAACCAGATCCCTTACAATATGCAGATGGATATCAATCGGCTGTGCCTGGAGAGAGCGCTGGAGCGCTTCATCGACTCCGGCGTCGCCGAGGATGCATATGACGTCTACTACTGCTATCTGGAGATCTTTTTCGGACACTACGGAAAATCCAAAAAGATGGTGGAACTGCTCTCCGAGTTCGAGTCCAACGGCAGTTCCCTCCTCATGAAGCACCGGGACCACTACTCCCACTCGGTCTATGTATTTGCCCTGGGACTTGCGATCTATGAGACAAATGCCAACTATCGCCGGAAGTTCAAGGAATTCTATCACATAGATCCGGACGAGGAAGCGAAGGAAGAGAGCGTCAGAGCGGCCGATCTCTTTTTGGAATTCTGGGGACTGGCATCGCTCTTTCATGATATCGGATATCCGTTCGAGCTTCCCTTCGAGCAGCTGATGTCCTATTTCGAGGTGGACCGGCAGGAGCGCGGCACGGGGAGCGTGTACATGGCGTATCATGATATCGATCCTCTGGTCCGGATCTCTGACGAGGTAAAAGAGAAGCTTAAGGAGATATACGGTCGGGATTTTGAGGACATCTGCGATCTTTTGGCACATGATATCTGGATGAAGCTCGGTCAACGGTATCAGTTCACCGAGGAAAAACTGCGCGAGGTGCTCAGCGGCAAACCGATTGCGCCGAACAGGTTCGGTTACTTCATGGATCATGCGTTTTTCAGCGCATGCAGGCTGTTCAGGGAGATCGAGACAGCGAGGAGCGCGGACGAATGGTCCGGGATGCACGTGGACGCGCTGTCTGCGATCATGCTGCACAACAGTCTTTTCAAGTTCTCCGTTGCCATGTACAAAGACAAGGATCCCTCGAAACGCAGACCGCCTCTGCGCATGGAGGATCATCCGCTCGCTTTCATGCTGATGCTCTGTGATGAACTGCAGTGCTGGGACCGCACGGCTTACGGTCGCAATTCCAGAACGGAGCTGCATCCCATGGCAGTGGATTTTGACTTTTGCGGGAACAGCATCTTTGCCTGCTACTACTACGATCAGGAGGAGCAGGAGAAGATCGATCGTTTTCGCGAGAAATACCAGGAATGGGAAGTCGGCGGACAGAAAGGGGATCCGCCGCGGCTCAAGGCCTACAGTGACATGGCGGAGAAGGAGCAGCGCTTTGCGGCGGACATCCGGAAGATCGTGGACACGCAGGACATCCCTCTTACGGTCGTTCCCAGCACCAAAAAGAACGACAGAAGGCACAAACATGTATTTTTGTCCAACAGCAATTTCATGCATTTATATGATTTTGCCGTCGCGCTGCACGGACGCAACAAGGATGAGGGAACACCGACCGGGGAACTGGAACGCGTCTTCGAGGCGCTTTCTCTGGAATACCAGCTCTCCACCCTCAACCGGGCCAAAAATTTCAGCAGATATCTGGATGCGATCGGCTGCTTCTATACCGACAAGCCGGTCGACTATGAGATGGTGACCGAGTTCACGCCCCGGGAGGCTGCGATCTTTGCGCCGCTTGAGCACGAGAGATGGGTGCGCGATCACCAGAATATGGGCTGGCTGTACGGAAGAGACTACGAGACGATCCCGCTTCCGGACGGCGTCTCGGAGGATTCGCAGGAAGCAAAGGACCAGCGCGGTATGATGCGGGAGCAGATGCGATGCCATAAGCTGACGATGGACGGAACGATCACGGCGGATATGATCCGGGAGCACTATCTATCCCTCTCGGAAGAAGATCAGGGAAAGGACTGGAAACCCTTCAACAGCATGTTAAGGCTCCTCAAGAAATATGACGGACTCAGGATCTATCGCCTGCATTCCGGTGAGACGAGTGCTGATGAGATTAAGGCGAAAGAGATAAAGGCGAAAGAGAAGACCGCGGATCAGGAGCACCCTGCAGGGTCCTGAACGCGCACAACCTTTAAGAAGCGCCGCGCTTCGGAAAAGAGGTCAGTATGGATCTGAAATATAAGACAAATGAAATGGGCGATCCCCAGGGCAAGCCCAAAGTATATTTTGCCTGCCATCCGGACGATTTTGCCGGGGCATTTCCCCTGCTCTCGGATGACATCCTGGAGATCTCGGACTGCGCCGTCTGGTATGATCCGGACCCGTCGCGGATGCCCGGCAGCGAGGAAGAGCAAAGAGAATTCGAAGAGATCATGGGGGATATGCAGCTGTTCGTATTTGCTGTCACGACAACCTTCCTGGAGAAAGAGAACAGAGCAAGGAGCCTGGAACTTCCCTTTGCGATCGAACGGCACATCCCCATCCTGCCGATCATGCTGGAGAGCGGGCTGGGATATAAGTTCAGCGATACCTGCGCCAAGATCCAGGTCGTCACACGGTATGTGACGGATCCGACTGCCACACCCTACAAAGATGTCCTTAAGACATTTCTGAACGCAGTCCTGATCGGCGACGAACAGGCCAGGAAGGTCCGCGCGGCGTTTGATGCCTATGTGTTTCTGAGCTATCGGAAAAAGGACAGGAAGTATGCGCAGAGACTGATGCGCCTGATCCACGACAACGAAGATTACCGGGATATCGCGATCTGGTATGACGAATATCTGGTGCCCGGCGAGGGGTTCAACGAAGCGATCGAGGACGCATTTAAGAAGAGCAGTCTCTTCGCCATGGCCGTCACTCCGCATCTGGAGGAGAAGGGCAATTATGTCATGCGGGTCGAATACCCCATGGCAATGGACAGAAAAGAGGATGACAAGCGCTTTGAAGTCATCCCCGTCGAAATGTATGATAAGGACCGGCAGGACTGGCGCATCGACGAGAAAAATCTTGAAGGGCACGAGGAGTTCAAATACACCAAGATCGACGATCTCAGGAATGAATATCTGAAGGATGAGATGAACAAGGCCTTTATAGACGCCCTTGACAGAATTGCCAAAAAAGAGAACGACGGCAGTGCGGACCACAGATTCTTTATCGGTCTCGCGTATCTTTGCGGGATCGATGTGGAAGTCAACCGGGAGAGAGGCCTGAAACTGATAAGGAGCGCCGCGGAGGACCCAAAGCCCTGCACGGAGGCCACGGCCAAACTGGCGGACATGTACAGAGACGGCGACGGCGTTGCCGTCGATCCGCTCGGAGCTGTCTTCTGGCAGGAGAAACTGGCGGGCCAGTACAGGCAGGAATATGAAAAGCACCACGATCCGGACGAGCACAAAGGGTACGGAACGAAGTACTTCAAAGCGCTGCGGAAATTGTCGACGCTCAAAGAGGAAGCCGGCGACGTAAAGGGTGCCATCAGCGCCGCCGAAGGGGCGCTTGCTTTCAGCGGAGAGCTGGAGCAGGAGGTCGGCATCCGTGAACAGACAAGGGACATCGCCCTGATCCGGGGAAGGCTCGGCGCTTTGTACATGAAAGGCCGGGATTATGCAAAGGCAGAGCAGTGTTTTGACATGGCGTGCAGAACATATGAGAAGCTGGCGGCGGAGATCGGCACGGCGAGGGCGCGCAGAGACCTGTCGATCAGCTATGAGCGTCTGGGAGACCTGTACAGAAAGAGGGGAGACCTGAAAAAGAGCCGGGAGTATTACGAACGGACGATCCTGATCCGGCAGCAGCTGAGCGCGGAAGCGCCTTACTCGCACACCGCGCGCAGAGATTACTCTTATGTTCTGACCAAGCTCGGAAATGTGTACAAATCGGCGAAGGATTATGCGCGCGCACAGAATTATTACTTAAAAGCGCTGGATATGGACCGGATCCTTGCCAAAGAGGTCAAGACGCCTCAGGCTAAAGATGATTATGCCGTCAGTCTTGTAAAAGTCGGTGATATATACGCAAAGACGGGAGAGCCCGAGCGCGCGGCCGAGTGTTATGAAGAGGCCTGCCTTTTGTTTGAAGAGAACCTGGAAAAAACGGGAGCCATGCACTACAGGGATCACCGGGCAGCCGGATGCGAAAAGCTGGCATCCGCAAAGAAGAAGCTGGGAGACAGGGAAGAGGCGAAAAGACAATATGAGAAAGCAGCTGCTTTGAGGGAAAAGCTGTATGAGACGGAGAAAACGGTCTCGGCGGCACATGCGCTGGCAGTGACCTATTATAATCTTGCGGGTGTATCGGATGACAGGGAAATACCCAGGAAAGCATGGCAGATCTGGTGCAGGCTCTGTGAGAAGGACCCGGAGTTTAAGACCTATAAAGAAATGGCGGAAAAGAGGCTGAGAGACTGATGGAGAAGGGGATGTCCAGAAAAGAGAGAAACAGCAGGATCATCGACGCAATGGCCTTTGGTATTTCCGGTGCGCTCATTCTGGGGTGCGTCGCGGGAGTCATTTACACGGGGACACTATCCGCGCTTCCCCGGGATCTGTTTCATATCCTGACGACGCCCGGGCCGCTCGTGACGGACTATTTTATGATGGGGAGCATGCCGGCGGCTTTTCTCAATGCGGGTCTGTGCGGCCTGACGATGGCATGCTTTATGCATTTTTTGCCCGGCCCCTCCCACGTCAACACATTGGCGGGATACTTCCTTGTGATCGCTCACTGTTTTTACGGGCTGAACCTGCTGAATATGCTTCCCTGCTTTTTTGCGCCGTTTGGTTATCTGTATTACAAAAAGCTGGATTTTAACAACAATCTCCACGTGTGCATGTTCGCCACGTGCTTCAGCCCGTTTGTCAGTGAGCTGCTCTTTCGGTATACCCAGGGGGAGACATTCGTTCCGGGAGAGCCCACACTGACGCCCAACGGCGTGATGCTGACCGCCGGATTTCTGCTCTTTATCGCCTTTGTCGCTCCGGCGATCCTGCCCGGTGCAAAGGCCTGGCACAAGGGATATAATCTTTATAACGGCGGACTCGCTTACGGAATACTCGGATTTTTGATGTATAACTTTCTCTACAAGACCATGGGGGTGCCGGCACCTTACAAGTTGATCGTCACAAACCCTGTCTACGATCATTTCGGCAGATCCTTCCGGGCATTCGGAAACACTTACTTTATACTGCTGTTCTGCTCTTTCATTGCAGCGGGGTGGTTCCTGAACGGATGGAGTTTCAAGGGGCTGGAGGTCCTGTTCTCGGACACCGGCTATCAGAGCAATTTCGCGGAAAAGTACGGCATGGAGATCTGCCTGATGAACGCCGGTCTTTACGGTCTTCTGTTTTTGCTGTATCTGAATCTGGCGGTCGTGCTCACGGAGGGCGCCGGGTTTACGGGCCCGACATACGGCGTCATTTTCGCGGCGCTGACCTTTACGGCAATGGGACAGCATGTCAGTAATGTGTGGCCCATCTTTTTGGGATTTCCTATGCTCTCCCTGTTATCCACGGGTTTCAACCACCTGATCGGCGGAAACAGCGAGTGGACGATCTCGACACAGGCATATCTCAACAGCGTGGCCTTTGCGACAGGACTTTGTCCTCTTGTGGGGCGTTACGGTGTTGTCGCGGGCCTGGCAGCGGGAGCGCTCTGCGCCTCTTTGTGCACGGCGACGTCTGCTCTGCATGGAGGTCTTATGCTGTACAACGGCGGATTTACGACAGGCGTCGCGGCGCTCATTCTGATCCCGATCCTGGAACACTATTCGGTGCCGAAGAGGGATGAGATGAAGCAGCACATCAATCTGCAGGACATGATGACGATGCATGAGGAACCGATCACGGAGCAGTGGATCAGCGACGTATTGAAATTTGAGAGCGATTCCGGCACAAAAGACGGATCCGGGGGACCGAACACATAAGATTCACACCCAAAATCTCTTAAATTCGTGTATACTGAATTAGGATTGCGCGGAAGACAGGCTTTCCGCATAAATACAGACGGATGAGGACGGAATGAAGAAAACAATCATACAGACGGGAGCAGTTGTGGCAGCGGCAGTGTGTCTGCTGCTGCTTATGTTCTTTTTGGTGAAAACGAAAAGGCTGCAGATCAACCGATGGGTCATCTCCCGTCAGGACGTGGTCGGCGCTGATATCTCGGAATATCAGGCAGACGTTGATATGGAAAAGCTCAAGGAGCAGGGAATCTCCTTTATATATATAAAAGCGACGGAAGGAAGCGGACATGTCGACAGCAGATTCGCGCAGAACTGGGAGAGCGCGGAGGAAAGCGGCATTCCCGCGGGGGCATATCACTTCTTTTCTTTTGACAGTCCGGGAGGGAAACAGGCGGAAAACTATATCAGCACGGTGGGAGAGCTGGAAGGGAAACTGATCCCGGCGGTCGACGTGGAATACTACGGAGACAAAAAGTCAAATCCGCCGGACACCGGGGACGTCGTCCGGGAGCTGAGCGCATTTATTGATGTACTGGAGAAGAAGTATCATGTAAGACCTGTGATCTATTGCTCCAGGGACATCTATGAGAAGTACATAGAGCCGTATTTTGGCGGATATCCGCGCTGGATCAGAAGCGTGTATTATCCGGCCGCATTTGAAGCAGGGAACAAGTGGACGATCTGGCAGTACTGTGATACCGGGGAGCTGGAGGGCTATGAAGGCGGAGAGCGCTACATAGACTTAAACGTTCTCAACAGAGGGATCCGGATCGAAGACCTCGTGATCGAAGCGGACAAAACCGCGATCGCCTATGAGCAGAAAGAAGAAGACAGAATCAGCATTTCAGAGAATAAAGAACTGTTAAAGGAGGGCCGTGGAAATGGTTTATGATAATATTCTGGAAGCGATCGGAAACACACCTATGATCCGACTGAGCAGGCTTCCGGAGGAGGGGAGCGCAGACGTTTTAGTGAAAATGGAGGCGCTGAATGTGGGCGGATCCATTAAGACCCGCACCGCACTGAATATGATCGAACAGGCAGAAAAAGAGGGCCTTTTGGATAAGGATACGATCATAGTGGAACCGACCAGCGGCAATCAGGGGATCGGCCTCGCGCTGGTGGGAGCGGTGAAAGGCTACAAGACGATCATCATCATGCCCGATTCCGTCAGCGAAGAGAGAAGAAAGCTGGTCCGCCACTACGGGGCGGAGGTCGTTCTGATCCACGACGCGGGCGATATCGGAGCCTGCATCGACGAGTGCCTCAGGACAGCGCTTCGGATGAAAGCGGAAAACCCGAAGGTATTTGTTCCCCAGCAGTTCGAGAATCCCAACAACACGATGACGCACAAGAAATTCACGGCGCTGGAGATCATGGCGCAGGTTGCGGGAACGATCGACGGCTTCTGTGCGGGGATCGGAACAGGCGGGACGATCACCGGCATAGGTGAAGTCCTCAAGGCGCAGTACCCTGACATTGAGATCTGGGCCGTCGAGCCGGAAAACGCGGCTATACTGGCAGGAGGGACTGTCGGCACGCATCTCCAGATGGGAATCGGGGACGGCATCATTCCGGAGATCTTAAATCAGCAGATCTACAGCGATATCTATGTGGTCACGGACGAGGAAGCGCTGGAGACATCCAGGCGGCTTGCCAGAGAGGAGGGCCTGATGGTCGGAATCTCAGCAGGGACCAATGTGGCAGCAGCACTCAAGCTTGCGAAGAAGCTCGGCAAGGGAAAGACGGTGGTGACCGTGCTGCCGGATACAGCCGAGAGATATTTTTCAACGCCACTCTTTATGGAGTGATGAAAGGGGGTAAACCATGGCAGACAACAGGCCTCGCGGGAGAAAGCGGAATGTAACCGAAGGCGGAAGCGGCTTTCATATGCGGGAAGAAGGTTTGGGAACCGGCCCTGTAGGGGGCAGGGGTGATCAGATCGGAGGAGGCTCCGGGCGCAGAGGCGGATCAGGCGGCGGAAACCGGAACGGCCGCGGCATGGGAGGACTGCCGATGATCGTGGTCCTCATCATTTTGCTGCTGGGCGGCGGTGGTTCGCTGGGCGGCCTGTTTGGAGGCGGGGGAAGCAGCAGCGACTATTCTCCCACCGGCAACAACTGGAATGCGGAGGAGGATTACACCGCCAGTACGGGAGATGAGAACTTCAATCACACAAACAGCCATTACGGCGGCAACGGTTCCCTCTCCACGGGATGGAACGGTGAGGATGCCTCCCATACAGATCTGGACAGCAATGTCGCGTCCGGATCCAGAGAAAAATACACGAAGATCAAGGGGAATGGCAAGGATACCGTTACGATCATGGTCTACCTGTGCGGAACGGATCTGGAGTCCAGGAGCGGAATGGGTACCGCTGACCTGCAGGAGATGGCTTCGGCCAAGTTCGGAAGCAATATCAATCTGCTGGTATTTACGGGAGGCTGCAGCAACTGGCGCAACAGTATCGTCAGCAATAAGGTCAACCAGATCTATCAGGTGATGAACGGCGGCGTCAAGTGCCTTGAGAAAAATGCGGGAACGTCTCCCATGACAAGTCCGGACAACCTGGCGGGCTATATCCAGTATTGTGCGAAGAACTTCCCCGCGGACCGCTATGAACTGATCCTGTGGGATCACGGCGGCGGATCCGTCAGCGGATACGGCTATGATGAAAAATACAAAAGCAGCGGCTCCATGACGCTCTCCGGGATCCGGCAGGCACTGGAAAAGGGCGGCGTGAAGTTTGACTTCATCGGCTTCGACGCGTGCCTGATGGCGACGACGGAGACAGCCCTGATGCTGGGAGATTACGGCGACTACATGGTGGCGTCGGAAGAGACGGAGCCCGGCGTAGGCTGGTATTATACCGACTGGCTCACGGCACTGGGAAAGAACACTTCTATGCCGACGACCGAGATCGGACAGCAGATCGTCGATTCGTTCATCGAGGTCACTGCCAAAAAGTGCCCCGGCCAGAAGATGACGCTCAGCGTGATCGACCTCGCGGAGCTGCAGAACACGGTTCCCGACAAGCTCAGCAAGTTCTCCAAATCGGTCTCGTCCATGATCTCGGACAAAAAGTACCAGCAGGTATCCCAGGCGAGAAACCAGACCAGAGAATTTGCGGCCAGCACCAGGATCGACCAGGTGGACATGGTGCATCTGGCGGAAAATATGGGCACCAAGGAAGGGAAGGACCTGGCCAAAGCGATCCGCAGCGCCGTCAAATACAACCGGACGTCTGTAAACATGGCCAACGCGTACGGATTATCCATCTACTTCCCTTACAGAAGCAGTGCCAAATATGTGGACAGCATGTCCAAGACCTATCAGGAGATCGGTATGGATTCAGACTATATGGCCTGCATCCGCCAGTTCGCGAGCCTTCAGGTCAGCGGACAGGCCGGCAGCGGCGGGACAGGAAGTCCGTACGATTCTCTCTTCGGTGATTACGCGGGACAGTTCTCAGGCCTCGACAGCGGCGGGACGGAAGACCTGATCGGCGCGCTGCTCACAACGTTCCTGGGCGGAGATTACAGCTCGGTTTCCGGCATGAGTTCTTCCGGCTCTTCCTTCCTCTCAGACAGGGCTCTGTCAGAGGAAGATACGATGCAGTACATCAAGGATACGCATTTTGATGTCACGCAGCTGGGATGGGTCAAGGAAGACGGCAAGGAGAAGATCAAGCTTTCCCAGGATCAGTGGGAGATGGTCACGGATCTGGAGCTCAACACATTCGTCGATACGGGCAAGGGATACGCGGATCTGGGCAAAGATAATGTCTATGAGTTCGACGAGGAGGGCAACCTGATCGCGGACGAGGGAAAATACTGGATCTCCATCAACAAACAGCCGGTCCCGTATTACCACACCGATACGCTCGACGACGGCACCAATTATACGATCGCGGGGATCGTGCCGTGCCTGATCAACGGAGAACTTTCCAACCTGGTGATCGTATTCGATAATGCGCACGAGAGCGGATATGTGGCCGGGATCGCGGCGGATTACGGCAAAGAGGAAGAGATCGATGTTGTCGGAAAGACGATGACGGAGCTTGAAAAAGGTGATGTCATTGAATTCGTATGCAATTTCTATAACTATGACGGCTCCTTCGAGGATACACACATCATGGGAACGCCGATCGAGATCAAGGAGTCGGCGGAAGAGCTTGCGGTCAGCGACACGGAGATCACGGCAGGAAATGCAGATTTGAGCACCATCGTCACATATACCTTCAAGGATCTGTACGGAGCGGAGCACTGGACAGAGGCATTAAAGAGATAATTATAAAAGATAATTTAAGACAGAGGATACGATGAGAGAACAGCCGGCCGGTATGCTCAGATGCCCCAATTGCGGAGCGCTTTATAAAGAAGGGCTTAAGCACTGCCCGTACTGCAGGTCTGTCGATGACTATCAGGATGAGAGCGAGTACCTGGAGGACCTGGATGATCTGAAGGACCGATTGGAGGTCCTTCCGGGGACCGTGATCAGGGAAGAGAACCGGAGACAGACCAAAGAGGCGGCGAGGGATTTTGCCGTCATCCTGCGCAGGATCGGGATCACAGCGGGCATCATACTGCTTCTGTTCGCGGGCCTGCGCTTCGTGGACAGGGCAGTCCTGGGAAACAGTGAAGAAAACAGACTCAAAGAGCAGAAAGAGGAATACCTGTGGAAACAGGAGAATTTCAAGAAGCTCGATGAGATGTACGCGAACAAGGACTATGAGGGACTTCTGGAATTTGATGAGAACTGCCAGAATTCCGGGATCTATGACTGGGAGCACTATCCGCTTCTGGAGGGCCTCAAGGAGATCCGCTTTGCGGAGGCTGAGATCCGGACGATCGAGCACATGATCGAGGAGAAGAAGACGGAGTCGGATGAGTACGCGGACAGTCTTGCGATGCTTCTCAGAGATGAACTGGAACTTGAGTATTTTGACATGAGAGAAGCGGCTGAGGAAGACAAGGAGATCATCAGAGAGCGCTCTGCAGTCTGCAGAGAGGACCTGCAGTCGAGGTTTTCGCTGACGGAGGAGGAGAGAAGCCGTCTGGAGGAACAGGCGAGGAAAAATCACGGAAGCTTTCTGATCAGTGAATGCAGGGATTTTCTGAAGAACCGAAGATGACAAGGTCTTCGCACAGTGCGCTTTGACATGGAGGATAGTGTGAAAATATGAAGTGTAAGTACTGCGGCGCTGACGTAACGTTGGACGATCATTTCTGTCCCCACTGCGGCAGAGCGGTGGAACAGGCGCAGCGCCACCGGGAAGAAATGAAGCAGTATGAAGCCGAGTTCGAACAGACAAAGAAAGCGGCTTTAGACAAGATATCCGTCACGAGCGGCGGAGGCACGGCTGTGGGGATCCGCCTTGCGCTGATCTGCGCGCTGATCGCCGCGCTGATCTGGATGACTGTCAGTCTCGACCCCTATATGCTCAACGAGAGGCGGGAGAAAAGGGCGGCCGCCAAAAATCATGATGCCTATACAGAGCAGATGGAGACATACCTCGGCGACAGAGATTACGTGGCGTTTTCCGTCTTCTGCGACACACACAAACTCGATTACAACGATGATTTTAAAGAGTATCGCTACATTATCTACGAGGCATCTTATTTTAAGAACATCTACAGAGGCCTTCTGGAGGCAGCTTATGCGGATACGGGCAGCCAAAATCTCTATTATGCCGGAGAGCTGAGCCGGTATCTGAATGATTTCTATGAACAGGCTTCTTCGGACAACTATAAGTATGCGGAAAATGTACAGCGCACGGGAGAGGTCTATGGGGAGATGGAAGAAGAGCTGGGCGTCCTCCTGAGGAGATACCTGAAACTCTCCGATGAGGAGGCGGCGTCATTAAAAGAGCTCTCCAAGAGCCGCAGAACGGTCCTGATCGAACAGGCACTTGACAAAGTGATCATGGAGCGCACAGGAACAGGGCTCAACGGGTTTCACGGAGCGGAACTTCCGCAGCCGGATTTAGAGGAGGATTAAATGACGAAATATGTCAGTACTGCGCCGAAGAAGCCCAAAAAGTCCAAGGTCCTGATCTTTCTGAACATCGTCATCGGGATCCTCACTGCCGCTGTCATAATCAGGCTGGTCATCTTCCTGCTTATTGACAGTGACAGGCACGGTTACTATAATCGGACATTCGGAGACATGTCGGCGGTGTACTCCCTCGAACGCAGTGATTATGCGGAGCTGGTAGACGAGTATATCAATGACCGCGGCGTGATCGGTATGGTGAACAGCGAGTACGAGGATGCGGCCGCGGTGGCCGAGTATGCCGATGCGGCATTCCGGTACGGCGCCTACATGGGGAGCGGCGATGCTCAGAGAGCACAGCGGCAGAAAGAGCGCATGGACAAGGCGGCAGAGAAGGTTGGGATTTACGGACCGGAGCTGGAAAAGATCGACGGCAGGCTGGATTCCGACAGATAGATCGAAAAGTGTAGTCATTGTCAATTAGCGGAGAATGGTCTAAAATATAGTCTGAAAACGTATACGCAGAGCGATCTTCGGATCAGGATTATAAGTGGTAACAAGCAATGGATATTAACGATTTATACGATGCCGGCGGAGATATCATTGATGCGGTCAATGACGCGGTCAGCCGCAATGATTATTCCAGACTGAGCGATAATATCAAAAAAACAGTGAAAGAAGTATCGGACACGATACAGCGTGACGTAAGGCAGTACAACGAGAAGGACAGAAATCAGGACGTACGGCGCAAGGTGTACCGCAATACGGCCGGCCAGGGGAGGAAGCAGTACGGAAGCAATCCCTACCGCAGATACGAGTACGCGGCGCCCGGCGCTCAAGCGAGGATGAGACGAGAACAGCAGCCTCAGCCGCAGCCCCGGTACGTGACACCCAAGTCTGCGTTCATCCAGCAGATCGTCAGCAAGCAGAAGGGAATCGGGAAGATCGTCGGCGGTGTTGCCGGGCTGTTTGTATTCGGACCTTTTCTGCTCGGCGATATTTTCACCATTCTTATGGGAGGGATCAGCGGCGGCGTCCTTTTCGGGCTGCTCGCTACGGCGCTCATTATCGCCGGCTGTATCTACTGCATCATGTCGGGGAAAAAGGACCAGGATCTGGTGAAACGCTATTATCAGTACGGCAAAGCGATCGGAGACGCGGAGTATATCGAGATCGCGAAACTCGCGCGTCTGACAGGCAGGACCAAAGAGGAAGTCCTGAAGGATATCCGGGACCTGATGGATAAGAACCTGCTCAAGCAGGCGTGGCTGGATGACCAGGAGACGACGCTGATCCTCACGGAGGAAGTGTATAACCAGTATCAGCAGATCCGCGCGGAGAGCGACCGCATGAGACGGGAAGCCGAACAGGATAATGCCGCGGATGCGGAGCTCCCTGCAAATGCAAGGGCTATTATTAAAGAAGGAAGAGAGTACATTCAGGCGATCCACAACCTCAATGACGAGATCCCGGGCGTCGAGATGTCGGAGAAGCTCTACCGCCTGGAGAGCACGATGGACCGCATCGTGGAACAGGTCCGCCAGCAGCCGGAAAGCGCTTCGGAACTTCGAAAACTGATGAGCTATTATCTCCCGACCACCGTCAAACTGCTCAGCGCGTATAAAGAGCTTGACAAACAGACGGTCGACGGAGACAATATCAGGAATACCAAAAAAGAGATCGAAGACGCGCTGGATACGATCAACGATGCGTTCGAGAAGCTCTTGGACAGCATGTTCCAGGATATGGCATGGGATGTCTCTTCGGATATTTCCGTCATGCAGACCATGCTGGCCCAGGACGGCCTGACGGAGCAGCAAATGTCGGCAGCCGAGGGACAGAGTACAGCGGACCTGGAGAATCAGGTCTACGGCACTACACTCGTGTGGGGCGACGGAGACGGCGCCGTGCAGATGCAGGCGCAGGCGCAGGCTCAGGAAGAGGGCAAATAGGAGTTCAGAGTACGATAATACCAAGTCTATGTTTGGAAGGAGAGAGCAGGAATCATGGCAGATGAGAGAATGGATCTGAATTTCGGTCAGGAACAGTCGGCACAGACTAGCTCTTACGGCGGAGCGGCAATGCAGGGAGAGATCTTTGAGGATCTTGCGGCGAGCGCCCCTACGCTGACTTTTGACGCGGAGGCGGAGGCGCAGCAGGCGCTGGCGGCCAAGGCAGCACAGGAAGCGAAGAGACCGGATCCCGAGGAGAACATCCTCACGCCCGAGGAACTCAAGATGGTAGAGGACTTCTCCAAGAAGATCGATATCACCAATTCGAGAGCGGTCATGACCTATGGTGTCGGAACACAGAAGAAAATGGCTGATTTTTCCGAAAAGACGCTGGAGAGCGTCAAGACCAAGGACATGGGAGAAGTCGGTGATATGGTCACGGGCCTTGTCACACAGCTCAAGAATTTCGATGTGGACGAGAACGAAAAAGGCATCAAGGGGTTCTTTAAGAAAAAAGGAAACCAGATGCAGGAGATGAAGACCAAGTACACCAATGTGGAGAAGAATGTCACAGCCATTTCCAACGAGCTGGAAAAGCATCAGGTGACCCTGCTCAAGGACGTGGAGCTCCTCGACCGCATGTATGAGCTGAATCTCAACTACTATAAAGAGCTGTCCATGTATATCCTGGCGGGCAAGAAGAAGCTCAGAGAAGTGAGGGAGAACGAATTGCCCGTGCTGCAGAAAAAGGCAGAGATGAGCGGACTTCCCGAAGATGCACAGGCGGCTAAGGACCTGGCGGAGCAGTGCGACCGCTTCGAGAAAAAGCTCCATGATCTGCAGCTCACCAGGACCGTTGCCATGCAGACCGGCCCCCAGATCCGCATGATCCAGGCTTCCGACCAGATGATGGCTGAGAAGATCCAGTCTACGATCGTAAACACGATTCCGCTGTGGAAGAACCAGATGGTCATCGCGATCGGAATCGAGCACTCCACACAGGCAGCCAGAGCGGAAAGAGAGGTCAACGACATGACCAATGCGCTCCTTAGAAAGAACGCGGAGAAACTGAAGATGGCGACTGTCGAGAGCGCGAGAGAGTCGGAGAGAGGTGTCGTCGATATTGAGACGCTCAAGCACACGAATGAGATGCTGATCTCGACCATGGACGAGGTGCTCTCGATCCAGACGGAAGGAAAACAGAAGAGAGCCGAGGCGGAGAAGGATCTGGCCGCCATCGAGGCTCAGCTCAGGGAGAAACTCCTTCAGGCGAGCAGAAGTTAAAAGAGACAAAAGGAGGTCAAAAGTGAAGAGGAGACTGGCATTACTGCTTTTATCAGCGACACTGTTAACGTCATTACCCTCGACAGCAGTTTTGGCTGCATCTGTGGATGATGCTCAGACGCAGACGGAAACGCAGCAGGAGGCGGAAGCCGAAGAAGCTGCAGAAGAAGAACAGGAAATCGAGGAAGAAAAGGACACGGCGCCCGATGAGGAGAATTCCGGGCAGGCTGTGACAGACGATGGCGAGGACGCGCAGGCGGAAGAAACTGCAGCGGAGGAGGAAACCGAAGAGGAAGCAGCGCAGGCCGAAGAGACGGCAGAAGCTGCATCAGCGGAGGAGGAAACCGAAGAAGCAGCGGCGGAAGATGCGATCGCCGAAGAGACTGTCACGGAAGAGAAGGCCGTCGTCGAGGAAGGCAAAGAGAAAAAAGAAGCGGACAAGCTGACCGGGTGGCAGAACATCGACGGCAAATGGTATTACTACGATTCGACCGGCAAGATGCAGACCGGCTGGAAGGTGATCGGCGGCAAGGCGTTCTATTTTGCCGACTATCGTTACCCCAACGAAACGAGAGGCGCGATGCTGACCGGATTCAAGCGGGTCGACGGTGTTGATTACTATTTCGCGGATTCCCGCTATCCGAATGCCAGGATCGGCACGAGGCTGACCGGCTGGAAGATCATTAACGGCAATACTTACTATTTTGCCGATGACCGATATGCCGGCAAAGTGCCCACAGGACAGATGCTCAAGGGCAGGAAGATCATCTCGAACAGTGTCTATTATTTCGGAAATAACGGCATCATGAGGACCGGCTTCCAGAATATTGACAATGCGCGCTACTATTTCGCCAGTGACGGCAAGATGGTCACCGGCTGGAAGACGATCGACAGCAAGACCTATTATTTCACGGACCAGCGCTATAAGAATTACAGCGACTATGACAAGGGCAAGATGCTGTCGGGATTCAAGATCATCGACGGTGCAGGCTATTATTTCGAAAACAGCAATTATTCGGGTTACAAAAAAGAGAACTACGGCCGCAGGCTGAGCGGCTGGAAGATCATCGGCGGCAAGACTTATTATCTCAAGGACAGCAAGTGCGAGGGCTTTAAGAGCGCGGATCTTGGCAAGATCGCCAAGGGATTTGTAAAGGTCAGCGGCGCGACTTACTACTTCAACGGAAGCGGCGTCCGCATGAGCGGCTGGCAGAAGATCAGCGGAAAGTGGTACTACTTTATCGACAAGAACTATGCCAAGTACACTTCTGCCAATGCGTGCAAGATGGTCACCGGCTTTAAGATCATCAGCGGAAAGTCCTACTATTTTGAATCCAGCGGCGCGCTCAGAACGACGAACGGCGTGAGCAAGATCAACGGCTATCTCTACTACATCGACGGTGACGGCGTGATCAGGACCAAGGCGGGATGGTTCAATCCTTCCGGCAGCACCTGGTATTATGTCGGGACCAGTTCGAGACTCAGAACGGGATGGCTGACGGTCGGCGGCGCTACTTATTATCTGGATACGGGCAACGGCAAAATGTATCAGGGCGTCCGCAGAGTGGACGGCACGTTGTACTATTTTGACGCCTCTTCGGGAAAACGCGCGACCTCCGAGGGCTGGAGAACCTGGAACGGCAATAAGTACTACGTCTACTCCAGCGGCAAGGTGGCCGTCAACACGACGATCGGCAACTATAAGATCGGTTCGGACGGCATCGCTGTACCGCTCGATGAGATGAACGCGAAGGCCTATGACTACTCCAGTAATACCGGCTATCTGATCATGATCAATACGTCGTCCCACAAGATCGGCGTGTACAAGGGAAGCTATCACAACTGGACAAGGAGATCCTACGATTCCTGCGCAGACGGCTCCTCAAGCGCACCGACTCCGCGCGGATCATATACGACCCGCAAGAGCAGTGAGTCAGTGAATGTCGGCTCTTATACGTACTGGTACGTGACAGATTTCGGCGGAAGCTCGATCTGGTCCGTGCCCTGCACCAAGGGAACGAAGAGCGTTGCGGACGGAACGCTCGGAAGAGCGGTCTCCGGGAACGGCTGTGTCAGGGTTTCCATGGATACGGCGAATTGGATTTGGGATGCGATCCCGAACGGCACGAAGGTCGTCGTTTATTGATCGTTTAATGATCGTTTAATGATCGTTTATGGATTGTTTATTGATACGGAAGTGAAAAGGAGACTGCCGCGAACCGGCGGCAGTCTCTTTTATTGCGTTCAGGAGTGCACCTCAAACCGTATGCCGGGCGGAGTGTGAGAGGCACCGGGCAAGAAAATCCGGCCGAATTAAAATACAATTAAATTTTTGCGATTAGTGTTTTTTTGGTGGATTTATTTGATTTCATGGTGTACTATATAATATGCATTGATAAGACGTAACAATTGTAAATATTCTGTAATGTTTTTTGGTACAGAACAAGGGAGGAAAAAAGATGAAACGCAGATTGGCATTATTGCTGGCGTTAACGCTCACATTCGCTTCGTT
The DNA here is from genome assembly GCA_902801585.1 of uncultured Lachnospiraceae bacterium. The sequence continues at coordinate 55,590 of CADCIU010000003.1, read as the reverse complement.
CCCTGTCGCTGGTGCTGCCGCTGCAGAGACGGAGCCTGTAGAGACACAGGTCGTGACAGAGGTCTCCGAAGAGAACGAAATGGTTCCGGCGGAAGAGACGGTTCAGACTGATGAAGGCGAGGAAGCCGACGCAGTAGAATCCGGACAGGAAGCCGTTTCGGAAGAAGAGCAGGATGCAGCAGAGGCTGCGGAAGGTGCTGAGGAAGGCGAGACCGCTGAGGATGCCTCAGAAGGCATGACCGATGAGTTCGCACCTGTTGAGGAGCCCGGAGAGGGCACGACCGAGGACGCGGCTGTCGTCGATGAAACTCTGATCGAGGAAGAGGCCAAGAAGGCTGAGGAAGCCAAGAACGGTTTTGTCGTTGAGAACGGCGCCACATATTACTATATCAATAATGTGATGCAGACCGGCCTGATCAATATCAGCGGCGTGGGAACCTTCTATTTTATGGATCCCTCTTACATCGCTTATCAGGCTTCCAAGAAAGGCCAGATGCTGACCGGATGGAAGACGGTCGACGGAATGGTGCGCTATTTTGCCGATGAGAAGTACACGGCAGCTTCCGTGAAGACCGGTAAGATGCTGACCGGCTGGAAGGTGATCGGCGGCAAGACATATTACCTGGACAAGAGCACAGGTGAGCAGTATCAGGGATGGAAGACCATCGACGGTTACAAGTATTTCTTTAATGACGGAAGCTATTCGGGCGCGGAAAAGGGCCAGATGCTGACCGGATTTAAGATCGTGAACGGTGTCAGCTATTATTTTGCAGACTACCGCTGCAAGAGCCTTCCCACAGGCGCACGTGCGACCGGCTGGAAGAAGATCAACGGAAATACTTATTATTTCAAGGATTCCAAGTATACAGGCAAGGGTGAATACGGCCAGATGCTGACAGGCGCCAAGTACATCGCCGGCAAGGCGTATTACTTCAACAAGGGCGGCGTCATGCAGACAGGCTGGGTGAAGACCACCGCAGGCGTGATGGCATACTATACCAGCTCGGGCGCATCGACCGGCAAGGCCGGCTGGAAGCAGAACGGCAGCGCATGGTACTATCTGAACGCGAACGGCATGGCCAAGGTCGGCTGGCTTACTCTGAACTCCAGCTCGATCTATTACCTTGACAAGGACAAGGCCGGAAAGATGACGGTCGGCCCCAAGAAGTTCCCCAACGGCAAGATCTATTTCTTTGATGAGGACGGACGCCGCGCGGTGAAGGCCGGCTGGAGATATTACAACGGCTACTACTACTATGCAAATGCAAGCGGTACCACAGCAGCCAACAAGACGGTTGACGGAATCAAGCTCGACGAGTGGGGCAGAACCAAGATGTCTACCATGGACATGAAGGCTCAGGGCTACTCCAGTGATACCAACTACCTGATTCTCGTCGACAAGGCGACCCACAAGGTCTGTGTCTACAAGGGCAGCAAGGGCAAGTGGACAAGGATCAAGGGCGAATGGCTTTGCACGCACGGCGGCAGCAGCACACCGGTCGGCTCCTTCAAGATCGACGGCAAAGCTTCCAAGCACGGCGCAGAGTACGGATGGCTTGACTGGACAGAGACCAGCGCGGCATTCTGCTCAGGTCTCTCCGCAGGTAACTTCATCCACTCGATCCTCTACGAGAAGTATTCCAGATCCAACCCTTACTATCTGGATCCTGTAGATGATACGCTCGGCGCAAGCTATTCCAGAAGCTGCATCAGACTTAAAACAGAGAACGCGGAGTGGGTATTCCGCAACATTCCGGTCAACACAAGAGTTGTTGTCTATAACTGATGATCCCTCCGCAGGCGGAGAAAACTTCGCATAAGGACAGCGGTAAGAGAATCCGATCTCCGGCACATATGTGCCGGAGATTTTTTTGTTGCGATCAGCCCGGAAGGCGGGCTGTTTGCCGGTAAAAACGGTATTTTGACGGCAAATACAATTAAAATCTGATTAAAATGTCGGATTTGCTGTTTTTTTGGTGGATTTATTCGAAAGCTTGGTGTAGTATATATAGTGCAGTAGCATTAATGTAACATTTTGTAATCTTTCTGTAATAAATAACTACAGGAAAAGGGAGGAGTGCAAATGAAACGTAGATTAGCATATTTGCTGGCGTTATCGCTTACATTCGCATCTTTCTCTGTCACCGGTGTTGCCGCCGCAGAGGCGGATCCCGCAAATACACAGGTCGTGACAGAAGTGCAGGAAGAGGCCGCTCAGGAAGAGGCCGCTCCGGCTGAGGAAGCAGCGGAGCCTGCTCAGGAGGAAGAGAATACAGCAGAGGCAGTCGAAGAGCAGAAAGAAGACGCTGAAGCAGTGGAAGAGAACACAGACGCAGCCGAAGGCGAAGAGGCCGAGGAAGCTCAGGAGGGGGCAACTGACGAGAGCGCAGCGGAAGGCATGACCGATGAGGTTGCTGCAGTTGAGGAGCCCGCAGAGGGTGCGACCGAGGAAGCGGCTGTCGTGGAAGAGACCCTGATCGAAGAGGAAGCCAAGAAGGCAGAGGAAGCCAAGAACGGCTGGGTATCGGAAGGCGGCAAGTGGTTCTACTACACAAACGGCAAGAAGGAAGCGGGCGGCCGCTTTATCTCCGTTGGCGGTGCCAAGTATTACCTGAACGCAGACGGATCGAGAGCGAAGGGCTGGAAGACGGTGGACGGCAAGGTCCGCTACTTCATGGATACCAGCTACGCCAAATATGATGCAGCCAAAGAAGGCCAGATGCTGACCGGCTGGAAGACCATCAACGGCAAGGTCTTTTATCTGGACAAGAGCACAGGCGAGCAGTACCAGGGATGGAAGACCATCGACGGCTACAAGTACTACTTCAATGACGGCGGACACTCCGGAACGGCGATCGGCGAGAGACTGACAGGATTCAAGAATGTCTACGGCGTCAGCTATTACTTCGCGGATTATCGCTGCAAGAGCCTTCCCACAGGCGCACGTGCGACCGGCTGGAAGGTGATCGGCGGAAACAAGTATTACTTCAAAGATTCCAAGTATACCGGCAACGCAGCATACGGCCAGATGCTGACAGGTGCCAAGTACATCGGCGGCAAGGCGTACTACTTCAACAAGAGCGGCGTCATGCAGACCGGCTGGGTGAAGACCACAGCAGGCGTTATGGCTTACTATACCAGCTCCGGTGCATCCACCGGCAAGGCAGGCTGGAAGCAGAACGGCAGCGCATGGTATTATCTCAACACAAACGGCATGGCCAAGACCGGATGGCTTACACTGAACTCCAAGTCGATCTATTATCTCGACAAGGACAAGGCAGGAAAGATGACGGTCGGCCCCAAGAAGTTCCCCAACGGCAAGATCTACTTCTTTGACAATGACGGACGCCGCGCAGTGACTGCAGGCTGGAGATACTACGACGGTTACTACTACTATGCAAATGCAAGCGGAACCACAGCTGCCAATAAGACAGTCGGCGGTGTCAAGCTTGATTCCTGGGGCAGAACGACAATGTCCGAGATGGACAGAAAAGCGCAGGATTACAGCAGCAATACCAACTACCTGATCCTCGTGGATAAGGATGCGCACAAGGTTTGCGTCTACAAGGGATCGAGGAACAACTGGGTCAGGATCAAAGGACCCTGGACCTGCACACACGGCGGTTCCGATACTCCCAGCGGCGTCCATGAGACATGGGGCCCCTGGATCAGCAGCGACGGATACGGATGGGATGATTTCCGCATGACCAGTGCAGCATTCTGCACGAGTCTCTCTTCCGGAAACTATTTCCACACCATCCTCTTTGATAAGTACACGAGAGGAAATCCTTACAATCTAACACCTGTCGATGACACCCTCGGAGCAAGCTACTCCCACGGCTGCATCAGACTTAAGATTGAGTACGCGGAGTGGATCTATCGCAACATTCCCGCACATACGAAGGTTGTCGTTTATAACTGATGCCCGGACGGCAGCAGTTCCTGATTACGGATCATGACATGAAACGGATCTCCGGTACATTTGTGCCGGAGATCTTTGACAGGAGGAAAAGCACTTGAATATTATCGTGACAGGAGGAGCCGGTTTTATCGGTTCCAATTTCGTTTTCTATATGCTGGACGAGCACCCGCAGGACAGGATCATCTGTGTGGACAGCCTCACTTATGCCGGAAATCTCTCAACGCTGGAATCCGTCATGGAGAATCCGCAGTTCCGTTTCGTCAAATTGGATATCCGGGACAGGGAAGGGGTCGACAAGCTGTTTGAGGAGGAGAACCCGGACGTGGTGGTGAATTTTGCCGCGGAGTCCCACGTGGACCGCTCGATCGAGAACCCCGGGATCTTCCTCGAGACCAACATCATGGGCACGGCAGTACTCATGGATGCCTGCAGAAAGTACGGCATCAAGAGGTTCCATCAGGTCTCCACGGATGAAGTGTACGGCGACCTGCCTTTGGACAGACCGGACCTCTTTTTCACGGAAGAGACGCCGATCCACACGAGCAGCCCCTACAGCACATCGAAGGCCTCGGCAGATCTTCTGGTGCTGGCATACCACAGGACATACGGACTGCCTGTGACCATCAGCCGCTGCTCCAACAATTACGGACCTTATCAGTTCCCTGAGAAGCTGATCCCGCTCATGATCGCCAACGCGCTTCATGACCAGCCGCTTCCCGTCTACGGCGAGGGCCTCAACGTCAGAGACTGGCTGTATGTGGAGGACCACTGCAAAGCGATCGATCTGATCCTTCGCGGAGGACGTGTCGGTGAGGTCTACAATATCGGCGGTCACAACGAGATGCGCAATATCGATATCGTGAAACTGATCTGTGCAGAGCTGGGAAAACCGGAGAGCCTGATCACTTATGTCACGGACCGCAAGGGACATGACCAGAGATATGCGATCGACCCTGCCAAAATACACAGCGAGCTGGGCTGGCTCCCGGAGACTATGTTTGCGGACGGGATCAAAAAGACCATTCAATGGTATTTGGACAACCAGGACTGGTGGGAGACGATCCGCTCCGGTGAATACATGAATTATTACGAGAAGATGTACGGAAACAGGTAAAAAAGATAATGATAAAGAAAAAGGGGCTGCCGCAGCGGCAGCCCTTTTATTTTACATAATGATCCATCCCGGGTTTACAGCCTGGAGATGATGACGCCGAGAATGATGACGGCAACGCCCAGCGCCCTGCGGCGGGATACCTTTTCCTTTAAGATCAGGACGCCCATGATAAAGACCCAGACGAAGCTGGTGGCAGTGATACAGGGCATGACGGAGACCGGCACGTGGATCAGGGCCACCTGATTGATGACCAGTGTCGAGAACAGAAGACCATAGGAGATGATCACGCGGGGATTCAGGAACTTGCTGAAAAACCCGCTCTTTTTGGCCTCTGTGATATTGGCCTGCTTTTTTAAGATGATCTGGCTCAGTGCCGTCACAAAAGCAGCAAAGATCGCAGCCCCGTAGCAGAAGGCGGGTGTGAAGATGCTTGAATTCGCGTTCATTTGCCTTCTCCTTTCTGAGCTGCCGGGGAGCCCGCGCTGCCATCGGCACTGTCGGAACCCTTGACGCCTTCGGAGCTCTCGCCGCTGATGCTGATGATCATGCCGACCGTGATGACCATGATGCCGAGGATTTGCTTCCAGGTGATGGCCTCATGGAAGATCAGGGTCGCCCAGACGAAGATCAGAATGTAGCTGAAACCCCTGCGCAGATACGCTGTCGTCAGAGGGAGCTTTTCGAGGATCAGCTGCCAGCAGACCGCATAGAATCCCAGGATCAGTACGGCAAGGCAGAACCAGGCGATGTAGCCGGGGGACATGAAGGGATACCTTCCTCCGAGCTTGAGGCAGGGAGACGTCAAACTCTCCATGAACACGGCGACGACCGCCAGTATTACAATATTTCGTCGTTTACTCAAAAAGTTGTCTAACACAGTTGACCTCATTCCCAGATCAGGGGCAAAATACCGTTTTCCGTTTCCGTTTCTACCTGCAGCATGCTGCGCACGAGCGCCGCGCGCTCTTTAAAGGTCTCGCGGTCAGGGGCACTGATGATCAGCGCCAGCCGCGAAGTCTTGTCCGTATGTCCTTCTTTGTTTTCTATTCCGACGTGAAGCTTGTCCAGCTGGTTGCGGTGTACGAACGGCAGCGCCTGTACTTCGCGAACGCCGCTCACGCGGACCACTTTTCCGACCGGAATATAGAAAGCGAGATATCCGCAGACACACTGCTGCGGTTTGATCGGGGGAAGCCCCTTCTGCTGTCCCGTGGCGATATCCAGAAGAAAGCCCTCGGTATCCAGTCCGCAGGAGTAGTGGATCAGGTCGGAAGAGATGAAGACACCGCCGCCTCTCGCAGCGGTCTCGATCAGGTAAATATCATCGCCATCCATGATGTATTCGCTGTGTGTGAGTCCCTGCTTCAGATGAAAGCCCGTGATGATCTTCGTGTTGAGATCAAGGACCCGCTGCCTGAGGCCGTCGTCTGCTTCCGTGGGGAATATGCGGCTCTTGGCGGCAAAGGCATCGGGCAGGTCAAAATAGAGCGTGTCGCCGATGCACAGGTTGCGGAATTCGTAGTCCAGGGACAGGCCTTCCACCAGAAATTCCCGCCCGGTGGCAAAGCGCTCGATCAGGACATTGTGGTTCGAGGACCAGCGGGCTGCTTCCGCATATTTGGCCTCCAGCTCTTCTTCACTGCGGCAGATCTGGACGCCTCTGCTTCCCTGTGTGTCCAGGGGTTTGATGATGACGTTTCCGCCGATCTCGCGGTAATACGCCAGCGCCTCATCAAAGGAAGAGACCGTCCGGTTGGGCAGCAGCTTAATGCCGAGCTCAGCCATGCGCTTTCTCATGAGGCTCTTGTCGGTGAACAGGCACCCGGTCTCGTAGCCGATGCCGGGAAGTCCGAGATTTTCGGCCACATAAGCGACAGAGCGGACAGCGATATCTGTCTGGTCGGTGATCACGCCGCAGATGGACTTTTCCCTGGCATAGGCCAGAATTCCCTCTTTGTCGCGGACATCGATGAGAAGCGCATCCGCGATATAGGGCTTAAACACATCGGAAACCACCGGTGCCGCAAGAAGCACGTTGTAGGAGAGGGATGCTCTCTGCACCAGCGGCAGCTGGAAGTCGCCGGCGCCGATGATGAGTATATTTTTTTTATTTGTATCCGTCATATAGATTCTCCGTTTTCTTAAGGCCGTCCGCGGCCTTCGCATTGTTTCCCGTCATCGGCGCGCTCTGTATTTTGGCCGAATATGTCCCGGATCACGAACTGCGGTGAATTGTTGAGCGAAATATAGATCCTGCCCACATATTCGCCGATCAGTCCCAGCATGAACATGATCATCCCTCCGATGAAGCAGAGCATGGACATAAGGGAGCTGTATCCGATCGCCACATTGGGGTGCAGGAGCTTGTGGATCACGGTATATAGTACCAGAAACATTCCGAGGAAAGCGAAAGCGATGCCGCAGGTCGTCGCGAACCGCAGGGGCTTGACGGAGAAGGCGGTAAAGCTGTTCATCCACAGGGCAAAGGACTTGCGGAAGCTGTAGTGCCCCACGCCAATCGTTCTCTCCCTCTCTTCCATCTCCACGTTGACCACATTCTTGGTCGAACGGAGCATGAGTCCCGAGAGATAGGGGTAAGGGTTCTTGTATTTGATCACCTCATCCTTGACGAAGCGCTTCATGACGGAGAAATTGGAGAACTTGAGTTCCTTGTCCTTGCCCAGGAGCCAGTTGGCGACGGTATCGTTGACTTTGGAACCGAAATTCTTAAAGGTTGACTGCGTCTTATGCGGATATTTGGCGATGGCGACATCGGCGTCCCCCTCAGTCAGGGGTGCGAGCAGATCCCAGAGCCGGTCTGTGGGACACTGCAGATCATCGTCGATGAAGACGACATAATCGCCGTCGGCATAGTGGCATCCGCAGATCAGGGCATTGTGGCGCCCGCCGTTCTTGGCCAGGTCGATCGCCAGGACCTGGGGATCCTCCTCCGCCTCTTTCCTGATCACAGCCAAAAGATTGTCCGGAGAACAGTCATTGACAGCTATGATCTGATACGTAAAATCAGGCCGCTCAGAGACGACCTGACGAATTTCATCCATGACGAGGCCCACGGAGCCCTCGCTGTGGTAACACGGAATGACGAAGCTGATCAGCTTCCTTCCGCTCTTATGTATTGCATCAATATTCACGTATAAACTCCTCCTAAGCCTTACGAAAGGCGCGCATAAGAGAGGACAGCATCGATCACTCTGTCCCTGTCCTCATCGGTCATTCCGTAGTAGAGAGGCAGCCTGGACAGGCGGTCGCTCTCTTTCGTGGTGTAGATATCTTCTCCGTTAAAGCGGCCGAAGCGCCTGCCGGCGGGAGATGAATGCAGCGGCACATAGTGGAAGACGCTGCTCACATCGAGGCTCTTCAGGTAATTGATGAACGCAGTCCTGTCGCGCAGATCCCGGAGCTTTACATAGTACATGTGCGCGTTGTGGACGCACTCTTCGGGGATGAAAGGCAGTTCCAGCCTTCCCTCGGCGGCCAGGGGTGCAAAGGCCTCGTTGTAAGCACGCCAGGTGGCAAGGCGGTTCTCATTGATGCGGTCCGCTTCCTGAAGCTGGGCCCAGAGATACGCGGCGTTCATGTCGCTGGGCAGATAGCTGCTGCCGTACTCCACCCAGGTGTACTTGTCCACCTGTCCGCGGAAGAAGCGGGCTCTGTCGGTGCCCTTTTCCCTGAGGATCTCTGCGGGCTCGATGTCTTCCTTGTGGTTAAGAACGATCGCGCCGCCCTCGCCCATGGAATAGTTCTTGGTCTCATGGAAGGAGTAGCACCCGAAGTCGCCGATCGTTCCCAGCGCCCGGCCCTTGTAGGTCGACATCACGCCCTGGGCAGCGTCTTCAATGACTTTGAGATCATGCCTTCTTGCGATGTCCATGATCGTGTCCATCTCGCAGGAGACGCCGGCGTAATGGACAGCCATAATGGCTTTGGTCCTGTCGGTGATGGCGTCCTCGATCTTGTTCTCGTCCAGATTCATGGTGTCGGGACGGATGTCAACGAAGACAGGCGTGGCGCCTGTGAGGACGATGGACGTAGCCGTGCTTGAGAAAGTAAAGCTGGGAAGGATCACCTCGTCCCCCTTCTCAAGTCCGCTCAGCAGAGTGGCCATCTCCAGGGCAGTGGTCCCGCTGGTCGTGAGAAGGGCGCGGGGCGCGCCGAAACGCGTCTCGATCCATTCATTGCACTTTTTGGTAAATTGTCCGTCGCCGCAGATCTTGTGCGCGTCGACAGCCTGTTTGACATACTCCAGTTCCGTTCCGATATACGGGGGAATATTAAAAGGGATTTTTGTCATAAGAACTACTCCGTTTTGCTTCCTTATTTTTATTACTATTTTTATTACTTAATATTATTTTATTACTTATATACAAGTATATTATTGTCATTATACTATCATAGACCGGATTTTCCCACTTTTTTCTGAGTCGGCATGAAAGGAAGGCGCCTTTTTGTCTGCTTGCTTTCCTTGGGTGTATACGTTAGAATTACTCTGATAAACCAGCGTTACAATTCAGACGTGACAATAATTCAGATGTTACAATAATCCAGACGCTGCAATAATTCAAGCGTTATTGATATGTTATTGATATTGAGTTGATATTGGAGAGAGTTATGCAAAAGAGAGAAAGAATCATAGATCTGCGCGCACTGGTGAGGAGCCTTCTGGAGAAATGGAGGATCCTGTGCATTGTCGGCCTTCTGGTCGGGATCGCCCTCGCGGGCAGGGAGGGCTATGCGCAGTACAAAGTCTACAAGAGCGCGCAGCAGCAGGAGGACACGGTCAAAGAAGAGACGGGAACTTCGAAAGCGGAAGAGCTCAGGATGATCAACGGCATGCTCGATGACAAAAACGCGTATTTTGTCAACACGATCCTGAGCAGGATCGACCCCACCAGAGAGGGAAGGGCGACGGCGGATATCATCGTGAGACTATACGACGCGCCGGCTGAGCAGATAGAAGGCGCCGGAGAGAGCGAGCCCGCCGCGGAGACTGCCGCACAGACACAGGAAACCGCGCAGGCGCAGGATACAGCACAGGCGCAGGATACCGCGCAGACGCAGGACACAGCGCAGACCGGGACCGGCGAACAGGCGGCGGACGCGGCGCAGGAGGACACCGCCAGCGAGGAGACAGAGCAGGAAGACGAGCAGCCGGAACCTCCGGTGAGCGGCATCGAGTATGCCGAAGTGCAGAGCCGCGAGATGAATATATTGAATTATTACACCTCCTGCATCATGTACAGGATGGATTACACAGAAGCGGCAGCAGCGCTCGGAGAGGATCCGGCATATCTGCCGGAGCTCGTTTCCGTCGTGGACACCGCCAAAGAGGACTCGATGATCACGGTCAAGGTGATCTACCCCACGCCGGAAGGCGCCGGGATCATTTTGGATTCCGTACTGGCACAGCTGCAGACGATGGTGCCCCAGGCCCGCGGGATCTACGGCATTCACGGCTATATGACCGCCAACAGGGCGACCTCGGTCGTGGTGGATACCTCTATGTACAAATGGGCGAATGCGCGTGCCACAGAGATCATTGCGCTGATCAACTCCCGCAAGACGCTGGACAAGAACCTGTCTTCCTCCGCGCCTGCCGCCCCGGTCATTAAGATCGGGAAGAGAGATGTGGTCATGTCGGCGGCAAAGCAGGGGGTCTTCGGACTTGCGGCAGGAATCATCGGCTGTGCGGTGCTGCTCGCGCTCTATCTGATCGCAGCAGGTAAGATCCTCTCCGGCAGAGAACTGAACGATCACTACGGCCTTTACAAGATCGCCTGCGTGCCGGGCAGAAAGTTTGAGACATACAAGGGCCCGGATAAATGGGCGGCCTCGATCGACGCCGGTTATTATAATCACCCCAAAAGGAGCGTATGTCTGCAGGTGGCGGATGCCAATCTCCGCGCGCTGATGCGGGGAGAGGCGCAGATCGCGCTGGTCAGCGATCTCTCTTTGGAATTCATTGAGAAGTTCGCCGCCGAGATGAACAAATCGGGCAGCAGCGGAAGCGGAAGGATCCGCTATTTTGCCATCCCCTGCACCGAGCAGACGCCGGAGAGCGTGGAGGCGATCGGAAACTGCGATGCGGCTGTCCTTGTGGCAATGGCGGAGATCTCCACCTACAAGGGAACCGGCGACGTGCTGGACGCAGTGCGTCTTCTCGGAAGAGAGGTCGCCGGCTCGATCGTTCTCATGTAAGCTTTCCGCGTTCAGGAGTAGGAAATGGGAACTCAGAACCGGAGCAGTGCCGGGGTGAAGGCCGGGGCAACAGGCGTGCTGTGCCTGATCACGCTCGCCTTCCTCTTTCAGACACTGCTGGAAAACTACATATATTCGGCCTCTTATCTGGATGAGGCGGTCTCCGCATTCTTTCTGGTGTTTTATGCGGTCAGCCTTCTGACCAGCGCGCAGATCCGGACCGGTGAACTTGCGGTCTCATGTCTGGTCGTTCTGACGGCTGCGGCGGGCGTTTACGGAAACCTGAGATTCGGGATCCAGGACGCTTCCTCCGCGATCGTGATCGACATTATCAGCCATTTTAAGTTTGCGGCGGTCTTTTTGGGCGTGTCCGCGTTCTGCAGGACCTTCCGCGTGGATTACAAAAGTGTCATCCGTCTGCCTGTGCTGATCGCCAAGTGCTATCTGGCGGTCCTGTTCGTGTTCGGCGTGGCCAACCTGTTCGTCAATCTGGGAATGTACGGGGAGTACCGGTACGGCTTGCGAACGTATGCGTTCATTTTCGGGACGCCCGGGATCGTGACCAATACCGTGCTGATGATCATGATGCTGCTCCTTATGGAGAGCGCGCTGTATCCGCAAAAGAATGATCTTCTGTTCCTTGTGATCGCGGAAGCGGTCCTGGTCATGGTGATCAAATCCCGTTCGCTGATCCTTGCGACAGTGTTCGTGATTCTTTATGTATCACTGATCATCGAGAATAAACAGAGCATGCGTCTGAGAACGGCTGTCATTGCCGTCGTCGCGGGGATCATAGGATATCCGCAGTATCAGAAATATTTTGTAAACGGCGTGAAGGCAAACCTGGGACAGGCACCGCGGCTGCTGTTTCTGGAGGGCGGCATACAGCTCTTTAAGGATCATTTTCCCTTTGGGACCGGATTTGGGACTTTCGGATCGAGCACCGCGGCTTCGCATTATTCGAGCATCTATTACACACTGGGATTTGACAGCGTGACCGGTATGTCCCCGGAAGATCCTCGCTTTCTCAACGATACGTTCTGGCCGATGATCTTCGGTCAGCTGGGTCTTGCGGGCACGGTGCCGTTTGTGCTGCTTCTTTTCGGCGTCCTTTCTATGATCTACGCAAAGGCCAGAGCGTGCGGGAACAGGTTTGTGCGGCTCGCAGCCTTTTGGTATGCGGCCAATGTGCTGATCTCTTCGATCCAGTCCAACTATCCGGGGAACAATTCCATGGTCATGCTCACGTTTATGGTAACGATGATGCCCTTCGCCGTGACAGCGGCGGGGAGCACGGAGGCAGACGCCCTGCCGGAGGAGCACAATGGTCATTGAGTGTATCGGTCTTCCCGGGAGCGGAAAGACGTATCTGTTAAAGGGACTGGAGAGAGCGCTCAGATCACGGGGCGCAGAAGTCGTCAATGTCACGGAGCTCACCATGAACCGCCTTTCGTGGAAGGCCGCCGCCAGGCTCATGCGGGCGGGTGTCTTTACGGACAAAAGATCCGGAGCCGTGGGAAAACGGCTCGAAGAGATCCTGCGGCGGGAGGGACCGCTCCAAAGCCGCTTCGGCATCTATGAAAATGCTGACTATACGATCCGTAGCGCAGCTGCACTGATCGCGCTGTACGGGAAAATGGGAAAGTCCCCGAAGGTGTATTTGTTTGACGAGGGTCTGATCCACACGCTGGTCAAACTCTGCGCGGACTGCATGATCCGCGATGAGGTGTTTCTGGAAATGGCCGCGGAGGCGGTAAAAAGCGTTCGGGGCGAATGGACGGTCATCTGCAATGAGATCTCGCCGGAGCAGTGTATGGCGTCGATCAGAGCGAGAGACCGCCATATCTGCACGTTCGATGAGCTCGGTGACAGTCAGCTGGAAATGATCCTGGCCGAGTATGAACGGCTGAACGAGTGCTACAGTGCGCATTATCCGGTCCTGAAAGTGAATCGGTCGCAGGAGCTGCAGACCAGGACAGATATCATCCTGCGCGGGATCGGGAAGCTGTAAGTACCGGCCGCCGCGGTGCAGTGACGGGACAGCAAAGAGGAGAGCACGGGAGTGAACATAAGAGATCTCGAAGATAAATTTAAACGGGCAGGCGGAAAGGAGATCCTCAGGCAGTACGGTAGGGAGCACGTGCTGGGTTACGCGCTCATGCAGGCCGCCATGCAGGGGACTTCGCAGAAATCCCTGGAGATCGTGCGCCTTAGTGTGAACAACAAAGTGCTGGGGAAGCTCCGCAGAAAATACAGCGGGTTTATACGCGAGTACCTGAAAAGGGAGAAGGAGCGCGGCACAGAGAAAAAGCCCGGGAAAAGGACGGACCATATATGGATCCTCTGGCTGGACGGAATGGAGAATGCACCATGGATCGTGCAGAGGTGCTGCCGCTCTGTAACAGAAAATTTTCCTGACAGGCAAATTCATATTTTGACAAAAGACAACTATCGGGAGTATATTACATTTCCGGGATTTATTCAGGAGAAGATCGACAGCGGCGTGATCACGAAGACGCATATGTCGGATCTTCTGAGACTGGAACTCCTGATCAGGCACGGGGGCACATGGCTCGACGCCACGGTGCTGTGCTCTTCGTCAAAGGTCCCGTCGTATATGATGGACAGTGATCTGTTTGTCTTCCAGGATCTCAAACCCGGATGGGACGGCCACTGCCAGCGGATCTCCAGCTGGATGATCACGGCCCGCACGGGCCACCCCATTCTGCGCCTGACCAGAGCGCTCCTGTACGAGTATTGGAGAAAGAACACGCAGATGGCGGATTACTTCCTGTTCCATGACTTTTTCGAGCTGGCTATCGAGGCTTATCCCGAGGAGTGGAACGAGGTGATCCCCTGCAGCAATGCAGCGCCCCACATCCTGCTCCTGCGCCTGTTTGAGCCTTACCGCAGGGATGTTTGGGAGGCGGTGAAGGAGATGACGCCCTTTCATAAACTCTCCTACAAGTTTGACGCGTCAGACGCGCAGATCCCGGGGACCTACTACAGATCCATCCTGGATCCGGAGGGGAGTGAGCGAGCCTGCCTCGAAGGAACGAAACCGGCACAGACGCAAAGCCCGCAAGATCTTATAAAGATCGGTGCAGATTGATTTGGAAAAATAGATTTGGTATAGAATATGGTAAGTTTTGTTATCCTGCACTACATGGCGCTGGAGGAGACGATCCAGTGCGTGGAGTCGATCAGAAACAACATAGACGGGGACAAGAAGATCGTCATTGTCGACAACTTCTCGCCCAACGGGACCTTTAAAGACCTGAAGGAGCGATATGAGAAGGAACCGGACGTGGAGGTCCTTGAGACAGGCTCTAATCTGGGCTTTGCCAAAGGCAACAATTTCGGTTACCGGTTCGCAGTGAAAGAGCACGATCCCGATTACGTCGTCGTCATGAACAACGACATGGAGATCCGGCAGCGGGACTTCATCCTGCAGATGGAAAAGAGCTTTGAGGAATACGCCTTTGACGTCCTGGGACCGGACATCTATTCCACCAAAAAGAAGTATCACCAGAATCCCCAGACCCGGAAGATGCCGGATCGGGGAGATCTTGAGAAGAGCCTTAGGAGCCTTAGGCTCAAGAACGCGCTCCGCTTTATGATCCCGCTCAAGTGGATGATCCTGGAGCGGCTCGGAAGACGTCCGGCTCCCGAAAAGAGAGCGGAGAACTACGTGGATCATGTTGTGGAAGATCCGCTTCTGCACGGATCCTGCTATGTTTTCTCCCGGCCTTTTACTGAGAAGCACCCGGAAGGCTGCTTCTATGACGGTACGTTCATGTATCTGGAGGCGGAGATCCTCTGCTATCAGTGCAGAAGGGACGGAGAGAAGATGATCTACGATCCCCGCCTGAAGGTGGACCATCACGAAGATGTCGCCACTGACCTCGAATATCACAAACAATCCAAGAAGTCCGTATTTACGGTCCAATGCATGCTGCAGTCCACGAAGGCGTTCCTGGCACTCATGGACCGCGATGGTAATTCATGAAACCGGTACAAAAACAAAGTGTAAAGAAAAACTATATATATAATCTCGCCTACCAGATGCTGGCGGTGATCATCCCTCTGATGATCCAGCCTTACATAGCCAGAGTCCTGGGCGCGGGAGAAGTCGGCGCGTTCAGCTATACGACGGCGATCACGGGCTATTTTGCCCTGGTCGGCAATCTGGGCATAGCGACGTACGGCCAGCTCAGGGTCGCGGCTTTTCGAAATGACAAAAAGAAGGTTTCCGCGATCTTCTGGGAGCTGGCGCTTCTGCGTCTTCTCATGATGGCCTTGTCAGCCGCCGTCTTCGTCCTGTTCATCATTTTCCTGGCAAGACCCGAGAACAAGAGGCTGTATTCGGTCCTGATCATACAGATCATGGCCAGTGCCATTGATATCGCGTGGCTTCTGCAGGGATTTGAGGAATTTAAGAAGATCGTGCTGCGCAACACCCTGATCAAGATCGTGAGCGTGGTCCTGATCTTCGCATTTGTCAAAAAACAGAGCGATATACTGATCTATGCGCTGATCATGAACGGGTCGACCCTTTTGGGAAATGCCTCGATCTGGTATTTCACGCCCTCCTTCGTGGACCGGGTGCCGCTGCGCCAGCTCAATCTCAGGCGCCATCTGCGCTCCTGCATCATTTATTTCATACCGACGATCGCCACGACTTTCTACCTGTCGCTGGACAAGCAGATGATCAAGTGGTTCACGGATACATCCGTAGAGAACGGCTACTATGAATTCGCGCAGAGGATCGAGCAGATGGCAGTGACGGTCGTCACTTCACTGAGCATCGTCACCATGCCCCGCATGGCGAACCTCTACAACCTCAATGCGATCGACCGGATGAGGAACCGCCTGGAGCAGACGATCCGCTTTATTCTGCTGATCGCTATACCCATGTGTCTTGGAATGATGTCCGTGACGGATTATCTCGTGCCGCTCTATCTGGGCGCAGGGTTTGAGAGAAGCGCGACACTGCTCAAGATCTTCAGCCTTCTGATCATCGTCGTGGGACTCAACAACGCGGTGGGCAAACAGGTCCTCATGCCGGTGGGCAGGCAGACCAACTACAATATGAGCGTGATCCTGGGGGCGATCGTCAACTTCACTCTCAATCTGCTGCTCATTCCCCGCCTGTTCTCCGTGGGAGCGGTCATTGCGTCCGTGGCGGCGGAGACATCGATCCTGCTGGCCTTTATCTTTTTCTCCAGGGACTACATCCGCCTGAGCTGGATCCTGAAAGCTTCGGTCCGATACCTGATCGCCGGAGCCGCCATGGCGGGTGCGATCGCGCTCAGCCGCCGCTGGCTGAATATGTCCTGGAAGAATCTGGCCATCCAGGTCGCCGGAGGCGGGATCATATATGCCGTGACGATCCTTCTGCTTCGCGATGCGTTTGCACTGGAGATGCTCGCGATCATCCGAAGGAATCTTCCTTTCGGAAAGCGCGGAGCCGGAAAGGGAACCTGATCATATTAGATATAAAAATTCAGGATATCATAACAGAGGATATCAACTATGCTTTGGAATCATAAAACAGCTAAGAAAAACGATGCAGCGGGCCGGACGCCGTTGACGATCCGGGAGACGCAGCAGGCCGCGCTGGAGATCCTGCACACAGTCGCGCAGATCTGCGAGGAGAAGAATTTCCGGTATTACCTGGTCTACGGGACGCTGATCGGCGCAGTGCGCCACAACGGCTTCATACCATGGGACGACGATGTCGACATCATGATGCCGCGGCCGGATTACGACAAACTGATCGATTATTTAAGAGAACACATCGGAGAATATCCGCATCTGGAAGTGTTCAACAGAGAGACCTGCCCGGCGTATCCCTATATGATCACGCGGATCAGCGATGACCGGTACGAGATCATCATGGAGAATGAGAAGCCCTTCGGCATGGGGGTCTTTATCGACATTTATCCCTACGACGGACTCGGAAACGACCAAAAAGAGGCGGTCCGCTTCGGGATGAAAGGGGACCGTCTCTCTTCACTGTGCTATCAGGCCACCAGAGACCACTTCGCGATCGAGACAACGACATCGTTTTTCAGAAAATGCATCAAGATGCCGGTCTATCTGTTCTGCCGCCTGTGCGGCAAGGAGCGGTTCCAGGACGAACTGGAAAAGCTCGCACGGGTCAAGCCCTATGATGAGAGCCGCTTCGTGGGCTGTGTGATCTGGCTGTCCTGGGGCGTCAAAGATATGTATCTGCGCAAATGGTTCGAGGGCTATACGTATATGCCTTTCGAGGGATACCGCTTCCGCGTGCCCGCAGACTATGATAAGATCCTGCGGCACACATACGGGGACTACATGCAGCTGCCTCCCGAAGAGGACCGCGTCGGGCACCACTACTATAAAGCATATCGCAAAGACCGCTGATCACTTGGCGGTCTTTTTAAAATAGTTGTCGATCCCGTCGACCAATCCCTTCACCATCTTGTCCTGATAGGCGGCCTTTTGCATGAGCGGGTCTTCCTGTTTGTTGGTCATATAGCCGAGTTCGATCAGCGTGGTGGGGACCTTGCTCCAGTTGTTGGCGATCATGTCGTCTCTCTCTTCCACTCCTTCATTGTAGCAGCCGGTCGCCTTGACGTAGCTTGCAAGAATCAGGTCGGAGAGAAGGCGGGAGCGCTCATACATCTGCGGCACGAAGGGGTTGTCCGGAGTGATGCAGATCGCCATCGCGCCTTTTTTGGAAGGGTCCTTGGGCGCCGCGTTCGCGTGGATGCGCAGGAAGACGGCCGTTTTATTGCGGTTTGCGACGTCAGCCCTGGCGACACAGCTGTATTTTCCGCGGTTGGTCGTACGCACCATGACGACTTTGTAGCCCTTCTTCTGAAGGGCGTCCCTGAGCTTGAGCGACACTGTGAGGTTCAGCGCGTATTCATAGACGCCGGTATACGTCCCCTTGGTCCCCAGGTTGTCCGCCTCTTTCATCTCGCCGGAGCCGGGTCCCAAAGGGACCATTCCGTCCGCGACCTGCGAGGAGTGGCCGGGATCGATCACGATGACATTGCGCGCAGCCCAGTCAGGCTGCAGGACGCCGCCGGACGTAAAGCCGTAGACTTTGCCGCTGATGATGGCAAATCCGGTCATCATATTGCCCATGATCTTGCAGTCGGGGCAGCGGGAGTCGGCAAAATAGTAAGACTTGCCGCCGACGATCTTCCAGCCGGTCAGCCGGGAGCCCTTGGGCCGGGAAGGATACCGGTAATCGGCAAAGTAGTATTTGCCGCCGTCGATCACCTTAAAGCCGGAGAGCATGGAACCTCTCGGCGCGCTCTTATAGCGGTAATCCGCGAAATAGTGAACGTTATAGGCGCCGTTCTGTTCGATCGTTTTCCAGCCGGTCATCATCTGCCCCAGGCCGGATTCCGTGTAGGAGATATAGGAGGGATCCATGAAATAATAGGTGTATGTCTTTCCGCCGTTTGTGATGGACCTAAAGCCCGTGGCCATGGCATTGCCGTCTGCGGGGTCAAAATAGTAATTTTTGCCGCCGATCGTCTGCCAGCCGGAGACAGGCTTTCCGTCCGCTGAGCTGTAGTACCACTTTCCGTTTTCCTTCCTGGTCCATCCGCCCGAAGCCGCCGCCTTCGCGCTGACAGCAGCGGGAGCCAAAAGGCACAGAATCAGTAAGAACAGCAGAAATGTGCGGGAATAAATCTTCATAAACAATCCTTTCGATCCATAACAAGATAAAAATCATCTGTCTGTATTCTACAACAGATTTCGGTGGTATGATATACTGACTAAATGATATTTAGCCGCTTTACAGCGGTCACCTAAGGCAGCAGAGGGAAGCGCGGATGAAAAAGACGAACCTGATCCTGATCGGAATGCCGGCGTCCGGCAAGAGCACAGTCGGCGTGATCCTGGCCAAAGTACTCGGCTATGGTTTTATCGATACGGATATACTGATTCAGAGAGCGCAGAAAGAGAGGCTGGCGCAGATCATCAAAGAAGTCGGTGTAGACGGCTTTCTGGAAGTGGAGAACAGAGTGAATGCTTCTGTGGAGGCAGACCACTGCGTCAT
This sequence comes from uncultured Lachnospiraceae bacterium, assembly GCA_902801585.1. Next base: position 36,273 of record CADCIU010000003.1, on the reverse strand, counting down.
CGCGACCGGAGGGAGCGCGGTCTACGGAGAAGACGCCATGCGCCATTTTAAAGAGATCGGGCACATCATGTATCTCAAGACGGATTTCGAGACCATCCGGAAAAGGCTGGGGAATATCAGGCAGAGAGGTGTAGCGCTCCGGGAGGGCCAGACGCTCCGGGACCTGTATGATGAGAGGACCGTGCTCTACGAAAAATACGCGGATACGGTCATCGAGGAGTCCGGCGACGCGGAAGATGTCGTCGTCAGCATCCTGAAGGTTATACAAAGCGGCGGGAGTGAATAAGGGAACCGGCGGCACTGTTTCGACGCATATTCTTTGGCGGGGATATATGGTATAATGAGCCATACACGGTAAAAGCTGCCGCGCCCGCGAAGCGGCCCGAACGGTGCGGACGGGCATAAAAGGTCCGGGATGCGGGCCTTTCGAGAGTGGATGACAGAAATGGAGGGTCAATATGACCAGAACGGGAAAATATACCGTGATCGCAGACCGCAAAGTGCGCCTGCTGCCGGAGGCAGATCAGGAGAATCTGCAGGGCGAGACAGGCATTCAGCATGTTTTCATAATCGGGAGTAAGGGGATCCCCGCACAGTACGGCGGTTTTGAGACGTTTGTCGAAAAGCTCACGCAGTATCGGAAAACGGAAAGGATTCGCTACCACGTGTCGAGAATGGCGGTGGATGATCAGCGCTTTGAGTACAACGGAGCGGCATGCTTTGACATCCGCGTGCCCTATATCGGCCCCGCGAGAGCAGTCGTATGTGACCTGATCGCGCTCAGGCGCAGTATTGATTACTGCAAAGCGCATCCACAGGTGAGAAAGCCGGTCTTTTACGTCCTTGCCTGCAGGATCGGTCCTTTTATTGCCGGTTTCCGCAGAGAGATCCATGATCTGGGCGGTGTGCTGTATATCAATCCGGACGGACATGAGTGGAAGCGCGCCAAATGGAGCAGACCGGTGCAGAAATACTGGAAGACTTCAGAAGGACTGATGGTGCGCAGCGCGGACCTTCTGGTCTGCGACAGCAAGAATATTGAGAAATATATCAGGAAGACCTATCGGAAATACCATCCCAAGACCAGATTCATCGCATACGGATCGGAGGTCGAGCCGTCGGCACCGGGCGAAACGGACGTCAAATACGAAGAATGGCTTAAAGCGCACGGTCTGCGGAGAAAAGAGTATTACCTTGTGGTGGGAAGATTTGTGCCCGAGAACAACTTCGAGACCATGATCCGGGAGTTCATGGCCTCTGATTCTGAGCGGGATTTTGCCATCATCACGACGACCAACGGGAAATTCTACAATCGTCTGCTGGAGGCGCTCCATTTTGAGGATGATCCCAGGATCAATTTCACCGGTACGGTCTATGATCAGGAGCTTCTCAAGAAGATCCGGGAAAACGCCTATGCCAATTTCCACGGCCACGAAGTCGGCGGAACGAATCCGAGCCTTCTCGAGGCACTCGGTTCGACCGACCTCAATCTCCTGCTGAACGTGGGATTTAACAGAGAGGTGGCAGAGGATGCGGCGCTTTACTGGACCAAGGAGCAGGGGAATCTGTCCGCGCTGATCCACAGAGCGGACAGGATGACGGAAAGCGAGATCCGCCGGTTCGGACAGCTGGCCAAAGACAGGGTGAGAGAGCACTACAGCTGGGATCAGATCGTGGCGGAATATGAAGCGCTGTTTCAGGAGAGACAGCACTGAAAGGTCCTTATGCCCAAGACCGGGGAGCGGACCTGACAGCAGACCTGATAATTGAAGAGAGGAAATCTATGGGTAGCGAATTGGAAGAAGTTGTGGATATTCGCAGCGGCATTGCGTATTTACTTGTAAAGTGGAAGCTGATCGTCCTGATCGCGCTGATCGCCGCCGTTTTAGCGGGCGGTTTCGGCTATATGAAAAAGACGAGACAGAGCACAGGGACAGCGGTCAGCTACGAGGACCGGGTCAAAAAAGCGAGGGCGGCCCTCTCGGAGGCGGACGCACTGTATGTGGAGCAGATCTATTCCCAGTACTGCTTTTACGGTGACAGACTGAGCAGCTGGAAGGATTACATGAGCAGGTCTTTGCTGCAGAGTACCGACCCCTATGATCATACCCGCGTGGATGTCCAGTACAGTGTGACGTCAGACAACAAAGATGCGGTCAACGCATTTTCCGCCGCGCTTTTGGGACAGAAGGAGTATGAGGAGATCGGTGCGCTGTTGGGGGAGGACCCGATGACGGCGTCTCTGCAGGAGATCGTCACAGTTACCAACGCGGAGATGATCCCCAGCTCCAACATGCCGTCGGACACGAAGACCCAGATGACGACGGAACTGGTCACCCCGGTGGAGGGCATGTACCGCGGGGTCATCGAAGTCACCTATGTCCTTCAGGATGAGGCACAGGCAGACGGGGTTCAGAAGATCATCGACGCGGCGATCAGCAGCAAAAGTGCGCAGATGCAGAAAGCCGGCACGCAGGTCACTGTGAGCAAAATCGGAAGCGTGAGCACGAGGAATGACGCGAAGTGGCTCCTGAACCAGCAGCAGTCAGCGGCATCGCCTATGGTCACGCTGCAGACCAATCGAAGCAACTTTGTCAAGAACAGTGTGGATACGCTGAGCGAAGGCCAGCGGGGATACTTTACGCTCTTGTGCGAAGAGAGCTCCGCGTCCGGAAAGACAGCGGCTCCCAAGGCCAAGAAGGTCAGCCTGAAAAAATATGTTGCAGCCGGCGGCATCGGCGGTTTTATCCTGGCACTGATCGCGGTCTATCTGTCCTTTGTCTTCTCCGGCAGAATCCGGGGAGAGGAAGAGCTCCGCGACAATTTCGGGCTTCCGGTGCTGCAGAGCATGCAGATCGGTGCCTCCAAGGGACCCGGCAAAGCGGACCTGATCCGCAGCAAGGGCCTGGATATGCTGGGCGCAGCGAGAGCAGCGCAGACGCCGGAAAAAGGTGCGGAGCTTCTGGCAGCCGAACTGGGCAGAAAACTGGCAAAGAGCAATTACAGCCGGATCTACATTGCCTATGACTGCGACAAAGAGAACGTGTCCCGTGCGGCACAGACTTTGGTGAATGCGCTCGGCGGAGAGAACTTGGCAGTAGAGACCGGCAATCCGCTCAGGGAAGAGAAGGCTTACCATGCGCTTCTTGGATCCGACGCGGTCATTCTGGCGGAGACTTTCGGTAAATCGCAAAAGAGCGGACTCAAAGAGCTCATCGGTGTCTGCAGAAGAAATGAGATCCCGATCCTCGGGTGTGTCACGCTGATCGACCCGGCAAATTATTGACAAAGTGTTTCGTATATATTAAGCTTGTTTAATAAATCGAGGGAATAAGCAGGAGAAACACGACAGGAGATGAATATATGAGAAGACGGCAGCGAATCAAACTGCTTGCCTTTTTGCTCTCATTATCGTTTATAACAAGTTCCGTGGGAATGACGGTTTCTGCCTCGGAGGCAGACAGCGTTTCCACGGATATTGTTGTATCTGAGAGCGAAGATCAGATGCAGGAGGAGGCCCCCGCAGATCCGTCCGGAAGCGGAGAGACACCCTCGGAGAATAACGCGGGCGAAAGCCTTTATACAGAACAGGATTCAGAACAGGATCCGGGACAGGATTCAGAGCAGAATACGGATCAAAACAGTGCTGACGGCAAGGAAACGGATGCCGCTAAGGAGCGAGATGCCGAAGCAGTGACCGAAGAAAGCCTTGCGGAAGAAGACGCCGAAGCCGCCAGTGAAGCAGCGGTTTCCGGTGACGGCAAAGAGGGCACAGAGAGCAGCGGGACCGATCCGGAGAGCACAGGCACTGATCCGGCAGACGGTTCGGAGCCGGCGAAGGCAGAGGAAGGGAACGGACCGGTCGGTGATGCCAGCATCGAGACGTCGCTCTCGGCGTCCGAGATGGAGATCTATGCGGGCAAGACCGGAGAACTGACGCTGGAAGTCCGGTTTACGGCTGACAGTGAGGAGGCCGTCCAGGCCATAGCGGATTCGATCACATGGTCGACGCAGGAGGATCAGGAAACCGCGGCGGCGCAGGTGCAGTCGGTCACGGAGCCCGTCATCGTGACGGAAACGGAGCCCGAAGCTGCGCAGGAGCCCGGAAGTGAGGGCGCCGGAGAAGATGCGGAAGAGACGACGGCGTCAAACCAGGGCACACAGGCGGAGCCTGCAGAAGCCGCATCCCGGGAGATCAACGGAACGATCACCCAGAAAGCGGTCATCAGCGGCAGGCAGGAGGGAGAGTCGGTCATCCTCGTGAGCGCGGGGGATTCCACACAGGCGTGTGCCGTCAAGGTCTCGCCGCTCGCGGTCACTTTGGGCAAGTGCACGAATCTGCGCTGGGACAGCACGACGATCCTTCGCTGGAATGCGGTCAATAATACCAAAAAGTACAATGTCACGGTCTCTCTTGCGGCCAACGGCAATGTCTATACGAAAAGCGTAAACGTAGGCGGCAAGATCTACGTGGATCTGGAAGACCAGATCAATGCACTGATCAAAGCGAATAAGGCGTCGCTGACCGGTGCGGCTTATACGGTGACGGCTTCGGTCCAGGCAATCACAATGGATCCGGTCCACTTTAAGAACGGCCCAATCGTGAAAGCGCCTACGCTCCGTTATCTTCAGACGACCTATCTGGAGTCGGCCTCCAGGAACGGCTGGTTCCTAAGAGGCGGCGGCTGGTATTATTACTCCGCTGGCGTCAAGCAGACCGGGTGGATGATCTTTCAGAATAAAAGATATTATCTGGACAACAATGGCCGGATGCTGGCAAACTGCTGGGTCGGAAACCGCTATCTCAAAGAGAGCGGCGAAATGGCCCGGAACGAGTGGGTCGACGGCTATCGGTATTTCGTGGACGCAGACGGCCTGAAAGCGGAAAAGGTCTCCTTCGGGACCAAGAACTGGGTGAAGGACAAAAAGGGCTGGCGCTATAAAAAGGCGGACGGCACCTTCTTCAAAAACACGTGGAAGGCCATAGGGCACCGGACTTACTATTTTGACAAAGACGGATATGTCAAGACAGGCTGGCTGACACAGAACGGCAAGAAGTACCTTCTGAACGGGTCCGGCAATATCGTGACCGGATACGGCGCGATGCGGACAGGCTGGGTGAAGGTCGGAGGCTATTACTACTGGTTCGACGACACCGGGGCCATGGTCACGAAGAACTGGGTCGACAAGAAGCAGTATTATGTGAACGCGGCCGGGCACAGGGTCGGCTGGATCACCTATGCCAACCTGAGGAACGTGGGGACCTCGAACCGGCTGGGCTATTATATCGGCAGGAAAGGTTCCGCACCGGAGCAGAGCATTGCCGCCTATGACGAGGCCTACAAGGCCGGCAACCGCATTATGGTCATCGACCTGCTCTTTACCAAGGACAACGTGCCGGTCTGTCTCCATGACAACGAGGTCAAGTATGCGAGGATGAAGGACGGGTCGGAGCCTTCGAAGAGACCGGTCGTCTCCGCCTTGACGCTCAAGCAGCTCGGGCAGTACGATTTCGGGATCAAGTGGGGCCAGAAGTACAAGGGAACCCCTGTGCTCACGCTGGAGCAGATGGCGAAATGGATCAAGAGCCATCCGGACACGGAGGTATATATCGAGGTCAAGGGGACCACGATGAACGCGGCGCAGATCAAAGCCGCCACGACGATTCTCGACAAATACAAGATCACCGACAGGTCTTCCATGATCTTTTCGGTCTCGAAGACGACGGATACAAGGGCGCAGCGCGTCCACAAAGCGTCTCCCAAGCTTCGGATCGGCATCACGACGGCAAGCGTCGGAACGGTCGCCCTTCAGCAGCTCTCGCAGGCTAAGGGCGCGGATAACGAGGTGTTCCTCTGGTGCTGGAAGACCACGGCAATGAATGCATCGATCGTGAACAAGCTCCGCAGTATGGATGTCCAGTTTGAGTGCGGAACGATGGATACGCTCTCGGATGTGCTCGATTACTACAACAAGGGATCGGCGTATATCTACAATACCGGCATAGAGACGGACGGCGCTGTTTTCCACAAACAGCTCAGCACCGCGACCTGCCACGACAAGGCCAAGTGGGTGAGCACAGCCAAGGGATGGAAATATAAGCAGATCGATACTTCCTATGCCCGCAACAAGTGGCTGACCATCGCGGGCAGCCGGTATCACTTTAATAAAGACGGGATCATGCAGACCGGATGGCTGAATCTGGGCGGAAAGATGTATTATCTGAATGCCAAGGGCGCCATGGTGACCGGCACAGTGACGATCGCAAAGCATGTGTACGAGTTCGACGCAAACGGTGTGATGGTCAGAAAGATCAAATAAAAGATCAGAATAAAAGAACAGCATACGAATAAAAAGACAGGAAAGTCCTGCCGCTGACCAATCGGCGGCAGGACTTATTTTTGTATCAGCCGCCCGCCGCAGAACAAGTCTGCGGCGGGCGCGGCAGGTTATGTATACAGCGGTCATCGGATCTTCTGCGCATGTTCCGCGTTTGTGTCGGAGACGATGTAGTGGGGCCTGTGTTTGGTCTCCATATACGTCTTGGCCAGATACTGTCCGATAATGCCAAGACAGAAGAGCTGAAGGCCTCCGATAAAGATGATCACGCAGATCGTGGACGCCCATCCGGCAACAGGATCCCCGAAGATCAGACGGCGCAGGACGATAAAGACCAGGAACAGGAAGGAGAAAGCCGTCATCAGCATTCCGAACCAGGAGGCGATGCTCAGCGGCGCCTGGGAGAAATTGATGATTCCATCGATCGCATATTTGAACAGCTTCCAGAAACTCCATTTGGTCTCTCCGGCGACGCGCTCCACATTCTCATAGGGGAGCCACATGGTCTTGAAACCGACCCAGCCGAAGATACCCTTGGAAAAGCGGTTGTACTCGGTCATGGATAGGATCGCATCCTTCATATCCCGCGTCATCAGGCGGAAATCCCGTGCACCGTCCACAATGTCGGCATCGGAGATCCGGTTGATCAGCGCATAGAAACGGCGTGCGAACCAGCTTCGGACAGGGGGCTCGCCTGCCCGGTCGGAGCGCCTTGTGGCGACGCTGTCGTATTCACCGCCGGCCAGAACCTTTACCATCTCCGGCAAAAGGGAGGGCGGATCCTGCAGGTCCGCATCCATGACGGCGATGTAATCGCCGCGCGCATTGCAGAAGCCGGCGTACATAGCCGCTTCCTTGCCGAAGTTCCTTGAAAAAGAGAAATAAAAAACATGCGGATCGCTCGCGGCCAGCTCCTTCATGATGGCCAGCGTGCGGTCTTTTGACCCATCGTTGATCAGTAAAAGCTCGTAGTCACAGTCCATTTGAGAGAGGACAGCGGAGGCCTCGCGGTAAAAGATCGGGAGCGCCTCCTGCTCGTTGTAACAGGGCACGATAATGGATATAAGCATGGCGTCATTTCCTTTCTATTTATCCATAGTATCATTTTTGTCCAAAAAGAGATAGAATAGTATTGATGTTATTTAGTGATTTCAGAGAAAAATCATGATCAATGTCACACAGATCAGAATGAGGGATCGGATGAGCAATAAGGAAACCCACAAAAAGAACGGACATGAGGCACAGCCCACCTGCGTCGTGGGAATCGGCGCATCGGCAGGGGGATTGGAAGCCCTGCAGCAGTTTTTGACCTTTCTGCCCGGAGATACCGGAATGGCGTTCGTCATCATCCAGCATCTCTCGCCGGACCACAAGAGTCTTCTGGCGGATATCCTGGGGAAAGATACGGCGATGCCGGTCGTGGAAGTGCAGGACGGAATGCGCGTGGAGCGGAACCATATTTATATGATCCCGCCCAAGTACAATCTGGAGATCGTATCGGATGTGCTGCGCCTGAGAGAGTACAATCACAAGAATATAAACCATCCCATTGACATCTTTTTCCGCTCGCTGGCAGCCGCCTACGAGAACCGGGCGGTGGCCGTCATTTTATCAGGGACAGGGTCGGACGGCACGAACGGGATCCGCTCGATCAAGGACAAGAACGGTGTCATCATCGTGCAGTCCCCGGAGAGCGCCAAGTTCGACGGCATGCCGAGAAATGCCATAGCGACGGGCCTGGTGGACCTGGTCCTCAATCCCGACAGCATCGCGCGGGAGATGCGGCACATTGCGGCCTCTACCGTGGATGCGGGCAACAAACTGCAGCTCAGCGACGGGGACCTTATGGCACAGGTATTCTCGATCCTGCGGAACGTCACCAACGTCAATTACACCTATTACAAGCAGACGACGATCCTGCGCCGCATTGAGAGACGCATCGTGGTCACGCACAACCGCAATCTCCAGGAATATGTGAAGTACTTGTCCAATAACCCGGATGAGGCCAGGCTTCTGGCCAAAGAAGTGCTGATCGGTGTGACCAGCTTTTTCAGGGACCCGGAGTATTTTGACGTGCTCAGGGACCGGGTGATCTACGATATGGTCAAAAACGCGTCGCCGTCCTATCAGATCAGGGTCTGGGTGACGGGTTGCTCCACCGGTGAGGAAGCGTACTCCATTGCCATCTTATTTGCGGAGGTAATGGAAGAACTGGGCGTCCGCAGGGATGTCAAGATTTTCGCCACGGACCTGGACGCAGATTCCATTGCTGTGGCAGCCAGGGGCGTATACAACGACAATATCAGCGAGGATGTGTCTGTCAACAGACTGAGCCGCTATTTCAGCCGCAAAGGCAATCACTATATCGTCGGCCATGAGATCCGCAAGATGATCGTGTTCGCGCAGCACAATGTATTTCAGGATCCTCCCTTCGGAAAACTTGACCTGATCAGCTGCAGGAACCTTCTGATCTACTTCCAGAACGTTCTGCAGAGAAATCTGTTCGCGATCTTCCACATGGCACTCAATGACAGAGGATATCTCTTCCTGGGAAGAAGTGAGTCGGTGATCGATTACGACGACGTCTTCAGGGTTCTGTGTGCCAATGAAAAGATATTCGTGCACAATGCGTCGGGAAAAGCGCCCTCTCACGAGCGCATCACATATTCGATGCAGGGCCTTGAAAACAGCATGGGAACAGCCGGCCTGACGCACAGCGTGACGGAGCCGGATCTATCATATACGGCGGGAGAACTGGACATGCGCATTCTCGAGATGCTCATGCCGGCGAGCGCTCTCGTGGATGAGAAGAACCAGCTGGTGCATACATACGGCGACAGCAAGCAGTTCATTATGCTTCCTGTCGGCGCGGTGACGCTGGACATTTTCAGCCTCGTGCGGCCGGAGCTCAAGATCGCGGTCTCTAAGGCACTCAAGGAGGCCAGAGAGAAGCAGGAGAGGGTCGCTTATGAGGGGATCCCGGTGATGCTCGACGGAGGCAGGGAGGCGATCTCGCTGGTGGCCCAGCCCATCCGGGACAGGCTGGGGTCGGATACCGGCATGACCGTCCTGGCATTTATGCGTCCGGCGGAGAGCGGCAAAGAGATCGCGATGGAGCAGTATCATATCGATACCGCCGCAGCGGAGAGGATCACCGACCTGGAGAAGGAACTGCATGTCGCGCAGGACAATCTGAAAAAGACGGTGACAGAGCTCGAGAGCGTCAACGCGGAGCTGCAGGCGGCCAACGAAGAGCTCCTGACGGCCAATGAGGAGCTGCAGAGTTCCAATGAAGAGCTGCAGAGCGTCAATGAAGAGCTCTATACGGTCAACTCCGAGTATCAGTCCAAAGTGAATGAACTGGCGTCGGTCAACGACGATATGGCCAACTTCCTCTCTTCGACTTTGGTCGGGATCATTATGGTCGATCGGAACCTGAACATTCGGAAATATACGGAATACATCTCCTCGGAATTCCATGTCGCCGACCAGGATGTCGGGCGGTCGCTCAGATATATTGCCTTTAATTTTGCGACCATCGACCTGATCGCGCTGTGCAGGCAGGTCCTGTCCACGATGAATCCCATCGAGAAGAACTGCGCTTCCGTGACGGGAAGGACCTATCTGGTGAGGATCGCGCCCTACAGGGAACTGGAAAAGGAGAAAGAGTATCCCCTTCCGGATGCCCGCGTCAAGGAGATCGAGATGCAGGAGGAGAAGAGCCTGCGAGGCCTCGTCATCACCTTCGTGGATACCACAAAGCAGGTCAATGACAGACAGCAGATCGACGAGATGGCCAAAGCGCTCCGCGCGGCCGTGAAGACCGGGCGCGAGAAAGAGGCGTTTCTGTCTCATATGAGTCACGATATGCGCACGCCCATGACGGCGATCATAGGTCTCGTCCAGCTGAGCCTGCAGGACAAGGATCTCTCTCCGGTGACCCGGGGGAATCTGGAGAAAATACAGTCTTCGGGCAGGTACCTCATGAGCCTGATCGACGAGGTCCTCGAGACGAGCAGGATCAACGCGGGCAAAGTCGTTTCGATCAGCACCGCTGTGCGGGAGACCCAGATCATCGAGGAAGTCAACTCGATCATCGGCCAGAAAGCGGCGAATGCCGGTATTTTGTACAGGGCCAGGGTCAAGGGCAGTGACGACCGGTATGTCATGATGGACACGGAACATGTGGAGAGGATCCTCATCAATCTTCTGAGCAACGCCGTGAAGTTCTCCAAGAAGGACGGGACCGTGGATTTCGTGACCAGTGTCACCTATGTCCACGGCAAGGCACACCATGTCTACACGATCACGGATAACGGCATGGGGATCAGTGAGAATTTCCGCAAGAAGATGTTCCTTCCGTTCGAGCAGGAGAACCGCGAGGAAGTCGCGCTCAGAGACGGGCAGGGACTTGGCCTGTACATATGCAAGAACCTTGTGGACCTGCTGCAGGGAACGATCACCTGCGAGAGTGTAAAGGGAAAAGGGACGACATTTACGGTCGTGCTGGATTTTGACCTGGCGTCGGAGGAACAGATCCGGCTGCACAGGAGAACGAATACCACATACGAGGACCGGGTCCTTTATGGCAAAAACGTGCTGGTGGCGGAAGACAATGCCATCAATGCGGAAGTGATCATGAAGATCCTGGAGACGCGCGGCGTCCACTCCGAACTGGCCAGGGACGGGCAGGAGGCAGTGGAGATGTTCAAAAAGGGAGGACCTTACCACTATCAGGCGATCCTGATGGATCTGATGATGCCGCTTCTTGACGGACGGGCCGCTGCCAGGGCGATCAGGGAGAGCGACTGCGCGGACGCGGCGGAGATACCGATCATTGCGCTGACGGCAGACACGTACGACAATATGGAGGAAAAATGCCTGGAAGCAGGCATGGACGGCCACCTGAACAAACCGGTAGACACGGAAGAACTCTTCCGGGTACTGGCCAAAGAGTTTGACAGGGATTGACCGATTCAAGGCAGCTCAGACAGTATTTGACACAAATCGATTGACCCGGCAGAAAGGAAAGAAATATGAATGAAGTAAAGCAGCCGAAAAAGCAGTGGATCACATATATGCTGCTGGTCATTGTGGTGATGATCCTGCTCAACAGCCTGGTCATGCCCTCGCTTCAGCGTGCCCAGATCACAGAGACGGATTACAACACATTCATCACGATGACGGAGAACGATCAGGTGAAAGAGGTGCAGATCTCCTCTTCGCAGATCCTGTTCACCGATACGGAGGGAAAGGTCTATGCGACGGCCCCTGTCACGGATCCGGAACTGGCCAGCCGCCTTCACCAGCACAATGTGAAATTCGGCAGTGATATCGTACAGCCCATGTCACCGCTGCTCTCCTTCCTTCTCTCCTGGGTGCTGCCGATCGGAATCTTCGCCGGGCTGGGATACATGCTCAACAAGAGAATGATGGACCAGGCGGGCGGGGCGAACTCGCTGATGTTCGGAATGGGCAAGAGCAACGCCAAGATCTACGTCAAGTCCACGGAAGGCATTAAGTTTTCGGATGTGGCGGGCGAAGAGGAGGCCAAGGAAAACCTGCAGGAGATCGTGGAGTACCTGCACAACCCCGGCAAATACAAGGAGATCGGCGCGACGATGCCCAAAGGCATTCTTCTCGTTGGCCCTCCCGGAACCGGAAAGACCATGCTGGCCAAAGCGGTCGCAGGCGAATCCAATGTACCATTCTTCTCCATGTCCGGCTCGGAATTTGTGGAGATGTTCGTAGGCATGGGCGCGTCCAAAGTCCGCGACCTCTTCAAACAGGCCAAGGAGAAGGCACCCTGCATCGTCTTCATCGACGAGATCGACGCGATCGGCAAAAAGCGTGACGGATCCGCCCTGGGCGGCAACGACGAGCGCGAACAGACCCTCAACCAGCTGCTCACGGAGATGGACGGTTTCGAGGAGAACATCGGCGTCGTCATCCTGGCGGCTACAAACCGCCCCGAAGCGCTCGATCCCGCGCTGACAAGACCCGGCCGCTTCGACAGGCGGGTCCCCGTGGAACTGCCGGATCTCAAGGGCAGGGAAGATATCCTGAAAGTTCACGCCAAGAAGATCAAATACGGCTCGGATGTCGATTTTAACAAAATAGCGAGAATGGCGGCGGGCGCCTCCGGTGCCGAGCTGGCCAATATCGTCAATGAGGCCGCCCTGCGGGCCGTCCGCGACGGCAGGAGATTTGCCACGCAGGCAGACTTTGAGGAGAGCATAGAAGTCGTCATTGCGGGATACCAGAAGAAGAACGCTATTTTGACCGATAAGGAGAAGCTGATCGTTTCTTATCACGAGATCGGTCATGCGCTGGTCGCGGCGATGCAGACCCACAGCGCGCCGGTCCAGAAGATCACGATCATCCCCCGCACATCAGGCGCGCTCGGATACACGATGCAGGTGGAGGAAGAGGGCAACCATTACCTGATGAGCCGGGAAGAGATGGAGAACAAGATCGCGACGCTGTGCGGCGGCCGCGCGGCGGAGGAAGTCGCCTTCGGAAGTATCACGACCGGCGCCTCCAACGATATAGAGCAGGCGACGCGCCTTGCCCGCGCGATGATCACGCGCTACGGCATGAGCGATGAGTTTGACATGGTGGCCATGGAGACGGTGACCAACCAGTATCTCGGCGGAGATACATCGCTGGCCTGTTCGGCAGAGACCCAGTCGCTGATCGACAAAAAGGTCGTGGAGCTCGTGCGCTCGCAGCATCAAAAGGCGCTGCAGATCCTGAAGGAGAACAAGCGCAAGATGGACGAGCTGGCGGAGTACCTGTACTTCCGTGAGACGATCACCGGCGAAGAGTTCATGCAGATCCTGACGAGAAAGCCCATCCCCAAAGAGATCCCGATGAACAGCGAGGAACTTGCCGATACGGCAGTGGAGGAGGCAAAGCTGGAGGAAGGCGAGGACGTCACGGAGGTTTTTATTGACCATATGGGTGGAGAAGCCTCAAAGCCGGAAGACGCAACTTGATTTGCATGGAGACAGGGGACGGTTCTCTGTCTCCTTTTAAGTGGGAGGAGACAGGAGGCGGTTCTTTGTCTCCGGCGTGCGTATGCCTCCTGTAAACTAAGAATTTTGAAGTATAGGTGCTCGAAGCTAAGGACTGCGCCTAAGAATTCTTTTTTCCCGATTATAGGCGTCTGAATTTTGGCACCCACACGCCTAATAAATCAAAATCCGGCATTTATAGGAGTAATACCTGACGCCTATAAACATGAAAATTCTCAAAATTAGGAGCAAGACACGCCTAATTTTGAGAATTCTTCACTTTCCACTATTCTGTTTCACGCCTATGTGACTTGGAATTTCAAATCTTAGGCGTCATATCGCCGATTTTGCAACGCCTAAAATTTCAGAAATTCAATTCTGAGGCGCAGGACCTCTTAATGTGGAGACGGGGGCCGGTTCCCTTTTTGTCACAACTCAGCCTTTAAGTCCTCTGCTCTGTCTGTCCATATCTTCTACGACGATGTCGTAGATTTCGCCGATGGATGCACAGTATTCAAGCACCAGCCACGGCTCGTTTGTGTGGAAGTGGATCTTGATCGGATCTCCGTCTCCACCGACGGCCAGCAGGCAGTCGCCCTTAAAATGTTCTACGAAGTAATCATAGACTTCGTCTTCATCCAAATCGTCTCCGTCGATCAGAAGTTGTGTATCATATTTAAATTCAAGCATTTCGAATTATCCTCCATTTCGAGCTGTCCTTTTTGTTATTACTTGCGAACTACGAGTACAGTTTACCGAAAAGAGCGGATCAAATCAAGCCGGTCCGTCCATTCCTCCGGCAGCGGTCTGCGCTGCGTGTATTCGATCACTGCCGCAGCTTCTTTCGTCGGGTCTGCTTATTAACGGGATTGCTTTGCTGCACGCTTTCTGTCGACCTCAATCCACTCATCCAGCGACAGCGGCGTGTAATCGGAATACATGCAGAAGCAGTTGATCATCCGGCAGGGCAGTTTATACTTCGTGCCGTCCCTGCGAGTCCGGTCCTGATGCCGGGTCAGATCCTGCACCTGCTCCATCAGGCGCTGGTCCCAGGTGTCATGCACATGGCCGTAGAGCATATAGGTGCGCGGATTGCCGGCTTCATCAAACAGGTATTGCCCGTTGTAACACAGAATAGGGTAGTGGCACAAGATGACCTTGCGGTTGTTGTCGCGCAGCTCGGCGTAAGGACGGATCCACTTAAAGCGGGCAGCATTAAATCCTTTGGCGCGCCCAAATTGATCGTGATTTCCATCGATCAGATACAAAAAGCCATTGAGCTGTTCCAGGACCCGGTTGGTCTCTTCGGCCTTCCCGACAGAAAAATCGCCGAGGATGACGACCTCGTCATTCCACCGGACCTTTTTATTCCACTGCCTGATCATGTAGTTGTTCATTTCATCGACGTCCGCAAAGCCGCGGCAGTCCATCTGGTAGTTCAGGCTGCTATGAAAAAAGTGGCAGTCGGCGATGTAGTAACGCAAAACCGGTTCTCCGTTCTATAGTGTGTGTAAAAATATTGCGTAAATGCAGATTGCATTTGCGCGCACTTGGGGTTAGGTACAGATAGGGGCTTTTCAGGTTTTATACTCCAATCGAAATTATAAATCAAGGGTATCCGGCATTGCAACGTAGAGTGCAGCGGCACTGAAAAATGATATTTAAGCCGTTTACAAACGATATAACAGAAATAACAAGCTTTCAGCAAGCTCCTCACGGCAAGTTGAGAAGAAATCATGGGGTAAAGAATACAGAATGTACTGCTGCGTACCTAAAACCGGGAATAATACCTGGGTGGGGGATACAAGAAAATACCCCCACCCCGTATATTTTGCTTGAAATATACCTCATGGGGGTATATGATGTGTAAGAAAAGAGATCCCCGTCAAGTGAGGAGAGAAAAAAATGCCTGCGAACAAGGAGTCTTCGGAAATCATTGTAAACGATACGAACAGAGAATGCTGCTGCCGCACCAAGGTGCGCACGGAGAAAGAGCAGAAGGACCTGATCAACCGCCTGAGCAGAATAGAGGGCCAGGTGCGTGGGATCCGCCGCATGCTGGAGGAAGATGCTTACTGCATTGATATCATCAATCAGGTGGCCGCGGCCAATGCGGCGCTGAACAGCTTCACAAAAGTGCTGCTTGCCAACCATATCCACACATGCGTGACGGAGGATGTGCAGGCGGGAAACAGCGAGAAAGTGGATGAGCTGGTCAAGACACTGCAGAAGTTAATGAAGTAAATAAAAGAGGGGCTCCCCGTTTTGAGCCCATCTTCAGAAGCCTTGCAAGAGCAAGGCTTCAGCGAACAGAGAAAGGAATTTCGATGGAGCAATATACAGTCACAGGAATGAGCTGCGCGGCCTGCCAGGCGCGCGTGGAGAAGGCCGTGAGCAAGGTGCCGGGCGTGGAATCCTGCAGCGTGAGCCTTCTGACAAATACAATGGGCGTGGAGGGAACTGCTTCAGCGGCCGACATCATGAAAGCCGTTGAGGACGCCGGCTACGGCGCGTCGCCCAAAGGCGCCGGCACGGGCAGTGCAGGTGCCGCCGGAAGACAAACCGGCAGCCTCAGCGCCAAACTGGCGGCAGAGGAAGAAGCCCTGAAAGATCACGAGACCCCGGTCCTCAAAAAGCGCCTGCTGTCTTCAATAGGGTTTCTTCTGGTCCTTATGTACTTCTCCATGGGGCATATGATGTTCGGCTGGCCGCTGCCGCCTTTCTTTGACGGCAATCACGTGGCGATGGGGATCGTGCAGATGCTTCTGGCGGGCATCGTCATGGTCATCAATCGGAAGTTCTTTGTCAGCGGCTTTAAGAGTCTGTTCCACGGCGCCCCCAATATGGATACGCTGATCGCGATGGGCTCCGGCGCGGCATTTGTTTATTCGACAGTCATGCTGTTTGCAATGACGAGAGCACAGGTCGACGGGAACACGGAAGCCGTCATGAGATACATGATGGAGTTCTATTTTGAGTCAGCGGCAATGATCCTGACGCTGATCACCGTCGGCAAGATGCTGGAAGCCCGCTCCAAGGGCAGGACGACGGATGCCCTCAAATCCCTGATGAAACTGGCGCCCAAGACCGCGAACGTGGAGAGAAACGGCGCAGAGGAGACCATCGACATCGATCTCGTGCAGAAGGGAGACATTTTTGTCGTCAGGCCCGGGGAGACGATCCCGGTAGACGGCATTGTTCTGGAAGGCGAGAGCGCGGTCAACGAGGCAGCCCTGACCGGTGAGTCCATACCGGTGGACAAGGAACCCGGCTCCCCGGTATCTTCTGCGACGCTCAATCAGTCCGGCTTCCTGCGCTGCCAGGCGACCCGCGTAGGCGAGGACACGAGCCTGTCCCAGGTCATCAGGATGGTCAGCGACGCGGCAGCCACAAAGGCCCCTATTGCCAAAATAGCGGACACCATCTCAGGTGTCTTTGTACCGGCGGTCATTGTGATCGCGATCGCAGTGACGCTGATCTGGCTTCTGATCGTGAAAGCGCCGGTCGGAACGGCCCTGGCCAGGGGCATTTCCGTCCTCGTTGTCAGCTGCCCCTGCGCACTGGGCCTGGCGACGCCCGTGGCCATCATGGTCGGCAACGGAATGGGCGCGAAGAACGGCATTCTTTTTAAGACAGCGGAGGCGCTGCAGGAGACCGGCAATATTCAGATCGCGGCACTCGACAAGACCGGCACGATCACCAGCGGGCACCCGATCGTGACAGAGGTGATCCCTGCCGAGGGCGTGACAAAGGAGGAGCTTCTGTATCTCGCGGGAGCGCTGGAAGCCCAAAGCGAGCATCCGCTGGCAAGGGCGATCGTGGAATACACGGGCGGTGTGAAGGCCAAGGAGATGCAGGACTTCAAGGCGCTTCCCGGAAACGGACTGTCCGCTGTGATCGGCGGAGCCCGAATCGTCGGCGGCAGCCAGAAATTCATCATGACCCAGCTCTCAGCCCGGCGCGGAAAGTCCGGAGACCTGGTCAAATGGCTGAGATATCTGGCAGACCTGACCGACCGGCTGGCGGAGGAGGGCAAGACGCCTCTGTATTTTGCCAGAGAAGGGGAACTTTTGGGCATCATTGCGGTGGCGGATCCCATTAAAGAGGACAGCGCGCAGGCGGTGAAAGAGCTCCAGAACATGGGCATTCACGTGGTCATGCTCACGGGTGACAACAAGAAGACGGCGGAAGCCATCGGCAGACTGGCCGGAGTGAATGAGGTCGTGGCCGGCGTTTTGCCTGACGGCAAAGAGGAGATCATCCGCCGCCTGCAGGAAAAGGGCAAAACAGCGATGGTGGGAGACGGCATCAACGACGCGCCGGCACTGACCAGAGCAGATATCGGCATTGCGATCGGCGCAGGTACGGACGTGGCGATCGATGCTGCAGATGTGGTACTCATGAACAGCCGCCTGACAGACGTCAGCGCAGCAGTCCGGCTGAGCCGCAAGACTTACAAGACGATCCTGTGGGGCCTCTTCTGGGCGCTGATCTACAACTCGATCCTGATCCCGGTCGCAGCGGGAGCGCTCAGTCCGCTCGGGATCACCATGGACCCGATGCTGGGGGCGCTGGCAATGAGCCTTTCCAGCTTCTGCGTGGTCACCAATGCGCTGCGGCTCAACGGCTTCAACATGAGGGACGGCGGTGCGGATGTAAAGCTTAAGAATCCGGTGCAGACGGATGCAGACGGAAAGCTTTTATCGGAATATATCAAAGAAAGAGAAGCTGCGGAGCGCAGCAGAAAGGAAACCGAAATGACAAAGACAATGAAGATCGAAGGCATGATGTGTGAGCACTGCGAGGCAACCGTAAAGAAGGTCCTGGAGAAGATCGACGGTGTCGCTTCCGCAGATGTCAGCCACAAGGAAGGCACGGCTGTCGTCACGCTCAGCGCGGATGTCGCGGACGAGAAGCTCAAAGAGGCGGTGGAAGACCGCGACTATAAGGTGCTTTCCATTTCATAAGCGGTCATATAAGTTATTGTATAAGCTGTTTTCAAGTCAGAGATCATGGAAAGAGCCCGTGCGGATGACCCGCACGGGCTCTCTTTTTTTAAAGCGGTCAATAATGCGTTCGGACCTGCAGATCACTCTGCAAAATATCTCGCCTTGACTTCTTCCACGGGCATGTCGTGTCCGGTGAAGAGTTTGTAAGCAGCGACGCCCTGCCACAGGAGCATTCCCTTGCCGCCGAAAGCCTTGCAGCCGGCAGCCTTGGCGAGCTTGATCATCTTGGTCTCAACAGGGTTGTAGACGACGTCGGTGACAATGAGGTCGGGACGGAAGACCGAGACATCATCGATGACCATCTGATCGTCGTAGGGTTTCATGCCCAGGATCGTGCCGTTGGAGAAAATGTCGCTGGTCGCGATCTCTTCCGCGAGTTTCGCCTTGTCGGCAAGATCATAGATGTTGACTGTGCATCCGGGGCGGTATTTCTTGATCTTCTCTGCGGTCGCGAGAGTTCTTTCAAAGAATTTGTCCTTGAGGTTGAAAATAGCGAGCTCCCTTGCGCCGTCCAGAGCACTCTGCACAGCGATCGCCGTAGCGGCGCCGCCTCCTCCGCAGAGGGTGATCTTCTTGCCGGCGACGTCAATGCCTTTGTCACGGAGCATATTGACATAACCTTCACCGTCTGTGATGTGTCCTGTGAGTACACCGTTGTCATTGACGACGGTATTGCAGGCGCCGATGATCTCTGCAGCGTCGGAATGCTTGTCCGTGTACTTGAAAGCGGCGATCTTGCAGGGCATCGTGACGTTGTAGCCGCGGATCCCGAGGGTTCTCATTGCGTCGAAAGCAGCGGGAACCTGATCCTCTTTGACCGTGAAAGCGACATATGCATAATTGAGGCCCAGAAGCTCGCTGGCATAATTGTGCATTTCGGGGGATGTGGAATGACCCACCGGATCTCCGATCAGGGCGAGGGTCGTTGTTCTACCGTTAATTGTGCGTCCCATAATGAACCTCCTTTGGAATTATAAGAATTGCCTATAATATATGTTATTGCGATTATATCGAATTGGCAAGTCAAATCGATGCTTGACAGTATAAGATTTTTCAATATAATTAGACTTCTGAATATGAAAATGAGAATCATTTCTGTTTTTTGACCCGGAAGGCGGCGAGACAAGCGCCGCAGCGGAGGTGAAGATGCGCACACGGATGCCGTATAAAACCAAACACAGGGACCGGATCCTGGAGATCCTGCGGGAGAACGAGGGAGAGCACATGACAGCCGGACAGATCCTGGAACAGCTCAGGATGAGAGGCGTGACCATCGGTGTTGCGACCATCTACCGGCAGCTGGACCGCCTGGTGGAAGAAGGCGCTGTCAATAAATATATGGTGGATGCCGTGACAGGATCCTGCTATGAGTTCAAGGGGGAGCACGGCGGAAAATCTGCCTATGTGCACGGAAAGTGTGAAAAGTGCGGAAAAGTGGTCCATATAGAGAGGAAATTCGTGGAGGAGGCAATGCAGGGCCTGTCGGAGACGAGTGCGGGCAGCGGATTTGAGCTGGACTGCACGCGCACGCTGTTTTACGGGATCTGCGGAGACTGCAGGAGGCGGACATGAGAGAGCGCAGGTCAAAAAAGGGAAAAGGCCGGCGGGAATTCCTCTTCTCCATATCGGCGCTTCTGACAGCACTGTGCCTTGTGCTCGCAAGCATGACCGGATGTGCGGTTAAGGAGGAGGAGCCGGATGACGGCCGCATGAAGGTCGTGACGACGATCTTCCCGCCGTATGATTTTGCCAGGGCGATCTCCGGACCCGAGGAGCCGGCGAGCGTCAGGATGCTGCTCTCTCCGGGCGAAGAAGTGCATTCCTATGAGCCCACGCCCCTCGATATCAAAGAGATCCAGAACTGCGACCTGTTTATCTACGTGGGCGGTGAAAATGATGTCTGGGTGGACAGGATCCTGGAGAATATGGGAGACAAGCGCCCGCAGACGCTGCGTCTGATCGATCTCACGGATACCGTGGAAGAAGAGATCGTGGAAGGAATGATGCAGGAGCGGGGAGAGCACGAACATGACTTGAATGAAGGCGCGGACGGCCATGGACATGAGGAGCACAGCGAGCCGGAAGATCACGGGGAGCACGCACACGGCGGAGATTCCTCCGAGGAAGAACACGAAGAGGCGGATGAGCATGTGTGGACATCGCCGGTAAAGGCGGCGGAGATCACCGAGGGCATCGCCGCCGAGATGGCCCGGATCGATCCTGCGAACAAAGAGCAGTATCTCGCCAACGCGCGCGCATACGAAGAACAGATGCTGGAGATCGACGCGCAGCTCAGGCAGATCGTTCAGAATGCGGAGCGCAGGACGCTCGTCTTCGGCGACAGATTCCCGTTTCGCTATTTTGCCATAGAATACGGACTGGATTATTATGCGGCATTTCCGGGCTGTTCGTCGGAATCGGAGCCCAGCGCATCGACACTCGCTTTTCTGATCGACAAGGTCAGGTCGGAGCGGATCCCGGTGGTCTTTAACATTGAGCTCTCAAATGGGAACATAGCCCGGGCGATCTGTGAGAGCTCGGGGGCGGCCGGGCGGACACTTCATTCCTGTCACAACGTGACGAAGGAGCAGATGGAGAGCGGCGCAACATACGTGTCTCTGATGCGCGATAATCTTGAAGCGGTCAGGGAAGCGCTCGGTGAGAGAGACCCAAGAGATGAGGACGCAAATGAGTAAGAAGAGTTTGATCAGCTGCAGCAACCTGGCATTTGCCTATGAGGGCGTGACGGTTCTGGAGAATGTGAATTTCAAAATAGAGCAGGGCGATTATCTCTACATCATGGGAGAGAACGGTGCCGGCAAGAGCACGCTGATGAAAGGGCTGCTGGGACTCAAGAAGCCCTCGGCGGGCAGCGTGGATTTCGGAGAGGATCTGCGCGCGAACCAGATCGGATACCTCCCGCAGCAGACGCTGGTGCAGAAGGACTTTCCGGCCAGCGTGAACGAGGTCGTCCTTTCGGGGTGTCTGTCGGGCATGGGCCTTCGGCCATTTTATATGAAAGCGGAGAGAGAGCGTGCGGCCCGCAATATGGAAGCGCTGGAGATCACCGACCTGAAGGATCGCTGCTACCGCGACCTCTCGGGCGGACAGCAGCAGCGGGTGCTCCTTGCGAGGGCCTTATGCGCGACCCGGAAAGTGATCCTTTTGGACGAACCGGTCGCCGGACTGGATCCTCTTGTGACGATCAATATGTACAAACTAATCGAGCGGATCAACAGGGAGATGGGCATCACGGTGATCATGGTCTCCCACGATCTTCAGGCGGCGATGAGATATGCGTCGCATGTGCTGCATCTGGGCGAGGACAGACAGCTCTTTTTCGGCACGCGGGAGGAATACCGCCGCAGCGCGGCATACCACAGCTTTACTGACGGCGGCAAAGCAGTGCATATCTGGAACAAGCCTGCTCCGCAGCCGGAGAAGAAAAGGGCAAAAAAGGAAACGGCAAAAAAGGAAACGGCAGCTAAGGAAGCAGCAATAAAAGAAACGGAAATTAAGGAACCGGCGCAGGAGAAGAGCTGAGAAGGGAGAAAAAGAGATGCTTCATCTGATCGGAGAAATGTTCACATATCCCTTTATGGTCCGGGCGCTGTGTATGGGTGTCCTCGTGGCGCTCTGCGCGGCGGTGCTTGGTGTCACGCTGGTGCTCAAGAGATACTCGATGATCGGCGACGGCCTCTCTCACGTGGGCTTTGGCGCACTGGCCATTGCGAGCGCCATGAATGCGGCGCCTTTGGCAGTGGCCATCCCTGTTGTGATCGCGGCGGCTTTTCTGCTCCTTCGGCTCTCGGAGAGCAGCAAGATCAAGGGAGATGCGGCGATCGCGCTGATCTCGACAGGCGCACTGGCGGTGGGCGTCATGGTCGTATCTATGACGACGGGAATGAATACAGATGTCTATAACTACCTGTTCGGCAGTATTTTGAGCATGTCGCAGGAAGATGTGGCGCTGACAGGCGTTGTGTCTGCCGTGATACTGACCCTGTTCGTGTTCTTCTATCATCGGATCTTCGCCGTCACCTTCGATGAGACGTTCGCGCGAGCGACCGGGCTCAATGCGGGATTATACAACATGGTGATCGCTCTTTTGACAGCGCTGGTCATCGTGATCGGAATGAGGATGATGGGGTCGCTCCTGATCTCGAGTCTTGTGGTCTTTCCGGCCGTCACCAGTATGAGGACCTGCGTTACCTTCCGCTCGGTCATGATCTCTTCGGCCATCGTTTCGGCGGTCTGCCTTGTGACCGGACTGATCATTTCTTATCTGTACGCGGCGCCGACGGGAGCCAGCATCGTCCTGTGCAACATTGCGGCGTTCATTTTGTTCACAGGGGTGCAGAAGGGCAGGGAGTGCTTGCAAAGTGACAGGAAATAAATATAATTACAATTACAGAGTATTTAATATATGTGTTATTTGGAGGAATGAATCATGGCAAATGAAGAAAACAGCAAGAAGCCGATCGACGGTGAGATGCTGATCGCAGATATTCTGAGACAGTATCCGGAATCCGCATATGTGCTGATGAACTGTGGGATGGGCTGTATTGGCTGCCCCTCTGCCCAGATGGAATCGCTCAAGGATGCGTGCATGGTCCACGGCATCGATGCTGATGAAGTGATCAAGTATGTCAATTATGAACTTGGCCTGACAGCTGCAGAATGAACAGAAACGCCGGCTGCTGGGGGCGGCCGGTAAACTGAATACATAAAGTCGGGATATTAGTAAACCACATGAAATGCAATGTTTTGGAGGAGGTTCGAAAGATGGCATTAAATCAGAGGAAAGTAGCAATGGTTGGATGTGGTTCTGCGGGTGCGGCGTCCTGTTTTGCGCTGATGCAGAGCGGCCTGTTTACGGAAATGGTTTTGATCGATGCATATCCCGAGAAAGCGGAAGGCGAGGCAATGGATATTGCGCAGGGCCTCACTTTTTCAAGACCGATGAAGATCTATGCAGGAACGTATGATGATCTTGCAGATGCGGCGATCATCATTGTGACGGCTGCGGCCTCACAGAGACGTGACGATACAAGGCTGGACCTGGTGAAAAAGAATGTCGCTATATTCAAGAATGTTATTCCTGAGATCGCGAAGAGAAACAGCGAAGGCATCATGCTGGTCGTTGCGAATCCCGTCGACATTCTCACCTACGCGGCACTGAAGATCAGCGGATGGGCGGAAGGACGAATCCTCGGAATCGGCACCGTTCTTGATACCGCCAGACTCAGATATCTCCTCAGCGAGAAACTCAACGTGGATGCGCGCAATATTCACGCATACATGGTCGGCGAGCAGGGCAACGGTGAAGTGACCATCTGGAGCAGCGCGACGGTATCCGGTATTCCGATCCGTGAGTTCTGCGAGATGCGCGGATATCCTGATCCGACAGATTACTTTGAAGAAGTGTCCAGGGAAGTCAGGACGAGCAATGACGTCATCACCCGGAGAAAGAAAGCCGCTTATTACGGGATCGCGATGGGCGTCCGCAGAGTCTGCGAAGCGATCGTTCGCGATGAGAAATCCGTACTGCCCGTTTCGAGTCTGATGTACGGCGCCTTCGATATTGACGGACTTGCACTGAGTATGCCCGCGATCGTCGGCAAAGACGGCGTGGAGTGCCTTGTGCCGCTGGAGATGAGCGAGGATGAACTTGACGAGCTCAGAAAAACGGCAGCGACCGTCAAGGCGATCGTCGACGACGTATTCGGAGAAGCGAGATAATATTGAATATCGTTTAATAACAGCTCTGAATAAAGCTGTACACATGAAAAGCCCGTGCGGTCACGCACGGGCTTTTGTAATGCGATCAGTGATCGTCAGGATACTTCTTCGAAGTCTTCCTTGCCGACGCTGCAGAGAGGACACTCCCAATCATCGGGAAGATCAGCAAACAGAGTGCCGGGCTCGATTCCGTTATCGGGATCGCCGACTTCTTCGTCGTAGATATAGCCGCAGACAGTGCATTCGAATTTAGCCATAGTTTTCTCCTTTTTCTGCCCTCTCAAGAGAAGGCCGGTTATTAAAAAAATGTTCATTATCCCCATAAGAGATGATTCCATTATATAAGATGGCTATAGCGGTTGCAATGAGAATTAAGCAGCACATGAAACAGGCTCACGGCACTTTCTCGTTTGTGCGGCGCTTTGCAGCAGGCAGCGGGAGAGCGACGGCGTCATCAGCGGAAAAGCCACCAAAACAGGTCGGCCGGAAAGACATGGATGCCCGGTTTTTCTGTTCGGGAAGCGAGCAGGACGGTCAAAAAAGTGAGAGAAAAAAGGCGGATCGCCCGCGTTGCTGTACCGTTTTTGGAAGCTTCAAGGCATGGAAAAAACAGGATTTTCCGGGAAAGTAAAGCGGAAATACCGCTCAGTTTCGGCTATTCTCACAAAGATGGAAAACCTTCTGAAACGGGGTTGATGCGGTGTCAAAAGCTTGTTTATAATCGGTTTCACCAGCCGGAGGAAGGGGGTGAAGCCAATGACCGAAGGCGGAAGGATCCTGCTGCTGCTGTTTGCGGCAGCTGCCGCAGGAGCTGACCTGTGGAGAGGAAGAGTCTTCAATTCGATGATCCTCGCAATGCTGGCAGCCGGCATGTGGCTGCAGGCAGTCAGCACACCGGAAAGGATCCCGGAAGTGCTTGGGACGATGGCCCTGACCGTTGCCCTTCTGTTCCCGTTCTGGAGAGCGGGGGGCCTGGGGGCGGGCGATATCAAGCTTTTGGCAGCATTAGTTCCGTTCATGGGCGTGCAGTGGTATATAGTCAGTTTTATTCTTTCATTTCTGATCGGTGCGGTGTTCTCCGCGATTCTGCTGATCAGATATCGGGATCCGTCCCGAACCGTTCATTTCGCGGTGCCGGTAGGCATCAGCGCCGTGCTCTGTCTGCTTCTGGAGCAGCTTGGAATACAGAGCCCTGCCCTGTTTTGATATTTTGACCAGCATAATTGTTTAATGAAAGGAGGCCTTTCATGTCTGTTTCCGGCCGTCTGAACCGGGTCCGCAGGATCTGTATCTGTGACAGAGAGCGCTCTTACGGGGAACACCTGATGGAGTACCTGCGAAGCGCAGCAAATCTGCCGTTTGAGATCTACTTGTATTCGAGCCGCGAGATGTTTTTGGCAGTTGAATCCCCGGAGACGACCAGGCTTTTGGTGATCGCCGAATCCGAGTACTCGCAGGAACTGGAAACCGCCGGTTTTGAGAACATCCTGCTGCTGAACGAGAGCAGCACCTACATGGAGAAACCGGAGAATATGAGCAAGTACCAGTCGGTGGAGCACATTTGCGGCAAAATACAGGAGATGTGCATGTCTTCCGAGGAGGAGGCCCTTCCGCAGACGGTCAGACACGGGAATCCCATGAAGCTGATCGGCGTGTATTCTCCGGTCACAAGGTGCCTCCAGACGACATTTGCGTTCTGCATGGGACAGCTTTTGTCCCGCAGAGCCCCGGCCCTTTACCTCAACTTCGAGGCATATTCGGGGCTGGAGATCCTGTTGGACCGGACCTTCCGGGGCAGCGTGAGCGATCTTCTGTATTTTAACGACTGCGCGAGAGAAAAGCTGGCAGGACAGCTCCGCCTGATGACGGAGAATGCGGGGGGACTGGATTTTCTGCCGCCGATGAAGTCCTTCATACAGCTGCGATCGATCAAAGCGGAACAGTGGATGGACCTGTTCAAGACGATCGAGAAGGTGACGGATTACGAGTACTGCATCCTGGACCTGACAGAGCAGGCGGAAGGCGTACTGGAGATCCTCAGGCAGTGCGACTACGTCTTCACGATCACCAGAGAGGACGGCATTTCCCAGGCCAAGCTCCGTCAGTATGAAGAGGTATTAAAAAGCACACAGTATGAAGATATCTTTATGAAGACACGCCGGTGCCGTCTTCCGGTTTTCCGCGAACTGCCGGGGAATCTCATGACCCTGACGCACGGAGAACTGGCAGATTGTGTACAAAGGATCATCGACGAGGAGGGACGGTTATGAGTACAAGCGTGTATCTGGCATCCAGAGATGCGCTCAGAGAGAGGATCATGAGTAGGATCGACTTTTCCCGGAAAGTGGAGGACAAAGAGGTCCTTGACCTGATCGACGACCACATTACGAGCAGCGTGCCCGCAATGCTGGAAAACCTGTCAGTGGAAGAAAAAAAGAAACTGCGGCAGGATCTCTTTCATTCCATACGTCGCCTGGACGTCCTTCAGGAACTTGTCGAGGATCCGCAGATCACGGAGATCATGGTCAACGGACCGAACTCCATATTCATCGAAAAGGCCGGGGAACTGCGTCCATGCAAGGCTGTGTTTTCCTCGATGGGCAAACTTGAGGACGTCATACAGCAAATTGTTGGCGAGTCAAATCGCGTGGTGAACACCTCGTCTCCCATCGTGGACTGCAGACTTGCGAACGGGGATCGCGTCAATGTGGTCCTGCATCCGGTCGCAGTGAACGGTCCGATCCTGACGATCCGCCGTTTTCCGCAAAAGCCGATCACAATGGAGGACCTCCTTCATTTCGGATCCATTTCTGAGGAAGTATCGGCGTTTCTGGCAAAATGCGTCAAGGCCGGACTCAACATTTTCATAAGCGGCGGAACAGGCTCGGGAAAGACGACATTTCTCAATGTCATGTCGGACTGCATCGGGAACGATGAGAGGGTCATCACGATTGAGGACAATGCGGAGCTGCAGATCCGGCACGTTCCTAACCTTGTGCAGCTCGAGGCAAGAAATGCGAACGTGGAGGGCTGCAGACCGATCACGATCAGGGACCTGATCAAATCGAGCCTGCGAATGCGCCCGGACCGAATTATTGTCGGCGAGGTTAGGGGGCCTGAGGCGATCGATATGATCCAGGCGATGAATACAGGACACGACGGCAGCATGAGCACCGGTCATGCCAACAGTGCCGCGGATATGCTCTCGAGACTTGAGACAATGATCTTAATGGGGATGGAACTGCCCATATCCGCGGTGAGAGGTCAGCTGAGCTCGGGGATCGATATGATCGTCCATCTTGGCAGACTCCGTGACAGGAGCCGTAAACTGCTGGAAGTTGTGGAAGTCACGGGAATGGAGGAGGGGCAGATTAAATTGTCTGCACTGTACAGATTCAGAGAAACGGGAGAAAAAGATGGCAGGATCATCGGCTGTTGGGAAAAAGAGAACGAGATCACTCACAGGTTTAAATTTGAAAGGGCGGGCATTTCTGTCTGACAGAGGGCTCTTGTATATTCTGGAAGGATTGGGGATCGCGGCGGTGATCGCATGGCTGTTCTATCAGTCCTATGCAGCAGTGATCATACTCTCTCCGATCTGCATTCCCTACAGTATATACAGGGTGGAGGAGAGGCGGAAGAACGAAAAGATGATCCTGTCGGCGCAGTTCAGAGATGCGCTTGCAAGTGTGAACAATGCGCTCCGGGCAGGAGATTCTCCGGAAAACGCTTTCCGCGAAGGCTGCAGTGAGATGCTGTATGAATATGGAGAAGGGGCACCTGTCTGCATAGAACTGAACAGGGTCGTCAACGGTCTCGACAACAGGATCCCTCTGGAAACGCTGCTGGACGATTTTGCCGGGCGCGCCGGGACAGAGGAGATCCGGGAATTTGCGGAAGTGTTCCGGATCGCCAAGCGAGGGGGAGGAAATATGGTCGAGATCCTGGCGAGAACATCGGCCCTGATCGAGGAGCGGCTGGACGTGGAAAACGAGATCCGCATCATGCTGGGCAACCGCCGCCTGGAACAGAGGATTATGGATGTAACGCCGTTTATGATCATCTTCTATATAGGGATCACTTCCCCGGGATTCTTCGATGTGCTCTATCACAATCCGGAGGGCATCGTGTTCATGAGCATCTGTCTTGCAGCGTATCTGGCAGCGCTCGTTGTTTCCGAGAAGATCCTGGCGATCACGCTGTGAGTTTGCAGTGCATACGATACGCGCATCGGCATGGGAGGAGATTATGGAGATCTATATTTACGGGCTGATCGCAGCAGGTTATCTGATCCTTGCCTTCGTCTCAAGGGACGGAGCGAAAATAGGGACCCGGAAAATGGCAGAGTATCTGTACCGCAAGGGAAAAGGACTCGGGCGGATCGCAAAAAGACGCGGCACGTACCGTGAAGGCGGCGTCAGAAGGGACCTGGCACTTCTGTATCCTTTCGGACAGCTCCGGAAAGAGGAGAAGAGATTCTATATCGAAAGAATCCGCATTGTACTTCTGATCATTCTCGCCGGCGACCTGCTGGCTGCTGCGAATTATGCTGCGGCCGGCGGGAACATGCTCCTGACAGATTCCAATGAACTTGTCCGCGATGAGATCGGCGGGGAAGACCGGAGCACACAGGTCGACGCCTATATCCTTGAAAAGGAAAGCGAAGCGGTCTATCAGGGGAGCTATCGACTGAATGTCCGATCAAAGCGATACAGCGAGACAGAGGCAGAGAAGCTGGCCTCGGATTTGTTCCGGCTTCTTCCTGCCAGGATTCTCGGTCAGAACAGTACGCTGGAACACGTTACTTTTCCGATGGAACTTCCGACAAGTGTGGAAGGGTACCCGTTCAAGATCGCATGGGAGAGCAGCAGCTATGCTCTGATCGATTCCGACGGGAAAGTCGGCAATCTGGCGATGGAGGAAAATGACAGCCGGGAAGTCCTTCTCACAGCCGTTCTCAGCTATGACAACGGCACGCCTGAAGGTCTGCGGTTTGAACAGGAATACAGAGCCGTCGTGTTCCCGCCGCGGCTGACAGAGGAAGAAAAACTGTCCGCTCGGATCCGGGAGGCCATCCGGGAAGCGGATGAGAAGAGCGTATCGGATGACGTACTGCCGCTGCCGACAGATCTTGAGAAAACGCAGAGTCAAAATACAGAGAATCAAAATACAGAGAATCAAAATACAGAGAACCGGAACACAGAACTTGGGAAAACAGAAGCCGGGAACACAGAACTTATATGGGAGGAGAAGGCTCCGGACTCGGGGATCGCTGTGATACTGTTTGCAGCAGCAGTGTCATTTCTTGCGGCTGTATCCATGGGCAGCAGGCTCCATCAGAAAGTGGTCCTCAGAGAGAGACAGATGGTGTTGGACTATCCGCAGATCGTCAGCAAATTCGTTCTCTATCTCGGCGCGGGAATGAGCATCCGGAGCACATTCATAAAACTCGGAGAGGACTATACAAGACAAAGAGAAGAGGGAATGGCGGAACACGGCGCATACGAGGAGATCCTTCTCGTGATGAGAGAGCTGACCAGCGGCGTTCCTGAGACGGAGGCCTATGAGAGGTTCGGACAGCGGTGCAGATCGAGACAATATACTAAATTGTGCACACTGCTGGCGCAGAATCTCAGGAAAGGCAACCAGGAACTGTTGACTGTAATGCAGCAGGAAGCCAAAGCATCCTTCGAGGAGCGGCGGAACACAGCGAGAAAACTGGGAGAGGAGGCCGAGACGAAACTACTTCTGCCGATGGTGATGATGCTGGCGATCACGATGCTGATCATTATAATACCTGCCTATTACAGCTTTGCGGGCTGAATGAAAAGGTCCGAAAGAATAAAGGCTGATTGAAAGACTGCCCTGACAAAAAAGGGCAGAAAGGATCGGAAAACAGCCGGGGAACGGTAGACGCAGCGGAACAGGAAAGGAGTCGGAAAATGGGAAATACGGCAAAAGCATTTTGGGCGGACGAAACAGGAATGGGTACCGTCGAGATCATACTGATCATCGTGGTCCTGATCGGACTGGTCATTATCTTCAAAAAGCAGCTCAATGACCTCGTCAAAAAAGTGTTTCAGAAAATCAACAGCGACAGTAATTCTATTATATCTTCAGCGTTCAGCAGAAAGTGTTAGGCGGGTTTTGGCTTTATTGATGTGTGTGAAGGGGGCGGCAAAACGCCCCCGAAAGAAAATTGAAATATCTAAAAGAGCTGTGGACGGCTCCATCACGCTGTATCTGGCGCTCACACTGGCGGTGACGCTCAGTCTGTATACGGTGCTGATCCTGGGGGCCCGCATAGGGGCCGCGCGCATGCAGACGGAGAGTGTCTGCAGGATCGCACAGAATGCTTCTCTGGCAGAGTTTCACAGGGAACTTCACAGCCGGTATGACCTATTCATGACGGATACCTCTTATGGAGGGGCCGGCGGCGGAAATGAAGTGTTCGCACAGCATCTGAGAGGATATATGGAAAAGAACTGTGAGAGAAGGGCGGCAGGCCTGTTCGGCGTAAGCCGTGACTGGACGTCCCTCAAGATCATCGACGCACAGGTCACGGACGCCAGGTATGCCTGCGACAACAACGGACGTGCAGTCAGAGAGCAGGTGTATGCATATATGGCGGCAGACCCGGCCGGCAGCGTGATCGCGGATATTCTTGTCAGCGCGGACCGGTGGAAAGGACTTGAGATCAGCGGAAGAGAGTGGACGACGAGGACGGACGAAAACTCTGAAGAACTCAAACAGGCACTCAGGAACGGGAGAGAGGAGCAGAGAGAAGAAAATGAGCGCAAGGAGGAAAATGAAGAAGAAGTTTCTGAGACGGAACGGGAGGCGGCATCTGATGAACCGTCGGAGGCCGAGGACATGGTCGACCACCTGGAATCTTTCCGGTTTTTACCTATCCTCACGCAGGTGTTTGGGGATCTTCAGACGTTATCCGATGAGCAGATCGATACAGGGAACCATCTTTGTGCAAGGGACGTACACCTCGGTTCGGGGATGATGGCCGAGAATTCACATGGTTATCCCATGGCGGACGAGATCCTGTTCGACCGTTATATCTATGAAAAAACAGGGAACTGTGCAAAGCCGCTCGACGACGGAAAGCTTCGGTATCAGACGGAATACATCCTATGCGGAAAAGGGTCGGACAAAGAGAATCTGGAGGGGACAGCAGCCAGGCTTCTGCTGATCCGGGAAGCTTCCAATTGTGCGTATCTGTTCAGCGACGAGGGAAGAATGGGACAAGTACACTTTGTGGCCACCGCCGCGGCACTGATCATGATGAATCCGGAACTGGAAGAAGTGCTTTCCAATGCGCTGGCCCTTGCATGGAGCTATCTTGAGAGCGTCCAGGACGTGAGGATTCTGATGACAGGGGGCAGGGTGCCTCTCACAAAGACGTCTGAGAGCTGGCAGACCGAGCTGTATGAGCTTTTAAATCCGATGGGGGCAGTGCGGGACAGGGACTGCGGGGAAGGATTGGAATACAGTGATTATCTGCAGGGCCTTCTGATCCTGGAAGGGAGCAGCACCAAGACCCAAAGGACCATGGACATCATGGAGATGGATGTGCGTGAGATCACAGGGAACAGGGACTTCAGGTTCGACCTGTGTCTCGACGAGTTCCGTATGCAGGCAGCAGCGCAGGCATGCGGCAGGACATTTGAGTACAACGGGACAAACGGATACAACTAGGAGGATGCCGGAGCGATGTTCTTGACAGATCGCAGTCAAAATGATGATTTCCACAACAAAAAGCCTCTCCGGGCATCAGACTGCACTGCAAGGACATCGCTCCGGCATTCTGTCCGCGGCAGCATGTCGCTGGAAGCGGCTGCAACGGTTCCGTTGTTCATCTTCTTTGTCATGAATCTCTTGTTTTTATTTGATGCGATCCGTCTGCAGAGCGGCCTGCAGGCAGCGCTGCAGCAGGCGGGAGAGCAGGTCTGTGAGGCGGCGTATTACACGAGATTCGGCAAACCGGGCGAGGCTGCGGGAGACGCGGATTCCGACGCTGCGGAATTGAGCGGCGCGTCGTCCCTGATCCTGTCGGAGACCTTCGTCAGAAATAAAGTGACCTCCTATTTGGGAGATCCCTTTTGGAATCATTCCTGTGTGGTCGGCGGCAGGGCAGGGCTGTCGTTTGCAGAATCAAAGATCATGACGGATGGGGACAGGGTGGAGATCATAGTCAACTGCAGGATCCGCCCCTTCATCCGCGTCGTAGCATTTCCCGATTTTTCCATGCAGGCTCGCTACTGCGGACATGCCTGGGTGGGGTGGACGGAGGGGAGCGGTTCTTCTTCCGGCGGCGGGAGTTCTGACGAGGACAAAGTGCTGGTGACACGTTACGGAGAAGTGTACCACAGAGATCCGGGGTGTATTTATCTCAACCCGCAGATCCGGTCGGTGCCCGCATCGGAGGTCTCACAGCTTCGCAGTGCTGACGGGTCCAAGTATTATCCCTGCGAGTGCTGCCGGCCCGGACGAGGCGGGAGCGTCTTTATCACGAAGGAAGGGAACCGGTATCACGCAGACCGGAATTGCAGCGGCCTGGTGAGGCATGTGTCGACCATGAGCGGGGAAGAAGCCGAGAAGAATTACAGGCCCTGCTCCAAATGCGGGGGAGCGCATTAGAAAAATGGATGAACAGACGATAAGACTTGGGGCTGCCTGCGCTTTTTTGTGGGCAGCGGCAGTACCGGATCACAAGACCAGAAGGATCCCGGTCTGTATCATTGCCGTGTTTCTGGTGGCGGTCCTTGCAGCCGATCTATGGACCGGCGGGGGACTGGTCAAAAGAGAGTATTGGACCGGAGCCATGCCCGGGTTACTGTTCTTATTGCTTTCATTTGGAACAAGGGGAGCGGTCGGAGAGGGGGACGGTCTCTGTATACTGGCATGCGGAATGTGTACAGGTTTGTACGAGATCCTCCCGATATTAACAGGGGCGCTTTGGCTGAGTGTTCTGACCGGAGCCGTCACTCTTTTGACAGGGCGCGGTAAAGAAGAGAGAGAAATTGCCTTTATACCGCTTCTTGCCGCGGCTTCAAGCCTGCGGCTGGTCCAAATACAGCTTCCGACAGCGATATTCGGAGCATGAGAGAACGGGTTGGAGAAAATAAAAAAGAGGAAACAGAGATGACATCGCAGAGCAGCAGAGAGCGCGTGAAAAAGAAGAAAAAGAGTCTCAGGGGATATTTGACGCTTGAGGCTGCAATGGTGTTTCCGATTGTATTTGCGCTGGTGATCATGCTGCTGTATTTGACATTTTACCTCTATGACCGATGCCGGATGACGCAGGATCTCTATACGGCGGCTTACAGGGTCAGTATTCAGCGGGGAAAAGGATCGCGCGATAACGAGGGTGTCGACACGTCCGGCTATTTTATGCTGAACGGCTGTACCGCGGAGGTGAGTGGAGGCAGAGAGGCCGTTGCGACAGCCTCGGGGGTGATGGCGCCTGCACTGATGACCGGAACGGACGCAGAGGGCTGGAATCTGTCGGTCTCCATGAAAGCGAGAAAGACGGATCCTCCCTTCTCGTTCCGCAGATACCGCCGGGTCATGGCGATCGCGCAGGAAGCACTTTCCGGGAAACATTAGCAGAAAGGCAGGCAAATGGGAATAAATGGAAGCAACTTATTATAAAGACACAATACGCAGCTATATGATCATTGAATGCCCCCCGGAGGCGGAGACGACCGGGTACCAGTACAGGATGCTGGAAATGAACAGGATCGAAGGACTGCTTTCCTGCGGGACCAGACATATCGACGGCGAGCGGTTCCTGTACTATGACATAACGGGCAAACAGAGCCTTATGGCGCTCTACGAAGCGAGAAAGATTCCGGGCACGGAGCTGTTCAAGTTCCTAAAGGCTGTCGATCAGGTTTCCGGCTCGATGTCAAAATACTTACTGGACGAACAGCATCTGGTGCTGGATGAGGAACAGGTTTTCTATGATTTTCAAACGGGAAGTTACTGTTTCACATACTATCCGGGGGAGATCACTGAACCTCAGGTCTTCCGTTTTTTGGCAGACGGGATTGACGGAACGGACAAGAACGCGGCAGCAGCAGCTTACAGACTCTGTTCTCTGGCGGGAGGCAGCCGTCAGACGCTGCGGGAAGCCATACGCGAGGAAGCGTCAGAAAAACCGCATATGACAGTGCAGTTCAAAGCATCCGGGATCGAAACCGCACAGGTATGGGAATATGAAGAGGCTGAGGAGCGCAGGGAAGATAGGAAGCGGGAGGAGGAGTCCGGGGAAGCGCGCAAAAGGGCAAGACCGCGCCCGCGCAGCCGGGAAGAAAAAAAGCCCAACAAGGAAAGAAAAGGAAAAGAAAATGAAGAAAAAAACGGGGAAGGCATAGGGAAGTATGCAGGAATATTGATCCGCGTTCTTCTGGTTACGGCAGCGCTGGGCGGCGCAGGTGGTCTGATCGCCGTACAGTATTTCCTCTATATCTCGCAAAGGGAGAGAAGATTGTGCATTGCAGGCACTGTTCTTCTCCTGCTTGCCGCTGTCCTTGTCATTTCGGAAGCGATCATCCGAAAGCGCAGGGAGCGGAAAAAACAGAAAATGGAGGAGGAGAAAAACGAACCGCACTACATAGAGAGTGACGAGATTCGCCTTCCGGACTATATGCGGAGAGATAAGGCTGAGGACTATCTTTTGGGAGAAGAAGCCGAGAACACGGTGAGGTTCAGCGAAAGAGACATGATCGGAAGACTCTATGGAGCGGAGAGAGGAAACCGGATCGACCTTAAAAATCTTCCGGTCACGATCGGAAAAGCGCAAGCCTACGCGGATGTCATATTGGAGGATCCGTCTGTGAGCAGAGTCCATGCCAGGATTTACCGCGGAGAAAACGGCGGCATTGAGATCCGTGATCTGGA
The DNA here is from genome assembly GCA_902801585.1 of uncultured Lachnospiraceae bacterium. The sequence continues at coordinate 1,253 of CADCIU010000003.1, read as the reverse complement.
CAGCACGAACGGGACATGGATCAATGGAGTTAAGCTTTCTCCGAACGAAAGAAGAAGGGTCCAAAGGGGAGATGAAGTGAAATTCGGAAATCTGGAGTATGAATACAGGTGAAATTTGCCGGTCATCTTGTTATAATCATGCAAAAGCCAAAATGCTTGGTTATAAGGAGGAGCGTAATGAAGGATCATAACTGCATTTTTTGTAAGATCGCAAACGGAGAGATTCCGAGCAGGACAGTCTATGAAAATGACCTTTTCAGGGTGATACTCGATAACGGGCCGGCAACGGAAGGACATGCGCTGGTTCTGCCCAAGGAGCATTACAGCAACCTGTTTGACATTCCTGCTGATGTGGCGGCGCAGGCAATGATAACGGCGCAGAAAGCAGCGGTTCTTTTAAAGGACAAACTCGGTGCGGACGGACTCAACCTGGTGCAGAACAACGGTGAGACGGCGGGGCAGACGGTTCACCATTTTCATATCCATGTCATTCCCAGATATGCCGGTGACAGGCAGAATATCCTTTGGAAGCCCACAAATCCTTCCTCCGAAGAGCTGGATCAGGTGCTTCGCAAGATCGTGTGAAGACGGATCCTGTCGTGCGCCAAAAGGACCTGTTGGCTTATCCGGACAGAGATCCTTTGACGCACGACAGGGCACATAGTAAAAGAGATAGTAAAATATAGATAGTAGAATATATAGTATAGGAAGAGATAAAAATTCCTGTATCTTGTAATTGACAAGAAACCGCAGTTTCTGTATAATGAACAATGCGTCATAAAAAAACGCGCAATTATATACACTATCAGGCGAGGAGAAATACTCAAGAGGCTGAAGAGGCGCCCCTGCTAAGGGTGTAGGTCGGGAAACCGGCGCGAGGGTTCAAATCCCTCTTTCTCCGCTTTGGAGATTCACTTTGTGAAGCTCCCGGGAGTTAATTTCGGCAGATTTCGGTGGAAATCACGAAATTAACTTTTTCTTTCCCTAAAAGTTAATAAGATTAAAAAATCTTAAAAAGTGCTTGCATCGGAAAGGAAAAATTGATATAATACCACTTGCCGTCAAAAAGAGAGGCAAACACAACAGAGATTAAGGTCATAAGATCTTAAAAATATCTCAAAAAAGTGCTTGACAATCTAAACGGCCTGATGTATGATATCAGAGTTGCTGCTGAGAGAACAAAAGCTCAGGAGTACAGCGGATGACCTGCCAGCCAGGCATCCGAAATCCCATAACAATCGAATATATGACAA
>CADCIU010000002.1 GCA_902801585.1 uncultured Lachnospiraceae bacterium | reverse complement strand
ACTTTATGATTTATAAAAATATCCATTATTTAATCGCAAAATGAAAAAAAATGCAATAACAGGATGAAGAAAGGTCTGTTATACTGCATAGTATGAGTGAAGAAATAAAGATTTCGGTCCGGGACCTGGTGGAATTTCTCATGCGGTCGGGCGATCTGGAAGAGGGCGGCGCGGGCGCATCCGAGGAGGCCATGCTGGAGGGCGCGCGCATGCACCGCAGGCTTCAGCGGGAGGAAGGGCCCGACTACATGGCGGAAGTGCCGCTGGCCGTCTATTATCCGATCCGGATCGGAGAGGACGGACCCGGGACGGCGGGAAGCGAAGACAGCGGCGGGCACCTTGATACCGCTGCCGAAGAGACCGCCGTCCTCGTGGAAGGCAGGGCGGACGGTATTTTTCTGGGCGCAGACCCGGATAATCCGATCATGGGCGAGGCCTGGACCGTCGACGAGATCAAAACAACATACAGAAAGCTTTCCAAGATCAGGGAACCTGAGCCGGTGCATTTGGCGCAGGCCAAATGCTATGCTTACATATATTGCCTGCAGAACGGCCTGGACACGATCCGGGTGCGGATGACCTACTGCAGCCTGGTGACCCGGGAGGTCAGAAGGTTCACGCAGGAGTACTCCGCAGGGGAGATCACGGCCTGGTTTGACGCGCTGATGAAGGAGTACGCGCGCTGGGCCGGCCTGGAGATCCGCTTTAAGCGGCTGCGGGACGCCTCCCTGTCGGCGCTGGAATTTCCCTTCCCCTACCGGCCGGGCCAGAAGGAACTGGCCGTGCACGTCTACCACACGATCTGCCACGGCAAAAAACTGTTTTTGGAGGCGCCAACCGGGACCGGCAAGACCATCTCGGCGGTCTTTCCGGCGCTGAAAGCGATCGGGGAGGGAAAGGCGGACCGGCTGTTCTATTTTACCGCCAAAACAGTGACGGGCCGGGTCGCATGGGAGACCTTCTCGATCCTTAGAGAAAAGGGGATGCACCTCAAATGCGTGCAGCTGACAGCCAAGGACAAGATCTGCCCTATGGAAAGCCGGGTGTGCACGCCGGAGGCGTGTCCGAGAGCCAAGGGGCACTTCGACCGCGTCAATGAAGCACTTTATGATCTTCTCACGAGGGAGGAGGCCGTCGGAAGAGATGTGCTCTGTGAGTACGGGGAAAAGTACTGCGTGTGCCCCTTTGAACTGGGACTGGACGTTTCTCTCTTTGCGGATGCGGTGATCGGAGACTACAACTATCTGTTCGATCCGCATGCGAGGTTAAAGCGGTTCTTCGTGGAAGGGAAAGGGAGGAGCCGCTATCTCTTCCTTGTGGATGAAGCGCACAACCTGGTGGACAGGGGGCGGGAAATGTACAGCGCTTCCCTGTCAAGAGAAGAGATCCGCACATTCAGGAGCGCCGTCAGGGAAGCGTATCCGTCCCTGTGGAGAAAGCTGGGCAGGCTGATCGCTGCGTACAAGCCCTATAAAGAGGCTCTTGAAGATATGCCTGAAAAGAAGGGAGAGCGGGTCCTGTACACGGACGAGATCGATTTGGCCGTCGATGCGGCTTACAAGGTCATGGAAGAGATGCAGACCATTCTTCAGGACCAGAGACGGGGAACCGGCCCGGCCGGCGGGGAGGCAGCTCCGGATGTGCAGGAGAAATTCCGGAATGCCTATTTTGACCTGTCCCATTTCCTGATGATCTATGAAGCGATGGAGGGAGAGTACCGGATCTTTATTCAGCAGGCGGGAAGACAGGATGTCACAATAAGGTTGTTCTGCGTGGATCCGTCTGTTAAACTGTCAGAGTGTCTTGGCAAAGGGGAGGCGAGCATCCTCTTCTCGGCAACGCTCCTCCCGATCCAGTATTACAAGCGGCTTCTGGGTGGTAAGCGCGAGGATTATGAGGTGTATGCCAGGTCTTCTTTTGACCCTGAAAAGCTCGGGCTTTTCATTGCGGGCGACGTGACGAGCCGTTACCGCATGAGAGACACGCAGCAGTATGACAGGATCGCAGCATGTATCCACAACGCGGTGTCGCAGCGGCACGGCAACTATATGGTGTTCTTTCCTTCGTACCGGTTCATGGAAAAGGTGCTGGAACGATATGAGGAGAATTTCCCGGGCGGCGCTGACACTGCGCTTTTGGTGCAGAGACCGCAGATGACGGAGGAGGAGAGGCATGGTTTTCTGGAACGGTTTGACCGCGTGAGCGATGTCGAGAGCCTCCTCGGATTCTGTGTGCTGGGCGGGATCTTCAGCGAAGGCATCGACCTGCAGAAGGACAGGCTGATCGGCGTCATGATCGTGGGGACCGGATTTCCCCAGGTGTGCGCGGAAAGAGAGCTGCTCAAGCAGTATTTTGACGAGCAGGGGGAGAACGGGTTCGACTACGCCTACCGGTTCCCGGGCATGAATAAGGTGCTGCAGGCAGCGGGCAGAGTGATCCGCACAGCTCAGGACGTCGGCGTTGTGGTGCTGATGGACGAGAGGTTCTGCTCAGGTTCGTACAGAAGGCTCTTTCCTGCGGAATGGAACGGGAGCCGCACGACGGACAGCCTGCAGATTGGGGATAAAATTGCGCGATTTTGGGACGAATGGCTATAAAATGTGGATAACTTTGTGGACAGTGGGGATTTCTTGTGAGTATTTCATAGATTTCTCTTGCAAAATATCGAGAAATATGGTATTTGGCTGACCACGCGTTTACGATGAAAAACAGTAAGGAGGAAATGTGGCTATGTGGGCAGAAGAAAGTGTGATTTATCAGATCTATCCTTTGGGCATGTGCGGAGCACCGTATGAGAATGACGGCATTTTGGCGCACAGGATCCTTGAGGTGAAGGAGTGGATCCCGCACATGAAGAAGCTCGGGGTCACGGCGGTCTATTTCTGCCCGGTCTTTGAGTCGGATACCCATGGTTACAATACAAGGGATTATAAGAAGATCGACTGCAGACTGGGGACCAATGAAGATTTTAAGGAAGTCTGTGATGAACTGCATGCAAGCGGGATCCGCATCTTCCTGGACGGTGTATTCAACCACGTCGGCCGCGGTTTCGGCGCCTTCAGGGATGTCCTTGAGAAGAAGTGGGAGTCGCCTTACAGGGATTGGTTCAATATCAGTTTCGACGGAAATTCGCCTTACAATGACGGCCTTTGGTACGAGGGATGGGAAGGCAATTACGACCTTGTCAAGCTCAATCTCCGCAACGAGGAGGTGATCGCCCATATTTTCGATGCGATCAGGTACTGGGTGGACTATTTTGACATCGACGGACTGCGGCTGGATGTCGCGTACTGTCTGGACAGAGACTTCATCAGGAGACTGCGCGCTTTTACGGACACTCTCAAGCAGGATTTCTATATGATCGGTGAGATCCTTGGCGGGGACTACAAGACCATAATGGGCGATGGGATGCTCCACTCCGCGACCAATTATGAGTGCTACAAGGGGCTTTTCTCCAGCTTTAACAGCATGAATATGTTCGAGGTCAACCACTCTCTCATGCGCCAGTTCGGGTCGGATCCCTGGTGCTTGTACAGGGGATATCATTTGATGTCCTTCGTCGACAACCACGATGTGACGAGGGTCGCCAGTGTTCTTACAAATCCAAAGCATCTGCCTCTGATCTACGCGCTGGCTTTCGGCATGCCCGGAATTCCCAGCATCTATTACGGAAGCGAGTGGGGTGTGGAGGGACATAAAAAGCAGGGAGACCCGGCGCTTCGCCCCCGCATCGAGAAGCCGCAGTGGAATGCGCTGACCGACTGGATCAGTGAGCTCGCGGCAGCTAAGAAATCATCAAAAGCGCTTTGCTACGGTGATTTCCGAAGTGTGGTCCTGACTAACAAACAGTGCATCTTCGAGAGGAAGACCGACGGCGAGAGAGTTCTGGTGGCGATCAACGCGGATGAGAACGAGTATGTGGCTCACTTTGACGCCGGATGCGGGACAGCTGTGGACCTGATCACCGGTAAGATGCACGATTTTGGCGGCGGCAGCAGACTGCCCGCCTACAGCGCCGCTTTTTGGAAAATGGAGAAATGACAGAACCGAAGCGGCGTGATACAATCGGAATGTGAGTGCGGCGCGCTCAGACTTATTCGTGATGAATATTGATGCAATTAAGGATTTTGAACGGAGGCTGAAATGAAAATAGTTTTATTGGCAGGATTACTGCCCTGCGCGATCCTGCTCTATTTGATCTACCAGAAAGACACGATAGAAAAAGAGCCGACCAATCTGTTGGTCAAACTCATATTGCTGGGCTGCGCGTCCGCGATCCCTGCCATTATTCTGGAAATGGTCGGAGGCTATGCCCTGTCCGCGCTGGGGGTCCAGGATGGGACCATGGCATTTTACCTGCTGGAGAACTTCCTGGTCGTGGCGCTGGCGGAAGAGGGCTGCAAGAAGTTTATGCTCCGGATCGGGAGCTGGAATGACCCGGCTTTCAACTACGTCTTTGACGGTGTCGTGTACGCGGTCTGCGTGACACTGGGATTTGCCGGACTTGAAAATGTCGGCTATATCTTGAGTTACGGCATAGAGGTCGCCTTGATCCGCGCCCTTGCCGCCATACCGCTGCACTGTATCTGCGGCATTTTCATGGGCCATGCCTACGGACTGGAGAAAGCAGCTGCACTTCGTGGGCAGACTAAGGATGCAAGTATTTACAGAGTCATGAGTCTTCTGATCCCTGTTCTGATTCACGGATTCTATGATTTTGCGGCGTCGGTCGGTGATGAGATCTTTTTGTATATCTGGCTGGCTTTCATTGTCGTGATCGACATTTTCGCGATCCGGGCGGTCCTGAGGTACTCGAGGGAAGACCGGCCGATCTGAGAAACGGCGGTATGAGATAAGGCAAAGAAAACGTTGAGTGAAAATTCAAAAAAACTGTTGACACGCGGTGGACGCTGAGGTATATTAATTGGTGTCCACCGCGAAAAGCGGTTAGCAAATGCGATAGTAGTACAGTTGGTAGTACGCCACCTTGCCAAGGTGGAGGTCGCGAGTTCGAGCCTCGTCTATCGCTCTGATGAATCGAATTTAACAAGATTCCGATCATTAACTGCATATTTGCGATAGTAGTACAGTTGGTAGTACGCCACCTTGCCAAGGTGGAGGTCGCGAGTTCGAGCCTCGTCTATCGCTTATGGAAGAGCTGCATCAGAGATGCAGCTCTTTTTGTGAATATACGCGCTAAATAAGAATGCCGGCCGGGAGATGGCGTAGATCTCCCGGCCGGCATTGTCTTTTATATTTCGCGGACTTCATCCGGTGAAACAGGAGCAGTCCCCTGGTACAGTTCATAATTCCCGTTCCCCTTGTCGCGCAGCGTGCTGGAGAAGAAAGTCTCGGCCGCCCGTACCAGATAGGCGGTATCTTTGGTCCCCGCTGTCTCGAAAGAGGAATGCATGGACAGCTGCGGCAGGCCGACATCGGCGGTCGGGATCGAGAAGTGGGCTGTGGAAATGTGCCCGAGTGTGGAGCCGCCCGTGATGTCGGAGCGGTTCGTGTATTCCTGGAACGGGACATTTGCCTTGCGGCAGATCTCCTTGAAGATGGCCGCGGAAACCGCATCGGTGGAATAGCGCTGGACAGCGCTGTATTTGATCACGATGCCCTGATTGATCTGGGGCCTGTTCACGGGATCCGCCTTGTCCGCATAGTTGGGATGCAGGGCGTGCGCGTTGTCTGAGCTGATCAGGAAAGAATTGGAGGCGGCGGTCAGGAACTGCTCGCTGCTCCAGGACAGGGAGAGACTGATCCTGTGGAGTACATCGGTCAAAAAAGTGGAGTCCGCGCCCTGTCTCGTGCGGGATCCGATCTCTTCGTTGTCGAAGACCGCGAAGACCGGTACGGAATCCGATTCCTGCGCGGAGAAGAATCCACTGAGATTGGCGAACGTGCACTGCAGGTCGTCGATATGTCCCCCTGACACGAATTCCCTGCCGGCCCCCCAGATTGTGCCGCGGCCGCGGACATACAGGAAGAGATCGTGACCGATGAGGTCTTTGAGGTCACATCCTGCCGCATCGGCGACTATGGACATAAAAGCGGAAGCGCCGTCTTTCGGGCCGTCAGCAGCAGAATCCCGTGCATCCTGTCCCAAAATGGGCAGCAGATCCGTTTGGGGATTGATCGCCTGGCCCTCATTCTGCTTCCTGTCCATATGAATGGCCAGGCGGGGGATCATGAGAAGGTCGCGGTCGATACAGACAAGTTTGGCCTTCACGCCGCGGTCGGTGCGCACAATGACCCGGCCGGCGACGGAGAGAGGGCGGTCGAACCAGGACTGCATCAGCACACCGCCGTACTTTTCAATATTAAGCCGGATATAACCGCTGCCCTTCATCTCGGGATTGACCTTGATCTTGAGTGCGGGACTGTCGCTGTGGCTCGCGGCGATCATAAATCCTGCCGGCAGGGAATAAGGGACCCGAAAAGCGATGATCGAGGAACCGCCCCGCATGACAAAATAGTGTCCGCCCCTCTTGAGAGTCCAAGAGGACGACTCGTGCAGTTCCTTATAACCTACATCGAGAAGGGTCTTCCGGATCGTATCCGCCGTGTGATAGGGTGTGGGACACTGCTCCAGAAAATCCAGAAGTTCTTCGTTGATCACGCTGACTGCCGGAACGGTTGAAATCGAAGGGTCTGTCTGCTGTATTGTCTTGTCTGTCATAATTCACACTAGCCTCCGTTATCGATTGCTGTTTGCTCCATTATAGCATGGCGGCATGTTCGGCCGCATATCTTTCTGCAGGTCTTACAAAACACAAAAAAATCACACATCAAATTGCTCGAAAACTAATACGCTTCTTGTAAAATGATCTGCTATGAAATACAATGGTCAAGGCAGACAACTCGGGCATGATGCCCCACATTGACTCCCGAAAAGGGGAGCAGTGATGAAAGGAGAGCTTATGAAAAAGAGAATACTGGCAGGAATCCTTGCTGTAAGCATGGTGGGAGCACTTCTCACAGGCTGCGGTAAAGGTGCTTCACAGGGCAGCGGCGCTGCACCTGAGGCAGGTACGGAAGCTGCTGCAGAGGCAGAGGCGGCACCTGCAGAGCAGACCCAGAGGGCCAAGGACAATGAGATCGTCATCGGCATCCCTCAGGATCTGGACCAGAGCCTGGATCCCCACTACACAGTGGCAGCAGGCACCAAAGAAGTCATGTTCAATGTTTTCGAGGGACTTGTCAAATATGATTCCAACGGCGATACCATTCCCGCAGTGGCATCGGAAGTGCAGGTATCGGATGACGGTCTCGTCTATACGTTTACCCTTCGCGACGGCGTGAAGTTCCACAACGGTGATGCTGTGGATCTTGACGATGTCATCTATTCCATCCAGCGCTGCAAGGAGGATCCCAATGTCAACCCCCAGACTTCGACCGGTCTGGCCTGCATTGAGAGCCTTGAGAAAGACGGCGACAACAAACTTGTGATGACGCTCTCCGAGCCCAACACAGAATTGATGTCCCTGCTCACGCTGGCGATCATTCCCGCTGATTATGACAAACAGGACACGGCGCCGATCGGTACCGGCCCTTATAAATTCGTTTCCCGCACAGCACAGGAGTCTGTGGAACTTGAGAAATTTGCCGATTACTGGGGAACTCCCGCTAATATCGACAAAGTTACCTACAAGATCAATGAGAACGTGGAAGGCCTGATCATGGGCCTGGAGAGCGGTGCACTGGATCTGGTCTCTCACCTGACCAGCACACAGACGGCAGAACTGAACAAGGACAACTTCAATATTGAGCAGGGCACAATGAACCTGGTTCAGGCACTCTACCTCAACAATGCGAAGGCACCTTTTGACAACGAGCAGGTTCGTCAGGCACTCTGCTATGCAGTGGACAGACAGGGCGTCCTTGATATGGCGTTCGACGGCTACGGATTCCCGATCGGATCCAACGTATTCCCTGCATTCACGAAGTATTATGACGAGAGCCTCACGGATTACTACAAGCCCGACACAGCCAAGGCCAAGGAGCTTCTGGCTCAGGCAGGTTATCCTGATGGATTTGATATGGTCATCACGGTTCCGGCCAACTACCAGCCTCACTGCGATACGGCAGAGGTCATCGCCGAGCAGCTCAAGGAAGTCGGCATCAACGCGACCCTCAACAAGGTCGAGTGGAACACATGGCTGGAGGACACCTATACCGGAAGAAACTTCGAGGCTACAGTGATCGGCCTTACGGCAGACCCGCTGACAGCAAGAAGCCTTCTGGAGAGATTCAAATCCGATGCAGGCAACAACTTCATCAATTACAATAATGCTGACTATGACGCTCTCTTTGAGCAGGCGATCAAGTGCTATGATGATGCGGAGCAGGTAGGGATCTACAAAGAGATGGAGAAGAACCTGACCGAGCACGCGGCAAGCGTCTATATCCAGGATATGGCGGATCTTGTAGCCGTGCGCAAGGGACTCACAGGCCTTACATTCTATCCTCTGTATGTTCTGGACGTTTCCACGCTGAAATGGCAGTGACGCAGACAGTCTTTGTGAGACAGAGCTGATGGAACGGCGCAGCAATAGGGTTTTCTTATTGCTGCGCCTTCTTTATTTGTTATTACTCAGCACGATCTTTACGGCAGCACGGCTGCCTGCGGGCTATACATGGATCCGGCAGGACAGCATATCCAAATACGATAGAAAGGGGCCGCAGATTTGAAATACGTATTGCGCCGCATTCTGGCGCTTATTATCACCATGATCATGGTGTCTTTTCTGGCTTTTGCCGCCTTCCACATGATCTCGGGCGATCCGGCACAGGCGATCCTCGGGACCAACGCAACACCGGAGAGACTGGCACTTTTGAGGCAGCAGCTGGGACTGGACCAACCCTTCATCGTTCAGTATTTTCGCTGGCTGACGGGGTTCTTCTCCGGCAATCTAGGGATTTCCTACAGCTACAGACAGCCGGTAGCTGCCCTGATCATACCCAAACTCAAGGTGACACTGCTGATGGTTATGATCAGCTTTGTGATCATTGTCGTCTTTTCTCTGCCTATGGGGCTTCGCTCCGCACAGAAATCCGGCAGCCGCTTTGACTGGGTGAGGACAACGATCGGACAGCTGTGTATGGCCGTCCCCGCTTTCTTTCTCAGTATCCTGGTCTCGTACCTGTTCGGCATCATACTTAAATGGTTCACTCCCGGTGACTTCCCCAAGATGGAAAAGGATTTGGCGGGTGCTGTCCGCTATCTCTTTTTTGCCGCAGTCTGTATAGCGATCCCAAGGATCGCGATGACGGTGAGAATGCTCAAGAGCACGATCATCAATGAGATGGAACGGGATTATGTACGCACGGCCATCTCCAGAGGAAGTGACAGAGCGGAAGTCCTCAAAAAACATGTCCTGAAGAATTCGCTGGTCCCGACCATCACTTTTCTGGGACAGACAATGGCGGAGATCGTCGGCGGCAGCATCGTCGTGGAGCAGGTATTCGGAATCCCGGGCATGGGGCGCTTTCTCGTGGCATCGATCTCGAACAGGGATTATCCGGTCGTGGAGGCGCTGGTCGTCATCCTCGCTTTCTGGGTCATTCTGTCGGGAACCATAGCGGACCTGATCGGTCAAAAGATCGATCCCCGTCTCAGATTGGGAGGCCGCGTATGAAAAAGACTAAACTGAACGGCTACCTGATCGCAGGAATTCTGCTTACAAGTGTGATCATTTTATGGATCATCATCGGGCGGTTCTATACCCCCTATAACCCTACGAAAATGAGCTCTGCAAAGCTTCAGGGTCCCAGTCTCGCGCACCTGTTCGGGACTGACAAATTCGGAAGAGATATTTTCAGCCGAGTCATGCAGGGATCCGGAACAACACTGGTGATTGCGGTGATGACCATCGTGATCGGAGGCGGTATCGGAACCATTATCGGCGCAGTGACCGGGTATTTCGGAGGTATCGCAGATGAGATCCTGATGCGGATCAACGACGCATTGACCGCTTTCCCGAGTATCCTGCTCGCTCTGGTCATTATCAGTATTCTGGGTCCCGGCAAACACAATGTCGTTATTGCGCTGGGGATCGTATTCATACCCAGTTATGCACGTGTGACGAGAACGGCATTTGCTTCCCAGCGGGAAGTCAACTATATCACCAGCGCGCGCCTTATGGGAGCGAGCAGCCTAAGGATCCTTCTTGTCCATATGCTGCCCAATACATTCCATGTGCTCCTGCCGGCGCTCACCATCGGCTTTAACAACGCGGTGCTCGCGGAAGCCAGCATGAGCTTTCTGGGAATCGGCGTGACCCCTCCGGACGTCTCCATGGGGTACATGCTCGCCGAGGCGCAGGGCATGTTCAAGTCGGCGCCCTGGTACGCACTCAGCGTCGGAAGCGTGATCGCGCTCTTAGTCTTCGGCGTAGGCCTGATCGGTGAAGGGCTGCAGCGCAGAAATAAGGAGGTGGACTGATGCTGGAAGTCAGAGATCTCCATGTAAAATTTTATAACAGAGACAGAGAAGCTGTGGCAGGCGTGAGCTTTACGATCCGGGACGGGGAGATCCTCGGACTGGTCGGTGAATCCGGCTCCGGAAAATCCGTCACGGCGATGAGCATCGCGGGGCTTCTTCCCCGCAAGAAATGCGAGTACAGAGGGGATATCCTTGTTGACGGCGAGGATATGCTCCATGCTAATCGTGCTCTCCTTAGAAAAGTTCAGGGCTGCAAGATCGGTGTCGTCTTCCAGGAACCCATGAGCGCCATGGACCCTCTGATGAAGGTTGGCAAACAGGTCGAGGAAGTCCTGACCGTTCATACCGATATGAGTCCCGAAGAGCGCAAAAGGAGAGCGATCCAGGCACTGACCGATGTGGAGCTTTCGGACCCCGAAGCGGTCTACGACAAGTACCCCCACGAGCTCTCCGGCGGTATGCTGCAGAGATCCATGATCGCAGCGGCGATCATTAGCCGTCCGAGCCTTCTGCTTCTGGACGAGCCCACGACCGCGCTGGATGTGACGATCCAGGCGCAGATCCTCAAGCTCCTCGAGAAGCTCAACAAAAAGCACGGCATGTCCATGCTCTTCATCTCCCACAATCTCAACGTCGTGCGCAAGCTCTGCAAGCGCGTCGCTGTCATGCAGAAAGGCGTCATTGTGGAAGAGGGAAGGACAGATGACGTTTTCTTCCGCCCGCAGCACCCCTATACGAAGCACCTGATCGAATGCATTCCGGCGAGAGTGAAAGTGATCGCCAGAAAGAATGCGGAGGAGAGAATGAGGGCCGCGGAAACGGAAGCAGATACAGACGGTGCGGTACCTGCTGCCGAAACCGGTGGAACCAAATCGGATACGGCGAAGGGAGGTGAGCAGAATGGGTGATAACATCGATCGGATCGACGATATTGTGGAATCGATCGCACCTGTGCTGGGGATCGAATCCGTTGAAGAAGCGGCCCAGGCATCAGAAGACCATCCGCTCGTCCTCGAAGTCAGCCATGTGAGCGGCGGCTATCGCACGCCCGGGCTTTTCGGCAGGGGCAAATACCAGCAGGTCCTCTACGACGTGGATTTCAATATCCGCCACGGCGAGATCATGGGGCTTGTGGGAGAGAGCGGAACCGGAAAATCGACGCTGGCCAAAATGATCCTCGGCATGGCGCAGCCTGAAGAGGGCAAGATCATTCACCACACCAAGCGCCCGCAGATCATCTTCCAGGACCCTTACAGTTCGCTGAACCCGGCGTATACGGTCGAGTGGTCATTGGAAGAGCCTCTGCGCGTTTTCGGCAAATATGATGAGGCGGAGAGAAAACGCCGCGTCCGCGACATGTTAGCCAGAGTGGAACTGCCGGAAGAATGCCTTCGCGCCAAGCCCTCGGAACTGTCCGGCGGGCAGCGGCAGAGAGTGAGCATAGCGGCTGCCCTCATCCGGAGGCCGCGCTTTATCATTGCGGACGAGCCGGTCTCGGCGCTGGATGTGACGATCCAGGCGCAGATCCTGCAGCTTCTTCGCGACCTGCGGGAAGAGCTGGATCTGAGCTATCTCTTCATTTCGCACGACCTCAACGTCGTTTATCAGCTCTGCGACAGAGTCCTTGTCATGAAGAAGGGCAGAATTGTGGAGCAGGGACCGGTGGACGAAGTCTACGACAATCCCAAAGAAGAATATACGAAGCAGCTGCTGGCGGCTGCGCAGTGAGCGGATTTCCGACATTTGATCGGGGGCCCCGCACCGGGAGTGATTTCCCGGGGCGGGGTCTTTTTAGCGGCGGGAAATGCCGGTCGTATTTTGAGAACAGTTCGGCTGTTTTTAGTGTCAACCGGTCGTTATAATGCTAAAATCAGTGTTATCAGGATGTACACACCCGGAGGTAATTTGTGATGAAAAAAAGGGCTGTCGCTATTTTGATGAGTCTGGCATTGGCGATCGGAAACATGATCCCCATGCCGGTCTATGCCGCGCAGGAGACAACGGAGGAGAGCGCGGAAGAGATCACTGTTGAGGAAGAATCAGGCGGTACTGAAGCAAAGGACGAATCTGAGGAAGCGGAGGAAGCAGACGGCCGGGCCGAAGCTGTGGTTTCAGAGGAGGAGTCCGCTTCGGGTGAAACAGAAGAATCAGAATCTGCTGCAGATACAGACGGTGAAGCAGTGACAGAGGCTGATGAGGAGGAAGAAGGGGAAACTGCGGAAGAAAGTGCTGCGGAAGACGAAGAAGGTGCTGTGAATGGATCTTCTTTGGCTGATAAAACACAGTCACAGGAAGAGGAGCCTGTTACTGAGGAGATCATCACAGATGAAGAAGGGACTGAAGCGGCGGCAGATTATATTGATGAGTATACGGGGCCTGCTCAATACAAGATCAATATGGACGGTGTAGATGAGAGTGGATATATATATGCCGACTATTTGAATATTGTGAATGAGTGCATCATTCAATACGGTGGAACGGAAGAACTCAACGGACCAAGCTCCGGAATGAAACACTTTACAGGACTGTCATTTCTTAAATTGGTCGATTTTAATGATGATGGAGTAGAGGAACTCTTTTTGGCGTTCCATGTCCGTACAAACGCCGAAACAGACAATTATGAGAATCATGTCTACATTTACAATATTTGGGGATTTGACGGCCAAAGAGCAGTCCTATTGCAGGACGGAAACTATCTTTATGGACTGAACGGCGGTGCGCAAAAGGTCTATTTTGTCAATAATCCATTTGGAACCTACTTCCTGCACGGTGTGGCAGACAGTTTCTGCTACAACTATTATTATGGATATGAAGGCAGCAGTTTCGGACTTGCAAAATCCTTATCGTGGGAAGAGAAATATGATGCGTCATTAAAAAAGATGATCAAAGTATATACTGTTGACGGAGAGAGCACTTCTCAGGATCATTACAACAGTGAACTGGAATCCTGGGGGAGTCCGTCTTCAGCAGATGAGGAATACAGCCTGACATATACTAACAGCAGTGACCACGATAAAGTTATAAATACGATCGATGGTACGATCGATTTCCTTATGCAGCAATGTGAAAGCAGAGATATTAATAGCGCTGTTGTAACACTTAGCGGCTTTGCCTTTAAAGAAAATGACTATGATAGTTTTATTTATACCGGGAAGCAGATCAAACCCGGCGCGACGGTAAAAATCGGCGAAAAAACGCTCACCGAGGGTACGGATTACACTGTTGAATACGGAGAGAATAAAAATTACGGTTTCGGTACGGTCACAATCAGGGGAATGGGGGATTATACCGGACATAAAGATGTCAGGTTCAAAATTGTCCCGAAAAAAGTCGGGAACCTGAAGAAGTCAGAGAATGCCTGTGATCCGAACAATCCTGATAAGAACATTGGAGTCAAGCATAGAGCCTTAGAGGTTACGTGGGATTCCCAGACTGATGTGGACGGATACACTATTGATTATTCAGATGATGATTCCTTTTCGGATCATGCTGAAATCAGGGTAACAGAAGATGTTAGTACTACCGCTTACACGGTAGAAGAGCTGGAACGAAAAAAACAGCTCTATGTCAGAGTCCGCGCATATAAAACTGTAGACGGTAAAAAGTTCTGCGGTGAATACTCAGACGTGCTTTCCTACCAAATATGCAGCCACCTGCTTGTTACAGATTTTTGGGGATTCGCAAATGAACAACGTCTGATTTCAGAGACCACCTTTCAAGCTTTTTACCCTCCTGCTCAGGCTAAGCTGTTTGCCAAGGACAAGGGAAAGAACGGAAGTACCGGTTTGTGTTTTGGTTTATCAAATCTGGCTAGCTGTATTTTGTATTATGACTCTTTCAATGTAAGTCCGTCAGATTTTGGTGTTGATTCGCTATATGATATTAAAAGTTTTGATCAGGATCCATTGGCTAAACACTATATTTGTTTAACCCATACCCTGGAAGGTGTAGAGAGTTACAGCGATAAGAACGATCTCAGTTTATTCCTGTCCAAAGTTGAGGAGTATACAGAGAAGGGTACAGAACCTGTTAATTTTATGGTGGCAAGGGTTTCGTTTCTTACCGGCAAAAAGAAGAGTGGGCATAACATTGTGGCTTTAGATATAGCGGAAAAGACAAGCTCACAAGTTAAGATCAGAGTGTATGATTGTAACTTTCCGGGACAGGATATGTATATCTATTTATATGATGATTCCGGCTCCGGTAATTATGACTCGTGGAAGTACGAATCCGGTACAAGTGAACTTGGAACCCTGGAGGGTGATTCTTTAAACACTGATAAAGGAGGGGTGGATAACGATTATTTAAGGGTATTCAACAGTGTTAATATGCTTCCATTATTGCTTGAGCTTGCGAATGATGATGGTTCTCACCAAAATTATGATCTTTATCAGCATTGGATGATGACCATGCTGCGTCACCCGGAAGATAAAGACAATAGCTTTTGGAGATATGTTTTGGATACATTCAGAGCAGAAGAGATCGAATCCATCGGAACAGAGCAGGATAATGATGAAGGAAACGCATATGATTCCTGCTGGGTTCCGAAGACGGAAGATGAAACTCTGAATATTGAAGGTGTGCCTGCAGGGACAGAACTGAATTTGGCGGGCAACTATCATTCCGTAACAATCACTGTATCTGAGGAATGTGATCTCAAAATCTGGCTGCCCGAGACGGGAGAGGGAGAAGTTGAGGTCACTTCCGATCAGGGCACGGACGTTCAGGTAGTATTTCAGGATTTTGACGATGACGGACTAGAGTCTAAAAAGACCTTTACGGAAAGTGTCGAGGCCGGATCATCGGTCGAAATAGTGAAAAATGTGGGCGATTCGGATTATGCTGCCGCAGGTGATCTCAATGAAACAGTTTCATGGCATTTGGACGAGAACGGAATACTCTCTGTGTTAGGTAAAGGAAAAATTCCAAACAGCGCAGGTTCAGAGTGGCAGGATTACAGAGATGATATTTACAAAATTGTGATCGAGAACGGGATAACGAGCGTAGGTGATGATGCATTTCGGGACTGTAAATCCTGTCAATCGGTTTCGATTCCGGAAAGCGTTGATAATATTGGAGCTCGCGCCTTTTTGGGATGTTCCGCATTAGAAGATCTTGATTGGCCCAAGAGCCCCATACTTGGGAGAATAGGAGACGAAGCATTTCTTGACTGCGATTCTCTGGTGAGCGTTGTAATACCGGAAAAAGTAAGGTATTTGGGTAATTATGCTTTTGCCCGGTGCGATCATTTAAAGAGTGTGACCATTCCCGATACTGTAGTTGAAAGCGGAAACTATTTATTTGCCGAGAACGATTCTCTTGAGGATGTGCGAATGGGCAGTCTTATGAGACGGAATATGAGAGTTTTCGTTGGAGTCGAATCGGGGCGAATAGAATACTTTCCTCCTGAAGGACTCTTTTCCAATTGTCCATCGCTGAAAATTGTGACGATTCCGGAAGAGCATAAAGAGGTCGGGGTTTGTGAATATGAAAACTGTGAGAACCTGCAAAGCATTACCCTTCCGAAAACCCTGAAAGAGATTAAGGATAATGCATTTAAGAATTGCAAGAATCTGGCAACGGTCATCTTTAATGGAACAAAAGAGGAGTGGAAAGCTCTATCCTTTGGCAGTGGGAATTATTATCTCAAGAGGCTCAAAGTCAAGTGCAGTGACGGTTATCTCAAGCTGGTCTCGGCGCTGCAGATCACTCTGCCGAAAACAGCCTATCCTTACACGGGAAAGGCGATCACACCTGCGGTAACACTTAAGAGCGGCAGCATTACTCTGAAAAATGGTACGCATTATACGGTCAAGTACACAAACAACACGAAAGTGGGGACCGCAACGATCACGATCACCGGAAAAGGCGCATACTGGGGGACGGTCAAGAAGACATTCAAGATCTATCCCAAGGGGACAAGCATTGTGTCGCTGACACCGGGGAGCAAGCAGTTTACGGTCAAGTGGAACAAGCAGGCGACACAGACCACGGGATACCAGATCCAGTGCTGTACGGATAAGACATTCAAGTCCGGCGTCAAGATAGTGACAGTGAACGGAACTGCTTATACATCCAGGAAAGTGACGGTTTCAAAATCGAAGACAACATATTATGTCAGGATGCGGACCTTTAAGAAGAACGCATCCGGCGCCTTATATTATTCGGGTTGGAGTGCAGTTAAGAGTGTGAAGACGAAGTGAAATTGATTTGATGAGCGGGGTTGTCGCATGAAGAGGTAAATACTCTGAAGCGACAGCCCCGCCTTTTGCTCTGCACAATATATTACTGGCGCTTTTTTCTTTCCGGGATACTTGAGTTGGGCAAGAACAGCTCATTTTTTATCCGTTGCATCCATGGTATTTCGGAAAAGATTCAGAAATCTTCAGAAATCAGACATAATCAGAGGAGAGTTGGGCGAAATGAGAATATTATTACTGAGCTGCACCCATGATTTCGGAGATCCGGGGGAAAAAATGGGTGCAGCTCAGAGTAAATCAAGCTAAAAAGCCAACTCAATAATAATTCACCGATAAACCGGCTGGTTTTCGAGACTTCATCTATTTTTCATGGATGCAGAAGATGACAAAAAGCAGCGTACAGCCCAATGGGTGAAAATCATCCGTTTTTCTTTTCTTTCTCGCGCATCCGGTCGCGAAGGGTCTCGAGGAGTACGGGGGTGTAGTCGAGCCGCTCGACGCTTACGCAGGCGCTGCGGCTGCTCACGGATCTGTATGTGGGCATGTTGTGTACGTGTCCGAAGAGATTGGCGTAAGGCATACTGCGGCACACGTACAGCGGTTCGTGGGAGAGAATGAAGAACTGCTTCAGAATAACAGGGAGATCATAGCACTCCTCAAAACCCAGTTCGCGCCATTTCTGTGGTGTGAGGTAGTGGTCATGATTGCCGACCACAAGATATTTGTGACCGTTGAGCTGTGAGAGAAGCTCACGGCAGCGCTCTTCCCCCTGCGAGCAGAAATCTCCCAGATGGTAGACACTGTCCTGTTCACCGACCACTTCGTTCCATCTTCTGATCATTTCATTGTCCATCGTTTCGGTATCCGGAAAAGGCCGCTCCTCATAAAGGCGGATATCATCGTCACCGAAGTGTGTGTCCGCGATGATGTAGATCCTGGATATTTCGGATTTTTTCTGATCGTGTGATTCCATATCTTTCCCTTTCGAACTTCTGCTGCAAATCTATTTCTCTTATGATCCGCTTTTTTGGCCATCCCTTTGTTTGCCCTGTCAAAACAGGAGCCGAATCTATACTCTGATACTAACTTTAGGACAGCAGAGGAACTTCTGTCAACGCCAACAGGCAACGGGGCGGAGCGTCATGCGAACCTGTGCGGTGCATCAGGCGAACCTGCGCGGCGCATCAGGCGAACCTGCGCGGTGCATCATGCGAACCTGCGCGGCGCATCACGCGGACCTGCGCAGCACCGTTGTACGAAGTATCACATGTAATTATGTGTTTATGTTTTGTTTAGAAAGATTCATTTAATAATTGACAAAAAGTTTAGTAATTGTATAATTGTGAATCGTACCGAAAAAGTTTAGTAATTGTAAATTTTCAGTTTAATACAGAAGATTGTATCAAGTGTCCGACAAAAGGGAAGAATTGATACGCGCGGAACACAGATATGACATAAAGGATTTCCGTGTCGGAAAGGGAAGGCGGTACAGATGGATACAGACAGTGTAAACAGGGATATAGGCCGAAGAATCAAGAATCTTCGAAACCGGAACGGCCTGACCCAGCAGGAGCTGGCGGACCGCACGGAGCTCACGAAAGGGTTTATCTCACAGCTGGAGAGAGGCCAGGTTTCGGCGTCTGTCGTGACGCTGATGGACCTGATCGAATGCCTGGGGACGACGCCGGCAGAGTTCTTCAAGGATGAAGAGGAGCAGGTCGTTTTCACGGAGAAGGAGTATTTTGAAAAACTGGATGAGCAGGGGAACAGCAGGCAGTGGATCGTGCCCACGGCTCAGAGATTCCAGATGGAACCGCTGCTTGTACTGATGCAGCCGCATTCATCGCTGGATGAGGACAAACCTCATAACGGCGAGGAGTTCGGCTACCTGATGAGCGGACGGCTCAATATCTGTCTCGGTGAGAAGGTCTATCACGTCAAATCCGGGGAAAGTTTCTATTATCAGGCATCGCAGAAGCACAGGATCGAAAATCCCGGCAGCAGGCCGGCGAAATTTCTGTGGATCAGCACACCGCCGGAGTTTTAGCAGGGCGGCATGAAGACACAAAGCTGCGACAGCAGAACCGGCATCGCGCCGCGGCAGCAACAGACACAGTTTTTATGGAGAACAGGGGAATGGAAAACAACACGAACATTATTGAACTTCGCGGGATCACCAAAGTCTATGAAGACGGTTACACCGCGGTGGATGACTTCAATCTGGAAGTGAAGAGGGGAGAGTTCGTCACCCTTCTGGGGCCTTCCGGCTGCGGCAAGACGACGACGCTGCGTATGATCGCCGGCTTTGCCCTGCCCACATCGGGAGAGATCCTGCTAAGCGGCAAGCCCATCACGGACCTTCCGCCGTACAAGAGACCCGTCAACACGGTGTTTCAGCGCTACGCACTGTTCCCTCATATGAATATTTACAACAATATCGCTTTCGGACTCAAGCAGAAGAAGACACCCAAGGACGTGATCGAACGCAAGGTCAGAAGAGTCCTGGATCTGGTGGATCTGGAGGGCTTTGAGGAGAGAAGTGTCAGCACGCTCTCCGGCGGCCAGCAGCAGAGGATCGCCATCGCGCGCGCTCTGGTCAATGAGCCGGAGATCCTCCTTCTTGATGAGCCCTTGGGCGCTCTGGACCTCAAGATGCGCAAGGAGATGCAGCTGGAACTCAAGGACATGCATAACAAGCTGGGGATCACCTTTATCTATGTCACTCATGACCAGGAAGAGGCGCTCACCATGTCCGATAAGATCGTCGTCATGAACGAGGGCAAAATTCAGCAGATCGGCACGCCCGAGGACATCTACAACGAGCCTAAGAATGCGTTCGTCGCCGACTTCATCGGGGAGAGCAATATTTTCAACGGAATGATGACGGGCAAACTCAAGGCCAGATTCTGCGGCGGCGAGTTTGAGTGCGTGGACGACTATGAAGAGGGAACGCACATCACAGCGGTCGTGCGCCCCGAGGATGTGGAGCTTGTAAAGCCCGAAGAAGGTACGATCCACGGCGTAGTAGATTCCGTGATCTTCAAGGGCATGCACTACGAGATCACAGTCCTTTCCGGAAAGAACGAGATCGTCAGCCAGACGGTCCATTCGGCTAAGGTCGGCGACAATGTCGGCATCCGTGTGGAGCCCGACAACATCCACATCATGATCGCAGAAGACCATACAAACCTGTTCTTTGCGGAGATCAACAATGATTACAGGCTGGAATACAACGGACATGTGCTGGATACGAGCCTGACCAAGATCATTAAGGGAAGCACAAGACGCGAGGACGGAACGGTGCTTGATGCCAGCGGAGAGGCTATTGATCCCAACCGCGTCCGCATCCAGGCGGCGATCGGTCCCAATGATATCGAGATGACCGACGACCAGGAAGCCGGACTGATCCAGGGAACGATCAGCAACCTTATATATAAGGGTGACCATTACAGTTACATCATTCACACGGAGCTGGAACAGGATTTCGTCGTCAACGACGAGTACCTGTGGAATATGGGCGACCGCGTGGGACTTTTGATGCCTGTGGACAAGATGACATTCACGATCAGAAAGAAATAAGCGCTTAGGCTTTGGAGGAGTAATATTGAGATTTTCAAGAAAGAACCTGGGAATTCCATATGCCGTTTTTCTGATGTTCTTCGTCGTGGCGCCGCTGATCGTGCTCGTATTCTATGCTTTCACGAATGGGCAGGGGCAGTTCACGCTGGAGAACCTGACCGGCTTTTTCACGGACCCCAACACGTTGGGAACATTGTTCTACAGTTTTGCCGTGGCGTTCGTCACCACAATGGTGTGCCTTGTACTGGCTTACCCGGTCGCCTACATTCTCGCGATGAGTGAGCTTAGGACTAAGTCCGTGATCGTCATGGTCTTTGTCCTGCCTATGTGGATCAACTTCTCGCTGCGCATCACAGCGCTCAAGGAAGTACTGACTATGATCGAGGGAAATCTGGCTATGTATCCGTTCACGAACGCAGTGATCGGTATGACTTATGACTTCCTGCCGTTCATGATCCTGCCGCTCTACACGACGATCTCCAAATTGGACGGCGCGCTTCGTGAAGCGGCGATGGATCTGGGAGCGGACACTGTGCAGACGTTCCTGCAGGTCACGCTGCCGCTGTCGGTGCCCGGCATCATCAGCGGTGTGTCCATGGTATTTCTGCCCGCGATGACGAACTACGTTGTCCTGGATATGCTCTACAACAGCACATATATCATGGGAAGCCTGATCGGGAGCTATTTTGCCGCGTACGACTGGCACGGAGGATCCATGATCGCGCTGATCCTGCTGGCCATCATCTGCCTCTTCACACTGCTGACAACGGATGGTGAAGAGAGCGGAGAGAGAGGAGGTGCACTGCTGTGACAGCCAAAATAGTAAAACGTGCATTTCTGCTGCTCATGCTCATGTTCATCTATCTGCCGATCCTGATCCTGGCTGTGTACAGCTTCACGAGCGCCACACAGATCGGAGCGATCCGCGGATTTTCCATGCAGAACTATGTCACGCTGTTCACGACTCCCGAGCTGACGGATATGATCAAGGGGACCCTTCTGCTGGCTTTCGGATCAGCTGTCATAGCGACCATCCTGGGAACATTGGGCGCGATCGGCGCATTTTATTCCGGAAGGAAGATGTCGACGCTGATCAGCTCTCTCAACCAGGTGCCGGTAGTCAATGCAGACGTCGTGACGGGCTTTTCCATCTGTATTCTGCTGGTCGTCGTCCTTCACATCAGCAAGGACACTTTCATTCCGCTGGTGGCGGGACATGTGACGCTCTGTGCGCCCTTTGTGTTCCTGTCCGTCATGCCCAAGATCAAGCAGATGGACTCCAGCATTTATGAGGCGGCCCTGGATCTCGGTGCTACGCCATTCAGAGCGCTCATGGAGGTCGTGATCCCTCAGATCGTGCCCGGGATCATCTCGGGATTTGCGCTGGCGATCACGCTGTCGCTTGATGACTATTTTATCGCTATGTACACGAAACCGGCGATGTTCGACACGATCAGCACTTATGTCGTCAATGCAACAAAAGGTTCTCAGACGACCATTAAGACGGCGCTTTGGGCGCTCTCGACCGTCATCTTCGCCGTCGTTGTCCTGATCGTGGTGGGGATGAATGTGAGAGCCCTGTCACAGGAAGGAGGACGCCATGAGGAATGATCAGCGAAGCGTCAGAATCTTTGCCGCTGCAGCTGCGCTTGTCATCTCTCTGACGGGCGTACTGCCTGCCATGGCCGCGAAGCCGGAAGGCGCTGACAAGACAGTGGTCTTGAGGGTGAGTAACTGGGAGGAGTACATCGACCTCGGCGATTGGGACGAGGAAGAGACCATTGAACTGGATTCCGGCGATATCATCGGCGAGAATTCGATGGTTGAGGATTTCGAAGAGTGGTATGAGGAGACCTACGGCATCAAGGTGAAGGTGGAGTACTCGACCTTCGGTACCAACGAAGATCTCTACAACATGCTGACGCTGGGAGATGAGTTTGATCTGGTCTGCCCGTCGGAATATATGATCATGAAGCTGATGAGGGAGGGACGCCTGGTCCCTCTGTCGGAGAGCTTCTTTGATCCCTCGATCGAGGAGAATTACTATGTAAACGGCGTTTCTCCCTATATCCGGAAAGTCTTCGACGAGCACGAGATCGGCGGGGAGCCCTGGAGCCGCTACGCAGCAGGGTATATGTGGGGGGTGACCGGGATCGTATACAATCCCGAAGTCGTCAGCCGGGAAGATGCGTCCACCTGGAAAATACTGGGCAATCCCGCATATAAGCGGCAGGTCACGATCAAGGACAATGTCCGTGATTCCTATTTTGCCGCGATCGGAGCGCTGAAGTCAGACCTTCTCACATCCGATGAATTCGTGAACGACCCGGCTTATGCCGCGAATCTGGAAAAGGAGATGAACGACACCTCACCGGAAATGATCGCGCAGGTCCAGGACTATCTGCAGTCGATCAAGGACAACGTCTATTCTTTTGAATCCGATGCCGGCAAGGCGGATATGATCACGGGCAAAGTGGTCGCGAACTACCAGTGGTCCGGAGACGGTGTCTACACACTCGACCAAGCGGAGGAAGATGACTACATCCTTGCGTTCGCTGTGCCAAAAGAGAGCACGAATATCTATTTTGACGGATGGGTCATGCTCGAGAACGGGATCAAGGGAGATCCGGCCAAACAGCATGCGGCGGAAGCCTTCATCAATTTCAACTCAAGACCCGACAATGCGATCCGCAATATGTATTACATCGGCTACACGTCTGTCATTTCAGGCGGAGAGGATCCCAGGATCTTTGAATACGCGGAGTACAACTACGGCGCGGAGGACGACGAAGAGGAGACCGCGGAGTACGATCTCGGATATTTCTTTGATGAAGGCGGAGAATCGGGGGACTATGTGATCGAGGCTCCTGCTGAGCAGCTGGAGCGCCAGCTCTATGCGGCTTATCCTCCGGACGATGTGATGCGCAGGTCGTCGATCATGACATGTTTCGATGAAGAACAGACCGCGTCGATCAACAGAATGTGGATCAATGTCCGCTGTTATAATATCACCAAGGCACCGTGGTGGGTTTTTGTGATCGCTGCGGCCGTTCTTGCGGGTATTGTCGTCCTGATCCTCAGAAAAACAGACCTTCTGAAAAAAATCAACAGATAACTTACATAATTTTTATTGCAGTTAAGGCCGGAAACGAGGATAATGGTAGTATCAAGGTATTGGGAGATGCTTACTCAAGTGCCGGATCAAATGCTTAATACTACATGAAGAAACTATGCAAGGCTGCCGGCTTTGAAGTGCGGGGCAGCTATTCGGACATAGGACATAGGAGGAAATTATGACGATCGAGAAAAAAACAGACGGAAAGAAGCTGGAGCTGAAGGTTTCCGGCAGGCTTGACACCATGACAGCACCGGAATTGGAGAGTGTTATCAAGGAGAGCATTGACGGTGCAGAGGCGCTGGTGCTGGATTTCGAGGATCTGGAATACATCTCCTCCGCCGGACTCCGTGTTGTACTGGGTGCCAGAAAGGCAATGGGAGACAGTGCATTCTGCGTGCGCAATCTCTGCAGCGATGTCAGAGAGATCTTCGACATAACCGGATTTTCGGACATCATAACGATCGAGTAAATTATGTCTGCCAATACGAGCAGAAAAGGCTCCGCATTATGCGGGGCCTTTTGTCGTGAGAAGAATCCGGGAGTCAGGATCGGGAGTATAAGTAAGTGCCAGCATAGTGGTATCATCGAACTGGGGAGCAGACCGGACAAAGCGTTCAATGGCAGCAGTCACATTGCGGATCAGTCTTTCAGGATCTGCATCGGGATCGCTGTTAAGAGCTTCGATCATCCGATCCAGGCCAAACAGCTTGTTGTCGGGGTCTGTGGCTTCCGGAACGCCATCTGTGTAAACGAATAATCTGTCTCCCGGTGCCAGAACGAGCCGGTACTCTGAGTAGGGAACACCCGGCATGGCTGCCATGACCAGATTGTGTTTGTCTTTTAACAGCTCGAACGGTTTGCCGGCCCTGCTGATCACAGGATACTCGTGCCCTGCGTTTGTCGCTGTCAGGATGCCGGTCGACAGCTCAAGACTCCCGATCCAGACAGAAGCGAACATTTCGGTCGTGTTCGCTTTGCAGATCTGATCGTTGAGTCTGGATATGACTTTGGAAGGTGATTCGCCGGAGGAAGCCCTCGTCTTGAGGAGGGACTTGACGATCGCCATGAACAGCGCTGCGGGAATTCCTTTTCCGGAGACATCCGCAATGATCAGCACAAGATGGTCGTCGTCGACCAGAAAGAAGTCGTAGAAATCGCCGCCGACTTCTCTGGCCGGATCCATGGAAGCGTAGAGGTCAAAATCATTGCGATCCGGATAAGCAGGGAAAGTCTGCGGAAGCATATCCCGCTGGATCTGTGCGGCGATATTCAGTTCCGTACGCGCGTGCTCCTCTTCCCCGGTCACCTTGATCAGGTGATCGAGATATCTGACGATCTTCTCCTCCATCGATTGGATCGCTTCATAGAGATCTTCAATCTCATCCCCGCTGTGAATATTCAGGTTTATAATGTCGCTTTGGGAATACTGTTCCTGTTTGTCGGAAAAATCCCTTGTCTGCGAGCAGAGCTTCTCCAGCGGATCGGTGACACTGCGGCGCATGAAGAAAACACCGAGCGTCGCGGCGAGAGCCGCCAGTGCCAAGGCACTGATGATAATGATCAGGCCGAATCTGCGGTGCTCGCGGATCAGAGAACGCATGTCCAGCTCAACGCCTACGACGGCGACGGGGTTTCCCTCGGAATCAAAAACCGGTTCGAAACAGGTACAGACAAGGTTATCCGAAAAACGGGAGATCATGGGCGGAATGGAGACATTCTGTCCGCTGTAAGGGAGATAGATGCCGTACAGGTCCTCCCTGTATCCGAATGAGAGATAGTCGTCAGCCGGATTGACGATGTGATAGAGCTCGCCGTCACCGATAAACTCTATAAAAATATGCTGGACGTCCATATATTGCGTGAATTGACGAAGGAGCTCTTTAATGTTCTCATAGGTCAGCAGGAGATCTTTGTCAAGAAGATACTCTTTGATCAGATCGCTGTTATTCTCCTCCCGCGCCCGGGCGAGGAGTTTCTGGTATTCGCTGTCCGTACAGGTATTCACAAGAGTCCTGACCCGGGTGCCGTTGAGGCTGTTGCTTACCGTTTCGGCGATATTGCTTGAGAGAGCCTCATAGATCTCATCTGTTGTCTTTACATGTTCCCGGTAGCTCACGACGATCGAAAAGAGCGCGCTGCAAAAGACGAGAAGGATGATCAGGTTGTAGATTTTTATACTTAAAGAGATGCGCCTGTTTTTTTTCATGGATATATTCTTTATAGGTAAGTTTTTCATGGGTAAGTTTTTCATGGGTAAGTTTTTATGGGTTAATTGTTCATGGGAAAATCCATGCCGGTTTTATGCTTACAAGCCGGTATGATGTGCATTTCATCATTATTTAAGAATAATTCACTTAAGTAATGCATTCAAATATAATTCATTTTAACATAAATCCGGCAATACATTAGAGAATACATTAGAGAGAAACTTTGTTTTGCGGTTAAGGGAAACTACAGTATAATATAATATGGATTTGTGTCCGAAAGAGGACGGCAGTTCACAAAAGCCGGAATGAGAGGAACGAGAATCATGGAAAGAAAAGACATCTTCAGAAAAAAGGCAGTGGACAGAGTGACTTCACCTGAACAGCTCAATGACTATATACATGTGACCAGTCCGTCGATCTGGATGCTTCTGACAGGGATCATCCTGATCCTGGTCGGAGCGATCGTCTGGGGGATCTTCGGGAATCTCTATACGACCGTCAACGGGTCCGGCGTGGTCTCGAACCATAACATGGTGATCTATATAAGTGCGGAGGACCGGACATCCGTAAAGGAGGGAATGACGGTCACGGCGAACGGCACCAAAACGGTGATCCGCGAGATTTCGGATGAACCGGTGAAGATCACGGAGGATATGAATGAGTATGTCCTTGAAGCCGCGGGCCTCAAAGCCGGCGACTGGGCCTATAAGGCGCAGGCGGACACGGAACTGGAGGACGGGATCTATTCAGTGGGGATCACCGTGGAGACGGTCCATCCCATGAAATTTGTGGTCCATTGATGTGAGATGATCCCGGTCATGATCCGTGGGTGAACGACAGCAAAGGCGATAGGAAGAGTCAGTCAATATGAGTGCAAACAAGAAAAAGATCAAACAGCCGGTAAAGAAGGGAATCGCCAAAGTACCGGTCATCATGCAGATGGAAGCGCTGGAGTGCGGCGCCGCCTGTCTGACCATGATCCTTGCATATTACGAAAAGTGGATCCCGCTCGAACAGGTCAGAGTGGACTGCGGTGTGTCCAGGGACGGTTCCAATGCTGCCAATGTCCTCAAGGCGGCGCGTCACTACGGACTCAATGCGGACGGTTACAAGGTCGAACCGCAGGTCCTCATGGAACAGGCGGAGTTTCCGTGTATCATACACTGGAATTTCGACCATTTTGTGGTGCTTGACGGCTTTAAGGGTTCAAAGGCGATCCTGAATGATCCCGCGCGGGGCAAAGTGGAAGTCACAATGGAGGAATTCGACAGTGCTTTCACCGGCGTGTGTCTTCTGTTTACTCCGGGCGAGAATTTCGAGCCCTCGGGAAAACCCAAGAGCGTTCTTTCCTTTGCCGCCAAGCGGCTGGAAGGGGCGGAGTCCGCGGTCGTTTTCTGTATTTTGACGACTGTGATCGCCTCCCTGTTCGAAGTGATCCAACCGGGATTCTACCAGGTGTTCATGGACCGGCTGCTGACGGGCAAAAATCCGGATTGGGCGGTGCCCTTCCTGATCCTTCTGTCCATTTTTACAGGGCTTCAGATCCTGGTGTCCTGGATCAACGTGGTCTATTCGATGCGGATCAATGGCAAACTTGCGGTGGTCGGCAGTTCCTCTTTCATGTGGAAGATCCTGAGGATGCCGATGGAGTTCTTCTCGCAGAGAATGGCCGGTGACATACAGTCCAGACAGAGCTCCAACGCAGAAGTCGCCTCCAATCTGGTCAATACGTTCGCACCTCTTCTGCTCCATACGGCGATGATGGTCTTCTATCTGGCTGTCATGGTCCGCATGAGCATTTCGATGACGATCGTAGGCCTTATATCCGTCTTGATCAACGGGCTCTTCTCACGCTATATCTCCGAGCAGCGGATCAATATCTCGAGAGTCCAGGTGAGAGACAGCGGCAAGCTGGTCGGCACGACGGTCGCCGGTATCGAAATGATCGAATCCATCAAGGCGAGCGGTTCGGAAAACGGTTTTTTCGAGAAATGGGCCGGATATCAGGCGAGCGTTGCCAAACAGGACGTGAAGTTCTCGCGTACGGATGAATATCTGGGAATTCTGCCTCTGATCGTTTCGGGCATCTCGGATATTCTGGTGCTGTGTATGGGCATCTCCCTCGCGATGAGGGGACAGTTCACCCCCGGTATGGTCTCTGCATTCGGAATCTACATGCAGTCATTTCTGGCGCCTGCCAATACGCTGATCACTGCCGGACAGACGCTGCAGGAGATCCGTACAGATATGGAGAGGATCGAGGACGTCATGGAGTATCCTCTCGACAAGACGTTCCTCGTAGAGGCGGATGCCAAGGACCCTAACATCTCATTCAGCAAGCTCTCCGGCAAGGTAGAGATGAAAAATGTCACTTTCGGCTACGCGCCTTTGGGGAAGCCGCTGATCAGGGACTTCAATATGACGCTGGAGCCCGGAAAGAGCATCGCCTTTGTCGGCTCTTCCGGAAGCGGCAAATCCACGCTTGCTAAGCTCCTGTCGGGACTCTATGTGCCGTGGAGCGGAGAGATCCTGTTTGACGGCAAACCGCTTAAGGAGATTGATAAGACGGTGTTCAGAGGTTCGCTTGCCGTTGTCGATCAGGAGATCACGCTGTTTGAAGATACGATCGCCAATAATATCAAGATGTGGGATACCACGATCGAGAATTACGAGATGATCCTGGCGGCCCGTGACGCGCAGATCCACGACAAGATCGTACAGCGCGAGGGCGGCTATGAATATCGGATCCAGGAAAACGGCACGGATTTCTCCGGAGGAGAGCGGCAGAGACTGGAAATTGCCCGTGTCCTGGCGCAGGATCCCACGATCGTGATCATGGACGAGGCGACATCAGCTCTGGATGCGAGGACAGAATTCAACGTGGTCAGATCCATCCGTGACAGAGGGGTCACCACTATTGTCATCGCCCACAGACTTTCCACGATCCGGGACTGCGACGAGATCGTTGTCATGGACCACGGGGAAGTGGCGGAGAGAGGCACACATGAGGAGCTGATGAGAGCCAACGGTCTGTACAAGAGGCTTGTGAGCAGCAGCTGAGATGACATAAATAAGGGCGCAGGGCGCTCTTTATGGAGAGAACAAAATGGGATGGTTTGACGAACAGATCCGTCTGAGAAAACAAAATGACCAGGAGATCCTGGAGGATTCCTGCATGGACATGGCGGGCGCCGTCATGGGAAGTGAATTCAGGGCATCCCTCGAGAGCGACAGGGTGAAGACCAAGAATGCGATCGATGCGATCCTTCATGCCATGCATGCAAAGAGCCGTGAGATCCCTGACGATGTGACAGAGCTCACTGAGCAGCTGGACTACCTGCTCGATCCGATCGGGATCATGCGGCGGACAGTTTATCTGCCGCCCGGCTGGTACAAGGATGCATCAGGGCCCATGCTACTGGTCCTTAAAGAGAGCAGCGTACCGGTCGCGGCTATTCCAAGCAAGATCAGCGGGTATGAGTTTATTGATCCCGAGACACAGGAAAAGCGTAGGATGGACAGCAAAACGGAAAAGCTGTTCGAATCGGAGGGTCTGTGTTTTTACAAACCCTTACCGCAGAAGAAACTTGGCATCAAGGACCTGCTTCTGTTTATGGCCCTGTCACGATCCGTTACCGACCATGTCATGGTGATCGGAAGCTCCGCCATCGTGGTCGCTGCGGGTGCGATCATGCCGGAATTGACCAAGCTTGCCTACGGGAAAGTGCTGCGCGGCGGGCAGATGACAACACTGTACGCGCTGGCTTTCTTTATGATCTGTGCCACCATCGGCAAGATCCTGTTTTCATCGGTGAGCAACATGGTCTCGCAGAGTGTACAGACCAAGCAGTCGGTGGCGATCGAGGCAGCCGTCATGATGCGGATCTTATCGCTGCCTGCTTCCTTCTTCAGGAGATTCAGCGCCGGTGAACTGTACAAGA
Organism: uncultured Lachnospiraceae bacterium; assembly: GCA_902801585.1. The sequence goes on along the minus strand of CADCIU010000002.1, from coordinate 77,291 downwards.
GGACGCAGTCGGTCACAGACCTGTGCAAACAGCTGGCAGCAGCGCTGCTGTCGACGGGGATCACATCTCTGTTCTCTCTTGTCTACATCTTTCAGGTGTTTCACTACACGCCGGCGCTCGTGGTGCCGGCATTGGCGATCACACTGGTGACGGTGGCTTTTTCGTTTATATCCACCATGATCCAGATGGATGTGTCCCGGTCCAAGATGCAGCTGGCCGCCGAGGAGAGCGGTATGAACTACGCGATGATCACCGGGATCCAGAAGATCAAGCTGGCGGGAGCAGAGAAGAGAGCATTTGCCCGATGGGGCAGACTTTACGCCAAGGAGGCGGAGTTCTACTATAATCCGCCCACGATCATTAAGATGAATACGGTAATCTCAATGGCCATCAACCTGATCGGCGTCGTCATCATGTACAGCGCGGCCATCGCCAGCGGTGTGACCTATGACAACTATGTGGCTTTTACTGCGGCATACGGCTATCTCTCAGGTGCGTTTACGGAGCTGTCGGGCATTGCGCTGATGATCGCCGGCATAAAGCCGACACTGGAAATGGTGGCGCCGATCCTGGAACAGGTGCCGGAGACAGATGCCGGCAAAAAGATCGTGACCAAATTAGGCGGCAGCATAGAGATGAGCCATGTCTCCTTCCGGTATTCGCGCAATATGCCGTTTGTACTGGATGATCTGAGCATCAAGATCAAAGCCGGCGAATATGTCGCGATCGTGGGAGAGACCGGATGCGGCAAATCCACACTGGTGAGACTGCTGCTCGGATTTGAGAAGCCCAATAAAGGAGCGATCTTCTACGACGGCAAGGATCAGGGAAGCCTGGACCTGCGCTCACTGCGCAGGCATATCGGCGTCGTGATGCAGAACGGAAAGCTCCTGATGGGGAATATCTATGAAAATATCACCATCTCCGCGCCCTGGCTGGGACAGAAGGAGGCGTGGGAGGCGGCGGAGACCGCCGGCTTTGCGGATGATATCCGCGAGATGCCCATGGGTATGCAGACCATGATCTCCGAGGGACAGGGCGGCATTTCCGGAGGACAGAAGCAGCGGCTTCTGATCGCCAGGGCGATCGTGGCAAAGCCCAAGATCCTGATCTTCGACGAGGCGACGTCTGCTCTCGACAATATAACCCAGAGAAAAGTGACGGACGCACTGGACTCCTACAAGAGTACCAGGATCGTGATCGCGCACAGACTGTCTACGATCAGGTCCTGCGACCGCATCCTTGTCCTGAGAAAGGGCAAGATCTCAGAAGACGGCAGCTATGAAGACCTGATCGCGCAGAACGGATTCTTTGCCGAGCTCGTTGAGCGCCAGAGGCTGGATATCGGTCTGACAGGGGACGATAGCATAGAAGAGGACGAAGGCACCGGAGCAGATGAAAGCGCCGAGGCGGAAGGATACGCCGAAGAGGCCGAAGGAGCCGAGGCGGAAGGATACGAGGCGGAAGGATACGACGAAGAAGCCGAAGGAGCCGAGGCGGAAGGATACGACGAAGGATACGACGAAGAGGTCGAAGGAGCCGAGACGGAAGAATACGAGGCGGAAGGATACGACGAAGAAGCTGAAGGAGCCGAGGCGGAAGGATACGCCGAAGAGGCCGAAGGACCCGAGACGGAAGAATACGCCGAAGGAGACGAAAACACCGGGGCGGACGCATAACGGCAGGGGTCTTAGTGCAAGGAAGATGAAAGAGAGGCAATGACAAGATGGTACAGTCGGTTCCATGGCATAGGAAGGTGGACGCAGCTTTCATGAAGAAGATCGCCATCATCACGATGTTCATTGACCACATGACTCTGTCATTTCTTGAAGTGGCGAGAAACGCGGACGGCGAGAGGATCATGAACACTTTTCCGATGGGAAAGATTCTGGATCAGATCGGGAGAGGGATCGGAAGACTTGCCTTCCCCGTGTTCTGCTTTTTGATCGTGGAAGGCCTCATCCACACCCGCAACAGGTGGAAGTATCTGGTACGGCTCCTCATATTCGCGGCGATCTCCCAGGTTCCGTTCAAGCTGCTGGTTTTTCCCACATCGACGAAACCCCATGCGGATACGATCTTTACGCTCGCCATAGGGTATACGCTGATCTGGAGTATTGACGTGTTATGCGTGAACCTGTGCGGAGGCCGGTTCAGGCCGACAGCCGATGCGAATGTACAGACAGGAGCACAAACTCAGACGCAGCCAAGCGTTTTGGGGACCGGGCTCTTGATCATATTTGGCGGCGGACTCACCGCTGCAGCCTGCATACTCGCCAAGCGGCTGGGCTGTGATTACTCTTACGGCGGTGTGATCTGCATACTTCTTATGTACATTCTCTACAGGACCAGGGAACTGTCGTTGGGATCGGCGTGGGCCTGGCTGACATACTATAATCACAACGAGATGCTCGCGCTGACGGGATTTGCCCTCATTTGGTGCTATAATGGAGAGAGAGGCAGACAACACAAGTATTTCTTTTATTTCTTTTATCCGGGGCATTTGATCGTACTGTATCTGATCCGAAAAGCCATATGGGGGATCTGACGGATCGGAGGAATCCAAATATCCGGGTATCAGGCAGATGTAACCTGCGGGAAATGACATATAAGGAACAGCAAAAGGAGGACATTTATGGAATTGGTATTTGTCGGTGCGGATCATGAGGTGACGGGCAGTTGTCACTATCTGCAGGTCGGAAAGAAGAAATTCCTTGTAGACTGCGGCATGGAACAGGGAATCGACCGCTTTGAAAATATAGATATCCCGGTGCCCGCGTCAGATATCGATTATGTCTTTCTGACCCATGCGCACATAGACCACTCGGGTATGCTGCCCAAACTCTGGCACGACGGTTTCCGCGGACAGATCATCAGCACGAAGGCGACTGCACATCTGTGTGACCTGATGCTTCGGGACTCCGCCCATATCCAGGAGATGGAGTCACAGTGGAGAAATAAAAAGGCCAAGAGAAAGGTGGACGGAGAAGAATACGAACCCATCTATACGATGGATGATGCCATCGAGGTCATCAAACTTTTTGTGGAATATCCTTATGACAAGATCTTTACGGTCTGCGACGGAGTCCGCTTCCGCTTCACGGATGTGGGACACCTGCTGGGATCTGCCAGCATTGAGCTGTGGCTGGAGGAGGGGAATACCAGCAAAAAGATCGTCTTCTCCGGTGACATCGGAAATGATAAACAGCCGCTTCTCAAGGATCCGGAGTATACGGAAGAGGCGGATTATGTCGTCATGGAATCTACATACGGGGACAGACTTCATGAGAGAAATGAAGTGGATGTCATCGGGGACTTAGCGGATATCATCACGGAGACCTTCCGCAGGGGCGGGAATGTGGTCATCCCTGCATTTGCCGTCGGCAGAACGCAGGTGATGCTCTACTATATCCGGCAGATCAAGGAAGAGAACCTTGTGCCCGAGTTTCCGGATTTCCCCGTATATGTGGACAGCCCGCTGGCAGTGGAAGCCACGCAGATCTTCTATGAGTGCGGATATGAGTGCTATGACGAGGAGGCCAAGGCGCTTCTCGACAAGGGCAGGAATCCCATCGACTTCCCCAATCTGAGGCTGTCTGTGACCACGGATGAATCCAAGGCAATCAATGATATCAAGGAGCCCAAGGTAATCATCAGCGCGTCGGGAATGTGCGATGCCGGCCGCATCAAGCACCATCTCAAGTACAATTTGTGGAGACCGGATTCCACCGTTCTGATCGTTGGATACCAGTCGATCGGCTCACCGGGCAGAAAGCTCGTGGACGGCGCAGGGGAGATCAAGCTCTTCGGAGAGGATGTGGCGGTGCGAGCCAGGATCGCCGTCCTTCCGGGACTGTCCGGACACGCGGACAGGCTGGGACTTCTCGAGTGGATCGGCGGCTTTAAGACCAAGCCCCGCCAGGTCTTTGTGGTCCACGGAGAGGACCAGGTCGCGGAGCAGTTTGCCAAAACTCTGAACGAGGACTGCGCGATCCGCGCATTTGCGCCTTTCAGCGGCACGCGCTATGACCTTGCTTCCGGCAAGTTCATCGAGATCACCAAGGGAATCCCGATCACTAAGGTGGCGCCGGGCAGAACGGTATCCAATTCGTTCACCAAACTGAAACTGACAGCGAGAAAGGTACTGGATTTTGTCAACGGCTGCTCGGGCCTTCCCAATAAGGACCTTGAGCGCTTCTCCATGGAACTGGAAGCGCTGTGTGAGAAATATAAGAGATAAGACGGGAGAATTTTATGAATTTAATTGCGGCAGTTGATGAGAACTGGGCGATCGGAAATAAGGGGCAGCTCCTTGTGCGCATTCCGGCTGACCACCGCATGTTCCGGCAGGAGACGCTGGGAAAGGTCGTCGTCTACGGGAGAAAGACGCTGGAGACTTTCCCCATGGCGCAGCCGCTGGACAGAAGAACCAATATCGTTCTGTCTGCCAATCGGAATTACAAAGTGAATAACGCCGTTGTTGTTCACAGCATAGAGGAACTGCTTTCAGAGCTCGCTCAATATCCGTCGGAGGACATCTATGTGATCGGCGGAGAGAGTGTTTACAGGCAGATGCTCCCCTACTGTGATACAGCACATATCACGAAGATCGACTACGCCTATGAAGCGGACGCCTATTTCCCGAATCTGGACGCGGATCCGGATTGGGAGATCACGGCAGACAGCGATGAGCAGACCTATTTTGACCTGGCTTATACATTCGTCCGCTATGAGAGAATACGCAAAGCCTGATCGCCATGATCAGGGATTGGAGGAAATCAGAGAACAATGCATGAAAAGTATGATGTGATCATTGTGGGAGCCGGTCCGGGAGGCATCTTCTGTGCCTACGAGCTCAAAGAGAAGGATCCGGACATGAAGGTGCTGATCCTTGAGAAGGGCCACTCCATCGAAAAGAGGCATTGTCCCAAGAGAAAGACAAAGCGATGCAACGGCTGCCGGCCCTGTGCGATCACGACCGGCTTTGCCGGCGCCGGAGCCTTTTCGGACGGCAAGCTCTCGCTTTCCCCCGATGTGGGCGGTACACTGCCGGATATTCTGGGATACGCCAAGGCCAAAGAACTCATTGAGAGATCGGACGCTGTGTATCTGAAATTCGGCGCGGACACGAATGTATACGGGGTGGGCAAAGAGAATGAGATCCGGGAGATCCGCAAGAAGGCGATCACGGCCAATCTCAAGCTGGTGGAATGTCCCATCCGTCATCTGGGTACGGAAAAGGGATACGAGATCTACAGGAAACTCCAGCAGCATCTCATCGACGCTGGGGTGGAGCTGTCTTTTGACAACCCCGTGAAAGAGATCCTGATCGAAGAGGGCCGTGTGAGAGGCGTTCTCACGGAAAAAGGCGGGGAGTATTATGCCTCCAAAGTCGTTGTGGCAGTGGGAAGAGACGGCGCAGACTGGCTCAGCAGCCAGTGCGAGCAGCTCGGGATCGATTCTGCCGCCGGCACCGTGGATATCGGCGTGCGCGTGGAAGTCAGGGATGAGGTCATGAAATTCCTCAACGAGAATCTCTATGAAGCCAAGCTGATCTACTACACGCCGACATTTGACGACAAAGTCAGAACTTTCTGCACGAATCCCTCCGGAGAAGTCGCAACGGAGTATTATGACGACAATCTGGCAGTTGTCAACGGACACGCGTATAAGAGCAGTGAATATAAGACCAACAACACCAACTTCGCGCTGCTCGTGTCCAAGAATTTCACCAAGCCGTTCAGGACACCTATTGAATACGGCAAGAAGATCGCCCAGCTCTCCAACATGCTTTGCGGAAACCGCATTATGGTGCAGACGTTCGGCGATTTCAGGAGAGGAAGAAGGACCACGGAAGAGCGGATGTGCCGCAACAACCTGATCCCCACTCTCAAGGACGCGGTTCCCGGCGATCTGTCGCTGGTGCTGCCGCACAGGATCATGGTGGATCTTGAAGAGATGATCTTCGCGCTGGACAAAGTGACGCCCGGCATTGCCTCGGACGAGACGCTTTTGTACGGCGTGGAAGTCAAATTCTATTCGAACCGCGTGGTGGTGGGTAAGAATTTCGAGACCAGCATACCGGGGCTGTACGCGATCGGCGACGGCGCCGGCATTACACGCGGACTGCAGCAGGCGTCAGCAAACGGATTGTATGTTGCTGACTGCATACTGGGGACGGAAGGGGCAGCAAAACAATGACAATACGCAGATACAGAGCGGCATTTTACGCGGTCATTATGATCTGCATGCTGCTTTTATCCGGATGCGGGAAAAGACTGGTCATGACCAGGGGATACGGAAAAGACGAACTCTTCCGGATCGGAAATACGAACTGCACGCTGCCTGAATACAATGTATTCCTGCTCAATCTCCAGAAACAGTGCGAGAGAACATTCGGCAGCGACGTGTGGGAAGGAGACCGGGGCGACGACCTCAAGGAGGCGATCGAGCAGCGGGCCCTGTCGGAGGCGTCCAGGCTCAAGGTGATGCTGCTCCTGGCGATCCAGGACAACATCATGCTCACGGATTCAGAAGAGAACTTGGCGGTATCCGCGGAAAACGAATACTATGAGAGGCTCTCGGAAGGGGAGAAGGAGTACCTTAAGATCGACGAGGATACGCTCTGCAACCTCTTCGAGCAGTACGCGCTGGCGCAGAAGGTCTACAACAGCGCGGGGACGTCTTTCGAAGAGCGTTATGACAGTTTCTGCACAACGCTCGACTATGATATCAATGAGAAGCTCTGGAATACGGTGGAGCTCGCTCAGATTGAAAATCTTGGTGATACGCCGGGATTTTCGGAGATTTATGCCAAGTACTTCGGCTCTTCCGCTCTGGGAGCGTCAGACGGGGCCGTCGAAACAGAGCAGAATGAATAAATAATGAAAAGTGAATAAAACATGGTTGATTGTTAGCACTCATGCTAAATGAGTGCTAATTTTATGTTGACATTTGATGCAGTGAAGGCTAAACTCTCAATTGTATAAAGAATTGTAAAAATTGTACAAAGAATTAACTGTATAGAGTATTTGTACAAGAGAGGAGATATGACTATGGCAGAAAAAGGATCTTTATCCATTAACAGTGAGAATATGTTTCCGATCATCAAGAAGTGGCTCTACAGCGACCACGACATCTTTTACAGAGAACTGATCTCAAACGGGTGTGATGCGATCACAAAGCTGGGTAAGCTGGATATGATCGGTGATTTTGAATTGCCCGCCGACTATAAGGCACGTATTGACATCGTGGTCAGCCCCGACAAGCGCACGATCGAGGTCTCTGACAACGGCATCGGCATGACGGCGGATGAAGTCAGGGAGTATATCAACAACATCGCCTTTTCCGGCGCGGAAGCTTTTATTGAGAAATACAAGGACAAGGCCAACGACGATCAGATCATCGGCCATTTCGGACTCGGCTTTTACAGCTCCTTCATGGTGGCGGACCTTGTGACCATCGATACGCTCTCTTATCAGGAAGGCGCAGAGCCGGTCCATTGGGAGTGTGACGGCGGCAGCACTTATTCGATGGACAAAGGGAGCAGGCAGACTTTTGGCACGACAGTGACACTTCATCTGTCCGAGGACTGCGTGGAGTTCTCCAATTACTACAGGGCAAAAGAAGTGATCGAGAAGTACTGCTCCTTCATGCCGACAGAGATCTACCTGTCCGAGAAGGATACCAAGGAGACCCAGATCATTCCCGAGTCTGACAGAAAGCCTGACGACATCGTGATCGAGGTCATAGAGCCCGAGAAGAAGGAAGACGGCAAGGAAGCGGAGGAGAAGAAGCTCAAGATCCGCAGACGTCCGCTGCTCATCAATGACACGCACCCGCTGTGGGGCAAGACACCGAGCGACTGCACGGACGAGGAGTACAAGGAGTTCTACAGAAACGTTTTCCGCGATTACAAGGAGCCCCTGTTCTGGATCCACCTGAATATGGATTATCCCTATAATCTCAAGGGAATCCTGTACTTCCCCAAGATCAATCTCGAGTATGAGTCTGCAGAGGGCGTGATCAAGCTCTACAACAACCAGGTCTTCATCGCGGACAACATCAAGGAAGTCATTCCGGAGTACCTGATGCTCCTCAAGGGCGTGATCGACTGCCCTGACCTGCCTCTGAACGTGTCCAGAAGCGCCCTGCAGAACGACGGCTTTGCGCAGAAGATCAGCGACTATATCACAAAGAAAGTGGCGGATAAGCTGGTCGGCATGTGCAAGACCGATAAAGAAAACTATGAGAAGTACTGGGATGATATCAGTCCTTTCATCAAGTACGGGTGCCTGCGCGACGACAAGTTCTGCACCAAGATGACGGACTATATCCTGTTCAAGGATCTGGACGGCAATTATCTGACGACCATCGAGGCGCTGGATGTCAACAAGACAGACCCTGACGAGCAGGAGACGGCGACGGATGAAAACGGCGAGAAGGTAGAGGCAGAGGTCGTCACTGATGGTGATTCCGATACCGCCGAGGAGAAAGAAAAGGCACAGGACCGCACGATCTATTATGTGACGAATATGCAGCAGCAGAGCCAGTATATCCGCATGTTCCGGGACAACAAGATGCAGGCCTTCATTCTCGAGCACACCATCGATCAGCCCTTCATCCAGCAGCTGGAGGCCAAGAACGAGGGTCTTCACTTCGCAAGGATCGACGCAGACATTCAGGACGCTCTCAAGTCCCGCACGGGAAAGAAAGCGGCAGAAAACCTGAAGGAAGAAGCTGAGAAGCTTGAGAAAGTGATCCGCAAGGCGGTGAAAAACGACAAGCTCAGCGTCAAACTCGAGAATCTCAAGGACAAGAAGACCGCTTCGCTCCTGACGGTGGACGAGCAGAGCCGCAGAATGGCGGACATGATGAAGATGTATGCGGCAAACGGCATGGGATTCGGAATGGATCAGTTCGCCAAGGAAGGCCAGACACTGATCCTCAACGCGAAGCATCCTCTTGTGAAGTATGTGACGGAGCACTCCGAGGACAAGAATACCAAGCTGATCTGCAGACAGCTGTATGACCTCGCACAGATCCAGAATGCGCCTCTGTCTTCCGACGATATGGCCGGCTTCATTGCCCGCTCCAATGAGATCATGCTGATCCTCCTTAAGGGCGGCGAGCACAAAGAAGAGGCGGCAGAGAAAGAAGAGAACGCAGAGACTGCAGAGACGGTCGAGAAAGAAGAGACTGCAGAAACAGAAGAATAAGCATAAAACAAACAGTTATAAGGAGTCATCCCCCTCTCACATGCGCAGTTACAGCGCATCGGAGGGAGATGACTCCCTTTTTTTTGTCAGGAAGGATGTATGGATGCTATAATGACATATATTTAGAAACGATCGATTTCGGAGTATTAGAGTATGGGATATCGTGAGCTGTACACATCTGCTGCCATGGCAGGTGAAGAATACAATATTTCTGACAAGGGACTGCGCATAACGCCGGACCGCATCGACATCCAGGTCATGCCCGGCGGTACCGAGGAAGGGCAGTTTATTGTGGCGGGACCGGCCGGGACCGGCGTAACCGGTATTTTGACATCGGATCACTTCCACATGCAGCTGAAGCGCGATCATTTGGCGGAGAACCCGGACCGGATCAGCTGGCGGTTTGATGCGCGCACCCTGAAGGAAGGGGAGACCGCTGAGGGTGAGATCGCCATCATTTCCAACCGGGGAGAGTACAAAATTCCGTTTACTGCCAAAATAGTGAAGCCGCAGATCACGGGAAGAGAGCTGCAGGAGATCCCCTCCTCCGGGTCGGCAGCGGAGCGCTTTATGAGACTGGCCGATGAGGACTGGGGAAGCGCCGTAAAGCTTTTTTACCGCAAACAGTTTCAGGATTCTCTCACGACGGACGAGGAGCGCATGCTCTACAGGGGCCTCTCCCGTTTTCCGGGAAATGAGCAGAACGTCGAGGAATTCCTGATCGCTGCCTGCGGAAAGGAACCGGTCGAATATATGACCGATGTCAAGGAGATCGTGACGGAGATCTTCGGGATCGGGAAGAGCGCAGGCATCGGCAGGGATGCCTCGGAGAGCTCCGAGTTCCGCTTCCCTGTCACAAGACGCGGCTGGGGATATACGAGGCTCAAGGTCATCATGTCGGGAAACTTTCTGAGCCCCTCGGTCTCTTATATAGAGAGCGGCGACTTTATCGGTGATACATGCACATTTGTCTATAAAGTGGAGAGGCACAGGCTGCACGCCGGAAGGAATTTCGGCAGGATCACCCTCAAATCTCCCTATCAGGAGATCCGGATCCCGGTCGAGATCGTCTACAGAAAGCGGAGCGACCAGAGGATCCGTCAGGAGAGGGAGAGCCGACGGGCGCTCCTGGAGATGATGCGCCATTATGAGCGGCTCCATCTCGGATGGGCCAGAAAAGCGCAGGGCATGCCCGGCGGGATCGATGAGGGAGAGTGGCTCAGGCAGGCTGACGAACTCGTCAAGAGGCTCTCTTTCCTCAAAAGGGACAGTGCTGTGCCAAGGCTCTACGCTGCGCAGCTGATGCTTATGGAGAACCGGATCCACAACGCGGTGATGGAGCTTGAAAACCTGCGCCGCAGACTGGCGGGAGCCGGCCCCGACGACGTGCTGGAGATGGGCCACACCCAGTACAAGGGGGAGTCCGACATAGAATACTGCTACCGGCAGTTCCTTACAGCACTGGCCTATCACGACGCCGACATCTACACTCCGCGCGTGGGCAAAATACTCAGGGACCGCTACAGACGAAACCCCGCAGACTGGAGAGTCGCCTGGATGATGATGCAGCTTTTGCCCGAGTATGCACCGGGCACGGCGGCAAGATGGAATTTCCTGAAGAAACAGTTCACGAACGGCTGCAGGAGCCCGATCGTTTATCTGGAAGCATGGGACATGATCGCCGCGGATCCCTCGTATCTGAGCCTGCAGGAGGATCGAAGAACAGGAAGGTACGGAGGAGACGCCTTCGAGAGACAAGTCCTCCTCTATGCGCTGGGGAAAGAACTCGTCGACGTTCCGATCATGCAGAGCGTCCTTGCAAGGACAGACCGCAGAAGAGACTTTTCGCGGTCCCTTTTTCGCATTCTCACGAAGGCTTACGGCATGGAGAAGATGCGGCCCCTGCAGAATGAGATACTGCGGAGTATCTGTGTGATGCTGATCCGCGGAAACCGCACGGAACCGGCCTGTTTTGACTGGTATTCCAAAGCGGTGGACAAAGGTATGAATATCATGCGTCTCCCCGAGTATTATCTGCAGTCGCTGCCGGAGGATTACAGCGGGATCATACCGGACAGCGTCATGAAGAGCATCTACAGAGGAGGCATGCTCACGATCGGGAGCCGGACCTATTTTTACCGCTATCTGTACCAGAACCGGAGAAAGTATCCGGAGATCTATGAACACTGCAGAGAGGAGATCAGGAGCTTTCTGGAAGGACAGATCGCCGAACACAGGATGTCGGAGCATCTGGCTGTTCTCTACACGGAAGCGCTGAAGGACCCGCAGATCATGCCTGCCAATGCGGGAGATCTCACCAAACTGTCCTACTTGTCACATCTTAGGACAACACATCTGGATATGAAAAAGGCGGTCACGATCTATGCCCGCAGCAGCAAGGAGCGCAGCTATGCGATCGAAAACGGAAACTGCATACTTCCGCTGTACGGGGACGACAATCGGATCTTTCTGGAAGACGCGAACCAGAACCGCTATACTGCGAGTGTTCCGTATACATGCGATCGGATGATGGACCCTGTGCAGGCGGCAGACCAGGTATCCGTCCGGGAGATGAGCGACCTGCCGTTTGCGCTTGAGATCTCGGGGGCGGCGGCCGAATCATTTGAAGTGACGGAGGATACGCTGCAGTACTGCGAGATCCTGGTCCGCTCGTCGGGCATTGCTCCATCCTATCGGGTCCGTCTCAAACGCCGCCTCATGGATTACTATGAAAAGATCGGGGACAGGGAAAAGCTGAAAGCCATGGCGGGGACACTGGATCCGGCGGACCTGGGGGCAGACGAGAGAGTCAGGACCATAGAGCTCATGTGCCGGTGCGGGATGTTTAAGGAGGCGGCGGAATGGATCAGCGCGGGCGCGGACAACTGCCCGAAAGAGCTGCTTGAAGCGGCGGCGCTGGGCGTGAACAGTGAGAAGGGGGAGGAGCAGGCGCTTAAGAGTACAGCCGGAAGGATCGCCTGGGCGGCATTTGAACAGGGCTGCCGCAGGCGGGAGATCCTGGAACTGATCCTGGACAACTATGAAGGGCATTCCGGAAATATCATGAGAGTCAGAGAGGCTTTCCGGCAGCTGGCGGGCGAAGGCGAAGACGCGGATCCCGCAGTGATCAGGTCGGAGGACCGGCTGCTCTCCCAGATCCTGTTCAGCGGAGAGATGGCAGATACCCAGGAGGAGATCCTGATCAGGGAATACGGCAGGGGCGGCGTTCACAGGACTTTGGCACAGGCGGGGATCGCGCAGTACTGTCACTATGTCTTCGCGGACTGGCACAGGATGGATCCCGCGGTCATGAGCCTGATCGGGGAGGCGGACCTGCAGGATGTGCGTCTGAGACCCATCTGCAGACTGGCCTATCTGAAGACCCTTGCGGCAAAAGAAGACGGCCTCAAAGAGGAGGAGATGATCACGGCCAAGAGATTCCTCTCTTCACTTCTCAGGGAGGAGATCGTATTTCCTTTCTACAGACGTTTTTCCGGCGAGATGCCGGGACTGTCGCTGTACGACAGAGAGACCATGATCGAATACCACAATCCCGCCGGTGTCAGAGGGATCCGGGGGCATGTGGTCATTCACTGCGCCTTGGAGCGGGGCGGTAAACAGGAGCCCTTCGTTGCCAGGGAGATGAAGGAAATGGTGCGCGGATTCTACGTCAGTTCCTTTTTCTTGTTCTACGGGGAAGAGGTTCACTATTTTATTACGGACGATCCGGAGGAGAAGAACATCGTGGAGAGCGGAACGATCGGGCAGGATACCATGATCGATCCGGCGGAAGATGACCGATTCGCGCAGATCGACAGATTATCCAGGGCCTGCATGCGAAGGGACAGAAAAAAGACCGCTGAGCTTTACAGAGAGTACTCGATCCGGGATTATCTGACGCGCGAGCTGTTCGCGGAGGAGGAGAGCGATGTTATTTACTAGACTTCCTGAGAAGAAATACGTTCTGGGGATCGATCTGGGAGAGACATTCTGTCAGCTTTCCTACCTAAATACGAGAAAATTCTCTGCGGGAATGGATCCTCATACTTTTTCCTATGTGGCGGGCGGGGAGGAATTTAATATTCCTTCCGCTGCGTATATGGACGGAGAGAGCGGGAGATGGACATACGGACAGGAAGCGCTCACGCTCGCGGCCGAGAGGGGAGACGAGCCGCTCACCGGTCTTCTGGAGCTGGCAGTGCAGGAAGAAGGCGGGGACTCCTCCGCAGAGATCCTGGTCGGATATTTAAAATACTGTATGGGTCTCTTGTCCGTAGAAGCATCTGTCGAAGAGATCGAGGCGGTGACTTTTACGACGGCGGTCATGGACCGGGCCGGTGCTGCTGTCCTGAAGAGAGCAGCTAACGCTCTGTTCCCGGGACTGGACAAGATCTCTTATGAGGAGCACCTCAGGTCATTCTATTACTACCTGCTGATGCAGGACGAGGAACAGAGAAGACAGTCGGTCATGCTTGTGGACGGATGGTCGGAAAATGAGCTGGTCCTGAGCAGTCTGTCTTTTAACAAGAAGACGAGGCCGATCGTATGCTTTCCCGAACAGCGGCGGATCCCCATCCCGGCCGATGCGGATGCGCAGCAAAAGGACAGGATCCTTGTGGACGCTGTCAGAGAAATGATGAGCGAGAAGGAGTTCTCGGCGGCTTATCTGACAGGAAACACCTTGAGCGGGGGCTGGATGAAGGAATCCCTGAATCTGATCTGCAGGGGCAGACGGGCATTTCAGGGAGATACGCTTTACAGCAAGGGCGCGGCGGACAGCACGCTTGCGGTCTGCGGGCTCGCATCGAGGGCGGACAAGTATTTCTATCTCAGTACGGACGCGCTGCGCTGCAATATCGGAATGACCTGCCTGAAAAAAGACAGGATGGTCTACCAGGCGCTGCTGGACGCGGGGACGGAGTGGTTCGACGCTGCGGCGCAGATCGATATCCTTCTGGAGGAAGGAGATGAGATCGTACTGATGGAGACGCCGGTGGACCGGGGAAACCAGAGGGAGATCACGGTGAAGCTTGAGAACATGCCGCAGCGCCCCAGAGCCTGCACGAGACTTCGGGTGAGGCTGAGCATGACGGCATCGGACAGACTCAGGATCCAAGTGGACGATATGGGGTTTGGAGAGATCTTCCCCTCGTCCGGCATGAAATGGGAACAGGAGATAGCCATCAATGGGTAGGACGATTCTGACTACAGGCCGGATCGCGGACAAACCGTACCGGCTCAAACTGATCGACAGAAATGTCTATACTGTGGAAGAACTATGCTATTCGCTGGCACAGTGCGCATCTTTTCTGGACGAAGATTTTATGGACCACGAGCTTTTGGTCTGGCTGGAACAGTCCTGCGGCCTTGCGGAACTGGCAGCGATGCTGCGTTCGCTCCTGCGCGGGCGATGCGCCGTGGAGGATTTTGCCTCCGTCATCCTGTTGTACGTGGGCTTCCAGAGCACGGAGGAGATCGAGAGGATCCGCTCGTCGATCTCGTCGGGCAAGGGCATGGAGCCCTTTCAGCGGCGGATGAGTGAAGCCCGGTTCTCAGCGTCCAGAGGGCATGTCGCGCAGGCGATCGACCTGATGGACGGCATTCTGGCGCAGCTGCCCGAACTTGAGCGTGAGATGAGGGGCAGGATCTGGGCGGAAAAAGGCCATTTATATGCGCAGGGATTTCGCTATGCGGACGCGGCCGATTGTTACGGTAAGGCCTGGAAATTGTCCGGAAGGCATGAGAACTGCCTCAAATATCTGGCTGCGCTGAGATTTGCCACTGCTGATGAGGACTATCAGGAATACATAGCGGGGCACCCGGAGCTGGAAGATGTGGCGCAGGAACTGGATGCCAGGGCAGAAAAAGCGAAGAAAGCGTGGAGGGCCGGCGCGGCAGGACGTCAGATGCGCAGGATGGAAGGGTATCTGAACAGCGGACAGGCCAAGTCCTTTGACAACTATGCACAGCTCAAAGTCCGGGAGCTTCGAGACGGGTTCCGCACGGACAATGCGCCTTCATTTTAGCACTTTACAACGGTAAAAATATTGTTATACTGTATACGGTTAAAGAAAGACCGCAAAAAGGATAACCGGTATATTAATAATTCACAGAAATAATACATAAAATAATACACAGAAAGGAAGCGCGAATGGCAAACGACAGATATGTTAGCCCTCTCTCCGAGAGGTATGCAAGCCGGGAAATGCAGTATATTTTCTCCCCTGACATGAAATTCAGGACCTGGAGAAAGCTGTGGATCGCTCTGGCTCAGACAGAGGCGGAGCTGGGACTTCCCATTACGGACGAACAGATCGCGGAGCTGAAGGCACATGCGGATGACATCAATTACGAAGAAGCGAAGGCCAGGGAGAAGATCGTGCGCCACGACGTCATGAGCCATGTCTATGCGTACGGACTGCAGTGCCCCAAAGCCAAGGGGATCATCCATCTGGGCGCGACGAGCTGCTATGTGGGCGACAACACCGATGTCATTATCATGAGAGAAGCCCTGCGGCTGGTCCGCAGGAAGCTGATCAATGTTTTGGCCGAGCTTGCCAAATTCGCGGATGCATACAAGAGCCTTCCCACACTGGGATTTACGCATTTCCAGCCTGCGCAGCCCACGACGGTCGGAAAGCGGGCGACGCTTTGGATGCAGGAATTCTATCTGGCGCTGGGAGAAGTGGAGCATGTCCTGTCGGGCCTGAAGCTTCTGGGAAGCAAGGGGACGACCGGAACTCAGGCGTCCTTCCTCGAACTGTTTGACGGGGACCTGGACAAAGTGGACCGCCTGGATCCCATGATCGCGGAGAAAATGGGATTTGAGGGCTGCGTGCCGGTCTCGGGCCAGACATATCCCAGGCTTGTGGATACGATCGTTCTGAATGCGCTGGGGATCGTCGCCTCCGCCGCAATGAAGATGGGCACGGACATCCGCCTTCTGCAGCACCTCAAGGAGGTGGAGGAACCCTTTGAGAAGAGCCAGATCGGTTCGAGCGCGATGGCATACAAGAGAAATCCCATGCGCAGTGAGAGGATCTGCTCTCTCTCGAGATATGTGATGATCGATGTCTTAAACCCCGCTGTCACGGCGGGCACGCAGTGGTTTGAGAGAACGCTGGACGACTCGGCCAACAAGAGGCTTTCCATAGCAGAAGGTTTCCTTGCCATCGACGGCGTGCTGGATCTGTGTCTCAATGTGACGGACGGCCTCAAGGTCTATCCCAAGGTGATCGAGAAGCGCCTGATGTCAGAGCTTCCCTTCATGGCGACGGAGAACATTATGATGGATGCCGTCAAGGCCGGCGGAGACAGACAGGAGCTGCACGAGAAGATCCGCGAGCTGTCCATGGAGGCGGGAAGACGCGTCAAGGAGGAGGGAAAGGACAACAATCTTCTGGAACTGATCGCAGCAGATCCGGCCTTCCACATGAGTATCGAAGAGCTGCGCAGATCCATGGAACCTTCCAGGTATATCGGCTGTGCTCCTCATCAGGTCGAGAGATTCCTGGCGGATGTGATCGCACCGGTCCTTGAGGCCAATAAGGAGATACTGGGCCAGAAAGCGGAGATCAACGTATAAAACTCTTATTTATGTACACTTGGACAAGGAGGTACAAATGGTTAAAGCTGTCGTAGGTGCAAACTGGGGCGATGAAGGGAAGGGAAAGATCACGGATACCCTCGCCGATTCCGCAGATGTCGTCATCCGCTTTCAGGGAGGCGCCAATGCGGGGCACACGATCGTCAATAAGTACGGGAAATTTGCGCTTCACACACTGCCGTCCGGCGCCTTTCATCCCAATGTGATGAACATCATCGGAAACGGTGTGGCACTCAATATCCCGATCCTGTTTCATGAGCTGGAGAGCATTATCGGTAAGGGCGTTCCCGCCCCCAAGCTGATGATCTCCGACCGCTGCCAGATCGTCATGCCTTATCATATCCTGTTCGACCGGCTTGAGGAGGAGAGGCTTGCGGGCAAATCTTTCGGCTCCACCAAGTCAGGGATCGCGCCTTTTTATTCCGATAAATATGCCAAGATCGGCTTCCAGGTCAACGAGCTGTTTCAGGACGAAGCGGTCCTGGCTGAGAAAATCGCAGATGTATGTGTCAAAAAAGACATCCTTCTTGTGCATCTCTATCACGCAGATCCCATCGACCAGAAGGCGCTCTTAAAGACGCTTCTTGAGTACCGCGACATGGTGGCTCCCTATGTGGGAAATGTGGCGGAGTATCTGGAGAGAGCAGTGAAAGAGGACAAGACGATCCTTCTTGAAGGACAGCTGGGAACGATGAAGGATCCCGACCACGGCATCTATCCCATGGTGACATCCTCCAGCACACTGGCGGCTTACGGCGCGATCGGCGCAGGACTTCCTCCCTACGCGATCGAGAAGATCGTGGTCGTCAACAAGGCATATTCTTCCGCGGTCGGCGCGGGCGAGTTCACTTCCGAGATCTTCGGTGACGAGGCGGAAGAACTGCGCAGACGAGGCGGAGACGGCGGCGAATACGGTGCGACGACGGGAAGACCCAGAAGAGTGGGATGGTATGACTGCGTGGCGTCCAAATACGGATGCCGTCTTCAGGGCGCTACCGACGTGGCCTTCACGGTCCTGGATGTACTGGGCTACCTGGACGAGATCCCGGTCTGCGTCGCCTATGAGATCGACGGAGTTCAGACCACGGAGTTCCCGGTGACGCACCTGCTGGCCAAGGCCAAACCGGTCTGGAAGAAGCTTCCGGGGTGGAAGTGCGAGATCCGAGGCATCAAAAAATACGAGGATCTGCCGGAGAACTGCAGACAGTATATTGAGTTTATCGAGAAGCAGATCGGGTATCCCATCACGATGGTTTCCAACGGGCCCGGCCGCGATGATATTATCTATCGCAAGTCAGCGCTAGGTTAAACAATGAGTTGAATAAGGAATAGAGAAGAAGCTAATGAAGATCAATACGGTAATATTTGATATCGGCGGCGTCATGGTCGGACTGGGAAGACTGCACTTTTTTGAACAGTTCGGCTACTCACCGCAGATGTGCGAGCGCCTCCTGAGCAGCACGATGAAAAGTCCGCACTGGAAGGAACTTGACAGAGGCGTACTGACCGACGAAGAAGTGATCGACCGCTTTGTAAAGGATGCGCCGGAGCTGGAGACGGAGATCCGCAGATCTATGGAAAACGTCCATGGGATCGTCTACAGGCTGGAGACATCCATTCCATGGATCGAGGAGCTGCGGGAGAGCGGGCGCAGAGTTCTGTATCTCTCCAACTATTCAATGAAAGTCGCAAATGATAATGAGGATGCGATGGATTTCCTCTCTCATATGGACGGCGGACTGCTGTCCTGTGACTACAAGGTGATCAAGCCGGATCCGGCTTTCTACATGATCCTGATCGAGAAATATGGCCTTGAGCCCTCGGAGTGTGTCTTTTTGGACGATCTGGAGGATAATCTGGCGGCTGCAAGATCGCTGGGGATCCACACGATCCTGGTCAAAGACCACGAACAGGCGGCCGCGGACCTGAAGGCCCTTCTGGAGATGGAATGAAGTGCCGCGCTGCCGATGCGCGGTCAAAATACAGCATATTATGGTTTCGGAGGTCTTATGAGCGGAAATACAAATCCGGGCAGCAATGACGGAAGCGGCAAAGCGCCGTGGACTGCCAAACGAATTGCAGCTGTCATCGGCATTGTCCTTCTTGTGGCGCTGTATGCAGTCACTTTCATCAGTGCCTGCATAGGTACGGAGTCGGCCGGAAAGCTGTTTCGCTTCAGCCTTGGGATGACGATCGCCGTGCCGATCTTTCTGTGGATCTTTATCTGGTGCGTCGGAAAGTTCCGGAACGGGCACAGCATGGCAAGCCTTGATATTTTGGCATCGGACCCGCAGGAGCGGGAGAAAACAGAGAATGCCGTGCAGGAAGAAATAAAAAAGAAGTAAAAGCGGCACTTGACATGTGGGAAAGAGAGTGGTAATGTATTTGGGTACGTGGTAAGACACGTCATTGGTACAATAAAGCAGAGTTACCGCTCTCACCCAACGGCGCAAGCTTTTGCGGTTCATACCAATCGATCGGATCAGACAGCGGCATGCCCCCTGCGGCAGGCAGTTGTGTGTGCGAATTGATTTGTTGACAGCGGTACGATATGTACTGCTGTTTTTATTTTGTCTTAGGTTGTGGAGGGTACGACAATCAGAAACAATAACGACAATTTATTCATTAATGAACAAATTCGTGACAGGGAGGTTCGAGTGATCGGCGCTGACGGCGAGATGCTCGGCATCATGTCTGCAAACGAAGCGAGAAAACTGGCTGAAGAAGCAGATCTCGATCTGGTGAAGATCTCTCCCGGCGCTAAGCCTCCGGTGTGCAAGATCATCGACTACGGCAAGTACAAATATGAGAAGACCAGAAAAGAGAAAGACGCCAAGAAAAAGCAGCACGTCGTTGAGATCAAGGAGATCCGCATGTCTCCCAACATCGACACGAACGATCTTCAGACGAAGATCAATGCTGCAAGAAAGTTCCTCACAAAAGGTGACCGCGTAAAAGTGACACTTCGCTTCCGCGGACGTGAAATGGCCCACATGCAGCAGAGCGCTCATATCCTCACGGATTTCGCCGACTCGCTCAAGGATTGTGCGTCAGTGGACAAGGCACCCAAGGTCGAGGGGCGCAGCTTAACGATGTTTCTTGCCGGTAAGAAGCAGTGAGCAGTGCATTCGGATCGTATTTGATCCCGATTGTGTTCACTGCCGGTGCGGCCAGCCGCAGCCGGTTTGAATAGAGAACTCTGTCAGGAAACTTATGACAGTCAACAGACCCGGAATGATTCGGATATGTGGGTATAGATCCACATTTGGCAGAAGGAGGTAAATAGAATGCCCAAGATGAAAACAAAGAGAGCAGCTGCGAAGCGCTTCAAAAAGACAGGCACCGGCAAACTGATCAGATTTAAAGCCAATAAGCGCCACATCCTGACCAAGAAGACAACAAAGAGGAAGAGAACCCTCAGAAAGCCTATTCTGGCAGATGCTACCAATGTAAAGACAATGAAGAAGATCATGCCTTATCTGTAAGGCGCAGGATCCGTTTCGTCAGAAAGCATACAGGATTTTGCAGATCAAAGTAGAGTAGATCAGAATAGAGTAGATCAGAGAAGAGTAGATCAGAATAGACGAAACGCGCAGCGCACGCTGTGCATGACATATGATGGAGGAATAAAAAATGGCCAGAATTAAAGGCGCTCTTAATGCGAGAAAGAAACACAACAGAGTATTAAAGCTTGCCAAAGGCTACAGAGGAGCCAGATCCAAGCAGTACAGAATCGCCAAGCAGTCTGTTATGCGCGCTATGACATCTGCATTTGCAGGCAGAAAGCAGAAGAAGAGAGAGATGAGATCTCTTTGGATCGTTCGTATCAACGCAGCAGCAAGACTGAACGGAATCAGCTACAGCCAGCTGATGCACGGCCTCAAGGTCGCAGGCGTTGACATCAACCGCAAGATGCTCGCAGAGCTCGCAGTCAACGATGCAGCAGGTTTCACAGCTCTGACTGAGGTTGCCAAGAAGGCGATCGCTTAATCATATTGCAGATGAGAAGGATGCTGCCGGAAGTAACCGGCGGCATCTTTTTTTAGAGGAACGGAATCCTCAGAGAGATGAGGAAAATGGAATTAAGAAGAATGATTGCTATAGCCGCTGTTTTGGCATCATTGGTCTGCCTGTGTGCCTGCGGAACGGGATCCGCGGATCAGGCGCCGCACGGAAATGAAGGAAAGAATACAAGCGGAAGAGAAGAGACGTCCGGCGAAGGCGGAGATAACGAGAATGCGTCGGCGGATGCGACAAATGCGGCGCTTTTCGCCAGGAATACGCCCGCGGAGGAGATCAACTGCTGGGGAGATTCCATCACACAAGGATATGGCAGTGACGGTCTCTCGTATCCGGAAGTTCTGGAAGAACTGACAGGGATTCCTGCCAGAAACCTGGGCGTGGGCGGAGAAGACAGCCTCGAGATCATGGCCCGCAGTTTTGCATATGGCAGCCAAAAGGAAGACATTCTGGTCATTCAGATGGGCGACAACGGCGGATGGAGAAATCTGGATGAGCTGATCGCCCAGTACCGCCAGATGATCAGCGAGGCGGAGACGGACCGGTATATCATCATCAGTTCCACGGATGATCCCGATGATTTCGAGCAGATCTGGGGCTACACGACGAAGCCGGTCGGAATGGAAGATACGCGGTATGAAGCGGCTTTCAGGGAAGCATTTGGCGAGCATCTCCTGATCGGCAGAAAGTATCTGGTCGAGAACGGGCTTGCTATCAACGGCCTTGAGGAGACGGAAGAGGACCGCAGGCGTGCTGAGCGCGGGAATATCTCGCTGCAGCTCAGGAATCCCGAGATCGACAACACACACTTGAACGAATATGGCTGTATAGCGCTTGCGCACGGTGTCTATGAACTGGGCATAGAGCTGGGATATTGGAAATGAGATGTTTGTATGAATACGCAGTTTATTCGCAGTGTTTTGATTGACTGGGGCAAAATATCGCAAGACAGTTACCTTCGCGGTATCCCGGCGATCAGTAGTACAGAGGAGATCGCTTTTGAGAAGGCGGTCACCTGCTTTGTGGGGGAGAACGGAACCGGTAAGTCAACACTTCTTGAAGCGATCGCGGTCGCATACGGATTCAATCCGGAGGGCGGGACCAGGAATTATCAGTTTTCGACCTATGATTCGCACTCACAGCTGCATGAGGCTGTACGCCTGACCAGGGGCATTCGCAAGCCCGGGTGGGGCTATTTTTTGCGTGCGGAAAGCTTTTACAATGTGGCTACGAAAGAAGAAGAGTACAGCAGAGGTCCGGGCGGTATCCCGCAGCATTATCACGAAAAATCGCACGGGGAGAGTTTTTTGGCTCTTGCCCGGAATTCGCTCAGGGGAGGCGGGATCTATCTTCTGGATGAGCCGGAAGCGGCGCTCTCTCCGCAAAGACAGCTCACGCTGCTGATGGAGATCGATCGATGTGCGAAGGCCGGCGCGCAGTTTATCATGGCGACACATTCCCCCATATTGCTGGGAATTCCCGGAGCGGAGATCCTGTCGTTTGACGGCGGGCGGATCCACTCGTGCAGATATGAGGAGACGGAGAGTTACCGGGTTATGGAGATGTTCATCAACAATCGGGAACAGCTGCTGCGGAGGCTGCTGGAGTGAGATAGATATTTTACATAGCTTTGTTTTACGATGAGCGATAAATAGAGTAAAATAATAGCATGGGTGTATTTCTCAAGCCTCGGGCTGGCGAGGCGGAATGCTCCCCGAACCCGAGGCTCAAATGATGGCTGTAGTGAAGGCGGGTATCTGTATGAACCAAAAGACCAAGTGGATTTTGACGGCGGTCCTGGCCGTAATAGAAATATTTCTGACAGTCGCAGATCTGGGTTTTTTTACGATTGGAAGAATCGCGTTTACTGTTCTTCACATCCCGATCTTTATTGCAACAACGCTGATCGGTCTGCCGCAAGGTGTTGTGCTTGCGGGAATTTTCGGCCTTTCCTCCCTGGTCAGCGCATACTGGCATCCTTCCGGGATGCTTGATTATCTGTTCCAGAACCCGATGGTATCCGTAGTACCCAGGCTTATGGTCCCGATCGCGGTGTATTTTGTCTATAAAACAGTATGCCGGATCGCGGATGACCATACAATATCAGCCAAGTTGATCTGTGTCGGCTTTTCCGCACTCTGCGGTGTGATCGCCAACGCTGTTTTCGTGATCATGTCGGTAGCGATCCTCAGCCCGAGTTCCGTCGGCATCACGGATAATCTGTCGGCCAGTACGATCGTGGTCACGAACATTGTGGCGGTTAATATTTTTTATGAGATCGTGCTGGCGGTTTCGATCACCTGCCTGACTGCGCTGATCTTGAATAAACTGGGAATACTGGAGGTGACGGCAAAGGGACGAAAGTTCTCAGAGGCCGGTGAAACAGATGCGGAATCAGCTGCTGATATATCTGCTGAACCGGACAGAAACGCTCTGCGCGGGGGCAAAGAGATGATTTACGACAAGCCTCTGCAGAAGACTTTCCGAAAATGGCTGTTTTTGTTCATTGTCACGGCGTTCTTTCTGATGCTGTTTTTCCTGTACTATCTGTTTTCCAAGCAGGATCAGGAGCATGCCCGCGCGCTCCTGCAGTCGAAAACAGACGAAATCCTGCGTCAGGTTGATACCACGGGAAATACGATCGTTGAAGAGGATCTGGGTGTCGGTAGCACCGGATTCATCACGATCGCCAAGAAGGATGAGATTTTGATATCCGGCAAGGGATCCATGGAAGTCAGTCGATTGTCCGACCTCTGTCCGGCATATGAAAAACTTGTTCCCGATAGTGTCTGCGATATGGTGGTCGACGGCTATTCCGGCATGGGAATTGTCCAAAAAGTGAACGATCTTGTGATTCTCTCTTTTATCCCGGACAGCGAGATTTATATGGGAAGAAACCGGACACTGGCTTATTTGCTGGGCGGCCTGCTTGCAATGCATTTGCTGCTGTTTGAAATGATCTCTGTGATCGTCCGCAAGGATGTGGTCCAGAAGATCCAGGAAGTGAACGGGAGCCTGAGCCAGATCCGTGCCGGGAACCTGGACGAGAAGGTAACGGTTTCGGGGAACACGGAGTTTGAAGAGCTCTCGCAAGGCATCAACACGACAGTCGATGCGCTGAAGAAGACGATGCGTGAAATCGCGGAGCAGAACAAGCGCGAGATGGAGTTCGCGCGGGAGGTGCAGAATTCAGCGCTTCCGTCCGGCAGTCTTGTCAGTCACGGTGATCCGGAGATCGTGGTGCTGGGAAGCATGGAAGCTGCAAGAGAAGTCGGCGGCGATTTCTATGATTATTTCCGGATTGGAGAGGAGAAGCTGGGAATCGTGGTCGCAGATGTTTCCGGCAAAGGCGTGCCTGCAGCGCTGTTCATGATGACAGCCAAGACGCTCATCAAAAACTTTGTGCTTGCCGGCGAGAGCCCCGCCAAAGCCCTGCAGCTTGCCAATGCCCAGCTGTGCGAGAACAATGAGAAGGGGATGTTCGTCACGGTGTGGCTCGGTGTGATGGACCTGAGGTCCTGTACGATGGAGTTTGCGAATGCAGCCCACAATCCGCCGCTCCTGAAAGAATCGGGCGAGCCATTCCGGTATATGGACTTCAAGCAGTACCGGCGGGGATTTGTACTGGCAGGTCTTGAAGATACGCTGTACCGCAATAATGAGATCACTTTGGGCAAAGGAGATGTACTCTTCCTTTATACGGATGGTGTGACAGAGGCGGCCAATACAGACCTGAAGCTGTATGGAGAACAGAGGCTTTTGGAGTGCCTGGAAGCAAATTATCAGCTGGCACCCGAGGAACTGCTCCGGGCGGTCCGGGCAGATATACTTGCGTTTACATCAGGCGCGGAGCAATATGATGATATCACAATGGTAGTGCTGAAGATGGAGTGACGTCACCCGAGCCTTGGGCTCGGGGAACAGAAACATTACCCGAGCCCCGTGCCCGGGGAGCGAAGCGAGGTGACAAGAGATGAAGTTTTTGCAGAAATTGGGGAAAGCGATCATGCTTCCCGTGGCATGTCTGCCGCTCTGCGGCATTTTGATGGGCGTGGGTTATCTTTTGTGCCCGACTTCCATGCAGGGCGGAGATGTAGTTGGAATGGTCCCGATGATGGGGATGTTTCTTGTCAAAGCCGGAGGCGCCCTCATCGACAATATCGCGATCCTGTTCGCGGTCGGCATAGGCGTAGGTATGGCGGATGAAAGGGACGGCACAGCCGCGATCGCTGCGCTGGCCTCGTGGCTGATGATCACGACACTCCTGCAGACGGACAATGTAAAGCTGTTTGCGAATGTGATCTCCATAAGCGAAACGGCGCAGATGGCTTTTGACAGGATCCGAAATCCCTTCATCGGTATTTTGGCAGGCCTGATCGGTTCCTTCAGTTACAACCGCTTCAAGAACACATCGCTTCCCGAGTGGCTGGCTTTCTTCAGCGGAAAGCGGAGCACGGTGATCGTGTCGGGACTTGCGTCCGTGCTGGTTTCCGTTGTGCTTTTGTTTGCATGGCCTGTGGTATTCGGCGGGCTTACCATGCTCGGCAAGGGAATCGCGGGGATGGGTGCTGCCGGCGCCGGGATCTACGCTTTTCTCAATCGACTGCTGATCCCTGTCGGGCTTCATCATGCGCTCAACAATGTTTTCTGGTTTGACACGATCGGGCTGGGAGATATCACGCATTTCTGGGCCGGAGACACGTCAAATGACGTCACCTGGTCGCTCGGAATGTATATGTCCGGCTTTTTCCCGTGCATGATGTTCGGTGTACCGGGCGCAGCGCTGGCAATGGTGCACTGCGCGCCAAAAAAGAAGCAGAAAGCGACCATCGGTATTTTGGCATCTGCGGCATTGTGCTCCTTTGTGTGCGGCATCACGGAGCCGTTCGAATTTGCCTTCATGTTTACAGCGCCGGTCCTCTACGCTGTATACGCCGCTCTGTACGGTGTGTTCAGCTATGTGACGGCTCTGGTCGGCTTTCGCGCGGGCTTCGCCTTTTCGGCGGGCGCAACGGACCTCCTGTTCTCGGCTTCGCTCCCTGCAGCGGCGAAAACCTGGATGATCCTGCCGCTCGGCGCGGCGGCGTTTGTGACCTTCTATCTGGTATTCCGCGTCATGATCACAAGGCTGAATCTGAAGACGCCTGGCAGAGAGGACGAACCTTCCGAAGCAGCAGAAACTGCGTCACAAGTGAGGACTGACGGAAGCGGTACAGGCCAGGTCCCGGCCGGGACGAATGAACCGTTGATCGTGGACGGATTCAATGTGGACGGGCTCCTGCAAGGACTGGGCGGCAAAGATAATATTCAGAGTTTAGACAACTGTATTACAAGGCTGCGTGTTGACGTGCATAATTATGAGCTTGTGGACGACGGAATTCTCAAGTCGTCCGGCGCCAAGGCAGTGATCAAGACAGGGCCTCAGAGTCTGCAGGTCGTCATCGGAATGAAGGTGCAGGGCGTTGCGGATGCGATGAGAAACAGGTGAACCCGGGGCCGGGGAGTAAAGAAAGAAGGTCGTATCATGTCATCCCATGCAAAAAAGATGATCGCACCGATCGTCATCACTGTTTTATTCTTGTTATATTTGGCCGTATATTGTGCTTTGCTGTTTTATGAATCCATCGCAGAACCGGCGGTGCTCCTTATGGCGGTCCCGCTCATCCTGCTTGGAATAGGTATGGTTTACACATTGTCAACCCGGATTCGGGAGATAAGGAGTGGAGAAGAAGATGATCTTGACAACTACTGAAACAATTTCCGGAAAAGAACTCGAGACACTGGGCCTGGTCAAGGGAAGTACGATCCAGACTGTCAATGCTGTGCGCGACATCGGGGCCGGACTCAAGACCCTCGTGGGCGGAGAGCTGACGCGCTACAATCAGATGATGAACGACGCCCGTGCGCTCGCAACCAAGCGCATGGTCGCAGAAGCAGAAGAAATGGGAGCAGATGCGATCGTTGCCATCCGTTACAGCTCGGCGTCTGTCATGCAGAGCGCAGCGGAAGTAATGGCTTACGGCACGGCGGTGAAGATCAAGGATTAATAAAAGAACTGAAATAAACGGACCGTTACCTGCTCATGTTTTGTTCATGGGCAGCAGCGGTGACCGGTCCGTTTACTCACTCAGCCTGTTTAGTGCCTCCGCAGCTTTTTCACTTCCAAGCTCGGAGGCTTTTTTGTACCACTCGGAAGCAGGATCTGTGACGCCGTAATTGTTCTCCCAGCACCATCCTGTCATGTAAGCGCCATCGGCGTCGCCCGCTTCTGCCGCCTTTTTGTACCATTTGTAGGCGAGCGCCGGATCTTCCTGCGTACCGAATCCGTTCTGGTACATCAGGCCGAGATTATACATGCCGGAAGCATTACCGGTGTTCGCGAGCTTTTCAGTCCAAACGAAAGCATTGGCCGGGTCCCTTTCGGTCCCTAAGCCCGTGAGATAGCAGCGCGCAAGATTGTACATGCCCAGATCATAGCCCGTCTCGGCACTCTTCTGATACCAGGCAAATGCCTGCGCGGGATCCGGTTCGACGCCGATCCCTTCCTCGTAGTCGATCCCGACATTGAGCATTCCGGAAGGTTCGCCCGCCTCCGCCGCTTTCATGTTCCACTTGAAAGACTCCTCTGGATTTTTCTCTACACCTTCTCCGTTGAAATAACGGTTGGAGAGCGCGACCATGCACTTGGGATCTCCAAGCTCCGCGCCCTTTTGGCTCCAGTAAAAGGCCTGGTCAAAATCCTGCTCCGTGCCCCATCCGTGAAGGTAACAGTCTATCAAAAAAAGAATGGCTTTGGTGTTGCCCTCCTCAGCGGAAGCGATCAAAAAAGCAATGTCATCGGGCTCGAGCTCTTCCTTCTGCGTGACGGAGACGATCGCAGCACCGTAGATGTCGTAGTTGAGCTGTTTGTTTTCACGGGAGATCACAGCGTTTCGCCATAAGAGGGTGCCTCCGGTGGCAGCAATGATCGCAGTGATGATCCCGGTCACGAGAGCAGTGCGGATCTTTCGTCTCGAGTTTTCTCTGCAGCCATTTCCCAAAGGAAAGATCGCGATGACTGTAGCTGATAAAGGCATCAAAAGTATATTCGTCCATAAAGCCCCCTTTTCGCGAAAATACTGCTCGGAATGCTTTCTGTTTTCAGTATAGCAAAAATCCCGGGGATAAAAGATAATAAAAAGAAAAAAGCCCGTAAACATCATGTTTACGAGCTTTTCTATTCATCGGAGTGACGGGATTCGAACCCACGACCCCTTCGTCCCTAACGAAGTGCGCTAGCCAGCTGCGCTACACCCCGATCTTTATAAAAGAACTTCTTAATCGAAGTACCTGCTTTTCAACAGGCAAATGCTATTATATATGGTCAGGAGGAGAATTGCAACCCCTATTTTGAAAAAAGTGATGGGAATCTTCTCTTTACAAAGACAGTACTCTAGTATAAAATTAAATTGTGCAAAATCAAAAAAAACAGAAGAGGTGCAGCAATGAACAATATCTATGAGTTGGAAAACGCGAACAACAATGATACATCCAGAGAGAAGACGATCGTAAAAACCAGTATCATCGGAATCATCGCCAACGTGGCGCTGGCAGCATTTAAGGCGGTCATTGGCCTTATGACCCATTCCATTGCCATCGTGCTCGATGCCGTGAACAACATATCCGATGCGGGGAGCTCTCTGATCACCATTGTCGGCACAAGGCTCGCAGGAAAGGAGCCGGATAAGAAACACCCCTTTGGATACGGGCGCATCGAATATCTGAGCGCCATGATCATCTCCGTGATCGTCATGTATGCTGGCATCACTTCTTTTGTAGAATCCGTCAAGCAGATCCTGCACCCGGAGACACCGGATTACAATATGGTGTCTTTGATCATTGTGGCCGTGGCAGTCGTTGTCAAAATACTGCTTGGCCGCTACGTCAAGAGCGTCGGCGAGAAGGTCAATTCGGATTCCCTGATCAATTCCGGGGAAGACGCCACACTCGATTCCATCATCTCCGCGTCCACGCTTGTCGCGGCGGGAATATTCCTGATCTTCCACATATCGCTGGAAGCATGGCTCGGTGCGATCATTTCCGTTGTGATCATTAAATCCGGCATCGAAATGCTGCGGGATACGATCTCGAAGATACTGGGAGAGCAGAATGATCCTGAGCTGGCAAGAAACATCAAACATACGGTCACGAGTTTCCCTGATGTACAGGGCGCTTATGATCTGGTACTCAATAACTATGGACCGGACGCATGGAACGGTTCCATCCATGTGGAAGTTCCGGACACTTATTCAGCTGACCGGCTGGACCTTCTGATCCGCAAGATCCAGATGGCGGTCTATAAAGAGCATCATGTCGCCCTGACAGCGGTCGGCGTATACTCGGTGAATACAAGAGATGAAGAAGTGATCGAGACCAGGAAAAAGGTCCGTGAGATCGTCTTCTCCCATCCGGAAGTCAAGCAGATGCACGGCTTCTACCTGGTCAAAGACCGCAAGGAGATGCGCTTCGACATCGTTGTCAGTCTTGCGGCAAAAGACCGAAGGGCTGTGTACAGGGAAACGGTGAGTGATGTGCAGAAAGCTTTCCCCGATTATGTGCTTCAGGCCGCAATGGATACAGACTTTGCCGAAGAGTAATTTTCATTATTCATTTTCCATTGCAGAACAGAAGGCAAGACTTTATAATTTAATGGGATTTCAGGAAGTGATCTGTTCCTGCAAATTGGTTAAAATAAAGGAGAATCAAGCATATGAGTAAATCAGAACGCAGAGTCGGCACAGTTTCAAGAGGTATCCGCTGCCCCATCATCAGGGAGGGTGATGACCTGAGCGTGATCGTAACAGACAGTGTGCTGAAGGCAGCCGAGAGTGAAGGATTTGAGCTTCGTGACCGCGACGTGATCGCGGTGACAGAATCGATCGTTGCGCGTGCGCAGGGTAATTATTGCAGCGTTAAGGACATTGCAGCAGATGTGAGGAATAAACTCGGCGGCGGAACCATCGGTGTCATTTTCCCGATCCTTTCCCGCAACCGGTTCGCGATCTGCCTCAGAGGCATCGCGATGGGCGCTGAAAAAGTCGTTCTGATGCTCAGCTATCCCTCTGACGAAGTCGGAAATGAACTGGTGAGCCTGGACATGATCGACGAAGCCGGCGTCAATCCCTACAGTGACGTGCTCACGCTTGCCAAATACAGAGAGCTTTTCGGCAGCAACAAGCATGAGTTTACCGGCGTTGACTACGTGGAGTATTACGAGAACCTGATCCGTGAAAGCGGCGCTGAAGTGGAGATCATTTTTGCCAATCAGCCCAAGGCGATCCTGGAATATGCCGACCATATCCTCAACTGCGATATTCACACCAGAAAGCGCACCAAGAGGATCCTTCTTGCCGCAGGTGCCAAAGCTGTCTGCAGCCTCGATGAGATCATGAACGCGCCGGTGAACGGCAGCGGCTGCAATGAGCTGTACGGCCTTCTGGGCTCCAACAAATCTACGGAAGATAAGATCAAGCTCTTCCCCAGAGACGCGAAAGACCTTGTCAACAGCATTCAGGACCACATCCTCAAAGAGACCGGAAAACATGTCGAAGTGATGGTTTACGGAGACGGCGCATTCAAGGATCCTCAGGGCAAGATCTGGGAGCTGGCGGATCCGGTCGTTTCTCCTTTCTTTACGGACGGCCTGATCGGAACACCCAACGAGCTCAAACTCAAATATCTTGCTGACAATGATTACAAGGAGCTTTCCGGCGAGGAACTGAAAAAGGCGATCTCCGAGAGCATTCGCAAGAAGGACGCGGATCTCAAGGGAAGCATGGCATCTCAGGGAACTACACCCCGTCAGCTCACCGATCTGATCGGTTCACTCTGTGATCTCACCAGCGGATCCGGCGATAAGGGAACACCGGTTGTGCTCGTACAGGGGTATTTTGACAATTATACAAATGACTGATGAATAAGAATTCATGAATAAGAATTCATTAAGAAATCAAAAATGGTATAACAATGCAGTCGCGATCCTGATCGGTGTGGTGGGGTATGTTGTTTTGACGCATATCGGGCCGATCGATGAAGCGCTGGGTACGCTCTTTGGCTTCTTTAAGCCCATCATTTTCGGATGTGTGGTCGCGTATCTGGTCAATCCGCTGGCGGAGTTCCTGCAGAGAAATGTGTTTTCGTCCATAAAGAGGGAATCCATTCGCTGGGGTCTTTCGATCTTTGTGGGAATGATCGCCGTGATCCTGCTCTTTATGCTGCTCCTTCTGACGCTGATCCCGCAGCTGATCGAGAGTGTCTCTCTTCTCCTCAGAAACATGGACGGCTATATAGCGTCTCTGCAGAGGATGTTCGACAATCTGATCATCGGTGGGATCGATGTGGGAGACCAGCTCGGGGATTTCATGACTTCGTCAGAAGACCTGATCAAGACGGGATCGCAGATCTTGTCCACCGCTCTGAGGAGGATCGTGAGCGCTTCTGCCGGGATCGGCAAAAATATTGTGAGCTGGCTGCTCGCTGTTATTCTTTCCGTGTACCTTCTTGGAGCGAAGAAAAAGCTCAAAGACGGCACACGCCGCCTTCTCAAGGCACTGATGCCTGCAAAGCGCTATCAGCAGGTACTGCACTTTTTCAGAAAATGCAACGACATTCTTGTGCGGTATATCGTGTACTCACTGCTGGATGCGGCGATCGTGGGAGGCATTACAGCGGTCTTTATGGCGATCACCCAGATGCAGTACATCGGACTGATCGCCGTGGTCTGCGGTGTCACCAACCTGATCCCGAGCTTCGGTCCCATCATTGGCGGCGCGATCGGAGGCTTTATCCTGCTTCTGGTCAATCCCTGGCATGCGCTGATGTTCATTATACTGACTTGTGTCCTGCAGACGCTGGACGGCTATGTGATCAAACCCAAGCTGTTCGGAGATTCTTTGGGAGTTTCCGGCCTGCTGATCCTGATCTCGATCGTTGTCTTCGGCAATATTTTCGGTATTGTGGGAATCCTTCTCGCGATCCCGATGGCTGCGATCATCGACTTCTCTTATGAGGAGGGGATACTCCCGTGGCTGGAGCAGCGAAGAGCCAGACTGGATGCGGAAGAGGAGGCGAGACGATCGGGAAAATCCTCGCGCGGCAAGAAGAAAGAGAAGCAGGTCAATAAAGAAAAGCAGCTCGAAGATGAAAAGCAGCTCGAAGATGAAAAGCAGATCGATGATGGTGATGCGTGATGAAAATATCGATCTTAACGATGTTTCCTCAGCTCTTTGAGAGTTTTACACAAGGCCCTGTCATCAAAAGAGCGATCCTCAAAGGGAGCCTGGAGCTGGAGATCGTCGACATCAAAGATTTTGCGCCGGGGAGCTTTCGGCACATCGATGATTCGCCGTTTGGCGGCGGCGCCGGTATGGTCATGCGGTGCGGCCCCGTGCTGGACGCGCTTAAATATGTGAAGGAAAAGGCGCGGAGCGCGGAAGGTGAAAACCCCAAGGAAACCTTAAGTGCGGAGAGCGCAGTTCCTAAGGAGTCCAATGACGCGGAGAGCGCAGGTTTGAAGATGCGCTCTGTCACTGCCGCTATGTCGCCGGCGGGCGCACGATTTGACCAAAAGAGAGCACACCGCTATGCAGATCTTGACCATCTGATCCTGATCTGCGGACACTACGAGGGCATGGATGAGCGGATCTACCGCCATACGGATGAAGAAATCTCGATCGGGGACTATATTTTGACCGGTGGAGAGATTGCGGCCATGGCCGTCACCGATGCGGTGACCAGACTTCTGCCGGGCGCGATCCGAAGCGAGAGCACGTCGGAGGAGTCTTTCGAGAACGGCCTTTTGGAGTATCCGCAGTACACACAGCCTGCCGTTTACGAGGGCGAGGCAGTGCCTGAGATCCTGCTGTCCGGAAACCATGAGAAGATCCGGTTGTGGCGTCTTGCGGAGTCGCTGCGCAGAACACTGGAGCGAAGGCCGGATCTGATCGAAGGGAGAGCGCTGACAGAGGAAGAGGCCGGGATCCTGCGGGACCTGAGGACCGGCCGGAAATAGAGCGCGTCTGTGCATCACAGAACAACTCGGACAACAGAATAATTCACAAAAATAGCGTCAGGAAACTGTATCCTGACGCTTTTTTTATTATAATGGGTTATAGAAAAGGAGGAATGACTAATGCATCTGATTCAGCAGGAAACCGGATGGAACACAGTGCAGCTGGCCGATCTTTTGATCCTGATCATGGTGAGCAGCGGTGTGTTTGGTTTCATCTATGAGGAGCTGTTCTACAAGATCGATCTGGGATACTGGACCAAAAGAGGTTCCTCTTTCGGTCCGTGGATCCCGATCTATGTGTTTGGCGGCGCCGCCTATACTTTTCTTGTCTACCCCTTCAAGGCCAGCCCGCTTGTGGTATTCGGCCTTTGCGTAGCGGTCTCGGGCATTATGGAATATGTCACGGGCATGGTCCTGTGTGAGTTCTTTGACACAAGGCTATGGGACTACAACGTCGAGAAATGGAATTACGGAAATATCAACGGGTATGTCTGCCTGCGGTCCGTGCTCTTTTTCGGCTTTTCAGGACTCTTTTTGATCTATCTGGTCATCCCGCTCTATATACGCCTGCTGCAGAATGTCAATTGGAACATCCTGACTGTGATCTGCGGTGTGCTCGCCGCTGCATTTATCATAGACTGCACAGCGTATCAGATTGTGGATAAAAGAAAGGATACAAGCCAAAACAGTAAGGAGTAACGACCGATGATCTTCTATATATGTCTGATCCTGGCGATGATCGTGACGGTCTCCGGAATCGTCGGCAGTGTTCGCGGCGTCAATCTCTTCGGAAGAGTCGAGTCACCGGTCCATGTCGTGCTGGCGGTCTCACTGATCAATACATGCATATTGTATATTCCGTGGTTCATATACTCGTGGCAGACGGAGTCGGGAGATTTCAAAAATAGTCTCCTCATCGTCCCCTTCATGATCGTCCGTCTCATGCAGACTGTATCCATGGACGCAGACTACGAGGCGGCGATCCAGATCGCGTATCTGGCGCAGGTCTCGGGTGTGAGCGAAAGATTTCTGCAGTTCTACAGCATCCTGCTCTCTTACGTCAGCGTCCTTGTTCCGCTTTCCGGAATTTTGACGATCGCGGGATTTTTCGGTAATCGGATCGGATATCGGGGCGCGATCGGAAGGCTGTCCGGGAGAACAAGAATATATGTCTTTAACGGGACAGGAGAGCGCAATATGGGACTGGCCGAGAGTATCTTCGAGAGCGAGCGGAAAGCGGCACGGAAGTGCTCTTTTCTGTTCTGCAATGTCCACGAAGATCCCGGCGTGACAGTCAAAAGACAGATCAGGAAAATGAAGGGGTGGTATGCGGCGGAGTACCCATCCCTGCTTATGAGGATCGTGACTTACCGCCGAAACAGGAGGATCCACTTTTTCCTTCTCGAAGATGAGGAGAAGAATTTCAACGATGTGATGGGGATCCTGAGAGCTGCGGAGTCCCTGAGCGGCGGGAAGGAGCACTGGCCGGAAGCGGACAGGGTCAGGATCAGCATGCTCCTTGAGAGTGAACAGCTCGACAGGATATTGGATTCACAGGACAAACACGGTATTTTCGTGCGGATCATGAACACCGAGAGCATGTGTTCGCAGGAGTTGTTCAAGAGGTGGCCTCTGTTTTCAGGTCTAAGTGACAGCCAAAAGAGCATAAATCTGCTGATCATCGGAAAGGGCGGTGTCGCAGCGAAGGCACTGCAGAGCGCGCTGTGGATGGGCCGGCTGGCAAAGGCAGCATTAAAGATCGCATATATAGGCGAAGACGCCGAAGAACTCAGGAACCGGCTGTACATGACCTGCCCTGCGCTGTTCGACCCGCGGCTGTCCGGCGGGATCGAATATGATCTGTCTTTTGACAATATAGTGACCAGAGCCCAGCTCACGAAACACAGCGGAAAGTTGTCGGAAGCGGACTATGTGCTGATCGCCTGCGGGGATGACGACACCAATATCCGCACGGCGATCTGGACCAGGACATGGATCGCGAGGCAGAGGCCGCTGGATGCAGAGCAGCCATTCATTGCGGTCTGCATCAGGGACAACGACCATGCCGTTCAGGCCGACCATCTGTATATTCAGGACAGCCGGGAGACCTACGGATTCCATATATTCGGCACGGACAGCCGCCTGTTCACTGCGGAGAATATCCTGTACAGCAGACTTGACCGGATCTTGTACAGGATCCAGCTCTCCTACTGCATGGATGATCCCGATGAGGAACCTTCGGAGCAGCAGAAAAATGAGGCGTGGATGCAGCTGAACCGATCCGTCTACAATTTCCGAAGCTCGGAGGCGAACGCACAGTATATTGTGAACCGCCTGTTTGACGCCGGTGCGCTCGAGGAGTGCCTGAGAAGAGATGAGGCAGCGGCGGATATTACAGGGCGTCCGCTGAGCGGCAGCGAGCAGGCCAAATACTGGGCAAATGCCGTGAGAGCCGCTGAGACGAGCGGCGACAGGTCCAGGCTGGACGATATTCTGGCTGTTTATGAGGAGAAGATCGCGGACCGGCAGACCGTCGACCTATTGGCCAAAGCAGAGCACGCAAGGTGGGTCACCTACATGGCCGTGAACGGGTGGATCCCGCTTCCTGCCGCTGAGCTTGTCATGCGCAAAGAGCGCGGGATCGGCGGACACAAGGACTATCTGCGGCTGCGCCATGCGGCCATGGTGAGCTGGGATGAACTGGATGAGATCTCATCCATCGTCTCGGACGGGCGGGACATCGAAAGATTCAAGAATGCGGATCGGAAAACGGTCAAAGATGTCGGGAGATATTTGAAATAGCCAAGGAAAATGATTCCGGAAAAGGAGGTAAGCATGGCGATATTGGCAGGTTTTATGGTCCCGCATCCGCCTATGATCGTACCTGCGGTCGGGCGGGGGAGCGAGAAGCAGGTCGAGAAGACCATCCGGGCCTATGAACAGACAGCAGACGAGATCGCGGCGCTGCAGCCGGGGACGATCATCATCACAAGCCCGCACTCGGTGATGTATTCCGACTATTTCCACATTTCTCCGGGCAGGAGTGCCCGCGGAGACTTCGGACAGTTCCGCGCGGCGCAGGTGCGCTTTGAGGAGGAATATGATGTCGAGCTTGCAGCTGCCGTCACAGAACTGGCGCGCCGCGAAGGATTTCCCGCGGGCCCCTTGGGAGAGCGAGACAAGAAGCTCGATCATGGGACCATGGTGCCTCTGTATTTTATCCGGGCAAAATACAGCGGAGCCCGGATCGTGCGCATAGGGCTCTCGGGACTTCCTCTGACCGAGCACTACAAATTGGGGCAGATGATCCGCAAAGCGGCAGACCAGCTCGGAAGGAGGGCGGTGTTTGTGGCCAGCGGTGACCTGTCACACAAACTGCAGGACTACGGGCCCTACGGGTTTGCCAAAGAAGGCCCTGAGTACGACGCGAGGATCATGGACGTCATGTCGAGGGCCGCATTTGGGGAATTATTTGATTTTGACGAGACATTCTGCGACAGGGCGGCAGAATGCGGGCATCGGTCTTTTGTCATCATGGCGGGGGCGTTCGACAGCTTATCCGTGAAGGCGCAGCAGCTCTCCCACGAGGACGTGACCGGTGTCGGATACGGAATCTGTACCTTCTATCCGGGGGCGCCGGACGAGAACAGGCACTTTCTGGAGCAGTATCTGTTCCGGCAGGAGGAAAAACTGGCGCAGTCGAGGGCGGCGGAGGATCCCTATGTGCAGCTGGCCCGCAGAACAGTGGAGACGTATATCCGAGAGCACAAAAAGCCGGCCATCCCCAAGGATATTCTGCCGGAACTTATGACGCGCAGGGCAGGTGCCTTTGTCTCTATCCACGAGCACGGGAGGCTGAGAGGCTGTATCGGGACCATCGCCCCGGTGCGGGACTGCCTGGCGCAGGAGATCATCGATAATGCGGTAAGCGCGTCGACCAGGGATCCCAGGTTCGACCCGATCCGGGAGGACGAGCTGCCCTGGCTCGAGATCAGTGTGGATGTCCTGGGCGAGCCGGAGCCGATCCAATCTGCCGACGAATTGGATGTCAGGCGCTACGGCGTCATTGTCAGCAAAGGCGTCAAGCGCGGGCTCCTTTTGCCGGATCTCGACGGAGTCGACACAGTGGAGCAGCAAATCTCGATCGCCAAGAGCAAAGCGGGGATCGCGGACTGGGACGACCATGTGAAGCTGCAGCGGTTTGAGGTCGTGAGACATCACTAAAGGGAGGCAGCCATGGCGAGATGCGGTGTGTGCTTTCGGCACTGTGAACTGAAGGATGGGCAGATTGGCTTCTGCGGTGCGCGGATCTGCGCGGGCGGTGTTGTGACGGCA
This sequence comes from uncultured Lachnospiraceae bacterium, assembly GCA_902801585.1. The sequence continues at coordinate 40,063 of CADCIU010000002.1, read as the reverse complement.
TCCAATTATGGGCGCGTCACTTCACTGGCGCTCGATCCGATCGAGAAGAAACCGCTCAACCGGTTCATGCCGGGCAGCAGGATTTTGTCTGTGGGAAGCTACGGATGCAATCTCCGATGCCCGTTCTGCCAAAATCATGAGATCTCCTGGTCGAAAGAGGCCATGCAGTTTGCGGACAGGGCGGAGTATGTGACGCCGGAGGAGATCGCGCGGACGGCAGCGTACTATAAGAGCCGGGGGAATGTCGGCGTGGCGTTTACCTATAATGAGCCGCTCGTGGGCTATGAGTTTGTGCGGGATACGGCAAAGCTGGTCCATGAGGCCGGGATGGTGAACGTGCTGGTGAGCAACGGAACGGCGGAGCTGCCGGTGCTCGAAGAGATCCTGCCCTATATGGACGCGATGAATATCGACCTCAAGGGATTTACGGACAGGTATTATTCGCAGGTGCTCGGCGGTGACCGGGGCATGGTCATGCGGTTCATCGAGCGCGCTGTGCAGTCGTGTCATGTGGAGCTCACGACGCTCATCATTCCGGGAGAGAATGACTCGGAGGAGGAGATGCGGCAGATGTGCGGGTGGATCGCAGGGCTTCGCGACGGTGAAGGAGCCGGGATCCCGCTTCATATTTCGAGATTTTTCCCTCGTTTTCATATGACAGACAGAGCAGCGACGAGCGTCAAAAAAGTGTACAGGCTGGCGGATGTGGCACGGGAGACGCTTCGATATGTATATACGGGAAACTGCTGATGTGCGGCGGGGATGACCGCTGCAGGGGATGGCAGTGAGGGCCGTGCAGACGGCGGCACCGAAGGTCATACCCTGTGTATTTTGACAGAGGAGGAACGCGATGAATCTGAAAGATGCTATGTATGAGAGGCATTCTGTAAGGGCTTACGAGGACAGACCGATCGACGCAGAGCTGTTCGAGGAACTGGAGGCACTGATCCGCGACTGCAACGAGGAGAGCGGGCTCCATATTCAGCTGGTGACGAATGAGCCGAAAGCGTTCCAGAGCTTAATGGCGCGCTACGGACAGTTCAAGGGCGTGACCAATTATATCGCGATGGTGGGACCCAAGAGTCCGTCGCTGGATGAACTTTGCGGCTATTATGGGGAGAAGATCGTTCTCAGGGCGCAGATGATGGGACTTCGGACCTGCTGGGTCGGCGCGACTTACAAGAAGATTCCGGATGCTTTTGAAGTGGCTGCCGGAGAGAAACTGGTGATCGTTATTACGATCGGTTACGGGCTCACAGACGGGACACCCCACAAATCCAGGAAGGCGGGGCTGATCAGTAATGTCAGCGACAAGTCGCCGCTGTGGTTCAGGAACGGGATCCGGGCGGCGCTTCTTGCGCCGACAGCAATGAACCAGCAGAAATTCAAGCTGGACCTGGAGGAGGGCCATGTCAAGGCGAGAGCCGGAATCGGCCCCTATGCCAAGGTGGATCTGGGGATCGTCAAGTATCACTTTGAAGTCGGCTCCGGCCAGGGACCGGAGGTGTGGAGATAATTCTCCCCCGAGCCTCGGGCTCGGGGACAAGGCAGTTACCTCGAGCCCGAGGCTCGGGAAACAGGGGAAAGACATGAATACATTGATTCTATGGATCTCAAGATTTTTATCGATAGCACTGAATTGGGGCATACTGATTCTTGCGATCGCAGAAGTGTTTCTGATGGTCAAGTCATATACTGAGATGAAAGCGCTCAAACTCAGGATCGACAAGCTCAACGACTCGACCGCCGGCAGGCAGGTGCTGACAGAGAAGAAAGGCGGCAGGCTCAAGACGGAGACAAAAGTGACCATCGAAAGGGACTGGCGCGAGTTCGACACATTCTGTGACGATTATCAGAACAAATCCGTTCTCTTCTCATGGGTGTCCCTGATCATTCAGATCTTTCCGCTCCTCGGAATTCTTGGCACTGTCACAGGTCTGTTCGTAGCCATGAACGGCAATGCGGACTGGTCCAATGCACAGGCTCTGTTTGAAGGTGTTCAGTTTGCGCTGTCATCGACTGTTCTCGGCATTTTGTGTGCGGTGATCTTCAAAGTAGCCGACATAGCATTCAGCGCAAGATACCTGAACTACATCGATGACGGCATCGACCGGTTCAGGGAGAACTACAATGTCGAAAAAGAGCTCCCGCTGGGAGGTGATGCTTCATGAGGAATCGCAGCCGGCGCAGCCGGGGCAGTGACGAGATCAATCTGACACCGCTGCTGGACGTCCTGTTTACGATCCTCTTCATTGTCATGCTGACCGGAATGCAGAATGAGCGGTCCATGGAGGAGAGCGCGCAGGAATCCGAAGCGCAGATCACCGGATTGGAGAGCCGGGTGGACGCACTCGAAGAGGAAAACGATATTTTAAAAAGCGAGGTCAGCCGGCGGGACAAAATACAGGACAGCAACAAGCGCTATGAATCCAATGCAGTGATCGTCACATTGATCAATGAGACGGAAGACGGCGAGCATGTGCTGAAGGTGTATAAGGGCCAGAAGGAGCCTATGGAGACTTTCCGGCTGGGGACGGACCGGACAGAGTACACGAGGAAGCATTTGACACAGATCATCAATGAGATCGTGGATGAGGCGGGCGGATACCCGGTCTTCATCGTGTTCCATTGTGATGCGAAGCAGATCTACAGGAAAGAGGAGTTCAACCCGATCAGGGATGCGCTGGAAACGCAGAAGAAACTCAGGAAAGAAGTCTTTTATCAGATCGTGGAGGAGTGATGTTATGGCAAATGATCGGAACAACAACGAAAGAGGCGGAGGAAGATCGGCGATCGGTATTTTGGCGCTGCTGCTGCTGCTCGGGGGCGGGGGATATTTTGGCCTGGGCCCCGGAAAAGGGCTTCTGCCCGGGAACGGGAACAGCACGGAGACCGCGCAGGAGGAGTCTGCGAGTGAGACGCAGGAGGCCGCTGATCCTGAGAAGGACAAGGAGAAGGCGGAGGATCCCCGGAATGAGGAGATCCCCGATGTGATCGTTGTCCGCATCAAGGAGGATAAGGTGACGATCAACGGACACGAAGTCGCCAATCAAGAGGAGCTGCGCAAGTATGTGGAGGAGTACAACAGCGATACGAGGACGTTCGTGCTGGAGGAAGAGCAGTCGATCCTGGAGACTTATAACTGGGTGAAGGCGGTCTTCGACGAGCTGGATATTCAGCTCAAGAATTCAAAATAGTGACTGGGGCCTCGGGCTCGGGGAGCAAAACGGGGTCTCGGGGGCGAAATGTTGTCCCGAACCACGGGCTCGGGGAAGAAAGGCGGCATCAATGGGAGCACTGGACGGGTATAAAGTATTGGATTTCAGCACGCTGCTTCCGGGACCGTATGCGACAATGACGCTGGCGGATCTCGGTGCGGAAGTGCTCAAGGTAAGCAGCAAGGATAAGTACGACCTGGTGGTCAACTGGCCGCCGGTAGTGGAAGGTACCGGTGTGACAGGTGCGCAGGCATGGCTGGGCAGAGGAAAGAAAACGATCTATTTGAACCTGAAAAAGCCTGCTTCCCTGGAAGCTGTGAAAAAGCTCATCAAGGAATATGACATCGTAGTGGAGCAGTTTCGCCCCGGCGTCATGGAAAAGCTGGGGCTTAGTTACGAACAGCTCAAGGCCGTGAACCCGCGTATCATTTACTGCTCGATTACCGGGTACGGACAGTCGGGCGCTTTCTCGAAAAAAGCAGGACATGATATCAATTACATATCCAGATCAGGGATCGCGGCTTCCGCGGGCAGGCAGGACGGAGGCCCCAGTCTGTACAACTTCCAGATCGCAGATGTGGCAGGCGGGTCGCTGAATGCGGTGATCAGTATTTTGGCAGCGATCGTATATCGTGAGCGGACAGGTGAGGGCCAGTATATCGATGTGTCGATGCAGGATTCTGTCATACCCTTCAACTCAATGGACGGCGCGAGCTGGTTCGCGGGCGGATCGGTACCGGACCGGGAGAGCGGGTTGTTGAACGGCGGGGGAATCTACGATTTCTATCAGACCAAAGACGGCGGATACATGAGCGTCGGGTCGCTGGAACCCAAATTCTTCGCGGCGCTGTGCGACGGGCTGGGATTTCCTCAGTGGAGAGACGGCAAAATACTGAGGTCTGATCAGGCAATGGTCAAAAAAGCGTTCAGGGAAGCTTTTATGAAAAAGACGCGCGAGGAGTGGACGGAGGTCTTCTCGAAGCTGGATGCGTGTGTGGAACCGGTCATGAGCTTGGAGGAAGTGTCGTCAGACGAGCATCTGCGCAGCCGGGGGATGTGGCCGGAGGTGGAGATTCCGCTGTCGGGCGGTACTAAGATCACGCAGATGGGATGCCCGATCCATTTATCCGCCTGTCCGGTGGAATATCGGCACGCCGGGTACCCTGAGGGATATCATACAGTGGAGGTTCTGAGGGGACTGGGATATAGCGATGCGGAGATCGGAGAAATGATGTGAGTGTTCCGAGCCTCGGGGACGGGGAGCGAGAGTATTGGATATGAATGAAACGAATGCATCCCCGAGCCATGGGCTCGGGGAACACAATGATACCCCGAGCCCCGGGCTTGGGAAATACCGTCTGATGATCGCTGCAGCCGCGGCGATCTTTGGAACCATAGGGCTGTTTGTGCGGCAGATCCCTCTGCCATCAGCAGAGATCGCCCTATACCGCGCAGTTCTCGCCGTCATGGCGATCGGCACATATCTGGCTGCCGCAAGACAGAAAATCGACCTCTCCGGGATGAAGAAAGAGCTCATCCTGCTCCTGGTCTCCGGCGTGGCTATGGGATTCAACTGGATCCTTCTGTTTGAATCCTATAAATATACGACTGTATCGCTTGCGACCCTGAGTTATTATGCGGCGCCGATCCTGATCACGGTGGTCAGCACGATCGCCTTCAGGGAGAAACTGACGATCCGAAAAGGGCTGTGTTTTGCCATGTCAACGGTGGGAATACTGCTGATCACGATCAGCGGCAGCTCTGGAGGAGATGGCGGCGCAGCCGGGGCGATCAGCGGGAAAGGCACGGACCACATCGGAATCATGTTCGGGCTGGGAGCCGCTGTCCTGTACGCAGCGGTGGTGCTCCTCAACAAGTTCATAAAGAATGTGGAAGGCATCCGGAGGACATTTCTTCAGTTCATAGCATCGGTGGTGACGTTGTTTCCGTATGTGATGTGGAGCGGAGGGACGCATTTGGGCGATATGAGCGGCAGCGGGTGGTTTTTCCTGCTGGTCGTCGGTCTTTTGCATACGGGCGTCGCTTACTGTATCTATTTCTCGTCACTGCAGCATGTACCGGGGCAGGAGGCAGCGGTGCTCAGCTACATTGATCCACTGGTCGCGGTCATCTTGTCTGTTGCCGTTCTGCACGAGTCAATGAGCCTCCTGCAGGTGATCGGCGGGCTGATGATCCTGGGGTTCACGCTGCTCAATGAACTGCCGGAGTAGAGATACTCGGTTGTAGGACGCGTTTCATTTCGATATACTATTGATGAGCCATTTTAATGGTTCATGTTATTTGATGATTCGAATGATAGGAGGATTTTGACATGACAGCTATGGAGAGAGTATGCAGCTTCATCAAAGAAGCGCAGGTTTATTATCTGGCAACAGTTGACGGCGATCAGCCCCGCGTGCGTCCTTTCGGAACCATCCATATTTTCGAGGATAAGCTCTACATTCAGACCGGCAGGGGCAAGGACGTGGCCAAACAGCTGGCTGCCAACCCCAAGGCAGAAATCTGTGCATTCAAAGACGGCGTATGGCTCCGTGTTGCGGGCGAGCTCGTGGATGACAACCGCGTTGATCCCAAGAAGTCTATGCTGGAAGCATATCCGGACCTGAGAGCTATGTATGATCCGGAGGATGATAATACAGAAGTGCTGTATTTCAAGAATGCGAAGGCGACATTCAGTTCCTTTACGGCTGCGCCGGAGACAGTGGAGTTCTGAGCTGATTCATAGCAACTTAAAGGGAGCAGTTCACATTTGAAGCCGGAAACATGGCTGTTGGGCTGAGGCGATAACTTTGAGTTAAGCTGCACCTATGGGTTATGGGCCTTCTCCCCGGCACCATCCATTTCTTTCCACCCAAAAAGGCCGCCGCCCCAAGAATTTAAATTCTGGTGCGACGGCCTTTATTAAGCCGATCATACATGGGCTGTCAATAGGCGGCCCATTATCAATTTTTTGATCAGATCAGGATGTACTTGATCACAAATACGAGCGTCAGTATATACATCAGAGGTGTGACCTGCTTAGCCTTGCCTGCTGCTACATTGAGGATAGTGTAGGAGATGATGCCGAAGCAGATACCCTCGGAAATGGAGTACATGAACGCCATTGCGAAGATGCAGATGAATGCAGGGATCGCCTCAAGGATGTTGTCCCACTCGATCTTGCTGACCTGCTGCATCATGAGGAAACCGACCATGACCAGAGCCGGAGCTGTGGCGAAGGAAGGAATCGTCAGGAACAGAGGTGAGAAGAACAGAGCCAGCAGGAACAGGAAACCGGAAGAGATCGCGGTCAGACCTGTACGGCCGCCTTCAGCGATACCGGATGCAGACTCTACGAATGTTGTGATGGTGGAAGTTCCGAGGCAGGCGCCGCACATTGTGCCGACAGCGTCGGAGAGGAGTGCGCCTTTGATCCCGGGCAGTTTGCCTTCTTTGTCAAGAAGGTCAGCCTTGGATGCACATCCGATCAGAGTTCCCAGTGTATCGAACATATCGACAAACAGGAATGCGAACATGACAACGACGAAGTCCACGCTCAGGATGCTCTTGAAGTCCAGCTTGAAGAGCGTAGGAGCAACGGAAGCCGGCATGGAAACGATACCGGAAGGGATCACACTGTAGAATCCTGCTTCAGGATTAGGTACATAGATCCCGGTCAGCTGGCAGATAATGCCGAGCACCCAAGTAGCGATAATGCCGAGAAGGATGCTGCCCTTAACGTTGCGGAGCATCAGGATCGCGGTGATCAGGATACCCAGGATCGCAAGGAGAACGGTGATGCCTTCAGAATTGAAGGTTCCGTTTTCAATAGAGCCGCTGAAGGAAAACACGGATACCAGCGTAGCGCTGTCGACGACGATATGAGCGTTCTGCAGACCGATGAAGGTGATGAAGAGGCCGATACCGACGGAAACAGCGATCTTAAGTGTCGCAGGGATCGCGTTGAAGATCGCTTCTCTGACATTGGTCAGGGAGAGGATGACAAAGATCAGACCTTCCATGAAAACGGCTGTCAGAGCCATCTGCCATGAGTAACCCATGCCGAGGACGACCGTGTAAGCAAAGTACGCGTTCAGACCCATGCCCGCAGAGAGCACGAAGGGCAGGTTAGCAAGAAGAGCCATCAGGAAGGATGCGATCGCGGATGCCAGAGCGGTTGCTGTAAAAATAGCACCGGCGTCCATTCCGGAAGCACTCAGGATGCTGGGGTTGACGGCCAGGATGTAAGCCATCGTCATGAAGGTGGTGAGACCGGCAGCCATCTCTTTCTGGACGGTTGTGCCGTGTTCCTTCAGTTTAAAAAACTGTTCCATAGTAATTTCCCCTTTCTATATTGAGGCATAGCGCCCCATATTGAATAAGATTTACTGACGTATGATACCAAAGAATCGTAGGTTTTTCCATAGCGAAAACTGAATAAATCAGAAATTTCTGAAAAAAAAGCTCCCCGAGCACGGGCCCGGGGAGAAAAAAACACCCCGAGCCCGAGGCTCGAGGTGAAAATTACCGCTGATCTTTGTCGACCCTGTGAAGCAGGATTATACTGATGAGGATATAAACGACGCAGAAGAGGAGCATGATCCCCCAGGCACCGGTCAGAGTCGACGGCTCCGGATCGCAGCCCTCGATATCCAGGTAGATTGCCTCCCAATCGACATACTGCGACGTTCTCGTGATGGCGCAGATGCAATTGACCCCCCAACGGCTCACCGTGAAGTAGGAAATAGCTTTCGAGATCCCTTCAAGCGTGAAGACGACGCCGGACATGACCAGCTGGATGACCAGCACAAAAGGCATGATCATCATCGCGGTGGTCTCTGCCCTGACTGCACACGAGATCAGCATTGCGATGAGATCCGAACTGTATGTGACCAAAAACAGCGTAATATAGAGGTCGATCGCCAGCGGGAAGACCAGGCTTTTCTCCGGCAGATGGGAGTGATTGCGGATGAGGACCATCAGGAGCACGATCAGGGATTCGCCGGCACAAAGCGCCATCTCGTAGATGGCATGCGCGAGGATATAAGAGGAGATCCTCAGTCCTGTCCGATACTCGCGCTTGATGATGTCTCTCTCGCGGCAGATCGACTGGATCGAATTGAAGAGCCCCGACCAGATGCACGCGGAAACGATGGCAAAAGCCCCCTTATTCGTGTCGGAGTATGTCTGAAACATGTCCGGCCCTGTCACAAGGGAAATGATCAGAATAATAATAAATGAGGAAATGAAATTCTTCCACTGCTTCTCATTTTTAAACAGTCTCCAGCATTTGCCCAGATAGATATGGATCTGCTGAATGCCTGAGATCCTCTTTTCACTCATTTCAGAATCCTCCCCGCATCCTGTTGTATTTTTCAATATAGAAATCCGCGAGCCCGTCGCCGCCTTCATCGGTCCGGTTGATCCTCTTTACGACGTGCTCGAGCGAATCCACTTCGAAGAAGCGGAGCGCCTCACTCGGAGACCCGTAAAAGGCGAGGTGGCCGGAGCCCTCCACGCTGTCTTTTGTCAGCACGATGACTTTGTCGAACAGGTCAAAAGCCCGGTCAGGCGAGTGAGAGATGACGATCACTATTTTGCCGAAGTCGGCGATCTGCCTCAAATTCTGCATGAGCTGCTCCGCCATCGTGCCGTCCAGACCGGAATCGGGTTCATCCAGGAAAAACAGAGCCGGATTTCCGATGTATTCGACCGCGATGCTGAGTCTCTTGCGCTGTCCGCCGCTGAGCTTTCCCACAAGGGAGTCGCGCTGAGGGGACAAGCCGAGGATCTCCATGGTCTCGTCGAGGCGTTTGTTGATCTCGGATGATTTGGTGCCGGCCGGCAATTTCATCTGGGCGGCATTGAGAAGCGTGTCATTGACCGTGTCGTTCATGCGCAGCAGATCCTGCTGAGGAACATAGCCGACCTCATACTTCATCTTGTCATAGTTCTCATAGAGATCGACATTGTTGTATATGATCTTGCCGTTGGCAGGCTCGTATCCCATGACTGCATTGATGAAAGTGGTCTTGCCGGCGCCGGAGCCGCCAAGGATCAGGACCATGCTGCCCGACTCAATGTCCATGCGGATATCCCGCAGAAGAACTTTGGGTGACTTGGCAGAGCCCACAGAGCGGTCATGAATATCAATTGACAGAGACGGGCCGTCATGCGCCTGCCTGCTATTCGGGCGGGAAAGCGACTCAATCGGTGCGGGTCTGCCCTGCGCAGCCTCCGGCGGAGCCGGATTGGGAGCAGCCTGCCTTTCGGGCGCGGGCGCAGCCTCCGGCGGAGCCGAATTGGGAGCAGCCTGCCTTTCGGGCGCGGGCGCAGGATAAGGCGCGGGCGCAGGATTGGGAACAGCCTGCCTTTCGGGCACGGGCGCAGGATAAGGCGCGGGCGCGGCTTGCACGTGGTCCGTCCGCACTACCTTGTATGCGATACTGACGTCATAAATTCCGTTCGGGTCGTCGCTTCCATGGATCGTAAGGATATCTCCGTGCTCAAGTTTCTGCATTACGTGAGGAGCCAGAGGCACACCGTTGTACAGCGTTCCGTTCATACTGCCGAGATCAATGTAGAAGGATCCGGCCTCACCGGTGATCAGTCTCCCGTGGGAGCGTGAGACGACTGCGGAGCGCACCGGAATATCCGGGCACACCGCTTTCGTGGGACGCCCGAGCAGCTGCTCGCCGCTGAGCGGGACAATGATCGTCCTGCGGCTGTCCGACTGTGCGTTTTCTGTGATCACAATTTGTGCATTGTAGTTTTGGCCAATCTGTGTATTCATTGCTCTTAACTCTCGTGGATCAGTAGATATCGACGGAATCCATTAATTCTACGCGCTTTTCAGCGATCTGCGCATCTGCCTCTTCCGCGGTGAGGAAGGTGGGTTTGCTCTTATAGCGTGCTGAGAAGGCTTTTTCTATTTCGACCCGCTTATCGAGAGGAACATCGACCAGGAAGATATCCCAGAAGCCCGAATCAACGAGAACAGTCATATCAGCATCTTCGTGCCAGGAAGCATAGAGGTCCGCAGTGATATCGATATTCTTGAGCTCTGCAATGCGGCTCAGATCGGGAATGCTGTTTCCGTACACCGTCAGGTACTTGTATTTTTTCCCTGTATCCAGAGGCAAAAGATCCGTGATCTTATTATTATGCAGAAGCAGCGCTATGCTCGACGCTCCGACATTGACGAGCGGAGATATGTCGCTGATCTCATTGTCGGACAGATCCAGAAATTCGAGGCTGCCGCATTTGGCGATCGGTGTTACGTCGCTGATCTCGTTATCTGCAGCACACAGATAGATCAGACCGGGCAAATTCTCGAGCGGCGACAGATCGGAAATCCTATTGCTGCCAAAAGACAGCCCCTTGAGCGCCGGAAAATCTGATACAGGTGAGAGATCCGTCAGCTGATTATCATCAATGAACAGAACATTGATATTTGCAGATGCCGTTTTCAAAACAGAGAAATCCGTCAGCTGATTGCCGTCGAGCGTGACCACTTTCAGCTGTGTGGCATTTTCCAGGCCTTTCAGGCTGCCGATCCGGTTCCCGGATCCCCTTAGTTCTGTCAGATAGAGCAGACCGCTCAGGCACTCCAAATCGTAAATATTGTTATCGTTAAAACATAAGCGCTCCAATTTAGAGCATCCAGCAATGCTGCTCAGATCACTGACGGAGTTGTTGCTGATATTGAATGTCTGTAGCATCTGGCAGGAAGACAGATCCGGTATCTCCGCGATCTGGTTATCGCTTGCTGTGAAAGACACTAATGCTCCAAGCCATGTAAGAGGCGTCAGATCCGAAATGTAATTGTTGTTCACAGAAATATTGCCGAGGGCCCCGCAGTGTTCGAGCGGTGAGAGATCTTTGACGACATTATCATCCAGATCCAGTCTGTACAGAGCAGAACAGTGTTCAAGCGGCGTGATGTCTTCAATCTGGTTGTGAGAGGCATAAAAATTACGCAATGCGGGATTGTTGCTGATCCCTTCAAGGCTGGTAATTGCGTTATTGCTGACGTCGACTTCCTCCAGTGCGGACATATCATGCAAAAAAGAGACATTGGTAATCCCACAGTTTCGGATCGTCAGGTATTTCACAGATGCGCTGCCTGACATTGTGGAGAAATCAACGCTTTCCATCTGAGAGTCGTTGATCTCCAGAAGCTTGAGAGAAACGCCCGCTGCGAACTTGCTTCCCGACGAATCGGTGCTCGAGTCATAGATATAGAGCGTCTCGAGACCGGGGAACAGTTCCAGGAAGGAAAAATCATTCTCAAACACAACATCGCGTATGGTCATCTGTTTGACCGGCGCGATTTCTTTGCTGAGCAGTTCGCCTTTGGAAAGATGCAGCGGCACTGACTCATCTCCGCCCAGATAAAACTCCTCCAGTGCGCTGATTCCGGAAATGGGGTCAAAGCTGCTGATGCCGGTACAATTGACGAATTTCAGCTTTATAAGCCTGTCTATTTTGCCTAAGCGGTCTACAGAACCGTCTTCGAATATACAGTTGTAGAAATTGATCTCATCAACTTTTTTCCGATTGTCGAGAGCTTCTATAATTTCCGGCGTGATCGTCAGATTATAGGAAGTAGCCGATTCGGTACCACCGTATTTTTCATAGAAATCCACATCTTTGAGGACGCCGGTTGAGCTTATGACACCTCCGCCCGAGCCTCCTCCTCGAGTAAGGTAATAAACAGCACCACCCAAAAGAAGAACTACGACTATAAACACAGCAATGAGCGGGAGCTTACTGCGCTTCTTGGGATTCGCATCAGAACTCGTATTATAATTCGCATTATAACGCTGATCTGAAGATCCCTGACTGCTGCTCGCGCCCTGACGGACTCTGCCGGCGGGATCTTCATCGCGGGACAGAGGCGGCTGATCTGCGGGCTGCTGAGAGCCGGCGGTCTGATACGGCTGGCTGTTTGCGGGCTGCTGAGAGCCGGCGGTCTGATACGGCTGGCTGCTTGCGGGCTGCTGAGAGCCGGCAGCGTGATAAGGAGGCTGACCGGCAGGCGTTTGCTGCGGAACGGCGCTCGCCTTGCCGCGAGGACCGGCAATGGTGCGGTCGTCGTCATCCTGGGAGGAGCTATACTTTGACACAGGAGAGCTTGTCTGATCAAAAGCTGCACGAAGCTCTTTCATGGACTGATAGCGATTCTCGCGGCGGACAGCCATGCCCTTGAGAAGTACCGCTTCCTGCTCGGGGGAGATGTCGGCGCCCAGCCTGGAGGGAGCGGGGAGCATATCCTGAGAGAGGCGGTTCAGGGAATTCTCGGGTGTCTTGCCGGTGATCAGCTTGTAAATAGAAGCGGAGAGAGCATAAACATCCGTCCAGGGCCCCTGCGCGCTGTGGCGGAAATACTGCTCCTCGGGAGAATAACTGGGCTTTAAATAGATCGAAAAGCTCTTGTCACTGTCGAGGCTGTACTGCCTGGCGGTGCCGAAATCGATCAGCTTCACGGAGCCGTTGTCTGTCAGAAACAGATTGGAAGGGCTGATATCGCGGTGGATGAGGCCGGCGCTGTGTACTCTCTCCAGGGACACCATGACCGGGCGCAGAAGGGCAAAGGCCTGTGACATGGACATGGGGCCGTTCTGATCCAGGTGATCTTTTAGGTTGTGGCCTTTCAAATACTCCATGATGATATAGACTGTATTGTTTTCTTCAAAACAGTCCTTGACACCTACGACTGCCGGATCGCCGTCGAACTTTGCCAGTGTGCGGGCTTCCCTGATGAACTGGCTCTTGCCGTCTTCAAATTCACTTTTCGTCTCTTCACCGATCGTGAAAACGTTCGTCGAGTCAGTGACATAACGCCCGACGATTCCTGAGGGATAGTATTCTTTGATCGCGACGTCTATATCCAATACGGAGTCGTGACCGCGATATGTGATACCGAAGCCTCCCTGATCAAGATATTTGCTGATTGTATAGCGGCCGTGCAGCACGGTTCCCTCCGGAAGAAGATATGTGCTGCTTCCACCGCCTTCTTGAATCGTATTTGCCATAGTGAGAATCCTGCTTCTTATTTCATGTTGGTTCGAATTTCAGCTAAAAAGAAATTCGAAACGGTCATCATTTACCCTGACTTCTAGTATATTATTGAAGGGAGTATATTTACAAGGTTGAATTGTTCCTTCCCCAGAGCCTCGGGCTCAGGGGCACAAAAGGATCCCGGGTCTTAGCTTGAGGACAGAAAAGGAGAAGTATATGAAGCGGGTATTGGTCGCAATATCCCTCCCCGCCATATTAGCGTTGGGCATCATTTATGAGTACCTGGGCGGTACGGGCATGAAGTGTGTGTTTTACGAGTACACGGGATTTTATTGTCCGGGATGCGGCTCCGGAAGGGCTGTTCAGGCACTTTTTCACGGGCAGTTCCTGAGAGCTGTCAGATACAATATCCTGCTGCCGCTTTTGGGTCTCCCCAGTTTTGCCGGATTAATACACGAGTACCTGCGGATCGTATTTCCGGGATGGAAGCTGAAGCCTCTGCGCATTTCAGACTTTTGGCTGAGAGTGATCATAATTGTTTTAACAGGATTCTGGATCTTGAGAAACATCCCGGCTTTCTATTTTTTAGCACCCTTGTAAGAGCATGGTCATTCTGATCGATATATGGTAGTATTAAGGAAGCTTATTAATGATATGCTGAATTGTCAAAAGAATACAAAGGAGAGAAAAAAATGGTAATTTGTCCTTATTGCGGAAGCGAGAATGCGGATGAGAATAAGTTCTGTGATAATTGCGGCGCTCCTCTGAAAGAGCAGCGTTCCGAGGCGGCAGATCAGGAGAGCATTGTCTCGAATGAGAGCAGTGAGGATCCGTATGGCAGTGCCGAGGATGATTCACTCAGCAGTAATGACCAGCCGTATCAAGACAATGCCCAGAATGACGGAAGTCCGGCTTACATCAGCACGACTCAGATGGTGGAACCGATCCCGACGGGCGGACTGGTCGTGTGGGCAGCGATCGTGCTCCTTCTATGTACGATTCCGGGAGCAGTCGCGTTTTATTTTATAGCAAAGATCAATAAGGCATCAAGCTACGAGGAACAGCAGGATCTGCTCAAAAAAACGAAGATCATACTGATCGTCGGCACAGTTCTCGGAGTGCTCGGCCTGTTCGGACAGATCGGAGCACGCGTAAACAATTATTGAATCAGATACAAAACAAAGGGCCGGCGTACCATTTGGTGCGCCGGCCCTATTTTGATTCACGATATGAATTTGATCACAGCCATTTGATGCAGCGGCTTGTGCCGTTGACCCAACCCTGCTTTCCGCCATAAGAAGCCCAAACATAAATGCCGCTCTTCTTATTGGACTTTGCACTGAAGACAGTGCCGGGCCAGATCTGTGCGATCTCGTTTTCTCTCTTGAAATCAGGCTGTGTGCGAAGTGCAAGATAATTCTTAGCTACGACACACTTAACTGCTCTCCATCCTCCGCCTGCTTCTGCTGTGCCGCCGTCAACCTGCTCAAGCTGTTCTTCATTCAGTTTAATATTCTCTTCCATTTTTCTTCTCCTTATCATGTGTTGATTTTGTTGAAATGTTGTGTTTTCTTTACACATTATTATATACGCAGGGAGCATGGTATATCCATCTAAAAATTATGGTTTATTTGTGAACGAAATTACGCATATCGCCTGTGTTGGTGTCACTCGGGTCTCGGGGCGGGGAGCTGTGAGCCTTTGGCTCGGAGAACGAAAATGTCATCCGAGCCCGAGGTTCCGGAAGCAAAAGATACTTAAGTTCTTGCAAATTTAAAGTTCAAATTAGGTTCATGCTGCATAATCGTCCCAGAAACAGGGAAGAACCTTGTGAGAAGGAGCCGCAGGGCACAAAAGATTCACATTTTTAAGTCCGGCAGCATCCTCATAAGACACGTAGTAAACACAGATTGATTGTAGGATCATTCTTGAACCGGATAACAGAAAGGAATCAGGTAAGAACAATGACAGGAAAGAGTTTTAGAAAAATAGTGATCACTGCAGTTTTGGCTTTTACGATCACAGCGGCTGCAAGTTTTACAGTGATGGCCGGTGTGATGGGATCAGGCTCGAAAAGTACCGCGAAGTCAGATAATGAGACGGCGGTCAGTATTGTGACTGAGGCAGAAGCTCAGGCAGGCGGAACGACAGCAGATGAGAATATTTCAGCCACAACGCTGAATACAGTCTCCGGAGGAGCCCTCGATACGAGCGATATTTTCACAGAGAGAGATCTTGAGCAGTCTGCGGACCTGAGTTCGGCGCAGACATTTACGGTAACCGACGGTCAAAGTATTGAGATCACGAGCGACGGTGTTTATGTGATCTCCGGTTCCGCGAAGAACGCATCGATCATTGTCAATGCCGGGGACGAAGACAAAGTGCAGATCGTTCTCGATGGCGTGAGCATAACGAATGAGAGCACGCCCTGTATATATGTAAAGAGCGCGGACAAGGTATTTGTCACGACCACAGATTCAGAGAATACACTGACAGTGACCGGTTCCTTTACGGCGGATGGAGATACGAATACGGATGCGGTGATCTTCAGTAAGGATGATCTGGTACTCAACGGTGTCGGTACTTTGACCATATCGTCTACAGATAACGGGATCGCCGGCAAAGATGATCTGAAGATCACAGGAGGTGCCATCAATATAACCTGCGCTTCCGATGCCATCGAGGCGAATGACTCGATCAGGATCGCAGGCGGAGAGATCAATATCACGACCGATAAAGACGGTCTCCATGCGGAAAACGATGAGGACGACACGACGGGATTTGTATATATTTGCGGAGGCACGCTGAATGTCCTGGCGGAGGATGACGGCATTCACGCCACGACGATCATCCAGATCGACGGCGGAGAGGTGAATCTGAACGCGCATGAGGGACTGGAGGCGACCTGGATCCAGATCAATGACGGAACGATCAATATTCAGGCAAGCGACGACGCGATCAATGCTGCATATAAGTCGGCAAAAATGACGCCTGTGGCGGAATTCAACGGCGGTACGACGACGATCGTTATGGGTTCCGGTGATACGGATGCGGTGGATTCCAACGGAAATCTGATCATTACCGGCGGTACGCTTAATATTACGGCGCAGAGTCCTTTTGACTATGACGGCACTTGCGAGAAGACAGGCGGTACACTGATCATCAACGGTACAGAGACGGATTCGATCTCCAACCAGATGATGGGCGGTGGCCGAGGCGGAAAAGGAGGCGGCCGCGGCGGATGGTAATGGAACCTTGAACCGCAGGCACGTGAACTCGAGCCACGGGCTCGGGAGCGAAACAGTTACTCGAGCCACGGGCTCGGGGAGTCAATACAACCGCCGCTCGGAGAATACGATCTTCGGGCGGCGGTTTTGAACGTTTTATGGTTCATATGGCGCCGAAAGGGCTGAGCATGATAAAATTAGGTATCACCGGTTGTTGAAAATGGCTGCGATCTGTGAGCAGGTGACAGCGGAGGTGGAACGTGAAAAAGAGCAGACTTAAGAAACTGGCAGAAAGAGAGTTTCTGAAATTATCCAAAAAAGAAAAGAAAAAGGTCAATAAACTAAAGCGCATACCCGTAGCCGGCCCCGGCGCCGTATTTGACAAAAAGAGAACTCCGAGGAAGAAAAAATGGAGTGAAACGGATGAGTGAGAATGAGGTTTCCCCGGGAACTGTTGATATGCATGGGATCCGGAGGTGTATATGAATATCGGTTTGATACAGATCGGTGCACAAGAGGAAAAAGAGAAGAGTCTTGCACTTGCGGAAGAATATATTTTAAAAGCCGCCGGCAGCGGCGCAGATATTATCATGCTTCCCGAGATGTTCAACTGCCCCTATAATACGGAAAACTTTCCGATTTATGCCGAACCTGAGGGAGGACCCTGCTGGACAAGAATGTCAGACGCGGCACGAAACTGCGGCAAATACCTGATTGCCGGCAGTATGCCGGAATGTGATTCGAAGGGGAGAGTATACAACACATCATACGTTTTCGGCCCCGATGGCAATCAGCTGGCAAAACACAGAAAAATGCACTTATTTGACATCGCAGTGAAGGGCGGTCAATATTTTCGCGAATCAGAAACACTGACGGCAGGGGATCAGGTGACCATTTTTGACACAGAATTCGGACGGTTTGGCGTCATGATCTGCTATGACATCCGATTTCCGGAGCTCTCAAGGCTGATAGCTTTGCAGGGAGCAGTAATGATCTTTGTTCCTGCGTGTTTTAACATGACGACAGGCCCCGCGCACTGGGAATTGGCATTTCGCGCCAGGGCACTGGACAATCAGGTCTTTATGGCAGGATGCTCACAGGCCAGGCAGAACAGCGGCTACATTTCCTATGGACACTCCCTGGTCACGTCGCCGTGGGGGGATGTGGTCGGACAGATGGATGAAAGGGAAGGATTATTGGTCTGTGAGATCGATCCGGATCAGGTGCGAAAGGTGAGAGAAGAACTGCCTTTTTTGAAACAAAGAAGAACAGATGTGTACTCGCTGTGCACCCCGAGACCGAGGCTTGAGTGACTACAGTGTTCCCCGAGCCCGAGGCTCGGGCGCGAAAAGGACAATCATGACGAAGCGTACAATATTTCATGTGGACGTTAATTCCGCATTTCTCTCGTGGTCTGCTTTGAAACACCTGGCGGAGAATCCCGGCAGTGTGGACCTTCGAACGATCCCCTCCGCTGTGGGAGGTGATGTGAGGACCCGCCACGGGATCATAACAGCCAAATCCATCCCGGCCAAAAAGTACGGCATCCGGACCGGTGAACCGGTTGTGAAGGCCCTGCAGAAATGTCCGAACCTTGTGCTGGTACCGCCGGACTTCGAGACATATCGGAAGTATTCCCATGCTCTCATGAGGATCTTGTCCGAGTTTTCTCAGGTCCTTCAGCAAGTATCGATCGATGAAGCTTTTTTGGACATGACAGAAAGCATACCGCCGGAAGACCGCGCGCGAGCCCTGATCGCCGCGCAGGAAATCAGGGACAGAGTCAGGACCGAACTGGGTTTTACCGTAAATGTCGGCATTTCTTCTAATAAACTGCTTGCCAAAATGGCCAGCGATTTCCAAAAGCCCGACCGAACACACACACTTTACCCGGAAGAAGTCCCGCAGAAAATGTGGCCGCTTCCGATCGGCGAACTGTACGGATGCGGAAAGCAGACGGCGCAGAAGCTGAATCTGGTCGGGATCAACACGATCGGTGATGCGGCAGCGGCAGATCCGGCGCTGATCCAATCGTTACTGGGACAAAAGAGCGGGAGCTATATTTTGGCAGGCGCGAATGGAATCAGTTCATCGCCGGTCGTCCCTGAAAGAGAGCAGGCCAAGAGCGTCTCCAATGAGCGCACGCTCGCAGAGGATGTCGGCAGGGATAATTTCCAGACGAATGGCGTGCCGGTCATCAAGGAATTGGCACAAAAGGTAGCGGCCCGGATGCAGAAAAGCGGGCTGATCGGGCAGACGGTCACGCTGCAGGTCAAGTCGTCGGAATTTCAGAGATATTCGCGGCAAATGGCACTGGCGGAGCCGACGGACCGGGCCGGGCAGATCGAGTCGGCAGCACTTGATCTGGCGGAGCGCCTTCTGACGGGACCGGAAGGGCTGTTCGCGGAGGGCATGTCCATAAGGCTGATCGGCGTGGGCGTATCAAGAATTTCGGAGAAGCAGGTGCGCAGGCTGCACCAGATGGATATTTTTGAATGGGTGAGCAGCAATCAGGAAGAAGAGGAGACCGCGAAGAGGGCCGGGGAAGAGCTCTCCAGGAAGGCTGAAGCGGAAAAGCGGCGCAGCGAAAAGCAGGCGAAGCTGGATTCGATGATGGAAAAGATCAACAGACGTTACGGTGACGGAACGCTTGAGAAGGGCTGTATTTTGAAAGATGAGGAGTAAAGATGGGCGTCGTTCAGCTGAACAGTGAATTGAATCTGAAGTATCCGGAGAGTTTTGCGGTGATGACAGATGAGGAGCTGAAAAAGCACAAATTTTATGAGGATGCGCCGGGATTCTGCATTTCCGATGAGGGCGGACATATGGTCGTCTCATTTTCATGGAGGCAGGCGAATCCGTTTGTGGTAATGGTCGTCGGGACGAAGGATGTGGCCCGGAACATGGAGGCCAAGGTCCGGAAGCCGATGAGCAGGTTCGGCTATCGGCTTGAAGAGTTCATGATGAGGGAAGTGGGCGGCAAGCAGGCGGATGGGTATCGGTACTCGTATGAGGTGCAGGGGACCGGGATGATGGGGGAAAGCCTGTCGGTGAAGAGCGGCAGCAATTTCTACTATATTCACAGCTATTTCCGGGCGGCGCTGAGGGAGGAGAGTCTCAAAGTACTGGACGAGATGTTTGGGGCGGTCACTTGGAGTTGAAGGAGACAGGTTGGAGACAGGTGGAGACAGGTGGAGACAGGGGACGGTTCTCTGTCTCCTTCTTTAGATCGTACCGGCATAGATGAAAGCCGGATCCATCTCCTGCGGAGGCTCACGTTTTAATAGTGCGCTCCTTGTCGTGAGCGCATTATTTATGCTCTCCGCCGGGGTCAGATCCGGCTTTCACTATGCCCATATTCTGTTTTCAGGGAGACAGAGAACCGTCCCCTGTCTCCTTGCCCAAAAAGTTGTCAGAAGAACCGTCCCCGTGACACCCTCAGGCAAAATATACCCGCTTCGAAGGCATCCCTTCATCCGGATTACCCAGGTATTCACTGTCACCAAGACCAAGAATCAGGGTAAATACAGGTGTCAGGAACATCAGACCAAGTCCGAACAAAATGCCGTGGCCGAATCTCTGTGACAGCTTGATGTTCATGACCAGGTTGATGATCGTGACCGTCACTCCTGCTGCACTTGCCAATAAGCGGACCAGAGCAGAAACCGTTTCCTGACCATCCATCATGTTTGTCAGCATACCGGAAACAATACCGGCTGCGATCACAATCCAGAAGAACATCGTCTTCCATGAAATCTTAAACGTGCAGTATTCACTGTAGATCGGAATCAGAGATTTCCATCCTGCAAGTCCGGCTTTGGTGAAGACTCTCCACCGAGCGGCCAGAATCAGTACATACCAGCCGATGACAAAAACAAAAGAACCCATGACCAGTCCGAGAATTCCAATACTTGTATTATCCATTTTTATATCTCCATTTCTTTGTGTGGTGTAGTGTTTGAATGAGTTGCATGTTTATGAAGCAATTTCTTTGCAGCATCTTTTTGTCTGCACGTCTAAATGTACGGCACTTGATCAAAATATCCACAGCTTTTTTTCGAGCCTATGGCCCGGGGAGCAAATTGTGGCGCAGACAGATGGTTATGCTATAATAAGAACAGCGCCTGCATTCCCTGTGCCCAGGGCTTGGGGAACAGGGCACGAGGAGACAGAGAACCGTCCCCTGTCTCCCTCAAAAAGATATTGAGGGGAGTAATAACTATGAAATGGACATGGATCAGGGAACCTGAAGAGTATTCGATCGAGCCGGAACGGATTGAGATCACGACGATGCCGCATACAGACTTATGGCAGAGGACGTACTATCATTTTCGCAATGACAATGCGCCGGTACTTCAAATGGAGACCGGGGAGAAGTTTTTCTCCTTTATTGTAAAAACGGACTTTACAGGAAGCCATCACCGCTTTGACCAATGCGGAATTGTTATGTATCTGGATTCGGAGAACTGGCTGAAGGGCTCTGTGGAATATGAAAATGAAACATTCCAGCATCTTGGATCTGTTGTGACGAATCACGGATATTCGGACTGGGCGACGACGGCAATTCCCGCTGACGTGAAGATCATGTGGTATCGGTTCAGCCGAAGAGAAGATGATTACTGCATTGAATGCTCGCAGGATGGCGTGAACTTCACACAGATGCGCGTCTGCCATATGTGGGAGGGCGCAGACAGAATCCGTTTCGGCATTTACGCATGCAGCCCCGAAGACTCCAGCTTTACTGCTTTGTTTACGGACATGAAGATCACTGACTGCGCATGGAAAGCACACGATGGCCAGCAGCCGGATGAATAACTCCGGAGAACATAGATATAACGACTCCCGAGCTTCGGACTCGGAAAAATAAAGCCCATGGGCTTGTAAAAACAGAGAGGAGAAAAACATGGCGACAGTAGATGAACTGGTGAAGCAGTACGAAACAGATGAGGCGCTGCAGAAAGAGGTTGCCGATATTTTGGCTGATGGGAAGATCACAATGATGGAGTTTATGACATTTGCCAGAAAGCATAAGGTCAAGGTGTCTCTTGAAGATCTTCCTAAATATACAGAGCAGGCAAAAAAGCTCGGATTTATCAAGTAATCCCCGATCCCGAGGCACGGGAACGCATGAACTCCCTGAGTCCGAGGTACGGGAAAGGAGAACTCTATGGGGCAGCAGCTAAAAAAGATCAGTGATCATGTGTGGGTGTATACCTTTGATTCGCCTAAGGACAGGCCGAACTTGGGCTATATTCACGGCAGCAGGATGTCCATGGCTGTAGATGCAGGGCATTCGTCATCTCATGTGGCCGACTTTTATCGCGCTTTGGAAGAGCATGACCTTCCGCTGCCTGCGCTTACGGCGATCACACACTGGCACTGGGACCACACTTTCGGCATGCATGCTGTGAACGGGAAAACCATCGCCAGGTTTGAGACAAACCGGGAACTGTTGGAAGAATTATAGTGATCGAAACGCTCCCCGGGCTTCGGGCCGGAGAAACGGCGGAACATAAACAGGAGGTAACACAATTTTGGTTTCAGAAAAGATGTACGGCAAATTAGCCGAACTTGTGGTGAGAAAAGGCGCAAACGTGCAGAAGGACCAGCCGGTCATCATAAACGCGCACGTGCAGGACGCCGCTTTTGTGAAGATGGTCGCGAAATGCGCGTACGAAGCCGGCGCAAAATATGTCAGCGTCGAGTGGCATGATAACGACCTGACGCTGATGGCGTATCAGTATCAGACCGTGGAAGTGCTTTCGGAGATCCCGCAGTGGAAGTACGACAAGACCAAGTACCAGCACGACGGCGGAGCCTGCTACATATCGATCCTCTCCGACAAGCCCGGCGTCATGGCCGGCGCAGACAGCGAGAAGATCAAAGCCGCGAACCGGGCTTATTATGCCAAGATGTCCGACCTGATCAGCTACACCATGAACAACGAAGGCCAGTGGAGCGTGATCGGCGTGCCTTCTGTGGACTGGGCCAAAACAGTGTTCCCGGAACTTCCCGAAGAAGAGGCCTTTGAGAAGCTCGGGGATGCGATCTTCGCCGTGACGAGGGTCACGGAAGACAATGATCCCATCGCCGAGTGGGAGCAGCACGACAAAGAGCTGATCGAACATGCCGGGCGGCTGAATTCCTGCCGGTTTGAGAAGCTGCACTTCACGAGCGAGACGGGCACAGACCTCGAAGTGGAACTCGTCAAAGACCACATCTGGGTCGGCGGCGGGTGCACGACACCGGCCGGGGTATATTTTGACCCCAACATGCCGACCGAGGAGTGCTTCTGCATGCCGCTGAAAACGGGCGTGAACGGAATCGTCTACGCCTCCAAGCCGCTGGACCACGACGGAAAGGTCATCGACGATTTCTGGATGCGGTTCGAGAACGGTAAGGTCGTGGAATTTGGGGCAAAAAAGGGAGAAGAGGCACTTTCACAGCTTCTGAGCTACGATGACGGCGCCTCATACTTAGGAGAAGTGGCGCTCGTGCCCTACGACTCGCCGGTCTCGCAGTCCGGAATCCTGTTCTTTAATACTCTGTATGATGAGAATGCAGCGTGCCATCTGGCACTGGGACGGCCTTATCCCGAGAACATCAAGGGCGGCGAGGAGATGAGCAAGGAGGAGCTTGCGGCCTGCGGTGCCAACGATTCGATGGTGCATGTGGACTTCATGATCGGTACGCGTGGGATGAATATCGATGGTGTACAGGAAGACGGGACGGTCGTCCCCGTATTCAGGAACGGAAACTGGGCTTGACCGGGCCCCGAAGGCCGGAACGGCAACGAAGGCCTGACCGGCCCCCGAAACCTGTCCGCAAGTGAAAGGGCGCAGCTATGAAAAATATCAAACTGTCTTCCGTCTATGTGATTCCGCTGAGCTTTCTGGGCGCGATCCTGATCGGGACGATCCTGCTGGCACTGCCCATAGCTTCGACCGACGGATCCTGGACGCCCTTAGTGGACGCGCTCTTCACCGCGACGACATCCGTCTGTGTGACCGGACTTGTGGTGGTGGATACCTTCAGCTACTGGAGTATTTTCGGGCAGGTGGTGATCCTGCTGCTGATCCAGATCGGAGGGCTGGGCGTCATCACCGTTGTCTCGACGCTGATGCTGGTCGCGCATAAGAGGTTCTCCCTGAGCGACCGGCTGATGCTGCGCGACGCGATGAATTTGGACAGTATGGCCGGATTATTGGCCTTTCTGATCAAAGTCATCCGCGGCACATTGATCGTGGAGCTTGCCGGCGCACTGCTGTATATGCTGGCTTTTGTGCCGCGATTGGGAATCGCCCGCGGAATTTGGGTCTCTGTTTTCAATGCGGTGTCTGCCTTTTGCAATGCGGGCATTGATATTTTGGGACCTGACAGCCTCATGCCTTACCGTGACGACCCGCTGATCCTTGCGGTGACGATCATGCTCATCGTGACGGGAGGTCTGGGCTATGTCGTCTGGTTCGACATCAACAGCAAAATAATGAGGGGAGAAGAAAAGCGCTCTGAGCCGGCGCAGATCTTCAAGAGCCTGACGGAGCATACCAAGCTGGTGCTGACAATGACACTGGTGCTGATCTTCGCGGGAACGGCGATCATTCTGGCAGCGGAGTATAACAACGACCAGACATTGGGCGCACTTTCCTTTCCGCTCAAACTTCTCAACAGTCTGTTTGAGTCGGTGACTTTCAGGACCGCCGGGTTTGCTACGATCTCCCAAAAGGGACTGACCGATGTCACCTGTCTTGCGGGCTGCATCCTGATGTTCATCGGCGGCTCGCCCATCGGCACTGCGGGCGGCATCAAGACAACGACTTTCTATTTTTACATACTCAACATCACATCTTATATACGCGGCAAAAACAGCGCCCAGGTCTACAAACGTTCCGTGAGCGCCGCGCAGATGATGAAGGCCACCGCGATCGTGGAAGTGAGTATGGGAACGGTCCTTGTGCTCACGATGCTGCTCGTTGCCACCAACCCGGTGGGGCTCGTGGACGGCCTGTTCGAAGTCATGAGCGCCTGCGCCACCGTGGGTCTGACCCGGGGCGTGACACCTCTCCTGAATACAGCCGGCAAGCTGATCATCACGCTCGCTATGTATCTTGGCAGGATCGGACCGATCTCCATGGCACTGTTTTTGGCCGGGGGAATCAAAGAGGAGACAGCCGTGCGGTTCCCGGAGGGAAACTTCTTCATCGGATAAGCCCGGCGGATTTGCCCGGCGCAGCCGCGCATGGAAACAGCACATAGAACACATGGAATTGGAGGAAACAGTGAAAAAATCAATTGCAGTTCTCGGTCTTGGTATGTTCGGAAAGAGTCTTGTGCGCTCGCTCAGTGAGCTGGGAGCAGACGTGCTGGCGGTGGATGTGAACGAGACAAACGTCAAAGAAGTCGCGGACTTTTGCAGTGAAGCAGTCTGCGCCGATCTTGCCAACGAGGAGAGCCTGAAGGAACTGGTGCTGAGGGATATGGATACTGTCGTTGTGGCCGTGGGAAGAAATCTGGAAGCCAGTATATTCTCTGTTGCGGCGGCCAAGGAGCAGGGCGTTCCCTACATTGTGGCGAAGAGCTCGTCGGACCGCATGTCCTCCATTCTCCGCAAGATCGGAGCGGACAGAGTGATCATGCCCGAGGAATATGCGGGCAAGCGGGCAGCCGCGATCCTGGTCATGGAGACGATGCTTGATTATTTTCAGGTCGACGACAACCTGTGCATGGTCGAAATGCTGCCGCTGAGCGAGTGGGTCGGAAAAACACCTTCCCAGCTCAATATCCGGAAAGCATATGATGCCAATGTAGTGGCGAGAAAAGATGACAGCGGCATATGGATGATGATCGATCCCGAACAGCCTCTGAAAGAGAACAACGAATTGCTGGTCGTGGTGGAAAGGAGAAACCTGGGAAGGCTCAAGGGGAAATAATAGAGTATTGGGAGGACACAATAATGCGCAAGGAAAATCGTTTTCCTGACGGAACACCGATCGATTCGTGGTTTGATGAACCTGCCGGCCTAAGCCGGAGTGCGTATGAAGCAGCGGGCCGGATCTGCAATAAGCTTTACAGGCCTCAGGACTACGGGATCTTCCCCGGCGGGGCAGTACAGACCGCAAATCTGCAGCCCTCATCGACAAGGTCAGCGAAGAGGGCGGCGGGACGATCGTGATCACGGGCGGCACTATTTTGACAGGCGCTTCGAGGGCAGGGGAAATGCAGTGCAGAAGACACGGATTGGAGACGACTATTGAGCAAGAAAGTTTTGATCATGAACACGGGCGGAACACTGGCTTCCGTCGCAAAAGAGCACGGGCTGACGCCGGGACTCACCACGGAATCCATGATGCGGGAACTCCATGTCGTGGCGGGAGAGGCTCTTTTGACAACACAGGAGTTCTCTTCCCGGGACAGCGCGAACATTTTTCCGGAAGACTGGGCCAACCTTGCGAAGGAGATCAGCCGGCAGCGGGGCTGTTTTGACGGGATTGTAGTGATACACGGAACGGACACGCTGGCATATACATCGTCCATGCTGGCTTTTATGCTGCAAAATATCGATATTCCCGTAGTGATCACCGGCAGTCAGCTGTCCATTTCCAATCCGGTGGCAGACGCCATGGAAAACCTGCGCTGTGCGATCTACATGGCGCAGAGCGGAAGTCCCGGTGTGTTCGTCGCTTTCAACAGGAAAGTGATCCTCGGCTGCAGGGCTTCCAAAGTGAGGTCTCTGAGTTTTGACGCCTTTGACAGCATCAATTGCGAAAACGTGGCGGAGATCAGTTCGATCGGAATGAAGATAAACAAAAGGATGCTCCAGAAAAAGAAGGGTGTCTTCCGACTGCAGAACCGATATTGCCAGGATGTGGCGGTCATCAAAATGTTCCCGGGCATACACAGAGAAGTCCTGCAGATGTATGCGGAGCGCGGATACAAAGCATTCTATATTGAGGCGTTCGGTCTTGGCGGCATGCCGTTTCTGCAGCACGACTTCATCAGTGAGATTCGCAGTATGACAGAGCAGGGGATCACTGTTCTGGTCGGAACCCAGTGCCGTTTCGAGGGAAGCAACCTGGAAGTCTATGAGACCGGGCGGCTGGCACTGGATGCCGGGGCGATCCAAACTTATGACATGACATCCGAGGCGGCAGTCACCAAACTCATGTGGGTGCTGGGACAGACAGAAGATCCGGAGGAGATCAGGGAGTATTTCCGGCTGAGTTTGTGCGGAGAGGTGACGATTCCGTGAATGCTTAAGGGCACTTCAGCGGCAACCGGCGGTCAAATCTATTTAAGAGTGCAAAAAAGGACCAGAAAGTGAAAAATTCTCAATCTTAGGAGTCAGAGTTCTTCTAAGATTGAGAATTCTTTTATTTTTAGGGGGAATGGACGCGCCTAAGACTGCCGGATATTGCTTAGGCGGGGTCTCCCCAACCCCTAACGCTTATAATCAGAAAGAGGGTCATTCCTCACTGTAGTGGAATGACAGTGAGCCGTAGGAAACCGTGACGATGCCGTCCACGCTGTCTTTGTATGTCGTGGAGAGGATCCCGATCGTTTCTCCCACGACCAGATAGTACAGCATTCCGAAGATTGGAATGAAGCACAGCAGCCACATGTTGCGGCAGAGCGGGTCGGCGCATTCGGGGTTCCATCCGTGTGCGGCGACGGCTTCCTTGTATTTTCGCCATATGATGACCAGATACAGGGACAGGGCGGCGCCAAGAACGCAGTTGCAAATAACAAGGGTTATTAGAATCTTCACGGCTTACTCCTTTCATGGGATGCAAACAATGGGTCTCTATTATACATGAATGTACTGAATTGTAAAGTTAGATTTGATTCTGATCACTGAAAATTCATATTTGGCGATTTGACGAGGCTTCGGTTTGTTTTGTGGAAAATAGCGAATAGATGTGATAGTGTGGAAGTATGAATGTAACATTGTCATTTCCACCTCTCCATCAGAAGCTAAAAGTGAAGTGACTATCGAAACGACGCGTAAAAACCCGGCCGACCATAGTCGTCCGTGGGCACATCACCACATCTTGCACATATCCATCAAACGGAAGACAGGAAGAGAATGAAGAACTGGTACAGTCAATATCCTCCCTATGAGGGAGATGAGCCATATCTGTACTTTGCTTTCGCGGAGGCGGACCGGGAAAGGGTATGGGATATCATGCGCCTTCTCTTGGAGCGCGGATGCAGGGTCTGGTACAACCGCGGGAACGCGGAGGGATCGGAGGAGATCTTGAGACGGCAGGACCGCTATATGGGCGCCTCACTGACGATGCTTTATCTGTCAGATGAGGCTTGCAGGGACCCGAACACCAAGAGCAATATACTTGTCTGTCAAAAGAAGAGTAAGCCGATCATCTGTCTCGACCCCGACAGCAAAGACCGGAGTCTGGCGATGGGGCTTCGCGAGACGATCGCACACATTCCCCTCTATAAACTTAAGAGAAGAGAGGATCTGGAAAACGCGATCCTGCATGCGGAAGGCTTTTCGCAGGACCTTTTGGGAGAGCCGGTAGAGCCGGCAGGGATTGGTGAGGAGAGAGTCTTAAGCAGATTGTCGCTTGTGTTTTGTGCGCTCGCAGTGGTGCTGGCGGTTATGGTTTTTGCGGGAATCAGGAAAGCTGTGTCGACGGCAGCGGATGCTCAGAACTCACAGGACCAGGCTGCTCTGAGTGATCAGGTGACGATCAGCGATCCCGTTATATTTGATGCAGTAAAGGAAGCAGTGGGCGGAGGTCCTGTCACGGAAGATGCGGTCTCACAGATCACAGCGCTTCATCTTGAAAGGATGCCGGAGAGCTGGGAGGATCTCGCTCTTTTGCCGTCACTCAAAGATATTTGGATACCGCAGGAGGCCCTTCTTGGGGATGAGCCGCTGCCGGAAGGAGATTACACCATCAAATTGTCGGGAGGGGGCGCATGAATTCATTTTTTAAACCTTATGAAGGAAACCGCCCGTTTCTCTTTATCAGCTATGCGCACCTGCAGTCCGAAGAAGTGGTGAGCACGATCCGGATCCTTCACGACGCGGGATGGCGCCTGTGGTACGACGAGGGGATCCCGGCCGGAAGCGACTGGCCGGCCAACATTTCGCGGCATATGGACCGCTGTGAGAAGGTCATCTTCTTTTTATCTAAGAGAGCACTGGAATCGCCCAACTGTATCAGCGAGATGCAGACAGCGCATCGGAGCCAAAAGCCCGTCCTTATGGTGCGGCTCGATGACTCGGAGCTTGATGAGAGATGGGAGAAAATACGGGGTGAAAGGCCTGTGATCCCGCGCTTAACGAGTCCCGAGGAGAGGGCTAAAGCAATTCTCCAATCCGGTTTTGTGACCCGCAGGTTCCACCAGAAGTGGACGGAGACTGTCTCATGGAGGAAGCTCGGAATGGCAGCTTCCATAATCTTTTTCCTGCTCGCTGCCGGCGCACTGGGAGCGCTGCGAAGCGGCCTGTGGAATCCCGCCGCGCCTGCGCAGTCAGCGGGCATTCAACAAACGGAGGAGGAAACAGATTCTGAGACAGCAGAGGAAACAGAAGAAACGGAGGATCCGGCTGACACCGTGGTGGATCTGGGGGAGGAGGAGCGGCTGTTCGCCATCACTTTTCCCGACGAAGACCAGGAGAAGGCCATACGCAAGGCGCTGGGACAGGAGTCGGAGGACATCCTGCGCGGCCAGCTGGCCGAGATCCATCAGTTGTTCATCTGCGGCAACATGGTGATCGACAGCCTGGACAAGGTCAGCTTTGACCAAGACGGCGGATGCCGTGTCAACGGCGCGCCGGTGATCATGGGAAAGGTATCGGATCTGTCGCTGTTTGCCTATGCCGTGCGGCTGGAGGAACTGGGGCTGGTCTGTCAGCCGCTGGGGGATCTGTCCTGCCTGGAC
The DNA here is from genome assembly GCA_902801585.1 of uncultured Lachnospiraceae bacterium. The sequence goes on along the minus strand of CADCIU010000002.1, from coordinate 10,686 downwards.
GCACATGTGCTCCTGAAGGAACTGAGTCTTGCAGGCAGCATAGTGGACGATATTGATAAACTGCAGGACCTGCCATCTCTGCAGATCCTGCATCTGGAACATACAGGGGTAAGAGATCTCACACCGCTGGAGAATCTGCCGCGCCTTAAGGCTGTGACGGTCAGCAGAGAGATGCTGCCGCTCACCTGGAGTGAAAACGCGCGCTTTACGGTCATTCTTGTACCCTGATATGGGAAGACGACATGGGAAGATGACATGGGAAGATGACGTGGGAAGGCGACATGGGCGTATGACATGAAAGGATGACATGGGAGGAGAAAATGAGCAAACAGACGATCAAAACACTTTATGCGGAAGCGGACCGCTCCAAACTGGATCCGATCCTTGCAGCGCTCAAAGCCAAGGGAATTCAGGTCTCGGATCAGAATGCGGAAGGGGAGGGCACGCTTCTGGCCGCATTCGGCGAGAATTTCTACACGAATGAGAGTCTTAAGAAAGCGCTGCTCGATGCGGTCGCCCGAAACGAGCACATCCTTCTTCTGCAGGTGGATGAATGCGAGATTCCCGACAAGATCAAGAACGCCGTCTACGCCCGCAATATCATCACGGTCGGAGACCGGTCCCCGGAACTGGTCGCGGACAGGATCATCGATGCACTTCCTTCTCAAAAGAGCCGTTCCCCTATTGTATTTGCTGTGGGCGGTGTTGTCGTACTGGCACTGGTCGCTGTTTTGGCCCTGCAGGGCGTGCGGGGCAAAAAAGAGACAGCGCAGGAGCCTGTGGCGGAGCAGGAACAGGAGCAGGAGATCGCATATCCGCTGCCGGCAGGCCTGACGGAGGCGGAACTGGCAGAGATCCGCTGTGTCGTGGTCATGGGAGATCACTTCAAATACTACACAAATGAGACGCGTCTGATCGGGCCTGAAGGCGGGATCAAATGGCCCGATATGCTGCAAGTACTGGCAAATGAATACGGCGACGATTTCGGCGGAAGGCGGCAATGGTTTTGGAAAGAGGACGGAAATGAGATCACACGGGCGTCCTATGACCTTAGGTTTCTGTCTCTTATGCCAAATCTGGAGGAGCTGCACCTGGCAGAAGTGGAAGTGACCCAGGCGCCCGACCTCAGTGCACTGGCCAGGCTTTCAAGAGTCTGTGCCATGGAATGTGACCTCGGTGATATTAGCTGGATCGCAAATTCCAGAGTTTCGGAAGTAAAGCTCCGCGGTGACACGGACTATTCTCCTTTGGGTTCACTTGCGATGCTGAAGAATGCGGAACTGACGGTCACCGGCGACAAGCCTCTTGATTTCTCGTACTTCTCCCCCCAGGCACTCAAACAGATCAGGCTGACCGTCAGCGGAGGAGCGGGATACGCGGATCTCTCTGGTCTGGCCAAATGCCCCGATTTGAAAGAGGTGATGCTGCAGAACGTTCCGATCCGGGATCTGTCCTTCCTTCAGGGCAGGAGCGGACTCGAGGTACTGGAAATGAACTCCATGGACCAGATGGAGGACATCTCTGCAGTAGAGTCCCTGAAAGGGCTGAAGAGACTGACGATCGGCGGCTGCCGCAATGTCCGCGACTACGATCCGATCTCGGGATGCATCAATCTCATATCCGTGCGGATCGATCCGGGTGAGCGTCAAAATATGCAGGACGCCTCTTTTTTGGCCGGCCTTTCAAAGCTGGAAAGAATAGATCTGAGCGGCGTGGAACTTCCGGATCTCGATTTCCTGAGCCGGATTGCGGAGAGCAGATCGTATCTGGACAGTTTCCACTTCAGCGGATATGCGGGGGATCTGTCCGGTCTTGCCGCTTTCGAGAAAATTGCCTATGTCAGTTTGGATCTGGAGAACAGGGTATCTTTTGAGCAGATCGCCCCCTATCTGGAGGGCGTAAAGAGCGTAGAACTGGAGCTCAGCCGGCTGGGCGCAGTAGATCTGTCGACAGTGCCCGCTCCGATCGAGACGTTAATACTTAATCGCTGTGAGCTGACCGATCTGACGTCTATGCCCCAGGACTGGCCGACGCCCAATCTCGTGCTCCGCAACTGCGCTTTACTGCGGTCTCTGGAGGGACTCGAAAGCCAGTCTTCGATCGGAAATAACGGCGGAAACCTGACTGTCTATAATTGCTTCCGCCTGACGGATTGGGATGCTGTCGCCGGGATGAAGCTAAATCATCTGGAGATCACAGGGGGATATACACTGCCTTCGTTTGCGAATCTGCGCAGCTCAGAGCTGTGTCTGGACAGTGTGGCTGACGTCAAAGACCTCACTTTTTTGGATGAGATGGATAACAGTGAGACCTGCAGCTTCAAGCTGGTGGGTCTGGAAGAAGTGAACAATTTAAAACCGCTTGAGCGCTTCCGCGGGCGGTATATTGCCGTTTCATCGGAACTGGCCGAGCAGGGACAGGACCTTGTGAGCAGCGGGCATTTCACAGAATGCCGCATTGAGTATCCGGATCGCGGATGGGAGTTCGATGAGTCCGGCATCACGCTTCTAAGCCTTGACGAATTGGAGACGCTGCCCGATGCGCTGCTCCGCCGGGTGGGAATTCTATATCTGGTGGGCGATACGGTGGTCGATTCGAGCCGGTATGATGTCTGGGTAAACGCACACCCCGACGGCAATGTAGAAGTGGAACTCTTCGATTTCACTGCAGATGAGGAGTCGACCATGGACTTCGGCGAGGGAGTAGTGACGGATCTGGGCGCCTTGGAAAAACTGACCGGACTTCGTGAACTGGGGCTCTTCGTTCAGCCTCTGGAAAGTCTGGACGGGATCCAGAATTTCGGGGAGTTGGAAGTCCTGAGAGTCACGGGCTGCCGCAGCCTGACGGATGTTTCACCCGCCTTTACGCTGCAGGGGCTGCATATTCTTGGCTTTGGCGGATGCCCGGTGGAGAGCATTCAAGGCGTGCAGAATCTGCCGGAGCTCTGGGAGCTGCGGCTTGAGGACACCAATGTCACGGACCTGATGCCGCTTGCGGAGTGCAGTTTCGATGGTGACTTCGGACCGGACGGCGGCTTCCGTCTGAATCTGACAAATGCTCCTATAGAAGACTACAGCCCGCTCGCCTCCATTCCGGTCTATAAGGAACTTCAGGTCAGCGGGGTCAATGCAGCCGTACTCGTTCCGATCCTGAGTGAAGTGAAGATCTATGATCTGAGTGCGATCGAATGCTTCACGGCAAACGGAGAGGGCGATGCCGAAGCGCTCTTCGCAGACTTTGCGGAAAGGCACCCCGAACTGAACAGGCTCTCCATTCCCTGGAACGATGGGATCACAGATTTGACACTGCTTCTGGAAATGGACAATTTGGAGTCCGTGAGGGTATCCGGCGATATGACCGGAGCGATCGAAAGCCTAAGCGGCATGGATCTGCCGTTTGAACTGGTGATCGAAGATTAAAGATTGAAGATTGATGATCGCTGCATGAAAGCTTATGATCCCGGCGGCTGTGCCGGGATCAGAGCCTTCGATTGCTGCGGCGCATGCTCAGAGCTTGCGGTATCTGTTGATCATACCGGCGATTTCTGCCCGACGGACATAGGCGAGTCCACAGCGGACCGTTGAACCGTCGAACCATTCTTCCGGGCCTCCCGACTCGGCCAGCTCAAGAATCCGGTCAAGTACCCGGTCAAAAGAGAGCCGCCCGTCGATCAAATGCAGCTCCGCATATTTGAGAATGTGGGCCAGTGCGGCGATCTGCTCGCGGTCCACCAGCTGCTCCAGCCCTCTGAGATCGACTTCGTCGCGGGAGAGCAGAAAACTGTCATCAGACAATACTTTGACCTTAACGCGCCCTTCTCTGAGGAGGGCGCTGTTTTTATTGGGAATCCTGACGGCCTCGGGAAGGCTGAAGTCGGCGGCGCGGTAGACGGTGGCGGTAGGTGCAGCGGCTGTGCCGGCCGCAGCTGTCATGGCGGCAGCGGTTACAGCGTCTGAAGAGACCGCGGCTTTGTAAGTTGCAGCATCTGAAGCGGCTGCGGCTTTGGCAGCTGCTGTGATCTCCAGCGGGACATAGCGGTCCATCTGGATCACCGTGTCCGCGACATGGAAAAAGGCACCGGAACTGCCCGCCACCAGGATCGTGGAGACGCCGGCTTTCTCATAGAGATCCCGAATGCGGGAAATAAAGGGCGTGATCGGCTCCTTGTCCTTTGCGACGACGCGGGCCATCAGTTCATCCCGCACCATAAAATTGGTGGCACTGGTATCCTCATCGATGAGCAGAAGCTGTGTGCCTGAGCTGATGGCCTCGATGACGTTTGCCGCCTGAGAGGTACTGCCGCTGGCGTCCTGCGTCGAGAAATGCACCGTGTCCTTGTTGTTGGGAAGGTCCTTTATGAACATCGAAATATCGACATTTGAAATACTGCGGCCATCCTCTGCGCGCACTTTGACGGCGGATTCATCAGTGATCACGTATTCCCGTCCGTCGCCGGCGATATGGTTATAGACGCCTTTCTCGAGCGCCCCGAGAAGAGTGGATTTCCCATGATACCCGCCGCCTACGATCAGGGTAACCCCTTTGTGGATCCCCATACCGCGCATCACTCCCGCATGCGGGAGTGAGAGCGTGACTGCCAGCTCCTCCGGGCTTAGGAATGGAACGGCGCCCTTCATGGGGTAGGGTGAGATCCCGCTCTGCCTGGGCAAAACAGACCCGTCCGCAACGAACGCACAGAGCCCCTTCTCATGCAGTGCCTCACGGATGAATTGCTGATCATCACTGAGATGGATCGCTGCCCGAAGCTTATTCTGATCGATGCCGCGGTACATAAGAGAAGATGCGACAGCACCCGGCAAAAAATCGTCCAAAATACGGATGAGTGCCCGCGCATTGATGGTACGCCCATTTGCGGGAAAACCGATCTCGAATCGAAGTGTTACATCACCGCTTTCAGGATCGACGCGGCAGGCCGTACGCTCCAGTACTTCCTGCGCGGGTCGGGAGACAGCGACTAGGCCGCTCTTGCCGGAGCCGTCGCGGGCGCCAGAAGGGCGGGAGCTTTCGCGGCCGCTTGAGAGGCCGGAGCCGTCGCGGCCACCTGAAGGGCGGGAGTTGTCGCGGCTGCGCTCAGAGAGCTCCCTGCTGAAGAAACGCAGAAGCATGTCCTGAAGTGTGATGCGGCGATATTTTGGCTCCAAGTAGTCTTTGGGAAAGAGGGCGATCCGCCCGGGTACAATAACGCTGACGTTTGAAGGGGAAGCATAGGGATCTCCCTGCACGTGATCGATACTCAGAATATAGTTACCGTATTGCCATCTGCCCCGGGTGTCCTTGTAAGCGGGGTAGCCGCGGTGGTCGATGGATATAAGCAGTTTGCGCAGATCGTCTTTGGTTTTCACGGTGCCTCCTGAAGTGCAAATGATTGGTTCCTCTCAGTATACTACACTGCCGACGCGGCAATATGCTATTATTTTATTATTATTCAGCACCCCCGGAAATATGCGAGGAAGATGGACAGTGAGCTTGCTCACTGGACAGCTTGAGAGCATATTTCGGGGGCGGCCAAGGCGCGAAGCGCCTCTGGACGCCCACAGTTTGAAATGCACCGCATTTCAAACCGGGGGTGCTGAACAGTTTCATTATTTTCTTAATAACGAAATGTCGGATTAACTCGAAAATGGGGAGATCATGGAGAATCACTATAAAGATTATACATATAAGATCATGGAGCCGGAGATCAAGGTAATTGAGAAGTTTTCGGGAAGAGCCTTGGACTATGTGGAGGTCAGGGTCGTCTTCTCCAAAGAGATCAGTGATGCTGATTTTCGGACGATGAGAGGGGAGCTCATACCGATCCACCTCAATCAGGCTGTGATCGAGCATGTGCTTGGCGATGAGGAGTTCAGAAAATACGGGATCCCGGCCAGACGCCTTGAGATCGACAAATTGATGTATAATCGCAAACTGCACACGCTTTACTATAAACTCACCACATCCAAAATAGAGATCAAAAGAGTGGGTCTTGTCGTCTTCAGCCCGACCGGATCCAGTAAGGCTGTCGCGGAAATGCTCAGAAGCGCGTTTGAAGAGAGAATCCTGACGGTGGGAGTAAATAAGGATGACCTTGCCGGGAAGGACGGCTGTTTGTCGGAGAGCGCCGGGGGGGACAGGAGTCTTGAAGAGAGCGGTTCGCGGTGCAGTCGCTTTGCAGAAAGCGAAGAGCGGGCCAGACGCTCTGTGAGGGGGCCTGTTATTGACTTGTGCAGGGATCCTGACAAGGGCCTGATCGACGAATTGCACTGTGTCTCGGATATATATTTTAATAAGGATCCGAACAGCGGCAAAGAATACATCATGATGGATTCCGGTACGCTCAGTATTTTTGTTGTTCCGTGTTATGGAGGGAGGATCCCTGCGACAGCTGCGGAGCGTCTCTCAAGGATAAAGGCCGAGTGGGGAAGATACGGATATCCGCCTGCGATCGTCTGTGTGACCTACGGGAATCGCGCGTTTGAGGATTCACTTCTGGAGTTGTCGGAATGCGTCAGCAGCAACGGTTTTCGCGTGATCGCCGGTTGTGCAATTGTCACAGAGCATAACATCATGCATGAATTCGGAAGAGGGCGGCCTGATAGTGAAGATCAGGTGCAGATCAGGGGATTTGCAGACAAGGTGTTTGATAAAATTTGGGAAAAAGATGAGGACACAAGGGTAGTCATGCCCGGAGATTGGGACTTTAAAGAATGGGGAGGATCTCATCTGCCGATTGAGGTCGACAGAAGGAAGTGTTTCAACTGCGGGTGGTGTGCTGAAGAGTGTCCGGTGAGTGCTATTTTGCCGGGGAGCTGGGAATCAGATGAGAATCTGTGCATCAACTGCATGCGCTGCATCTCGCTGTGTCCGGTCAAGTGCCGGAAAGTTCCTGAGAAGATCCTGCATGCGATGACGGAGCGGCTGCGGACGGCGTGCGAGGAGCGGAAGGAGAATGTGTTCGTTGTGGGCGGCCCCTGGGAGGCGGTTTATGAGGAGCGGAAGCGGCTGCTGCGGGATGAGTGAGTATATGTGGTGCAGATGCAGGGCCTAAGGCTCAATGAGCCTCGTGGCCGGAACCGGTCTATTCGTGCGAAGTTCCGGTCTTTCACAATTACCTGATTTGAAATAACTGATTATAAAACACCTGATCTGAAATGGAGGGTACCCTATGAATAAAAGAACTTTCCGGAGATGGCTTCAATCTGTGATCGCTGTATTTCTCTCAGCTTCGCTCTTTATGTCCGGCTGTGCCGGTGCCGGCAGTGGAAGTAGCAGTGATGAGGCAGCTGAGAAGGCACGCGGCGAATCGGGTGATGTGTCAGATGAAGAGCCGGGCGAAGAGTCCGGCGAAGCGTCAGATTCAGACGGCATAACCTATAAAGACGACGGCGTCGACTATTCGAGAGCGATGGCGCAGAGGTCGCAGTCCTCGGAGGATTCTGATCCCGAGATCGTCAAGAAAGATCCGGAGAGAGGACCATCCCGCAAATCCTGGACGGTCATGATCTACATGATCGGGTCAAATCTGGAGAGCCGGCAGGGCAATGCCACTAAGGACCTCGAAGAGATCGATAAAGCAGACCTGAGCTTCGATGATTTCAATGTCGTGGCCTACACCGGAGGAGCTGCGCGCTGGGTGGGCGACGTGCCCTGTAACCAGAACAGTGTGCTGGACATGTCTCTTGAGGGTGATGAGAGGATCGTCGCGTCGACCGGGGGGAACGCCAACATGGGACTTCCTGAGACGCTCAGCGCCTTCCTGAACTTCTGCGACGAGAACTACCCGGCAGATCACAATGTACTGATCCTCTGGGATCACGGCGGCGGACCCTTATGGGGATACGGAAATGATGAGCTCTATGACGGGGATTCGCTCATGCTCACGGAGATGCGCAGCGCCATGGATGCGTCGCCCTTCTCGGGCGGCAGGAAGCTGGACATGGTCGGTTTTGACGCCTGCCTGATGGCCAGCCTTGAGAGCATGACGATCTGGAGCGACTATGCGGATTATTACGTGGGATCCGAGGAGCTGGAACCGGGAGACGGATGGAACTATCAGTTCCTGAAAGCGCTTGAGGATTCACCGGAGACGGGCGGACTGACGGAAAGCATACTGAGCCGTTTTGAGGAATATTATGCAGGCCAAAAGTCTGCCACTTACAATCCGGACCTGACTTTATCCTGTGTCGACCTCAGCAGGGTCGGCGAAGTGAATACTGCGATGGATGCGCTCGGGGACAAAATGATCGACGGTGTTGAGACCGGCAAATATGCCGAGATGGTCCGCGACCGCTCTGACTCCAAGAGCTTCGGCATGACCCAGAACAGAAATGGAGAGATATCCTTCTACTATGACCTGGTCGATGTCGCGGACCTGGCAGAGCATATGAAAGACCAGTACCCGGAAGAATCCGCCGCCCTGATCGAAAAAGTGAAGGGCGCAGTGCAGGGGCTGTATGCCAATGTCGACGGCGCCGGCGGGATGACCCTGTATTACCCCTGCAAGAACAAGGGGCAGTTCTCGGAAATGAATACCTACTATGCAGAGCTGCAGAAGGCGGGAGGATATACGAGGTATCTGTCCAGCACCGGCGATCAGTGGCTGCGCAGCAAATCCAGGGACTGGAGCCTTGGGGAACCGGTGGACAACGGCGATGAGTATACACTGCAGCTTACTGACGATCAGATCGCCAATATGTCTGGCGCAAGTTACACGATCCTCCGGAAGAATAACACTTTCGGCGGCTATGCGCCTTACATGGAGAACTGCAAAATAGAACCGGATAAAGAGGGAGTCCTTCACCTGAAAAAGAACATGCAGGTGGCTGTCATCCGAAAGGGTTCCGCTATCAAACCGATCCGGGCCAAGGAAGTGGAATCGGACAGGAAACGTTCAGTCTACACAACGCAGGGCATCCGCTTCTGGAGCGATCTCCTGTACAACGAACATATTGAAGACCTGGAAGCGGCGGATGCGACGATCAAGTTCATGAAGAATAAAAAGAGCGGTGAGATCGAGATCCAGGACATAGCACTTGACGACGGTGTTTCCGGGATCAGCGGAGGCAAGACCTCCATCGATATTGCGGAATGGGAAGGAATCGCCAGTCTTGTGGGCGCGGACTTTTTCATTCCTGCAAGGGACGGAGCGGGGAGACTGCGTCCTTTCAGAGAGTGGATCCACAACGAGACAAACGTCTGGTCATTCTATACGGTCGATAATGAAGTCGGGATCGAACTTGTGGATGCGAGCGAGGTTGGCGACGGAGAGACTATTGTATGCCAGATCCAGATCGAGGATATCAACGGCGAAAGGTACGGGTCGGAGCTGGTGCCGGCCGCGGGTCCCGGCCGTGAGACAGCAGAGATCGATACAAAAAACGGCACGATGTGGTTTACTCTCTATGAGGATCATGCGGAGCTCAGTGATTACAACGGGCGTGATACGGTCATCACCGTTCCCGGAACGGTGAGCGGACTCCCGGTCACCCGCATACAGGGCGGCGCGTTCTCGTGGTTCTCTGTATTTGATGCGGAAGGATATGATCCGGTCACGGAGGTCACTCTCCCTGATTCGATCACGGAAATTGGAGAATACGCGTTCGCATACTGTTTCAAGCTGGAGAAGATCCATTTTCCCGCCGGCCTTAAAACGATCGGAGACGCTGCTTTTCTGGACTGCGGATCATTAAAAGCGGCAGACCTGCCGGACGGCGTGGAGAGCATCGGGAAAGGGGCTTTCGCAGGATGCAGGACCCTCACTGAATTCCGGATCCCCAAAGGCCTCAAAAAGATGGGGACAGGTGCCTTTATGGACTGCAGCAGCCTGAAAGCGTTTGAGGGAAGCCCGGACAGCGGCACGGCTTCGGGAGAAAACCCGGTCCTCGATGCAGACGGGGCGGTCTACACGGCGGACGGAACCGTGCTTCTGGCATATCCCGGAGCAGCCGCGGAAAGCTTTACGGTCAAGGAGGGAACGAAGATGATCGCCTACGGTGCTTTCGAGGGGGCGTCATTAAATGAAGTGATCCTTCCGGAGAGCCTCACGGAGATCGGAAACTATGCGTTTTATAACTGCGGTACATTGAAGGCACCGGTTTTCCCGGAAGGATTAAAGAAGATCGGCATGCATGCTTTCAGCGCGGGTGATTATTCAGTACCCAATGAGAGCATACCTGCAGAGGCGGAAGTGATCAGGATCCCTGCTTCTGTGGAGACCATTGCTGCCCATGCCTTCGACAAGTTCCTGAACGTTCGGTTTGAGGTGAGCGGAGACAACCTTCATTATACGGCAGAGGGCGGTGCGCTGATGAACAAGGCGGGGGTACTGTCGCCTCTCGATGCGCTGCGTGATGGTATTATTCCTGAACTGAGGAATATCTATCTGCCGGCATCCATGACCAAGTTTCCCGAGATGATCAGTGATTACAGAAATAAGGATGAAGACGCCTTCTATCACTGTCCGAGCGGCTCGGAGGCAGAAAAATTTGCGACCCGGCTCGGTCTGAGCTATACGAATGAGATGGACAGGCCGGTCGGGAGCACAGAGGTCAAGACCCCCAAGGGTACGCTGTATTTTGACCTGTATGAGGACCATGCCGTATTCATAGGGTATTCAGGAGAAGATGAAGTGGTAGAGATTCCCGCGCAGGCAGAAGGCAGGGATGTGACGGCAGTAGGCAACGGCAG
>CADCIU010000001.1 GCA_902801585.1 uncultured Lachnospiraceae bacterium | reverse complement strand
GCGGCGGATCCAGGAAACGGATCGTGACCGGTCTGCCTTCCATAGCCTTGTAGATGCCCTTGAAGTCGCCCTTCTGGAAAGGAATCAGCTCGTTGAGGGCTGCTTCTCTCTCTTCTACTGTGTCGGAAAGGATCATCTTGCGGATCTTCGGAATTCTCTCAGGATTGAAGAACATATGCTCTGTTCTTGTAAGTCCGATACCCTCAGCGCCCATGCGGACTGCATTTGCAGCATCCTCAGGTGTATCAGCATTGGTTCTGACTTTCAGTCTTCTGAACTCGTCAGCCCAGTTCATGATTCTCTCGAAGTTGCCGGAGATGGAAGCCTCGACAGTCGGGATGTCGCCGAGGTAGATCTTGCCGGTGGAGCCGTCAAGGGAGATGTACTCGCCTTCCTTGATGGTGTAGCCGCCCAGTTCGATGAACTTTTCTTCCTCGTGGACCTTCAGGTCGCCGCATCCGGATACACAGCAGGTTCCCATGCCGCGCGCAACAACTGCTGCGTGAGAAGTCATGCCGCCGCGCATTGTCAGAACGCCTTCTGCCGCATGCATACCTTCGATATCCTCAGGGGATGTCTCCTGACGGACCAGGATGACTCTGCTTCCTGCCGCATGTGCAGCAACAGCGTCGTCAGCGTTGAAATAAATACGGCCTGCCGCAGCGCCGGGAGAAGCGGGAAGCGCCTCGCCGATCTGGTGGCCGTTCTTGAGCTCAGCTGCATCGAATGCAGGGTGCAGCAGCTGGTCAAGGCTCTTGGCCTCGATGCGCAGAACTGCTTCCTGAGGAGTGATCATGCCTTCGTCGACCAGATCGCAAGCCACCTGGATCGCCGCCTGAGCGGTTCTCTTGCCGTTTCTGGTCTGCAGGAAGTACAGCTTGCCTTCCTCGATGGTGAACTCCATATCCTGCATGTCGCGATAATGCTTCTCCAGTCTGTCAGCGATCTCGATGAACTGCTTGTAGCATTCGGGAAGATCCTTCTCGAGCTGTGTGATCGGCTGAGGAGTACGGATTCCTGCAACGACATCTTCGCCCTGTGCATTGATCAGATACTCACCGAAGATGCCCTTCGCGCCGGTAGCGGGGTTACGTGTGAACGCAACGCCTGTTCCGGAAGTATTGCCCATGTTGCCGAATACCATGGACTGTACGTTGACAGCGGTACCCCACTCATAAGGGATATCGTTCATCATTCTGTAGTAATTAGCTCTGGGGTTATCCCATGAACGGAAAACAGCCTTGATCGCTTCCATCAGCTGAACCTTAGGATCCTGAGGGAACTCTTCACCCATCTTCTCAGCATAGATCGCTTTGTACTTCGCAATGACACTCTGAAGATCTTCCGCCTTCAGTTCTGTGTCATAGACATAGCCGTGTGCCTTCTTCTCCGCTTCAAGAATGCTGTCGAAGAAAGTCTTGCTCATTCCCATAACGACATCCGAGAACATCTGGATGAATCTTCTGTAGGAATCATAAGCAAATCTTGCATTGCCGGTCTTAGCAGCGAAGCCCTTTACGGAAACATCATTGAGACCGAGGTTGAGGATCGTATCCATCATGCCGGGCATGGATGCTCTCGCACCGGAACGGACGGAAACCAGAAGCGGATTCTCCGTATCGCCAAATTTCTTGCCCTGCACACCTTCCAGCCACTCAAGCGCTTTGAAGATCTGTGCCTGTGTGTCCTCGTTGATCGTCTTGCCATCATTGTAGTAATCTGTGCAAGCCTCAGTGGAAATGGTGAAACCATTCGGGATCGGAAGACCGATGTTGGTCATTTCCGCCAGGTTCGCACCTTTTCCGCCAAGGAGATTACGCATGTCGGCGTTACCCTCGTTGAATAGATATACCCTTTTGTTCATTCACGTACCTCCTTAAAATTCAACTCTTTTTAGAGCTGTTACCAAAATTTAAAAACGCCAAAATACTCCATGCCCTCTTCACTTATGCGTCGTGTTTTCGGGTATGAAGCCGTCAAAAATAAAGACATCAAAATGCGGTTCAGCCTTCGTCAGCTGTTTCTCGCTCCGGATCGTCCATGCGGCTGATCTGACTCGGAACAGCTTCCTGCACAGACTTCTCGAAAGATTCTTCTTATACAAATGATTGTAAGCGATAAAATCAGGTTTTGACAAGAAGTTTGCGAGCAGAAACTGAAACGGGAACATGACGGGCGCCTTTCTCCACGTCTGATACTTCGGATCGTGCAGAAAACCGTCCGATAACTGGCCTCTGCAAATATAGGGGCGATGCAGTCTGTACCATCCAAGCACCAGGGGATTGAAAGATTCGATCACATAGGGACCTTTGTATCTCTTAAGGATCGGATCGACAATCCTGCATATCGTCATATCCGTGTCTTCGGATTTGTATTCCACGATCAGCGGAACTCTTCCGTCTACCATCTCCAGGAATTCTGTCAAAGGAGGGATCCTCTCGTCGGAACCAAAAAGTCTGAACTGCTGCAGCTCATCGAACGTATAATCTCTGACAAGACCCTCCGTTCCACAGGCTCTCAGGAGAGAGAAATCGTGAAATATCACCGGTACATGGTCGGCAGTCAGCTGAACATCCAGCTCGATCCCGTACCCCGCTTCCACTGCCTTCCTGAAAGCAGCCATAGAGTTTTCCGGCGCGCCGGTGCGGTTATCGAAGAGTCCTCTGTGAGCGAAGAGTTTCGCGTCAAGAGGCGTCATGTCTGGCTTCCCTCTCATCCGCGGCATGATCGCCAAAAAATAGAGCCCGGAGATGATCACCGGAGCTGACAGCAATTTGCCTTTGAGACCACTCATGTGTATTCCTCTGATGTCATTTTTCCACTACTGACAGTGTATCACTATTTTCGGCAAAATTCCATGTAAATGACTATTCATTTGTTCACTTATATAAAAACAATTCAATAATTCCTGCTTTTTTATGAAAACCACTGCTTGCCTGTACAGCAGTCCTCCGTTATTATAAAAAAAGCAGATTTTTATCTGCGCTGTTTGTTATGGAATAAAGGAGGATACATGATCGCTGCAAATAACGTGACGCTCAGACTCGGCAAGAAAGCTCTGTTTGAGGATGTCAATATCAAATTCACGGAAGGCAACTGCTACGGAATCATCGGTGCGAACGGAGCGGGGAAATCCACTTTTTTGAAGATCCTGAGCGGTCAGCTCGAAACGACGAGCGGCCATGTCTCTATCGATCAGGGACAAAGACTCTCCTTCCTTGAACAGGACCAGAACAAGTATGACAATCAGGTTGTGCTGGACACTGTCATTCAGGGCAATTCACGTCTCTATGAGATCATGAAGGAGAAAGATGCCCTCTATATGAAAGAAGACTTTTCCGATGAAGACGGCATTAAAGCCAGTGAGCTGGAGACCGAATTTGCGGAGATGAACGGCTGGGAAGCAGAGGCGGACGCAGAATCTCTTCTCAACGGGCTCGGGATCGAGACCGAGCTGCACAGTTATCTGATGAGAGAACTGACCGGCGCGCAGAAGGTCAAAGTCCTTCTCGCAAGAGCCCTGTTCGGCAATCCCGATATCCTTCTGCTCGACGAGCCCACAAACCACCTGGACCTGGACGCAATTGCCTGGCTTGAGGAATTCCTCATCAATTTTGAAAATACGGTGATCGTCGTATCGCACGATCGTTACTTCCTCAACAAAGTCTGCACTTATATTGCGGATATCGACTACGGCAAGATCACTCTCTTTGCCGGAAACTATGATTTCTGGTATGAGTCCTCACGCCTTCTCATCCGCCAGATGAAGGAAGCCAACAAGAAGAAAGAAGAAAAGATCAAGGAGCTAAAGGAGTTCATCTCCCGTTTCTCAGCTAATGCTTCCAAGTCCAAACAGGCGACGAGCAGAAAGCGGGCACTGGAGAAAATCCAGCTTGATGAGATCAAACCTTCCAGCCGCAAATATCCCTACATCGACTTCCGTCCCGACAGAGAGATCGGCAATGAAGTGCTCACGGTGAGCGGGATCGGCAAGACCATCAACGGCGTCAAGGTCCTCGATAATGTTTCCTTTGTTATGGGGCACGATGACAAGATCGCCTTCGTGGGCAGCCAGGAACTCGCCAAGACCACACTGTTCGAGATCCTGATGGGCAATATGGAACCCGATGAGGGAACATACAAGTGGGGCGTCACCACTTCGCAGGCATATTTTGAAAAAGACAATTCCAAGGAGTTCAAAGGCGATCTCACGATCACCGAGTGGCTGACCGGCTACTCTCCCATCAAGGATGTGACTTACGTGAGAGGTTTCCTTGGCAGGATGCTCTTTGCAGGAGACGACGGCGTCAAGAAGATCGGCGTGCTCTCCGGAGGTGAGAAGGTCCGCTGCCAGCTGTCCAAAATGATGATCAGCGGAGCGAACTGCCTGATCTTTGATGAGCCTACAAACCACCTTGACATGGAGTCCATCTCCGCTCTCAACGAAGGAATGATCAAGTTCCCCGGCGTGGAACTGATCGCCTGCCGCGACCATCAGGTCGTACAGACCACGGCCAACCGGATCATCGAGATCCTGCCTGACGGAAGCATCATCGACAAGGTGACCACATACGATGATTACCTTGAGAACAATGCAGATGCAAGAAAGAGGACCGTCTACGAGGCAGCTCGCGACGAAGACAGCAACTGATGAGACCCGTCGATCTACACACACATTCCACAAAATCCGACGGCACTTACGCCCCTTGCGAACTGATCCGCTATGCGCAGCGCAAGGGGCTTAAAGCTGTTGCACTGACGGACCACGATACGGCCGAAGGCATCGGGGAAGCTGTCCGTACTGCCTTAGAACTGGGAGAATCCGCCCCGGAAGTCATTCCCGGCGTCGAGCTGTCAACAGATTACCTGGGAAAAGACATACACATCATCGGTCTTTACATAGACTGGGAAAACAGCTTGTTCAACGAAAAGCTGCGTGAATTTTCGGATGCGAGGATCTACAGGAATCAGAAGATGTGCCGGCTGCTGACGGAAGGAGGCTATGAGATCACTTTCGAAGCACTGCAGGAATCATTTCCCGATACAGTGATCACCCGCGCTCATTTCGCGCAGTATCTCCTGAACCGAAAAATGATCTCTTCGATCGACGAAGCATTTGATAAACTGATCGGTGACAACTGCCCTTACTTTGTTCCCAGGGAAAAGATCTCTCCTCATGATGCGGTAGATTTCCTGCTTCAGTTTGGCGCAGTTCCTGTTTTGGCTCATCCTTTGCAGTATAAAATGACGGATGCCGCACTCCGTGAACTGATCTCTTCCTTATGCGGGCTGGGTCTTGCAGGCATCGAGGTCTACTATCCCACCCACAAACCGGCAGACACCGCATATCTGAGCCGCATCGCGGACAGCTTCGGGCTGCTGTACAGCGGCGGCAGCGATTTTCACGGTTCCCGCAAGAAGAATCTGGACCTGGGAACCGGGTACGGCCATCTGTTCATACCGGAAACCATCCTGCCTCCGATCAGGGAAATGGCTGCAAGACGCCGGCAGGAAATGCGCTTATAAAAGACTTTTGTTTACAAGCCTGTACAGCATGGCAGGCCTGCCGACAGATCCCTTCTCAAGCTCTGTTTCTTGTATCCTGCCTCTTTTTTCATACTCGCGCTTGATGGTCCTGCGGAAATTTCCGATATCCAGCGGGTGGTCCAGGATCGCCTCAAAGATCTGCCGCAGTTCCGTAAGAGTAAAAGAATCCTGATCTTTGAGAAATCCGAATGCCAGATCCGTGTAGTCGATCTTTCCGCGCATTCGCTCTACCGCCGTCCGTATGATCGTCCAGTGGTCAAAAGCCAGATCCTTTTTTCCAAGTCTCTCCCTATCCGGGCCTGTGAGGAACAGGTCCGGTTTTTTGATGCCATCACCCCCGTGAACGGAAAAGAGAGCTGCCTCTGAAGTCTCTGTTCCTGCCTGAAAGCCCAGCTTCCCCCTGGGAACACATGCAAAGTAAGCGATGGAGATGACCCTGGTCCTGGGATCCCTGTCCACTTCCGAGAAAGTATAGAGCTGCTCCAGGTGCACGTTCTCCACGCCGGCTTCCTCCCGGATCCTTCTCACAGCTGCCTCCCGGGCCGACTCGTCCATGTGCAGAAATCCACCCGGGATCGCCCATTTGCCATAGAACGGCATCGTATCTCTGCGGATCAGGAGCACTTTAAGCTCCTCCGCATCCACTGTGAACAGCAGGATATCGACGGTCACAGAGGGCCTTTCATACGCGGAAGGGTCATAATTCTCCAAATACTCCCTCTCGGACAGCGGCGCATCCGGTATCTGTTTACTGTCTTGAATCTGATGCAGACGTTCGTTTTCCATCTCTTTTTTTCCTCTTTTGTTCCCTTATTCCCAAAACTCTTATCCCAAAACTCTTATTCAAAATAATCTTATTCTTCTGCGCCCTCCCCCATGAGGCTCTCTTCGTACTGTCTTATATAAAGAGAATAATGTTGAGATATGCCAAAACAGACGCCGGAAGATCCGGCGCCTTGTCAGCGATCACGCTGTCTACTGTAAAACTGATGATCCTCGGCAGGATCATATCCAGAAATGATACCGCCGAGGCAAATGCCATGCTCAGCAAAAAGATACCCGCGCTTCCTTTAAGAAAATAGAAAATAAGGGAAGCAGACGACTCAAATTTCTGCTGTGTGCCGCTCTTAAGAATCATGTGCCGCGTGCTCCTTGAGTGACAGGATATCTCTGAAGAGTTTCTCGTTCTGACAGACTAATAGACAGAGCCTCTCACGTGTTCGTGAGATCCCCTCATATAAGAGGTTCAGGGCTTCCTCCGGAGCCTGCCCCCGGAACCTCAGCTCATCATTCTCATCATAGTAAAAATCGGCGTCGAGGATGAGCAGAACACAGTCATACTCCAAACCAATGATCTCGTCCGCATTAAGTCCCTCTCCGATCGAAGCGCTTTCTCCCGGGAGCGTGATCTTCTGATATCCCAACTCCCTGTAATAAGACAGAATGGAAAGAGCTTCCGACTGATCGGCAGCATATATGATATCAATACAGCTGTAATCTGCAGCTGGCGGACGCTCCTTTTTCTGGAACAGCACTCTCAGAAAAGAATAGACCGGCCGGTTGATCCTGATATTGCCGGTAAACACGAGTGAGAGCCCGCTCAGGTCTTCGATCCTCTCCTCCGCTTCGATCATCGCCTCCTCTCGGCCTGCCAGAAGATGAGGATCGTAAGCCATAATGTAGGGGATCTTCCGCGATCTCACATAAGAAAGAATGCTGTCCATCATGTCCGGTGAAATTCTGTTGGCCTCATCGATGAGGAGATATGCGTAGTCCGATGCATCTTCAAACTGATCTGCGGACAGAATGTCAACGTTGCGCAGACGCTCGTCAATGACCCGGTGCCCTTTGAGGAGCTTTCCCCCGTGCACAAAAAGGACTTTCTTCTTTTTCGATAAGGACATGGCAAGATCAAAGAGAAGGAGGGTCTTTCCGGTCCCGGCCGTGCCCGATACGGTGATCAGATAAGGCTCTTCCTCTGCGTCCTGCTCTCTTAAAGTCTCCAGTATCTTTCTCTTGAATTCCGCCTGCTGGTTGGTCAAAAAATAGTTGCCCTGCAGGAATTTCTCCGGCATTGCAGCCGGAGAGATCAGATAGTCTGCTGCGCGAAAATAGGCATCCGGATCTTTCTCCACATAAGATGCGAAAGCAGGTTTTGCGAGCGCCTCCGCCAGGTCATGGGGTGAGCAGGTCCGCATATATCCCTTGTCATTGAGAACATAAAGCGTGTCAGTCTCCATGACATAGGTGAAGGAATAGATCGAATTAGATATATGAGAGAGATAATAGCGGTTCTGCGACAGCTGTTTGTATACCCGATCTTCCGTGATCGCTTCACTCTTAAGTTCAATGTTCAGCACACAGGCGCCATCTCCCGAGATCTTCAGAAGGTCAAATTCCTTGCTGATGTGCGCGATCGTAAAAGAGAAATAGAATCCGTCCAGAAATGAGATCCAGCTGCCTCTCCCCTGCACTTTTTCCCTCAGATACGGAACAAGGGCATCCGTAAGAGAGCGCAGAGACTTAGCCTCATGTCTGCTGTACTCTTTCAGGGTCATTGCACCTGACAGTTCCTTGGCAAGCATTGAAAAGTCTTTCCCCGGTGCTGCCCTTGTCAATAGATAAAGGTTCATCGCTTTCATAATGGTCCTGTGCCCCCGCTTATAAGGCCTCTTCCGTCAGGGATGGCGCATGTGTCATTTCGACACATGCGCCTTGGTCAGCTCTGTCTATAATGATTACTTAATGATTCATGATCAATGCGATGATAAATCCCAGGATCGCGCCTGCCGCGACCTGAAGAGGTGTATGTCCTACAAATTCCTTCAGGGTCTGCTCCGGTGTGAGAGTCCCGGCCCCCATCTGCTCGAATAACTCGAGCATGTTGTTGATAACGACCGCCTGCTTTCCGGTCTCCCTTCGAACACCCCTTGCGTCATGCATGACGATGATAGCCAAAAAGACCGAGACTGCAAAGATAGCCGAATCCCATCCCGCGTTGAAACCTGCGGCAAGCGCTACGGAAGTAACGGTCGCCGAGTGACTGCTCGGCATTCCTCCGTCGCCCACCAGCCTCTCCCATACGATCTTCTTATTGATGATCAGATGCAGAATCGTCTTGATGACCTGAGATGTCACCCATGCCAGTGCACCTGTTTGTATGATCTTATTGCCCGCGATCTGCATTATGATCTCGCCCACCTCAGTGCCTCCTTCGATTACGGATCTCAAACAGATTTTATTTATAATCCTTAATCTTTATAAATTCTCAATAAAATATTACCACATTACGTCTTAGATTTGACCACTAAATGAACAGAATAAAAACAGAATAAAAAAAGATCACCCTGATCAAAAACAGGGTGATCTGAAGAACATGTTAATACTATTACAAGTGTTCTTTGATATACTTTTCCATAACAGCGGCGTCTTCTTTTTCGTTTTCGCCGATCACTTCGATCTCCAGCTCATCTCCCTTTCTGATATTTAAGCTCATCACATTAAAGATCAGTTTGGCGTCGCCTTGTCTCGAACCATTGATAATCGTCACTTTACTGCTGCATTTGATCGCTTCTTTGACCAGTTCCCCAGCAGATTTAATATCCAGTCCGTCTTCGAGATGGGATATAAACCTAAATCTTTCCACGGTAACCTCCATGCCGGTATTTATTCCGCAACGTCTTTTTTCCGCTGTGTTATTCTTTCTCTGCTGCACTGAGCATCTTTTCTACATTGTCTCTTCCGGTCCGGATCCCGAGATTACAGATGACCGCAAAGACCAGACCGATCACGATCAGTGCGCCGCCGATCCCGCAGGTGATCCATTTATTCCAGCTGCCTGTGAGTCCCATGTAGAGAACAGCAACACCGATCGCGGAAAGGACCATGGAATATGTTCTCCATCGACTGATCCTCTCAAGAGCTTCAGACTGTTTTTTTGCTTCTTCAAGCAGTTCCTTTTTTGTAAGTTCCGCCATGACGACATCCTTCCCGGGATAATTGCAAACAAGGGAAAAGGGGATCCCCTGAGGAACCCCCTTGATTTCTAAAAGTTCCTTGAACTTTCTGCTCGATCCGTATTAATAGGACAGTCCGGGATTGAAGAATCCGACCAGAACACCGACGAATGCGATGACGACCAGAAGTCCCATGACCTTGAGCGGGCTCATGCGCTTTTTAGCCATCAGCCACCAGCAGAAAATGACAAAGATCGCAGTGAGAAGTCCCGGGAATACGCTGTCAAGTTTTTCCTGAAGGACCATATAAGCTTCACCGGCTTCGTTATAGAGTGCAAAGCTTGTCTTGACGGATACCCATGTTGCAGAGACCGCACCGATGACGATACCGCCCAGAGTCGTAACGGCCTCACGGATCGCAGTACCGATATCACCGACAAGGAATTCGACCGCCTTGGTACCCATGTCATAGCCCTTGAAGTACAGGAAGCGCATTCCGAAGTATGCAAAGAGGTTCCATACGATGATGTAGAAAATAGCACCCATGGGAGATCCGCCGCCGGACATACCCATCGCGATACCTAAAAGGATCGGGATCACGGTACCGACTACCAGGGAGTCACCGATACCTGCAATGGGGCCCATCAGACCTGCGCGAAGACCGTTGATGGTCTCGCTGTCTACGTCTTCTGCTCCGTTTGCTCTTGCTTCTTCAAGACCTGCGGTGACACCGACGATGATGGCGCCGAGCTGAGGCTCAGTGTTGAAGAATGTTCTGTAAGTATCCATCGACTCCGCCATCCTGTCGGGGTCATCCGCATAGAGCTCTTTGCAGAGAGGGAGCATAGAGCAAAGGTAACCGAAAGTCTGCATGTGCTCCTGGGAGAAGCAAGTCAGGTTACCGTAATACCATCTGTGAAAACCAGAACTTAATGTTTTTGGTGATAATTTTTTCTCAGCCACGATTAAATATCCTCCTCATCATCATCCCATCCGTTTTCAGCTGCTGCACTGGACGCTGCTGCCGCAGGTTTTCTGAGCTCAAGCATCTTCAGTTTGTAGATCAGGATCGCGAACATACCTGCGATTACAGTGGAAGCAACCAGGTTGATGCCCATGGAAGCTGCCAGTGTGAAACCTGTCAGATAAGGTACAAAGTCAAGAACGTTGCGGACGATCTGCTTGAGCAGGATCGCAATACCTACGCAGGGAAGGAGCGCACCGACTGTGAACAGTGTCTTCATCGGGATTCCGTCCATAGGAAGTTTTTCTTTGATCAGATTGACAACCGGCTCACCTGCCATGCACATGATCACTGTGGGAATCAGGGAGAAGCAGATGTGAGAGATCCAGGGAAGTACATAGTCTACGAGAGGAAGCTTGTCATACTCTCTCTTATCTACCCATGCCCAGCCCATGTGCTGCCATACCAGGTTCATCGTCGCTGTGCCGTAGAACAAAACTGTTCCGATGGTACCGACCATGGTTCCGAAGGAAGTAGCCAGTGCTGTGCCTTCCGTGGAAGCGGGGTCCAGGCCATAGCTCTTAAGAGCGATCATAGCGAGCGGGATTCCGATATAGGAAACGGCACGGACGTCTGCGGAAACGGTTCCGCCGGGAGTGACCAGAGCGATATAGACGACCTGCATCGCAGCACCGACCATGATGCCGGTGGGGATATCACCGAGAACGATACCGCAGACCAGACCACCGATCAGAGGTCGGCCGAGTGTATAGTTACCGATGGATGTTCCGCCCAGACCAGGCATACTGGAGAGGGAAGCAAATAATCCGAGAATAACTGCCTGAAATATATTAATTGACATTTCTTTCTCCTTTTCGTGTGTCTATTTTGGCAGATCCGATTAGTCTGTGTAACCGAACTGGCCTCTGAACTTCTTCCAGTTGCCGATCGCGGTCTCTTTCAGAAGTGCGAACTCAACCTCGTAGCCGGCTTTTGTGATCGCTTCCAGCGCATCCGCCTCATCCTGTGTGATGGACTGGTTGTTGCCGAGCTTAACAGCTCCGGGACGGTCGTTGCAGGGACCGATGATCACAGTCTTGACATCGCTGGGAACGATGCCCGCGTCGACAAGAATCTTCTTCATATCGATAGGATTCTTGGTGATCAGGAAATACTTATCCTTGGAAGCCAGTACCTTGGGAGCCTTTGCGATGAACTCATCAACAGCCCATACAAAAGTCTTCTTGTCCGATGCGCTCTTATAGGCACCCTTAAGAACGGGATTCTTGGCAGCTGCATCATTGACTGCGATCAGACCTGTGCAGGGATACTCAAGGGACCATCTGGTAACAGTCTGTCCGTGTATCATTCTGTCATCAACACGTACGAAAGAAATCATAGTTAACCTCCTGTTAAGTGAACTTGTTTTACTTAAAGATCCGATTACAGATCTTCTTCCTCATCGTCATCGACGGCTACAACGAATTCTTTGATCTGTTCTTTCGCGCCCTCGATGATCTCTTCCTTGAGCTCTTCGGTATCCATATCATCTTTGCCGAGAACTGCCGTAAGGACCAGAGGAAGATTCATTCCGCCGATCATGGTCGTCTTTGCAAGAAGTCCTTTCTCTGCAATGACATTCGCTGCTGTCGCAAGCGGAGATCCGCCCACGATATCCGCAAACATGATGATCTCGTCCTCTTCTCCCACGACGGAGAGGAGTTCTCTGATATTGTCTGCAAACTCATCAGCGCCCATTCCGTTCTTGAGGCTGGTGGAGAGAACGTCTTCTCTGTCCTCGCCGCCCAGCATTGTCACTGCTTTGTGAAGACCGGGTGCAAACTCACCGTGACTGACCAGTACTACATACTTCAACTGCGTATCCTCCTTTCTTTCTGCATTCATCCTACAGATTATTAATAATCTGTGAACTTTTATAAAAAGTATATAAAAGCACAGTCATCAGTTCATCTCACATGTGTCACCGATTATTAGTGATAAATGTCATCAAAATAATGACAATTGTCATTCCCGGTCTCGAGGCCGGACACACAAAAAAAGTGCCCATGCGGGCACTTTTTTTATATCTTTCTTTTAACTTATTAGGCTCTATTGTTCGATCTGCATGGATTTCAGATAATTGTTGATCGTCCGGTTCCATATGATCTGTTCCATCTGAATGTTGGACCGGCTCTCCAGAATCGAGTTGACCGCGATCCCCACCTCTTCGAGCGCATTGTCATATCCTCGGAATCTCGGCCGCGTAACAGTTTTCTCCATGGCGCTCCCCAGGATATCCATATTGAAAGCGGATCCGGTGCTCTCCGTGATGCTCTCGAGTGTCTTGGGCGATTGTGTCACCTCGGGAAGCACCGAGATTCCCGCCGAGTATTTAAAGATCTCGAATTGGATCTCCCGATCTGAAGTCAGGATCTTCATGAACTCCCATGCATTTTCTTTCTGGGCAGTCTCTTCGCTCATTGCGATCGAGAGCGTATCCAGCCTGGAATAATTATCCCCCGAAGGACCTGCAGGCATGGTCACACACTCCCATTCGAATCCCGAATACTTTTTGATGCTCAGTTCCTGCGATTTGTATGCTCTGTACTCCGAAAAGAGCATTGGCTGGAAAGCTACGTTGCCCTGAGAAAAATTTCTCTCCGAGATCGCGTATCCGCTGCTCAGGCCTTCCAGTTTTTCCAAAAAAGTGATCGCATCGCCGATCTCTTTCACCGTAAAATCGCAGTTTCTTCCCTTTTCATCAAACAGATTGACATCGTTTGCGTCAAAGGCGTCATTCCAGGTATATCCGACCGTTCCGAACTGATCGATCACACCTTTCCCTCCGGTGTCTTTGGTGACTTTTCTGCAGATCTCATAAAAGTCGTCCCAGGTCCAGTTTCTGGGAGGGAGATCTATTTCTTCCCGGTCCAATATGGTCTTGTTGACGAACATCATATTTGGAGCGCACTCGAAAGGAAGCGCATATTGACGGCCGCCGTAGTTTCCGGCGCGATAAGCTGCTTCGTAAAACATATCCGTCTCAAAGCCGGCATCCTCCAGGATCAGATCGTCCAACTCCTTGAGCGCGCCGATCCTCGCAAATGTGCTGAAATCATTGCCGAGAATGAAAAAAACGTCCGGCATCGCATCATTCATCATCTGTTCCGAAAGCCATTCGGAGTAATCGGCTTTCATGATCCCGCTGACATATTTCACCTTGATATCCGGGTGCTTCTCTTCGAACTTTGCGATCGCATCGTCAAGGATCTTGTACGCATAGCCGTTCTGCACATCCCAGTAATTGTCGGAGAACACACCTACGGTCAGTATCTTCTCTTTGTTCATCGGCAGCCTCTTGTACTGTCCCGTCAACAGAAATACGGAGGTCATTGCGATCAATATACTGATTCCGACGCGGAATCTTCTGGTCTTAAAAAATGAAAACTTCATAAAGCACTCTTATCTCTCACTGCTCTTCTTCTTCGAATCCTCGCATGATCACACCTGACTGCACCGCCCAGATCGCAAGCTGCGTCCTGTCCCTGAGTCCGAGTTTGCTCAGAATGCTGCTCAGGTTGTTTCTCACCGTTCCCTCGGACAAATTGAGCTTGGCGGCGATCTCCTTGTTGGAGAGTCCTCTGCCGACCTGTACGATGATCTGCCACTCGCTGTTCCTGAGGCTGGCCGACTGCTGCTCGTCCACCTGGATCGTCAGGTTGCTCTTTGCCATTCTCGAGAAAAGTTTGACGACCTTGGATGCGATGTCCTCATTGATCATAGCCGTTCCCTGGTAGACTTTTCTTATGGCATCTGAAAGTTCCTTCATAGAGATGCCCTTGAGAAGGTAGCCGCTCGCGCCGTACTTGAGCGCATCGAAAACATATTTATCATCGTCAAATGTCGTCAGAATGATGATCTTGACATCCGGATATTGTTCCTTGAGGATCTGGGTGCAGATCACCCCGTCCATCTTGGGCATTCGGATATCCATCAGTATGACGTCCGGTCTTTCCCTCTTGACGCAGCGGATCACTTCCTGCCCGTCCGCCGCCGTGTCTGTCACATGAAAGTCCGGGATATTATCCAAAATGATTAAAAGACTCTGCCGGATCAGCTCCTGATCATCAGCGATCAATATTTTGATCATGTTATCCTTCCTCCGTTCCCCATCGGATCGGTATGACCGCATGGATCATAAATCCGTCCTTGCTCTCGTACTCCAGTGTGCCTCCGAGCATCTCCAATCTCTCGTTCATGTGATGGAGTCCGAATCCCTGTTTGACTTCCTGACACCCCTTTCCGTTATCAGAGATAATAATATGCAGGTCCCCGTCCTGACGGATGATCTCCACATGGATCCTGGTCGCGGCACCGTGCCGGATCGCATTTGTGATACTCTCCTGTACGACTCTGTAGACCACGTCCTCCTCGTCCTGGTTGAAATGATTGAGATCCGCATCAAACCGGAAAGTGATCTGGACACCGGTCGACCGCATCGAGCTGTCGATCAGCTTTCTGAGCGCGTCTTCGAGGTCCATTGTCTCGAGAGCGTCCGGATGCAGTGCTTTTACCGAGTGTCTGACGTCGATGATCCCTGTCCTTGCCACTTCCGCGATAGCCCTGAGCTGTTCCTTCGTGGCCTCCGGCGCGATATCCATCAGCATGATGCAGGCCTCAATCCCCGTGATGATCCCTGTCAGAGAGTGTCCCAGCGTATCGTGGATCTCTCGGGCGAGCCTGTTTCTCTCTCTCGTCTCCGCCATTCTGGCTGATTCGTTAGCATATTCCTCCAACTTCGAATTGGCCTCCTTGAGCTCATTATTCAGTGCAAGGATCCTCTCCTTTTCACTCATCTGGGCCAGTGCCAGAATGACCATATAAAAGATGAAAAGGAAAATATTGATCAGGCCCAGCATATTCAGGATTCCCAGCATTCTTTGGAGATGATCCGCGCGATAATACTTCCAGAGCGTTTCCAAAGGGATCACTCTGATCCATCTCTGCAGGATATTGCCGTTCATTAGAAGATAGAACACTGAGACAGCCAAAATATAGAACGCTCTTTTCTGCCAGTCGATCGTATACCGCATGATATCCGCCAGGAGCAGCACGATCATGCCGGTATAGCTGAATCCCGTCATATAGCTGATCCCGAGCGTAATGATAAATTCAAGGATCAGCTTGCACACAAGTTCCGGATGGTTATTGCATTCCACCGAAAGGAGCAGAAAAAGACTCAGCAGGAAAAGCATCGTGATGACCGGATACTTCCAAGCGATGGGAGGTACATATCCTGCCCTGAGCAGAAATTCCAGCGCTGTCCCCTCGTGGACATATCCCCACAGCGCGTGCTGCGTCGTCAGTGTGACAAAGAGCAGGATTAAGAAATTGAGCATGTTCAGGACCCGGAAGACGAGTTCCGGTATCTGATCCACTCTGTCAAAATCTCTGTGGACGACTGCAAGTTTTTCCATCATAATCAATCTTCCTTGTTTTAGAGGCAAACACATATTGACAAACGCTTACTGCCAGCGGTCCACGTTGTGCTGTTCCACATTTTCTCTTGTTACAAGCTCCACCGGAACGGAAATGTAATTCTCCACTTCTTCACCGCTTAAGAGGCGGTAAACCGCATTCGACGCTTCATCCCCGATTCTGGTGGGAAACTGCGCGGCACTCGCCATCATGCGTCCCTCGTAGATCAGCTGCTTGGCATCGGGCGAGGCATCGACCCCGTAAATCTCTACACTTCCCAAAAGGCCATGGCTCTCCAATGCTGCAGCAGCTCCCATGCTGGCGAGATCGTTGAGGCAGAATACACTGTCAAATTCGACGCCCTGTTCGATCAGTTCCTCAAGCTTTGGCATCGCGATCTCCAGCTGTCCCTCACAGGGAATTTGTTCCACGACCTTGATCCCGTCGTGCCCCCGGATCGTATCGAGAAATCCGCGCACTCTCTCTCGTCCGGACATGGCTGTCTCATGTGTCATGATGACGACATTGGACTCCTTATGTTTGCTCAAAAAATAGTCTCCGACGATACAGCCGGCTTCATAATTGTCCGATACGATCGTGCAATCGACCAGATCCGTATCAGAGACATTCGAATCTACGACAATGATCCTGACTCCCATATCATGGGCCCTCTTAAGCACCTCGGTCATTCCGGCATCGTTGACCGGTGTCAGGATCAGAACATCGATCCCCATGTCCAGCATCTCTTCGATCTGTTCCTTCTGCCGATCCGTACTCAGCGCAGGATCGCGCAGAATGATCCGGTCTCCTTCCGCCTCCACGCGATGACTGATCTGTTCATTGAGGATCTCATAGAACTCATTGTTCATCGTCATGTAGCTCGCTCCGATCAGATGCGCCCTCTCCTTCTGGTTGGTCGAAGCATCCGGCCTGAAGATTATATAAGAGGCAGTCAGGATCAGCACCGTGCATATCATCAGCGCCATCACGAGTCTGTATATCGTCTGATACCGTATTTTCACACTTTTCCTCCATGGTACACAGATTTTAAATGATTTTATAACTAAATTTAGTTGATGAATACTAAATAACCATTATCAGAATACTCATTTCAGAGCCATCGGTCAATTATGCATTTGTAAACAAAGCTGTTATAGGGTAAAGTATTAAAAGAATATGTTTTCAGAATCATATTTCAGATAAAATTTTCTATATGATGAGAGAGGTAAAG
The DNA here is from genome assembly GCA_902801585.1 of uncultured Lachnospiraceae bacterium. The sequence goes on along the minus strand of CADCIU010000001.1, from coordinate 92,890 downwards.
CTATGACATTTCGTTATCCCGCTGTATTTAGGAAAAACGATGACGGCAAATACACCGCCTATTTTCCGGATCTTGAGATGTGTACCGCAAAGGGTGATACACTCGATGAGTGCATTAATGACGCGATCGCAGAGTGCAGAGACTGGATCCAGACAGAACTTTTGGATACTTTGGATATGCCTCCCGTTTCCGATTATGACGACATTGCGCTTCAGGAAAACGAGCACATCCGCACGATCGCGGTGATCGTGAGACTGTATGAGGGATGGGATGAATGATCTGATCAGGAACTGATCCGGACTCCACTCGTCTCCCATCCCCCTTATACGCGGTTTATTATCCTCTGACCTGTCCGTCTCCGGTGATCAGGTATTTGTAAGAAGTGATCTCTCTAAGTCCCATAGGGCCCCGCGCCTGCAGCTTCTGCGTGCTGATCCCGATCTCCGCGCCGAATCCGAACTCAAATCCGTCCGTAAATCTGGTGGAGACATTGACATAGACACAGGCGGAATCGATGCTGCTCAGGAACTTCTGTGCGGTCACAGGATCCTCCGTCACTATGCAGTCCGAGTGACCGGTGTGGTACTTGTTGATGTGATCAATGGCTTCCTCTGCGGAATCCACGGTTTTCACAGACAGCATCAGATCGAGGTACTCTCTTGCGAAGTCATCCTCCGAGGCCGGCTCGGACAAAGGCAGAAACGGCCTGGAATCCTCATCTGCCCGAAGTACAACATGGTATTCCTGCATGGCTTTTGAGAGCATGGGCATAAAGCTGCCCATAACGGCTCTGTGCACCACCAGAGATTCCGCCGCGTTGCATACGCCGATCCTCTGTGTTTTGGCATTGATCAGGATCTTCATCGCCTTTTCAAGATCTGCGTCCTTGTCCACATAGATGTGACAGTTTCCGGTCCCCGTCTCTATGACGGGGATCTTGCTGTTCTCGACCACTGCGCGGATGAGACCTGCACCGCCTCTGGGAATCAGCACATCCACATATTTGCGCATCGTCATGAGCTCTCTGGTCGCTGCTCTGTCTGTCGTGGCGATCAGCTGGACTGCATCGGGATGGATCCCGCATGCCTCAAGCGAATCGCGCAGCACCTGCGTGATCGCCATGTTGGAATGGAGGGCGTCGCTGCCTCCCTTTAAGATCACGGCACTTCCCGCCTTGAAACAGAGCGCGAATGCGTCCGCGGTGACATTGGGCCTGGATTCGTAGATCACGCCGATGACCCCCATGGGAACGCGGATCTTGCGGATCTTCATGCCGTTGGGGCGTGTGAATTCATCCATCAATTCTCCCACCGGATCCGGCAGGTCCGCCACCTGACAGAGTCCTTCCGCGATCTGTTCGATCCTGGCAGGCGTCAGCGTCAGTCTGTCGATCAGCGCCTCAGGCATCCCCGAAGCTCTGCCCGCTTCTATATCGGTCCTGTTGGCCGCGAGAATCTCCTCCTGCTTTTCGATCAGTCTTTTGGCTGCCGTTCGCAGCGCACGGTCCTTATCCTCCGTGCTCAGTTTCTGGACGTCATATTTGATTCCGGCTGCAGCTCTGCAAAGTTCTTCCACAATACTCATATCATGTCACCTCTTATTCACGATCTGTATTCATATTATCGAATACTTATCTGCTGATATAACTGAAATTGTCTGCACCTATTATATGCATAGATCAGTTCCGAGTACAAGGACTCCCGGCGCGGTTTCGACGCGATACGTCACGTCTTTAAACGCGCTCTGTCCCGCTTCAATTATCTGCTTTCGGCTGTTTATAGCGCTTTCGGACCGCTTCGGCTGCGCGGATCCCGTCCATAGCGGCGGACATGATCCCGCCCGCATAGCCGGCGCCTTCGCCGCAGGGATAAAGTCCTCTCACCGCAGACTGCAGGTCCTCCCCTCTCGGGATCCTGACAGGCGAAGAGGTCCTGCTCTCCAGTCCCGCACAGACCGCTTCCGGTCCCGCAAATCCTTCGATCCTGCTGTCAAAATATTCCATGCCCTCCAGAAAATCACCTGTCAGCCCCGGCGGCAGGAGTCCGCTCAGATCCGCCTGACTCCACCTCCCCTTGATGCACAAGTCGCTTCCTGACAGATACGCATCCGGTTCCGAGTGATCCAAGCGGCCCTCGAAGCGGTCTTTGAGATCGATGTATCTCTGTACAGGTATTGTTCCGCCTCCCAGTTCAAACGCTTTCTCCTCCAGCTGTCTCTGAAAGAACATCCCGGCCAACGGGTGATCCGACCCGAACTCTTCGGGTTCCACCGTACACACGATCGCGCTGTTCGCTCTCGCACTGTCACGCGCATGCTCACTCATTCCGTTCACGGCGATCCTCCCGGATTCGGAGGATGCGTCCACAATGTACCCTCCCGGACACATGCAGAAGGAATAGACACCTCTTCCCGAAAAGGTCCTGACTGTCAGCTTGTAGCTCGCAGGCTTAAGTCCCAGCTTTTTCATCTCCTCTTTTTGGGAGAGACCGTACTGTGACCGATCGATCAGGCTTTGGGGATGAGAGACACGAAGTCCGACCGCAAATGCTTTCTGCTGCATCGGAATTCCCCTCTCAAACAATGACTGTATAGTATCTCTCGCGCTGTGTCCGGGCGCCAGGATCACCGTTTCCGCCTCGATCCTGCTTCCGTCCGCAAGGATGACGGCGCTGACTGCACCGCCTGTGATCTCCAGATCTGTGACCTGCGCGCCGAAGCGGACTGTACCGCCGGCGTCTGTGATCCTTTGTCTGATAGCCGGAATCACCGTTCTGAGTTTGTCTGTTCCTATGTGCGGCTTACTCTCATAGAGGATGTCGGAAGGAGCGCCGGCATCGACAAAAATGCGCAGCACCTCAAGGCTCCTGCCTGTCTTGTCATTGATCTGTGTGTTGAGTTTCCCGTCGGAGAAGGTGCCGGCACCTCCCTCCCCAAACTGGACATTACTCGTGGGGTCAAGGATGCCGGTCTCCCAGTATTTTGCAATATCTTTTCCCCGGTCCTCCACCGTCTTTCCGCGCTCCAAAAGGATGGGCTTGTAGCCGTGCCGCGCCAGCATCAGGGCACAGAAGAGTCCGGCAGGCCCGGCTCCGATCACAACCGGTCTGTGAACCATCTCTTCACTCCCGGCGTCGGGGAAGCGATACGGCATCTCATCGGCCATGGTGATCTCCTTGCTCCGAAGCTTCGCGACACACTTTTTCTCAGCCCTAAAGCCCCATCCGGTATCCACATCGACCGTGTAGATATCAAATAGTTTCGGCTTCTTTCTGGCATCCACCGAATGCCTCCGGATCTCATAGCGCAGCTGCGGATCTCCTTTTGCTCTTGTGCCTTTGACCCGAAGGGTCTGCCTGATCTTGTCTGAAAGATCCTCTTGGCTGTGTCCGCAGGGGAGCTTCAATTGGGAAATCCTGATCATCTGTCACTGCCCTTCCTATTGATAATCACTGCTGCATAATTCATTGCTTCATAATTCATTGCATTATAATTCATTGCATTATAATTCATCGCTTCATAATACACCGCTCAGCGGCGCTCTTTCCGGCGATCCATCCGCTGGTCATGGCCCATTGCAGATTATAGCCTCCGCAGATTCCGTCTACATCCAGAAGCTCCCCCGCAAAATAGAGACCGGGACAGCGGTTAGATTGCAGATTTTCATCCGTCTGGGACAGTTGTATACCGCCGGATGTGACCTGTGCCTTTTGAAATCCCGCGGCCTCTGTGATGCGAACAGGAAATCGCCGCATATCATGCATGATCGCGGTCAGTTCATTGTCGGAAACCTTCGAAGCCTTTTTTTCCGCCTGCATTCCTCTTCTTCTGAGGATCAGATCGAGGATCTTTCTGTTGACGAGCCCCAAAAAGAACCTGCCCAGCATGCTGTTTCTGTCCTCTCCCATCCTCCTTGCGATCTCCGCCTGAAACGAGCTTTCGTCCATGGCAGGCAGAAAATCGATCAGTGCGGACACTTCTTTTCCCTCGTCCAGCGCTCCTGCTGCTTTCGCACTCATCTGAAAGACGGGGATCCCCGAGATTCCGGACTCCGTCATCTGAAGCTCTCCTCGCTCGGAACAGATTTTGGTGCCGTCAATCCGCAATGCAATGGCCGCATCACAACGGACACCGGACGCCGCCTTCAGATCTCTGTCATCAGAGATGAGCGGTGTCAGGGCCGGAAGCGGTTTTCGGACATGGTGCCCCAGCGCCTCTGCGATGCGGTACATATCCCCTCTGCATCCGAACTGCGGACCTGCCATGCCGCCTCCTGCCAGAACGACGGTCCCGGCAAAACAGCGATGTCCTTCCTGCGTCTCGATTCGGAAAATGCCTTTCCCGTCCGTATGGACACTCTGAACTCTCTCATGCAGTGCGATCCTGACACCGAGACTGTCCAGTATCTTCTCAAAACCTTCCGCGATCGTCGCGGCCTGATCGGTCTGCGGATAGACATATCCCTGTCTGTCATGCAGGCAGATCCCTCTCGACTGCCAGAATGCCAAATGATCTTCAACGGAAAACCGCGCAAAAAAGGCGGAGAGGTCTTCTCCTCCGCCCGTGTGATAGCATTCTCCGCTCATATGCAGATTGGTCAGATTGCAGCGGCCGTTGCCGGTCGCATATATTTTCCTGCAGATCTTGTCATTGGATTCCAGAAGGAGAACAGATGCTCCTGAAAGGGCAGCGGAGACAGCAGCCATACAACCCGATGCGCCTGCACCGATCACTGCTGTATCCACCCTTTCATATGAATCCTTATATGCCTTTCCTCTTTTGCCCATGCAGTGCGATCCCTCCCGCTGCCGCTCAGCTCTGCGTCATAGGTCTCTTGTGATCCCGAGCGCTGCAAGCGCTTTCTCCTGATGTTCTTCCATCACTTGTACTTCCTCGGGCGACATGTGGTCGTAACCGCACAGATGGAGCATGCTGTGTGCCACAAGAAAGGCATATTCGCGCAGCTCGCTGTGTCCGTACTCCGCAGCCTGTTCTCTGACCTTTTGCGCATTGATGACAATGTCACCCAGCATCACGCAGTCATTGTCCGGGTTGATGCAGCTCTCATCGATACACGTAAAATCAGCCGGCGCCTCATAATCAAGACCGGGGAAAGACAATACATCTGTCGTCCTGTCGATTCCCCTGAACTCGAGGTTGAGCCGGTGCACCTCATCGGCGTCCGTCACCACAAGAGAGATCTCGGCCCTGTCGTCGAAGGCTTCCTGCGAAAGCACCTCTTCACAGACGCGCACTGCAGTCTGATTCAGATCAAACTCAAATCTTTCTTTTGTTTGGATATCGGTGTTCAAAACGACCATGTTTCTCATAATCCTCATAAGCCTTGACAATTCTCTGCACCAGAGGATGTCGTACGACATCCTTGGCTGTGAGATTGATGAAGCTGATCCCGTCCACGTTCTTTAAGACTTTCATCGCCACATCAAGGCCGGACCTTGTATTGGGCGCAAGGTCTTTCTGGGACGCATCGCCTGTAATGATCGCGTGCGATCCGAAACCGAACCGCGTCAGGAACATCTTCATCTGTTCCGGAGTCGTATTCTGTGCTTCATCCAGAATGATATATGCATTATCCAGTGTCCTGCCGCGCATATAAGCCAATGGCGCCACTTCGATCAGTCCGTTCTCCATGTTGCGCTTGAAGCTTTCCGCCCCCATGATCTGGTAAAGTGCGTCATACAGAGGACGCAGATAGGGATCCACCTTACTCTGCAGATCTCCGGGAAGGAATCCCAGCTTCTCTCCGGCTTCGATTGCCGGCCTCGTCATGATGATGCGCTCCACTTCTTTGTTTTGAAAAGCGGTGATGGCCATCGCCATCGCGAGGAAAGTCTTGCCGGTACCCGCAGGTCCGTTTGCGAACACGATGAGATTGTCCCTTATGGAATCAATATACTTTTTCTGTCCCAATGTCTTGGGTTTGATAGGCTTGCCACTCACGGTGTGACAGATGATGTCTTTGTCAAAATCGACAAGCATGCCCGGCTTCGCCTCATCCTTCATCTCAATCGCATAGTCCACGCTTTGGTCCAGGATCTCGCCGCCGGCCCTCGAGAGACCGGCGAGATTCTCCAGGATCCCGACTGCTTTGCGCACATCCGTATCGTCTCCCGTCACCTTGATCACGCCGTCTCTCGCCACTACCACGACATTCAGGTCCTTTTCAATCTTTCTGATATAGTGGTCCTTACTTCCAAAAATGTCTCTCTGCACGTCAGCAGAAAAATCAAGAATCTGAGTCATTCGCTTCTTTCTTATCCTTTGATCTTTATTCTCTGATCATTTATTTCACTTCGCAGACAAATACTCGTCAATACCCTTGGCAGCCGCTTTGCCGGCTCCCATTGCGAGGATGACAGTCGCCGCGCCCGTCACAGCGTCGCCGCCTGCGAACACGCCCTTCTTGGAGGTCATGCCCTTCTCCTCGTCCGCTACGATACAGCCTCTTCTGTTGGCTTCAAGGCCCTCGGTCGTAGAAGAGATCAGCGGGTTGGGGGATGTGCCCAGGGACATGATCACCGCGTCGCACTCGATATAGAACTCGGACCCGGGAATCTCAACAGGTCTGCGTCTGCCTGACGCATCGGGCTCGCCCAGTTCCATGCGAAGGCAGGTAATGCCCTTGACCCAGCCGTTCTCATCGGCATGGATCTCGACGGGATTGGTCAGAAGATTGAAGATAATGCCTTCTTCCTTGGCGTGGTGTACTTCCTCGCGTCTTGCGGGAAGCTCTTCTTCACTTCTTCTGTAAACAATATAGGTCTCAGCACCAAGACGGAGCGCGGTTCTGGCAGCATCCATAGCCACATTGCCGCCGCCGACGATCACGGCCTTTTTCGCTCTCATGATCGGCGTTCTGGAGTCTTCGCTGAATGCCTTCATCAGGTTGCTTCTTGTCAGATACTCATTGGCGGAGAACACACCCATTGCCTGCTCTCCGGGAATTCCCATGAACTTGGGAAGGCCGGCGCCGGATCCGATGAACACTGCTTCGAATCCTTCGTTTTCCATCAGGTCATCGATCGTGGCGGATTTGCCTACCACGCAGTCGGTCTCAATTTTGACGCCGAGGGACTTCACGTTCTCGATCTCCTTCTCGACCACCGCATCCTTGGGAAGACGGAACTCGGGAATGCCGTAAACAAGAACACCGCCTGCCTTGTGCAGCGCCTCGAAGATCGTCACGTCGTAACCCATTTTCGCAAGATCTCCCGCGCAGGTCAGTCCGGCGGGGCCGGAACCGATCACGGCGACCTTGTGACCGTTCTTTTTCTCTGCGCTCCGAGGCTTGATGCCCATTTCGCGCGCTGTATCGGCCACATATCTCTCCAGTTTGCCGATGGAGACAGGTTCACCTTTGATCCCTCTCACGCATTTGCCCTCGCACTGGGTCTCCTGGGGGCATACACGCCCGCAGATAGCGGGAAGAGAGGAAGAAAGGCCGATCACATCATATGCGCCCTTCACGTCGCTCTCTTTGATCTTCGAAATAAACGCGGGAATATCAATATTGACGGGACATCCCTGTACACATTTGGGGTTTTTGCAGTTCAGACAGCGCTGTGCTTCCGCCTCTGCTTCTTCTTTGTTATATCCCAGGCACACTTCCTCGAAATTGGCAGCTCTGACTTTGGGATCCTGTTCCCTCACCGGGACCTTTTTCATCATATCCATTTTCGTATATCCTTTCTGAATAGCAGTTCCGTTTCGGAATATTCGCGATATCCTGACCGGGACTGTCAATTTCCGCAGTTTCCGCAGCCGCCGTGATGCGTGCTGCCCTCTTTGGCTTTCAGATAGAGGCGGCCTTCCTCCGTGGCATAGAGTTTCATTCTCTGCATGGCCTGTGCAAAATCCACCTTGTGGCCGTCAAATTCAGGACCGTCCACACATGCGAACTTGACCTGATCGCCCACCATCAGCCTGCAGGCACCGCACATACCGGTGCCGTCCACCATAATGGGGTTCATGGAGACGATCGTCTCTACACCGAGCTGCTTCGTGAGCTGACATACGAATTTCATCATGATCATGGGGCCGATCGCGATCACTCTGTCAAAGCGTCTGCCCTCATCCCAAAGTTTCTGCAGTGCGACGCATACATTGCCTGCGATGCCGTATGAGCCGTCATCCGTGCAGATATGAAGGTTCGATACCTCGCTCATCTCTTTTTCAAGAATAATGATATCTTTGGTCCTGGCGCCCTGTATGCAGTCCACTTCCACGCCCTGATTCTTCAGCCATTTGAGCTGGCAGTAAACGGGCGCTGTTCCGACACCGCCGGCGATAAAGCAGATCTTCATCTTTTTGAGCTCATCGATCGGCATCTCAGTGAGATCGGAAGGTCTTCCGAGAGGACCTACCATGTCTGCAAAGCTGTCGCCGACCTCAAGGGAAGACATGCGGTATGTATCTCCGCCGATGACCTGAAACACGATCTGCACGATCCCATTCTCGCTGTCGTAATCGCAGATTGTAAGAGGGATCCTCTCACCGTCCTCGTCAACACGAACGATCAGGAACTGTCCGGGAAGTGCGTATCTGGCAATTCTGGGAGCCTCCACATCCATCAGATAGATGTTGGGGGCCAGATTTTCCTTCTTGATGATCTTGAACATATGAACCTCCATATTCCTTTGTTACTTTATAAATATTGATCCTGAAGGATCCTGCGTTCTGTAAAGGCCGCAGTTTTTACAGGACTCAATAAATACTATCACTGATTTTCTTTGCTTTACAACTCAAAATATCATGATAATTGCGCAGTTTCTCATAATATTTAAAGGATTTGCCCCGGCCGGGCCGTATTTTCCCGTCAAAATACGTTTTTTTCCTGTTACGGTCCCTCCATCACCTGATAAGTCCCGGTCACCGTACTGCTCTTTAGGCCGTAGCGATTAATAAATAATGCCTTGACTGTATACAGGCCCGGGCGCAGCAGGATCCCGTCGCTGTACAGGTTGCTCTTGTCGGTGGGCTCGGATCCGTCGATCGTATAGAATACGGCACCCACGCCCTGACTTTCTATGATCAGAGTAAACTCACCCTCATAGGTGCCGGGCGGATCCCTGAACACAGGATCGTAGACCAGATAATTGTAATACCTGCTTTTTATGGTCTCCGATTCAGACCCCTCAAGCAGCGTTGCCAGTTTCCCGTACTCCCCCTGCTCCGTACAGATGGAGACGATCCTCTCCCAGGCCTCATCGAATTCCTCTTGTCCCTCCGATGTGTTCTTGACGACCCGCATGGCTGCCATCAGCGCCTGGTCCGGTTCGCCGGCTTTCTGCAGGTATTCCGCTTTTCTCAGGCACAGCACTTCGTCGGACACGGTGTCGTCATTGTCAAGCGCAAGGGCGCGGTCGATCAGTTTGACCGCTTCCCTGTACTCTCCCTGATCAGCCAGATCCTTTGAGCTGTCCAAAAGCGCTTCCCTTGTGTTGGACAGGGTACCCACATATGTCACAAAGCCAAAACACAGCGCAGCGGCGATCGATATAAGGACAGCGGCTATGCGCACCTGCCTGCTTATTCTCATGTTCACCTCCATGCCTTACTGCTCTGCGCAGTCCTCACATTTCCTCAAGAAACTGTTCGAACTGTGTCATATCCATAAGCACCTGTCTCGCTCTGGTCCCGTTGTCTTCACTGACAACACCTGCTTCCGCGAGCTGGTCCATGATTCGGGCCGCTCTGTTGAAGCCGATCTTCAGCACGCGCTGGAGCATTCCGATGGATGCCTTGTTCTTTTCGATGATGAATCTGCCGGCTTTTTCAAAATACTCATCGTAGCCGCTGTCGCCGCCCGCATCGAGTCCAGTGCCGTTCATTCCCGAGACGGCCATCTGATCGATCACATTGCCGATCTCATCCGGATTGGTGTCGTAATGGTTGTTTTCTTTGATATATTCCACCACATTCTGGACATCCTGATCGGATACGAACGCCCCCTGATAACGGGCAGGTTTCTGATAATTCTGCGGATAAAACAGCATGTCGCCCTTCCCGATCAGCTTCTCTGCACCGTTCATATCCAGAATGGTCCTGGAATCGGTGTTGCTGGCGACCGCAAAAGCGATCCTGCTGGGCATGTTGGCCTTGATCAGGCCAGTGATGACATCCACGGAGGGACGCTGCGTCGCAATGATCAGATGCAGTCCTGCCGCTCTGGCAAGCTGCGCCAGTCTGCAGATTGAGGTTTCCACGTCATTCTTGCAGACCATCATCAGATCCGCCAGCTCATCTACGATCACGACGATCCTGGAAAGAGGCTTTTCATTCTCACCCGCCTCGCTCCCTTTGGCTTTCACCATCGCGTTGTATCCTGCGAGATCTCTGGTGCCCGCCGCAGCAAACAGTTTGTATCTGCGTTCCATCTCCGCCACGGCCCAATTCAGTGCCGCCGACGATTTTTTGACATCGGTGACGACAGGGATCATCAGATGAGGGATCCCGTTGTATACACTCAGTTCCACGACCTTGGGGTCGATCATGATCATCTGCACTTCATCGGGCGATGCCTTGTACAGAATACTCATGATGATCGTATTGATACAGACAGATTTGCCCGACCCGGTCGCGCCGGCTATGAGCACGTGGGGCATCTTGGCAATATCCGCGACGATCGTCTTTCCGCCCACGTCCTTTCCGACTGCAAAAGTCAGAAGGCTCTTGGCGGTGCGGAACTCCCTGGATTCCAGAATGTCTCTGAGTGCCACCACGGATCTGTGCTTATTGGGAACTTCTATTCCGATCGCAGGTTTTCCGGGGATGGGCGCTTCGATCCGGATGTCCGTTGCAGCCAGGCTGAGTTTTATATCGTTTGCCAGGGACAGGATCTTACTGACTTTGACGCCCTGCTCCGGCTGCAGCTCATATCTTGTGATAGAAGGTCCCTGACTGATATCCGTGATCGAGACATTGACGCCGAAGATCCTGAGAGTCTCCTGAAGTCTGAATGCAGTCTCCTTGAGTTCCTGGTCCGACTCTTCGGAGTGGAGCGGCTGACCTTTTTCCATCAGGTGGAACGGCGGAAAACTGTACTTTCGGTTCTCCGCATTTCGCTTCTCACCGCTCATCACAGTTCTTTTTCCGGATCCCGCAGGACCGCCTCTTTCTCTGTGGACTTCTATGCCGTCGAGATCCTCTTGTGTGGCGCTGATCGCAGGTGTACTCTCCTTATTTTTGACAGCGGCAGTTCCGGCTTTTTCCGGCTCTTTTTCAGCTGCTGCAGATACAACAGACGGAGTTTCTTCTGCCGGCAGGGCCGGTTCGGCTTTCTGCACATCTTCCGTCCGGTCATCCACCGGTGCTCTCTCCGGTTCAGGCGCTGTATCGACGGATACAGAAGCAGGTGCATCTGCATCCGCTGACTGCGCCCAAAAAGTCGACATTCCACCCGCATCTGCTATATCCATGGAGCCGGACAGGATCTTGTCTGCCGCGCTCTCACTGGCATACACTTTGCGCAGATGCTTCTCATTTTCCTCCTGATAAAAGGGAAAATGCAGGTCTTCATCGATATTGCCGGTATCCGTCGTCCTTGTGAACACCGTCATCGTACCCCGCCCTGAGCCGGGAGCATAAGGTCCTCCGTAGAGGTCTCTCATCTCTGATGCCGGCTGGACCAGTCCTTCTGATTCCACTCTGACGGTATTGGCGTCCGGACGGAGGATCCTCTCGGATATCTCACTGCCGTCATCACTGACGACCGGAGCACTGACCCGGATCTCCTCTGCTTTTTCCTGTTCCCTTTTTCCTCTGTCGAGGAAACGGATCCCGTGAGGGGTTCCCGTGACGACCTTCTCCTGTGTGCGCTCCGGCTTCTTCCCTTCTCTCACCGGCTTCTCCTCATTTAGAGGCTTTTCTTCCTCAAAATAAGGCTGCTCCTGAAGGGACGGACGATTTTGGACCAAAGACCCGTCTTTGCGGGGAGAGCGGCTGCGGGACGGTTCCGGTTCGATGACATTGTTGACCAGATCTGCCGCGTTTGTCTTTTCCTTCAGCTTTTGCAGGCGTTCTTCCCGGTTCTTCTCCTCCTGTTCCAGAAGTTCCTCCCGCTCTTTGCGCCTCCGCGCCCTTTCTCTGACAACCTCTTCCCTGCGCACAGCCGCCGCAGCTCTTTTTTCCTGTGCTCTGAGCCTGCGTCTCTCCATGAACGAGGGGTCTCCCCTGCGGATTCTCTCCTCCTGTGCTCTTCGGTACCGTTCAACCGGTGAGAACTGCGTGAAGATCATAACACAGATCAGGATGATCAGGACCAGCACAAACGCGGATCCCACCCCCCTCAGATAGCGGAACATACCAAATGCGGCGGTTCCACCGATCAGTCCGCCGCCTTCCTTGGACGCAGCACATCGCTGAAAGACCTCTGCCGGGTTGTACTGCGCGGATCTGGAGGGTTCGCCGCTCCACAGTTCAAATGCCGTACAGGCGCATACGAAAAGCATGATCAGCGAAGCGGTCCTTGCCGGAAGGGTCCTCTTTCCCATATTGGATATGACAAAGACAACGGCAAAAAAAAGAAAAACAGGCAGGACATATGCCGGTCTCCCGAAAAGACCGAACATGACGTAAGAGGCCGATCTTCCGGCGACGCCGCCCAGTCCCCAGGCAGCCAGCATCAGAAAGACCATAGCACCCATAAAGATGAGCAGACGGATATCCCGCCTGACCTCCATGGCCCGCTGTTCTTCCTGCGCTAATCTCGCCGCATCTTTGCCTGTTGTCCCTGACGCTGTTCTTCTCCTGCTTTTGGAGCCGCTCCTTGCTGCGGCTGCCTTTGAGTTTGTCCTCTTCGTGCTCTTCTTCGCTTTGGATGAAGCCATTCGTTTCGTCAACCTTCCTTGTCTTTCGCTGCTGTCCGCCGTCATGATCTGTCAGATGTCAAAATCGTCATCGTCGCTGATCAAATAGTCGAATTCCGTCTCCGATCCCTCCTCGTCCGGTTCCTCCAGATCAAACTCCATGCGGACATGGGACTTTCTGACTGGTGCCGGCAGCGGATTTTTCAAGAGTCTGAATTCGTTTGTGTCCTGCATAGTCCCGCCGGTGTGATCAGGTAACTTCAATTCACTGTCTCCGTTCATGTTAACCCGTTATGCTGTATCCATTATGCCAATGAGGCAGCTTTATGTCTGCACACAAAGCTGCCCTGACTTTTTCTTATCTGTTTTTCAGGGCTCTGCGTGAGCCCGTGCATCCGTGTGCGGTCTGCCTGTAAAGGCGCGGTCATCTGTTCGCGCGCTTTTGTAAGGCTTAGTCCTCATCCCAGTTGTGATATACAGCCTGTACATCGTCATCGTCGTCAAGGATATCGAGGATCCTGCGGATCTGTTTCATGATCGTCTCGTCGGTGACTTTGACATAGTTCTGGGGGATCATGGTCACTTCCGAGGAAGCCAGGACGATGCCCTCGTCCTTGAGCGCTTTCTCGACTGCGTCAAAATCTTCCTCTGCCGTGAGGATCTCAAAACTGTCCTCTTCCTCTTTGATGTCTTCCGCACCGGCATCGAGCACGATCATCATGAGGTCATCAGCGCTCAGGTCGCACTCTTCTTTGTCGATGATGATCTGTCCCTTCTTGTCGAACATAAAGGACACGCATCCCTGCGTTCCGATGCTCCCGTTTCCTTTAGTGAAAGCAGAGCGTACATTTGCTGCCGTTCTGTTCTGGTTGTCTGTCAGCGTATCCACAATGATCGCAATTCCGCCGGGGCCGTAGCCCTCATACGTATTGTACTGGAAATTGACATTGCCCACGTCGCCGGCGGCCTTCTTGATCCCGCGCTCGATCGTCTCGTTGGGCATATTGTTGGACTTGGCTTTCGCAATGACTTTGGCAAGCTTGAAGTTATTGGCGGGATCTGCTCCGCCTTCCTTAACGGCTACTGCGATCTCACGTCCGATGATCGTAAAGATCTTGCCCTTTGCCGCATCATTTTTTTCTTTTTTGTGCTTAATATTTGCAAATTTGGAATGTCCTGACATTTTTCTGCTCCTTACATTTTTTGGATAAAGAAATACAACCTTGACTATACCATTAACACGCAGAGCCGTCAACCGACGCTTCCTCCGCAGACGATCCTGGGAACTCTCTCATTGATATTGCAGGCGAGTTCATAATTGAATCTTCCGGAGAGATCTCCGAGCTCTTCCATCGTGATCGTTTCACCGCCGTCTGTGCCGATCAGCGTGCAGAGGCTCCCTTCCGCCGCTTCCGGAATATCCGTTACGTCCACCATCATCTGGTCCATGCAGACTCTTCCCAGGATCGGCGCTCTCTTTCCGCAGATCAGCACATATCCCTTCCCGGACAGGCTTCTGGGATAGCCGTCGCCATAACCGACGGGGATCGTGGCGATCCTGGTCATCTCCCTGCTCGTCGTAAATGTGCCGCCGTAACTGACGCTCACTCCCGGCCCTGCTTCCTTAATATATACAATATGCGAATAAAGAGTCATGACAGGCTTTAAGGGGACCGCAGTCCTCCCCACCTCGTCGGACGGCCACAGCCCGTAAAGCGTGATCCCGGCGCGCACAAGGTCCATATTGGCCTCGGGGAATTCTATGATGCCGGCACTGTTGGAGCAGTGACAGATCGGGATCTCCCGGCCTGTCTCCCTTGCGATCCGTTTCCTGAATCCTGTATAGAGTGCGATCTGTTCCCTGGTCGGTACAGGATCCTTCTCATCCGCTTTGGCGAAGTGCGTGAACATGCCTTCCACGGTCACGCCCTTTGTATTCATCGCTTTTTTGACAAAAGACAGTCCCTCGTCATCGGGCCGGATCCCGATCCTGCCCATCCCGGTATCCAGGGCAATATGGATCTTTATATCTTTTCCCGCGCCGCGCGCCGCGCATGAGAGCTGCTCGAGCATGTCCTCCCTGAAGCAGGCAGGTCTGATCTCCAGCCGGGCCAGCTCCTCATAGCAGTACGGGAACACATATCCGAGCAGAAGGATGGGCTTTTCAGCACCATTGTCTCTGAGCTCTTTGGCCTCCTCGTAAGTGGCCGCCGCATACCCCCACACATAAGGCAGCTTCTCCAGTTCCTTCATGATGGGAACTGCGCCGTGGCCGTATCCGTTGGTCTTGAGCACACCGATGATCTGTGTATTCTCTCTGATATTATTTCTCATACTCTCCATATTAAAGAGCACGGCGTCCATATCGATCTGCGCCCATACCCTCTCATATCCGGTGCCGTTTCCGGTTCTGCAGCTTGTTCCGCATTTGATCGCATTCTTCATCATCCGCCTCCAGATCTTAGAATTCCATTTCGTGAAGTACTCTTCCCGTTTCTGCGAGAATATCGCCCGCCAGCATTGCCCTCTTACCCAGCTTCTCCATACAGTTGCTGCCGGCCTGGGCGTGGATATAAGCAGCGCATTCCGCCGCCTTCTGTCCGCATCCTGTCCTTTCTCTTACGGTGCAGAGCATCGCAGCCGTGATCCCTGTGAGCACATCTCCGCTCCCGGCCGTTGCCATACCGCTGTTTCCGTTCGTGATCATGCAGATCTCCCTGACGCCGTGAGACATGATCAGCGTCCTGGCATCTTTTCCGATGATCGTGCAGCGGTACTTGTCAGCTATATCTCTCATAAGCTGAATCCTGTCTGCGGCAGCGCTGTATGCGGACACATGCGCGAGATAAGCAAACTCTGCCAAATGAGGCGTCAGGACCACGGCAGTCTTTTCCGCGTGATCTGCAAGCTGTCTCTCCATCGCCGCATCCGACGCGATCATAAACAGTGCATCTGCATCCAGCACCAGCATTGAGATCGCATTTCCGCTCTCCATGAGCCCGGTATTGTCATTCCCCGCAGCTTCTAAGACCGTATTGACAAGAAGGGCGGCTTCACTTCCGCGTCCGATCCCGGGCCCGGCGGCCACGGCATCTGCCCACTGTATATCCGCTTTGAGCGCTTGGACGATCTTCTTCTGAGCCGCTTTTCTCAATTCCCCGTCCTCAGGCAGTGCCTCATAGGTGGTCAGCATCGCTTCGGGAAAAGCCTGTTGGATGATCACGCGGTTTTCTTCTCTGGTAAAGATCTTTACCATGCCCGCTCCGCTTTTGAGCGCTGCTCTTGCGCACAGAAGCGCTGCGCCGCACATGGCATAACTTCCCGCTATGATCAATATTTTGCCGAAGGTCCCTTTATGGCCCCCCGGATCTCTGTATGCGATTCGCCTTGCGATATCCGCGTACTCATTCATGAACATCTCGGGAAGAGGTCTCTCCTCTGCCGCAAAGCTTCTGTCATGAATGCCGATCTGGCGCAGCACGGTCTCTCCGCAATAGCTGCACCCGGGATAGAGAAAATGGCCGCGCTTGTAGTAGGCGAATGTAACTGTGAGGTCACATGTCACGGCGCATCCCATGACAGCGCCGGTCTCAGATGAGATGCCTGAAGGGATATCGACCGCCACCGCTTTGCATCCGTTTTGCATTCGATATTCGTTGACCGCACAGACTACCTGCTTAGATGTCCCGCTCAGTTCTCTTGCAAGCCCCGTACCGAAGAGCGCATCTACAATGATCTCCGGCGCAAACCTTTTCAATCGTTCCTCGTCGAAGACCTCCGGTACGGCGCCGTAAGCGCGAAGGATATTCCTCTGCACTTCCATAGAAGATCCCGCCGGCGGGTCTTTTTCGGACAGCACAAAAAACTGCACTCTGCATCCCCTGTCGATCAGGATCCGCCCGACTGCCAGTCCGTCAGCTCCGTTATTGCCGGGTCCCGACACGATCGTGACTCTCTTTATTCCTGCAAATCTCTCCGTGATCTCGTCCGCAGCTGCCAGCGCCGCTCTCTCCATCAGGACGATCGACGGGATCCCGATCTTTTCGGATGTGATCCTGTCCGCCGCGGCCATTTCATTTCCTGTCAGAAGGTATTTCACTGCTGCCTTCCCTCCGCTCTCATAAATACCGAAAAATACGCCTTTTCCGGCTCGTACCGGAAAAGGCGCTGTCCTGTGTCATCGTATCAGATCATTATGATCCTTACACACTTTTTCGCTCATACTCTTGATCGCACACATTTCAGTTCTCATCCTCATGGCGCCGGATGTTGTAAGACAGTTTCATGAGACTGTCCTGCAGGTGAACGCTCTCCACTTGGATCCTGCTCGGAACTTTAAGGTCCACATGGGCAAAATTCCATATCGCCTTGATGGGTGTCTGCGTGAGGACCTGCGTGATCTCAATGGCAGCTGCCTTGGGAACCGTCAGCACTGCAATATCAATACTGTTCTCACTGATAAATCTCGACATCTGCTCCATCGGATATATAGGAATGTTGGCGATCTTCTTATCATGAAGTGCCGGATTGACATCGAATGCTCCCTTAAACAAGAATCCCCTGTTCTTGAGATTCATATAATTGACCAGCGCCTGTCCGAGATTTCCTGCACCGATCAGGATCATATCATGCTGTTTGTTGAGGCCGAGAATCTTCCCGATCTCCTCATACAGAAAACTTGTATTATACCCGTAACCCTGCTGTCCGAAGCCTCCGAAATTATTGAAATCCTGCCTGATCTGCGATGCAGTGACATTCATGATCCTGCTCAGTTCCTGAGATGAGATCCTCTCAACGCCTTCACTTTTCAGATCGCCGAGATATCTGTAATAACGAGGCAGCCTTCCTATTACCGCCTGTGAAATCCCCCGTTCTTCCACTCCCCAACTACATCCTTTCCATAAATCTGTTCATTCTTCTGCTCAATTCATATTCTATAGCTATTATTATATCGATTCGCCAAAAACACGTCAATTGCAAATCCCATGCTGTGTTTTGACGCGCTTTCTGCGCGAAAGGACATTTTTCCATATGGGGAGAGGATGCTTTCCGATTATGCCCCGTCTGTTTGACGAATCCTGTTTTTTTCTATATCATGGTGGATACCGGGCGCTGACCGGTCACGAATTGAGAACAATACCGCCGGAATGATCCGGCTTTTTATAAAACAGAGTCGTAAAAAACAGATCCATAAAATAAGATCCATAAAGGAATAGATCCATGATCCTGGCATGTCATCACATAAGCAAAGAATACCCCGGAAACCCGGTGCTGCGGGATATCACCTTCCATCTCGAGAAAGGGGATAAAGCGGCGATCGTCGGTATCAACGGCGCCGGAAAGACCACACTTTTAAAGATCATCGTGGGCGAGGAAAACGCGGATGAAGGCTCCGTCTCCTTTGAGCGGGACAGCAGTTTCGGCTATCTGGCGCAGAACCAGGGGCTCTTTTCGGAGCGCACGATCTACGAAGAGGTGCTCTCTGTCAAGCAGTATCTTATTGATATGGAGGAGCGCCTGTCCCGATTCGAGCGCGATATGGAGATCCTCAAAGGGGAAGCCCTTACACAGACGATCGCAGAGTATACCGATCTTCTGCATAAATTTGAGCGCGAGAACGGCTATTCCTATAAAGGGGAAGTCATGGGCGTCCTCAAGGGTCTCGGTTTCACTGCCCAGGAGCTGGATCAGACCGTCTCGACCCTCTCCGGAGGCCAGAAGACCCGGGTCGCATTGGGAAAGCTCCTGCTTCAGAGCCCCGAGCTGATCATGCTCGACGAACCTACCAACCACCTGGACATGAACAGCATCCGATGGCTGGAGACTTACCTCATGAACTACAAGGGGACCGTCCTCGTCGTGTCCCATGACCGGTATTTTCTGGACCGCACCGTCTCGAAGATCCTGGAACTGGAAAACGGAAAATGCATGCTCTTTAACGGAAACTATTCCGTCTATGCAGAACGCAAAAAGGCACTTCGCGAGCAGCAGTACCACGCCTATATGAACAATCAGGCCGTCATCCGCCATCAGGAGGAGGTCATCGAAAAGCTCAGGCGCTTCAATCGCGAGAAATCGATCAAGCGCGCGGAGAGCCGCGAGAAGCTGCTCCGCAAGACAGAAGTCCTGGAGAAGCCCGTTGATATCCGGGACGATATGCACCTCACTTTTACGCCTTGCATTAAGAGCGGCCGCGAGGTGCTGATCGTGGAAGATCTCGCCAAGGCATACGGAAGCAAAGTGCTGTTCTCCGGCCTCTCCTTCCGCATCCGCCGCGGAGAACATGTGGCGCTGATCGGAGACAACGGAACAGGCAAGTCCACCATTCTCGGGATCCTCAACGAAAAGACACCGCCCGACAAAGGCGTGATCCGTCTGGGAACCAACGTACATATCGGTTACTACGACCAGGAACACCACGTTCTTCACGACGACAAGACGGTCTTCGAGGAGATCTCCGACGAATATCCGTCCATGAACAACACGCAGATCCGCAGTCTTTTGGCTTCCTTCCTGTTTACCGGCGAAGATGTCTTTAAGAGAGTCGGTGATCTGAGCGGAGGGGAAAAGGGACGCGTCTCTCTGGCCAAACTCATGCTTTCCAAGGCAAATTTTCTGATCCTGGACGAGCCGACCAACCATCTGGACCTCGTTTCCAAGGAAGTCCTGGAAAACGCACTCAATGCCTATGAGGGCACTGTCCTGTACGTATCCCACGACCGGTATTTCATCAACAGGACGGCCAGCCGCATCCTCTCCCTGACACAGAAGGTGCTCTTAAACTATCCCGGCAGCAATTCGGAGAGCGTGCCGGAGCGCTTTATCGGAAACTATGACTTCTATCTGGAAAAATCCGCCCAGGTCGGGGACGTGCTCCTTAGAAAAGCGATCCGTGAGACGCAAAGCGGTCAAAACACAGCTTCGTCCGGTGATACTCCCGGTCCCGGCGCCTCCCCCTCACACACCGGTGCGGTATCTGAAGCAGATCAAACTGCAAAGTCGACCGGCAAACAGGACTGGGCACAGCAGAAAGAAGAACAGGCACGGCAGCGCAAGGCGGCCAGTGACTTTAAAAAGTGCGAGGAGAAGATCTCCCGGACGGAGGAAGAGATCAAATCTTTGGATGAACAGATGGCACTGCCGGAAAACTACAACGATGCATCAAACTTCAATGCCCTGCAGACCCGCAAGGAATCCTTAAAGGAAGAGCTCGCACTGCTCTATGAGAAGTGGGAAGAACTGTCGGAGCATGTGGAGTGATCAATACTCCTGTAAGTAAATAAATTCCCGGTCTCAGGCGTGCAGGCACGCCTGAGACCGGGAATTCTAGGTTCTGCAAGTGCTGATAATCAGGAATCTGTTAACACTTCGGTGTCATTTGTCATCACATCTTTTTGTCCAATGTTTCTTTGATCGCGAGAATGAACTCTTCCGTCCCGAGTTTCTGCACATTCGGAATGGTCGTAATGAGCGCTAAATCTCCCGTCATCTTTCCGGACTCGATCGTCTCCAGCGTGGCCTCGTCCAGAAGATCAGCGAATCGAACGAGTGCATCGATCCCGTCCAGCTCTCCCCTCTTTCTGAGTGCGCCTGTCCATGCGAAAATGGTCGCCACGGAATTCGTGGAGGTCGGCTCTCCTTTCAGATGCTTGTAATAATGTCTCTGAACTGTGCCGTGCGCCGCCTCATATTCGTAATAACCTTCAGGAGAAACCAGAATGGAAGTCATCATGGCAAGTGAGCCGAAACTTGTTGCCATCATGTCGCTCATGACATCGCCGTCATAGTTCTTGAGTGCCCACACAAATCCTCCCTCGGACCGCATGACGCGTGCAACTGCGTCATCGATCAAAGTATAGAAGTATTCCGTGCCGACAGCATCAAATTTCTCTTTGTACTCTTCATCATACAGCTTCTGGAAGATATCCTTGAAGCGTGTGTCATAGGTCTTGGAGATCGTATCCTTGACGGAAAACCACAGATCCTGCTTCACTCCGAGCGCATATTCGAAACAGCTTCTGGCAAACCCTTCTATAGAGCGGTCTGTGTTGTGGATTCCCTGAATGATGCCGGGGCCGTCAAAAACGTGGATGGTCTTAACGATCTCATTTCCGTCCTCTCCTTTGAACACCAGCTTTGCGGTTCCCGCTCCGGGCACTCGGATCTCCGTGTTTTTATAGACGTCTCCGTATGCATGACGAGCCATCGTGATCGGCTTTTTCCATGTGCGGACGTAAGGATCGATCCCTTTTACAAGGATCGGCGCCCGAAAGACCGTTCCGTCGAGTGCGGCGCGGATCGTCCCGTTGGGGCTCTTATACATTTTCTTCAGATGATATTCTTCCACTCTGGCTGCATTGGGTGTGATGGTCGCACATTTTACGGCGACGCCGTACTTTTTAGTCGCTTCCGCGGATTCTGTCGTGACCTGATCGTCAGTTTCATCTCTGTGTTTAAGGCCCAGATCGTAATAAACGGTCTTGAGATCGATATAAGGAAGGAGAAGGTCATCTTTGATCATTTTCCAAATGATCCTGGTCATCTCATCTCCGTCCATCTCCACCAGAGGTGTCGTCATCTGTATCTTCTGCATAATCTCTGCTCCTTCCCGGGGCTTTTCAGCCTTCCGTGTTCTTATAGATGTCATACAAGCGGTTCTTGACCATATTTTCGTAAGCATTTTTCATATGCTCACTGGCCAGCCGCTCCGCCAGATCCGCTTTTCCTGCCCGGATCGCCTCCATAATGGCCCGGTGTTCTTTATTGGAAGCAGTGCTTCTCTCGATCGTCGACAGGGTCTTTTTCCGGATCCTCATCACATACGAGTGATAGTCCACAAGCTGATGCTCCAGCATCTTGGAACCACAGGCCTCATACAGGATGTGGTGGAACTGATTGTCCAGCTCCGCGATCTGTTCCATATGCCCCTTCGCCGCATGAAACTCTGCCAAATAGACATTTTCTTCCATACTCTCGAGCTGCTCCGGAGTGACTCTCTCTGTCGCCCAGCGCGCACACAAGCCTTCGAGAAGTGCGCGGATCGCATAAATATCCCGGACATCATTTTCATTGATTCCTGTGACAAAGGCTCCTCTGTTGGGAATGATCTGCACCAGTCCCTCCAGTTCCAGCTGTCTGAGCGCTTCTCTCACCGGTGTTCTTGATACCCCAAGCTCCTTCCCGATCCGGATCTCCTTGAGTTCTTCATGTTCCTTATATCTTCCGTTCAAGATGTCATTGCGGATCTTGTGAAACACTCTGCCTCTTAGAGAATACTTATCGGAGACCTCCTTATTAAAGTCATACTCACTGTTCATTACCTCTCCGTTCTGCGGGCCCCGCCCCGCTATACCCCTGATCATTTGTGCTTTCAATCGAAGCGCTATCTTGCATAATTGTATACATTTAATGCAATTATGTCAATCTCATGGAGGCAAATGATGGAAATGTTAACAACATCTCCAAAAAAACCGGATAAGCAGATGAGCGTCTCAGCTCATTTACTTATCCGGTTGATCAGCCGCTTTATATATCTTATTTCACTACAATATTGATGATCTTACCGGGCACATAGATCTCCTTGACGATCTTCTTGCCTTCGATGAAAGAAGCGACTCTCTCGTTGGCTTTTGCAGCAGCCATCGCCGTATCCTTGTCGCATCCTGCAGGGATCGAGACAGCAGCTCTGACTTTGCCGTTGACCTGTACACCGACTTCGATCGTGGCGTCGATCGTCTTGGCTTCATCATACTCCGGCCAGTTTGAGACAGTCAGGAATCCTTCTCCGCCGATCATCTCGTAAATTTCCTCGGTGATGTGAGGAGCGAAGGGCGACAGGAGCTTTAAGAAGATCACAAGATTCTCTTTGGAAATACTGCCTTCTTTATAGATGTCATTGATCAGCGTCATCAGCGCTGCAATTGCCGTGTTGAATTTCTGAGCCTCAATGTCATCCGTCACTTTTTTGATCGTCTTGTGCAGCGCTGTCTCGTAAGAAACAGGCTTATTCTCATCTGTCACCAGGTCTGTCAGACCGGCCACGCGCTCGAGGAATCTGCGGCAGCCCTTTACAGAGCTGTCATTCCAGGGCGCTGCGCTTCCGTAGTCACCCATGAAGAGCACATAGACTCTGAGTGTGTCAGCACCGTACTGATTGACGATATCCAGAGGATCCACAACATTTCCTCTGGACTTGCTCATCTTCTCTCCGTCCGAGCCGAGGATCATGCCCTGGGCAGAGCGCTTCGCATAAGGTTCAGGCGTATTGACCTCTCCGATGTCGTAGAGGAAATGGTGCCAGAATCTGGAATAGATCAGGTGCCTGGTGACATGTTCCATGCCCCCGTTGTACCAGTCTACGGGCATCCAGTATTTGAGCTTGTCCATGTCGGCAAATGCTTTGTCATTATGCGGATCGCAGTAGCGAAGGAAATACCAGGAGCTGCCGGCCCACTGGGGCATCGTATCCGTTTCTCTCTGCGCGGGTCCGCCGCACTTAGGGCAGGTGCAGTTCACGAAAGAATCGATCCTTGCAAGAGGGGACTTGCCGTCCTCTCCGGGCTCAAAATCTTTGACTTCAGGGAGTATGAGAGGAAGTTCCTCGTAGGGAACAGCCACGACGCCGCATTTAGGGCAGTGGATGAGCGGAATCGGTTCACCCCAGTATCTCTGGCGGTTGAATGCCCAGTCCTTCATCTTGAACTGAACGCCCGCATGACCGATTCCCTTCTCCTCCAGAACTTCGATCATCTTGGCGATGGAGTCCTTCTTGTTGGAGTACCCGTTGAGGTATTCGGAATTGATCATGTTGCCGTCGCCGGTATAGGCTTCCTTGGAGATATCTCCGCCCTCAATGACTTCGATGATATCCACGCCGAAGGCATGGGCGAAATCCCAGTCTCTCTGGTCGTGCGCAGGTACCGCCATGATCGCACCTGTACCGTAGCCCATCATGACATAGTCTGCGATAAAGATCGGGATCTTTTTGCCGTTAACAGGATTGACAGCCTCGAGACCTTCGATCTTGAGACCGGTCTTGTCCTTGACCAGCTGGGTCCTCTCAAACTCGGTCTTTTTGGCGCACTCTTCTCTGTATGCATTGACAGCGTCCATATTGCTGATCCTGTCCTGATACTTGTCGATCAGGGGGTGCTCCGGTGCCATGACCATAAAGGTGACGCCGAACAGCGTGTCGGGACGAGTTGTGTAGATTTCAAGCTTTTCGTCGATGCCGTCAATGGTGAAGTCGACGAAGGCACCCGTGGACTTGCCGATCCAGTTCACCTCCTGCTGCTTGATGTTCTCGGGATAATCCACATCATCAAGGCCTGAGAGGAGCTTGTCCGCATAATCCGTGATCTTCAGGTACCACACATCCTTGGGGAGCTGAATGACATCCGTGTGGCAGACATCGCACTTTCCGCCCTGGCTGTCCTCGTTGGAGAGAACGACCTTGCAGTGCGGGCAGTAGTTGACGAGCGTCTTGTCCCTGAACACAAGTCCGTGTTCGAAGAGTTTGAGGAAGATCCACTGTGTCCACTTGTAATAGTCATCCTTGGATGTATCCACGGTCCTTGTCCAGTCAAAAGAGAAACCTACGCTTTTAAGCTGGTTGGAGAACTTATCGATATTGGCATCCGTGATCACCCTGGGGTGTGTATTGGTCTTGATGGCATAGTTCTCGGTAGGCAGTCCGAAGGCGTCATAGCCGATCGGGAACAGGACGTTGTATCCCTGCATTCTGCGCTTTCTGGACAGCACTTCCATGCTGCTGTAGGCCTTGATATGTCCGACATGCATGCCTGCGCCGCTGGGATAAGGGAATTCGACAAGGCCGTAGAACTTAGGCTTGTCACTGTGGTCCTGAGCCTCAAAGAGTTTGGCATCTTCCCACTTTTTCTGCCATTTGGGTTCAATCTTCTTAAAATCGTACTTCATGAAATACAGCTCCTTTACTTCTGATTTTCGGCCTAAGCCAAACCGGGACATATCATTAGATACGCCCCGGTTCATTATTTCAGTGATTGACGATATCGGTGCTGAATCTGCATCGGATGCAGTTCTTATTGGCGGCTGATCAGTCTTCAATACCCTCAGCGATCTGTGCAGCTCTTGCTGCAACTTCCTTGGCCTGAATATCTGCGGGAGCCTGCTCATATCTTACAAACTCATACTGATAATCACCGCGTCCGCCGGTCATGGAACGGAGTACTGTGCAGTAATCGAACAGCTCGGACTGAGGAACTTCCGCCTCAACGACCTGCTTGCCGCCGCCGATCGGGTTCATGCCCAAAACTCTGCCGCGTCTCTTGTTCAGATCACCCATAACATCACCGGTATATGCATCCGGGATCGTTACCTTCAGGCTGACAATGGGCTCAAGCAACACAGGATTTGCTTCCATGAAGCCCTTCTTGAATGCCTGGATGGAAGCGGTCTTGAATGCCATTTCGGAAGAGTCTACCGGGTGGTAGGATCCGTCGTAAAGCACGCAGTTGACGCCGACAACGGGATAACCTGCAAGAGGTCCCTTCTGTACGGATTCAATGATACCCTTCTCAACAGCAGGGAAGTAGTTCTTGGGAACGCTTCCGCCGACGACTTCATCGCCGAACTCATATGCCTTGGACTGGTCGCCGAGAGGGCTGTATCTCATCTTGACGTGACCATACTGGCCGTGTCCGCCGGACTGCTTCTTATACTTGTACTCCACATCGGAAGTCTTACGGATCGTCTCTCTGTAAGCCACCTTGGGAGCCATGGTCTCTACTTCGACCTTATATTCATTCTTGAGCATGCTCTTTACGATCTCAAGCTGCATATCGCCGATACCGTACATCAGAGTCTGCTTGTTGGCTGCATCGTTCTCCATTCTGAAGGTGGGATCCTCAGAGGAGATCTTGGTCATAGCCTGTGCGATCTTATCCACATCGTTCTTGTTCTTGGCCTTATAGCGGATATAAGTATAAGGTGTGGAGATCTCCATCTTGCCGTACTGGATCGGAGTCGCCTTGGTGGAAAGAGTATCGCCGGTCTTGGCATCACCGAGTTTCGCAACAGCGCCGATGTCGCCTGCATGAAGCTCCGGAACTTCGCTGGACTTGTTGCCCTGCATGATATAGAGCTTGCCGATTCTCATTTCTGATTCAAGAGCGCTGTCGTAAACAGTATCATCTGTCTTGAAGACGCCGGAACGGACCTGGATCAGGGAATATCTTCCGATGAAAGGATCTACGATCGTCTTGAAGATGTAAGCACTCTTGGGTTTGGAGAAGTCGAAATTCGCCTCGAAGATCTCGTTTGTCTTGAGGTTGATGCCGTTCATCTTGCGATGCTCAGGGCTGGGCATGTACTTGACGATATCGTCGAGCAGTGTATAAACGCCGCGGCAGATCGTGCTTGCGCCCATCTCTACCGGAACGATGGAGCCGTCGAGAACTTCCGCTCTGACTGCTGCACGGATCTCGGCCTCTGAGAATACGTCGCCTTCAAAATAGCGCTCCATGAACTCTTCGCTGGTCTCTGCGACTGTCTCCATAAGAGTATCGCGATAGTTCTCCAGATATTCCTGGCTGTAATCCGGAACTGCGCACTCAATCGCATCCTTATCTTTCCACTCATATGCCTTCTCGGCAATGACGTTGACATATCCCGCAAACTTCTCGTTCACACGGAAGGGGAAGTTGAAGGGAGCGATCTTCTTGCCATACATGTCAGAAAGTTTCTCCACCACAGAGCGGTAGGAAACATTGTCAATATCCATATCGGTGACAAAGAACATTCTGGGGATATTGTACTTCTCGCAAAGATCCCATGCTCTTTCTGTACCAACCTCGACGCCGGCTTTGCCGGAAACAACAATGATGGCTGCATCTGCAACACTGATAGCTTCCTCGACTTCACCTACGAAGTCAAAGTATCCGGGAGTGTCCAGAATGTTGATCTTGCAGTCCTGCCACTCGATGGGAAGCACAGAAGTCTTGATAGAGAAACCTCTCTTCTGCTCTTCTTTCGTGAAATCGCTGACAGTATTGCCATCTTCGACTTTGCCCAATCTGGAAGTCACACCTGCCAGATAGCACATTGCTTCTGCCAGAGTTGTCTTCCCGGCGCCGCCGTGACCCAGAAGAACGACATTTCTGATCTTATCGGTTGTATAAACTTTCATTTCCAGACCTCCACTATACCATTATTTAGAACCTTTGCTGCATCAACACCTTCGATGCAACAAACAGTCTTATATATTCTAGCAATTCTTTGAACTGTTTACAAGAATTATATTACGCCACTTTCGCTTTTTTGGCCCTTAAAAAGGGGCCTGCGTCCATTGACGCAGACCCCAGTTCGCTGTTAACGTCCGAAAAGTGTGTTCAGGATTCCTCTTCCGAGGCTTGCTCCGAGATTTCCGCCGAGCGTCTTGCCGAATTTTCCGCCGAACGTTCCGCCTACCGTCTTGCCTACCTCTCGTCCGACTGTGCCGGCTACGGTACTGCCGACACTCTTCGCGGCTCTCTTCTTGGCATTTGCTTCACGCTCCGCTTCTCTTTGTGCCTCTCTCTCCGCTCTCTCCTGCTCTTTCTGGGCTGCCCTGGCTGCGGCTGCCTCTTCCTTCTCCCTCTGCTTCGCGGCAGCTGCCTCCGCTTTCGCGGCTTCCGCTTCCGCTTTGGCCTTCTCAAGTGCCTCCTGCTTCTCAATGCCCAGCCTCTCTAAGATCTCATAGGCAGAGTCGGGATCCACTGCATTCGCATATTTGGAATAAAGCAGGCTCTCTCTGATCGATCTCTCCCTCTCCTCGTCCGTCACGGCGCCCATGCGGCTCTGAGGGGGAAGCACTCTCGTCTTCTGCGCGATCCCGGGTGTTCCGTCCTCCTCGAGGAAGGAGATCACCGCCTCTCCGGTGCCCAGGGACATAATTGTATCGAATGTGTTGAAGGCGGGATTCTCACGGAAGGAATCTGCCGCTGCCCTGACCGATTTCTGGTCCGCAGGGGTGTAAGCGCGCAGCGCGTGCTGGATCCTGTTGCCGAGCTGGGCCAGTACGCCGTCCGGAATATCTCTGGGATTCTGGGTGCAGAAGTAGACACCGACTCCCTTGGAGCGCACAAGTTTGACCACCTGCTCTATTTTCTCAAGAAGGGACTTTGGCGCGTCGTTGAACAGAAGGTGCGCCTCGTCGAAGAAAAAGACCATCTTGGGCTTTGCGGGGTCTCCGACTTCCGGCAGCATTTCGAAGAGCTCCGAGAGCATCCACAGAAGGAATGTGGAATACAGTCTTCCGTTGTTGATCAGGCTCTGGCTGTCCAGAATATTGATCATTCCCTTCCCGTCCACAGTCGTGATCCAGTCATGGATATTGAGGCCGGGCTCAGAGAAGAACACTTCTCCGCCGTCGATCTCAAGCGCCACGACAGCGCGCAGGATCGCAGCGATGGAAGCGGGGCTCATCTTTCCGTACTGCGCCTCATACTCCTTGTGATTGTGATTGACGTGGTTGAGCATGGCCTTGAGATCTTTGGTGTCGATCAGAAGCAGACCGCTGTCATCCGCGATCTTGAATATAATGGACAAAATATTGGTCTGAAGCTCATTGAGCTTCATGATCCTGGAAAGCAGAAGCGGTCCCATCTCCGATATAGTTGTGCGGAGCTGGATTCCCTTCTCTCCGTAAATATCCCAGAATGTGACCGGATATCCCTTGTAGGAAAATCCGTACTGATCTAGGCCGAATCTCTGAATTCTTGCCTGCATATCTTCGCTGTCAGTGCCGGGTGCCATCATACCTGCCAGATCTCCCTTGACATCTGCCAGAAATACGGGCACGCCCATGTCGCTGAATGCCTCGGCGAGGACTCTGAGCGTCACCGTTTTGCCGGTTCCTGTCGCGCCGGCGATCAGTCCATGCCTGTTCGCCTTACCCGGCAGAAGGCAGATCTCCTCGTCCGCATCATTAAGTGCCAGCCAAACTTTACCATCCTTATACACTTTGCCACCCCCGTTATTAAGAAATGCCCGCCTTCTTTGCACGGCGGCACCGCACGCTGCTCAAAGCCGCAGCTTTTAATACCAACTGCTCTCAGTATACACCAAAACCATTGAAGGATGCTACAAATTGTGCTAAAGTACAACTTTAGCGAATCAATTACACAAGCACAATGAGTCAAAATATAGTATGCAAAGAAAGTCTTCTCTATATAACCTGTTCAGGATAGCTGCCTTTCTCGTGATCGGGGCTGTTCTGCTGGGAGTCTTCTCGCAGATCTTTGACGGCGGCTACTGGTTCCGTCAGGGGTATATTTATGACAGAACGGCCAGATATGCAGCCTATACGGCGCAGGAACCGGGCCAGATCGATGTCATAAATGTCGGAGACAGTCTCAGCATATGTGCCATCACACCTCCGGAGCTCTACAGAGATTACGGCATCACGGCATACAACATCGGCCAGGATATGCAGTTTCCCGTCGAATCCTATTATGCCCTCGAACATGCCCTGAAGACACAGCCTGTCAAAGTCGTCCTGCTGGAGACCAATGCTCTGTTTTATGACAACAGCCTGGTCGATGAGGCCCAGAAGGACCTCTCCGAATTCCTGCAGAGCCGTTTTCCCTTCCTCAGGTTTCACAATCTCTGGAAGATCCCGTTCAAGAGAAAGAGCATCCGCAAGTACTTCAAGGGATATACGATCAATGAGAGCGAAGGACACTTCGATTTCGACAAGGATTATACCTTCGACAATCCGGTCCGCTATCCCATCCAGCCCCAGCAGCATCTGCATCTGATGCGAATTCAGAAGTACTGCAAAGACCACGACATCCGTCTGATCCTCTACAGCTCGGCGTCCATACAGGGGTACTACACGATGCGTAAGCACAACACGCTCATGGATTACGCCGAAAAATACGGTTTTGAAGTTGTCGATGCAAATTTCGACAAGGACATCGTAGGCATGGACTGGCCCAATGACACCTGGGACGACGGCGACCATCTCACACTCTCCGGGTGCCGCAAGATGACCGCCTATCTGGGAAATTACCTGCGCAGTGAATGTGATCTTCCCGATCACCGCTCAGACCCCGCATACAAGTCCTGGGATGATATGCTCGTGGAATACGATGAGGAAGTGGAAAAAATGAAGGGCAAATCCTATGCCGATGTCGAAAAAGAGCTGGGATTCCCCAAATACTAGTATTGTGATCCGAATTCTAAACCTGCGTGCAATATGGCGCGCACATAAAAAGCGGATGCTGTCGATCCTGACGGCATCCGTTTTTTTATCTTTTCATCTTACTATTATTCAGCAGCTGCTGCCTGTTCCTGCACCTGTGTGATCACAGCTTGATCATCACTGGCCGGACTTTTTCTTTTTCTTCTCTTCTTTGCGCTGCTGTTCCTGTTCGTACTTGATATCCGCAAAACTCTTGCCGTACATTTCCTCGACCAGCTTGTCATATTCCACAAGCTCCTCTTCCCAGTCACTGTAGGCCGGATCTCCTCTGTGATCGACAAGATCCGTATTCTCCTTGAGATAATTGCCCAAATATGTGGTGACTTTGACCGCTCCGGTCAGATTCATGTGATCGCCGCCGTCATTGGTGTCCCACTCCCAATCAATTCCGATCTCATCGATCGGCTGGTTCAGGTCCACATAGGTGACGCCTTCCTCCTGAGCGAATTTCTCAAGCGCATGGATCCTGTCCCAATTGTAATTATAGACAGAGGGCATGCTGTAAATGATGATCTTGATCCCGTGTTTATCACAGTAATCGTGGATCATCCGGAAATAGGTCCTTGTGAAATCCGGGACGTTAGTCCTGTTGTTGCCGTCCAGCTTCTCGTTGTTCAGATAATCCGCTCTTCCGTAATAACCGCCCACATTCTCATTGACCGTATAGCCCCTGTGATAAATCATAACACCGCGGCCTTCCACAAACGGCTTCCAGATACTGTGGTATTTGAGAAATTCGAACCAATGATACAGGGGCTGCGATATCACCATCTGGGCATCCTGGTTGGCGGAATACCGGAAAATGAACAGAGACTCCATGAGCAGGTACTTGGGATTCTGGTGATCGCAGGCTTCTTTGATCGCGAAATATGCTTCCGGCATCCGGATCCCGTCAGCTCCTATATTGAACGCCGTGAATCCCTGCTGTCTGTACAGCTCCATCGGTGTAAACCCGGCAAGACTCAGGCTGTCTCCGATATTGATCACGTCGATCGTATTGGGCTTCTGCTCCATCATCTGGACGCCGCGCGCGTTTCGATTCTGGATCCTCTTGTCGTCGAACCATTTCTCCGGCGTCATCATTTTGGAAAACAGGATCAGAAGAAACAGGAAGATCCCGCCGAACAGAGCCAGTTTGATAATATTCTTCCTCTTGCTATCCTTCATATCAGAACCCCGCATAAATCAGATCTACGGGCTGATACCCTGTTCCGTACGCGCCGAACAGAAGAATGGTAAAGATGAGGAGATAATAGACGCTCCACTTGAGCGGTGTCTTTGCTCCCAGTATCTTCCCTCTGACGTCCACGCCGTGTTCCTTGAGGAAACCGACGATCCAGACAACTATACTGCCTGCTACGATCGCGCATACATCTCCGTAAGTGATCGCATCCGGGAAGTGCTTCCAGATCGCACTGATATGGAAGTTGCCGAACATGCTGAAGAACATGTGGAAGCCGGCTTTGAGATTCACTGCATTGAAGAAAAGCTCACCGACAAAGATGATGATCCAGGTCTTCAGGATCCTGAGTGTCTTGAACCATGACGCCTCCGGATTGATCCCCAGCTTTTTGTTTCTCTTCTCCTTAAACGGCTCAAGCATAACGCCAAGCAGCAGAATGACAAAATAGTACATTCCGTAGAAAAGGTACTTCCATCCTGCTCCATGCCATACGCCGGTCGCGACCCAGACAGGGAACAGCGCCATAGCGGATGTTCCCACCATGGACCAGTACTTCCCGTATTTCTTTCTGGCCTTCTTGTTCCAGTTCTTGACCATGGGGGAGACCGTGATCGGATAGAACACATAGTTCTTGAACCAGTTTCCGAGGCTCATGTGCCAGCGGCGCCAGAATTCCGCCGCGCTCTGCGCGGAGAACGGCTGGTTGAAGTTCTCCGGGATCGTCACTCCGAACAGCTTGCCGCTGCCGATGACAATATCAATACTTCCGGAAAACTCCATATAGAGCTG
This sequence comes from uncultured Lachnospiraceae bacterium, assembly GCA_902801585.1. The sequence continues at coordinate 60,870 of CADCIU010000001.1, read as the reverse complement.
GATCGTGTAAGAGACAGCCATCAGAATGATAAAACTGCCGTGGTAATCTTTGTAGTTGGGATACAGGAAGGTGGTCAGGTAACTGAGTCTGTCAGAGACGACCATCTTCTTGAAAAGACCCCAGATGATGCGAAGAAATCCCTCATTGAGATTCTCCATTTTGACCGGCTCCCCTGCGAACAGAGCATCCGATGTGTCCGGATATCTCGCAATAGGGCCTTCCATGATCTGCGGGAAGAAACTCAAAAACAGAGCCATCTTTCCGAAGCGGCGCTCAGCGGGATATCTCTCCCAATAGACATCTGCCATATATCCCACTGCTTCCAGGGTATAGAACGAGATTCCCATAGGGAACATGACTCTCGCCATCGGCAGCTGCACAGCGATCTTTCCGAGCAGTATGTTGGCATTCTGCGCGACGAAATTATAATAATTCACATAGAACAAAATGCCCAGCAGAACAAGGACTCCCAGCCTGAGTACTCTGACTCTTTTCTTCTGAAAGTCCTCTTTGATCGCTTTTTTCTCTTTTCGATCCGTACATTCCGCCTGTTTCTCCTTGCACTGCTCTCCGATCTTGTCCATCCACAGGCCGATCCGCCATGTAAAGGCAGATGTTGCGATCAGAAGAAGTACAAGGTACTTGCTGAACGAAATATACAAAATGTAACTGGCGGCAAGAAGAACACACCACCTTGCTTTGCGCGGTACCAGCTGGTATATGATCAGAACGACCGGAAGAAATACCAGCAGGTACATATTTGTGTATATGGCCATTTAAATCAGTTCTCCTGAAGCCTTTGAATCATTTTCCACATCGCTGCCGCTGAATTAAAGTTTTCGGGGGTCATCTCCGCTGCATCCACTTCGATATCGAAAGTCTCTTCGATCTCGCCGATCAGGGTGATGATACCGAAAGAGTCGAGAATATGATCGTCGATCAGAGCAGTCTCGTTCTCATAATCCACAGAGTCGTCAATGTCCTGAAGAATTTCAATAAGCTGTTCCATATTTCCTCCTACTGATAATAATTGATGAGTAATAGTTAATGAATCGTAAAACTATTATTGATTGATATGACCAACACGACTATCATAACGTATTTGCATTAAAATAGCCACATAAAAACCAAAAAATGCCGGTCACCGTAACCTATACTTCACGCAGCTCACAGGTGCTCAGTATTTTGCCATGTTCATCGTATATGTCTGGATCTGTGTCCTTGCCGGGATGAACCCATCCTTCTCCCCGTAAAGAACGACCGCGGGCAGCTCATGGCTCAGAAACAGTGACATACCTTCGTAAAAACTGTAGGCGCCGGTCTTATAAAAGACGATCCTGTCGCCGAGTCCGATCACTGCTTCAAAGTTTCTGCACAGAAGGTCATTCATAGTGCAGAGGGAACCGTAGACCGCCCAGTTCTTCCCTTCTCTCGCGCACGGCTGATCGGCGGGGATCACTGCCATCGAAGGCCGGTACATGCCTTTGATCTGGCCGTCATAATTGATCTGATGGATGCCGCCGTCCACAAGGCAGACGGACAGGTCGTCGTTCTGCTTGAGATCGAGTGCGGTCGTCACATAGCATCCGCACTCCGCCGCGTAAGCTCTTCCCATTTCAACAGTGACAATGCCCTTCCACTGCATATCCTCGACCATTGTGAGGAAAGATGCGAGGTGCTCCGGATCGCGCAGATCCTCCTCTTTCTTCTGGTCCTCAAAATAGGAGACTGCAAATCCTGTGCCGTATTCGAGCTCGGGAACCGTAAAGCCCGCCTCCTTTTCAAGGCGCTCGAAAAAAGCATCGAGCATTTTCAGCTCTTTCTCATGCTTTTTGAGCTTCTTCTTCTGCGTACCCGAAAAGAAATGGATACCGGCGAACTCAATATGCGGATATTTCTCGCGCTCTGCGATGAGGCGGATGATCGTATTCTCGTCCATTCCGAACTGACTTCCGTTAGTGAGCCTGGGATAGACTCTGAGCGTCAGGCCGTGTTCATCTGCCCAATCTGAGAGCATTTGAAGCTGCAGCGGCGACTCCGCTGTATAGCGCGCTTTGTCGCGGCCGTATTCCAGGATCCGCAGCAAGTCTTCGCGGATCTTGAGAACGCCGGATATATAGAGCTTTTCCGCGGGGATCTCCAGATCTCTGCAGATCATGAATTCTCCCATCGAGCACACCTCGATGCGCTCCATCTGTGCGGACATCTCTAGTGTGAGGAAGGGGTTGGTCTTCATCGAATAGGTGAGACCGATCTGGTCGCCGAATGCGTCGCGGAACCGCTGCACGCGGTCACGGATGCAGTCGAGGTCAAACAGGTAGAGCGGTGTTCCGTAGCGGTCTGCCGCTTCTTTGATTTTGTTTAGTTCCATAGTGCCTCCTCTTTATTTTGCTGTGAGAAGAGATCTGAAATAAGCCCTGTCGATCTTTCCGTTCTTATTATAGGGCATCTCATCCACCCGGTTGATCCTTCCGGGCACCATGTAGGCCGGCACTTTCTCTTTGAGCCGGATCCTGACTTCCTTGGGCTCGATCTCGCCCATGTACCAGCAGACGATGCGGTTCTTGGGCTCGTCGAACAGGCAGACAGCCCTCGCGACACCGTCGAGCGCCGTGAAATTGGTCTCGATCTCTTCCAGCTCGATCCGGTGTCCCATATGCTTGATCTGGAAGTCGCCGCGGCCGGCAAAATACAGCTCGCCGTCTGTGCCGTACGCTGCCAGGTCACCGGTTTTGTAGACTCGCTGCGTCTCGCCGCCGATGTCATACATGATGAACTGTTTCGCTGTCTGCTCGGGATTGTTGTAATAGCCGATCGCCAGCGATTCGCCCGCACAGCAGATTTCTCCGGACTTGCCGGCCTCCGTCACTACCTTGCCCTCTTCGTCCATGAGGAATACAGTCCTCCCGGGGAAAGCGCCGCCGATGGGCAGCTTGTCCGTTTTCTCAAAAGTTTTGTTGATCCTGTAATATGTGCAGTTGCAGGTGATCTCGGAGGGACCGTAAAGATTTACATACTCCGCTGCAGGGAGCGCGGCCTGCCAGATCTGAAGATGCTTGATCGGCATGACTTCGCCGCTGAACATGATCATCCTGACTTTTTCGGGAACTCTGTATTTAAGACCCTTGAGTCCGGATACGATGCAGAGCGCCGACACGGCCCAGATCAGGACGGTCACGTTTTTATCGCAAAGGTAGTCCAAAAGCCTTGGCGGCGTGCTGAAAAACTCTCTGGGGATCAGGACAACTTCCGCACCTGTGAACAGTGCAGAATACAGGTCCTTGACGGATACGTCAAAATCAAACGGCGCCTGGTTGCCGATGATATCTTCACAGGTGATCCCGAAGATCCCGGTAAAGTGCCCGATGAAGTCGATGACCGACTGATGAGCGACCACAATGCCCTTGGGGTTTCCTGTCGATCCCGATGTGAACACGCCATAGAGCGGATCCTCTCCTGTCATCTGTTCGCGGATCTTCTCAAGCTTGGGGGAAACCTCCCTGTGATCTGACGCGTCTTTATAGAGTGTTTCAAGGCTGAGCACCGCTCCCGAATAACCGGAAGCAGCGAGCTGGTCCTTTCTCTCATTGTCGACGACCACGATCCTGGACTCAAGGACCTCCAGGATCTTCCTTATTCTCTCCGGAGGCTGCTCCGGATTTACGCTGACATAAAAACCGCCCGCGTAAACAACGCCGTACATACAGCAGAGCGTCGCCGTGCTCTTCTCTGCCAGGATCGCCACAGGCTCATTTTTTTCAATCTTATCTGCCAGGATACTGCCGATCCCGCGCGCGGTCTCAGCCAGTTCCGTATAATTCAGACAGGTCACTCCGTCATCCACGGCAGGTCTTGTGCCGAATTCCTTTTCTGTCATTTCCAATCTGTCTAATATGGTCTTCAAATCTTTTTCTCCTTCCCGGTCACAGGACCGATATGAGCTAAGAATGTCTTATGATAGGTCACACGATACTTAAAATATACCGTATTTGCCCATTAATCAAGCGCTTTTCACTTTTTTGCCCTTTACCTGACAGTATTGTATGAAAAATAATACGAAAAAAAGTTTTGAATCCGTGTACCGGATGGCCGCGTTCTTAAGATCTCATCCTCTGAGTTCCCTGTAATCGTCGTTCAGTTTGTCATAGAAGGCTGTTCCGCTGAATGTGGCAAAATAGTCCATCTCCGTCTCAGCTCTCCGGATCTCCTGCACACTTCCGTCCTCTTTGAGGAGCAGCTCAGCGCTGCGAAGTCTTCCGTTGTAATTGTAGCCCATCGCGAAACCGTGCGCACCGGCGTCATGGATAAAGAGATAGTCGCCGATCTCGATCTTGGGGAGCAGGCGGTCCACTGCAAACTTGTCGTTGTTTTCGCAAAGAGAACCCGTCACGTCGTACATGTGGTCTCTGAGCGCTTCTTCTTTGCCCAGCACGGTAATATGGTGATAAGCACCGTACATGGCCGGTCTCATGAGGTTGGCCGCACAGGCATCCACACCGATGTATTCCTTATAAATATGCTTTTCGTGGATGGCCTTGGTCACAAGAGCGCCGTAAGGCGCCAGCATAAAGCGGCCCATCTCACAGTAAATCGCGACATCGCCCATGCCTTTGTCTCTGAGTACAGCGTCGTACACCTCTTTCACGCCCTCGCCGATCACGGCAATGTCATTGGGTGTGTCATAAGGTGAGTAGGCAATGCCCACGCCGCCGGAGAGATTGACGAATGCAATGTGCACGTCGAATGTCCTGTGAATCTCCGCCACCAGTTCAAAGAGCTGGGCGGCCAGCATAGGATAATACTCATTGGTCACGGTGTTGCTCGCGAGGAAGGCATGGATTCCGAAATGCTTGACCCCCTTCTCCTTGAGGATCCTCACACCCTCGAAGAGCTGCTGTTTGGTAAATCCGTACTTGGAATCTCCTGGATTGTCCATGATGCCGTTGGACATTCTGAAGACGCCGCCGGGATTATAGCGAAGGCTCATGGTCTCGGGGAACTTGCCGTCCAGGATCTTCTCCAAAAACGGAATGTGCGTGATGTCGTCCAGATTGATGATCGCACCGAGCTTTGCGGCAAATGCATATTCCTCTGCAGGAGTGTCATTCGAAGAAAACATGATATGCTGCCCGTCGGCTCCCACCGCATCAGCCAGCATCAGTTCCGCCAAAGATGAGCAGTCGAACCCGAAATCATAGTCGTTAAAGATCTGCATGATATAGGGATTGGGCGTCGCTTTTACGGCAAAATACTCCCGGAAACCGGGGTTCCATGCAAATGCCTTTTTGACAGCCTCAGCATTCTCGCGAATGCCCTTCTCGTCATAGAGATAAAAGGGTGTGGGCCAGGTCTTTGCAATTTCTTCTGCCTTCTCTCTTGTAATATAAGGTATTTTTTTCATGAGATCTCCTTGTAATTGTTTATAAATGATTGATTTCCTCAGAGCTGCCAGTCGATCGGTGTCTCCCCGTGCGCTTCCAAAAACGCGTTGCACTGACTGAAATGTCTGCAGCCGAAAAATCCTCTGTAAGCCGACAGCGGACTCGGATGAGGCGCCCGCAGTACCAGATGAAGCGGATTGGTCACCATCACCGCCTTCGTCTGCGCCGGTGTTCCCCAGAGCATATAGACGATCGGTCTGTCCTGTGTCTCCACAGCCTGAATGATCGCATCCGTGAACTGCTCCCATCCGTGGTTTCTGTGGGAGTTCGCCTGATGGGCCCGCACTGTCAGGACCGTATTGAGAAGAAGTACGCCCTGCTGTGCCCACTTGGTCAGGCATCCCGTCTGCGGCAATCTGCATCCCACATCGTCATGCAGTTCTCTGTAAATATTGATCAGCGACGGAGGGATCTCCTTCTGGTCCTCAGGGACCGAGAAGCAGAGTCCGTGCGCCTGATGTACATTGTGATAGGGATCTTGTCCCAGGATCACCACCTTCACTTTGTGAAGAGGGGTCAGATGGAGGGCATTAAAGATCTGATCTGCCGGCGGAAACACAGTATAGTTCGCGTATTCCTTCCGCACGAACTGATACAGATCCCTGTAATAAGGCTTTTTAAATTCTTCCCTGACGGCCGGCAGCCAGTCTCCGGAGATCTGTGCCATTTGTCACCTCGATTCTCTGGCAGCTTCGCTGAGAAGAAGAAGCAGGTAAGCCCACACATTTTCCACCGATGAGATGCTCATTCTCTCCCGGATCGTATGGACATTCTCCAGATTCGGTCCTATGGACAGGCAGTCCAGATCCGGCCTCTTGCCGGATAAGATCCCGCATTCGAGTCCTGCGTGGATCACTTCGATCACAGGTGCGCTGCCTGTCATTTTCTGATATGTCCGCACAGCAAGATCTCTCAGCGGTGAGTCATCCCTGTATTCCCACGCAGGGTAGGAAGATTTCACCTGTGCGCTTCCGCCGAATCCCTCGGTAATGCTGATCAAACGATCCATCAGGTAATCAGCCTGCGTATTCACGCCGCTCCTGACCATGAATACGGTCCGCATTTTCTCTTCGTCCGTGCTGATCACGCCCAGGTTCAGAGATGTCTGGGGCATTCCCTTCAGTTCGGGATTCATGTGCGTGATCCCTGTGGGAAGTGCCATGAGAAATCTCAGAAGATGCAGCGTCCTTCCGGCAGACATCGATTTCTCCCTGCAGGCAGGTTCCCACTCTGTATCCCATTGGATCCCGGGGTCCGTGATCCTGAATTCCGAAGTCAGGACCGCCGTATAGTCCGAAATGACAGAATCGATCATTCCGGAATCGACGACGGGCTTGAACTGAATCTGTGCTGAGGCATATGTCGGGATGGCATTGTCAGCGTCTCCTCCGCTCAGTGAGATCAGATGGAACGGACAGGCCTCGTACACCTTGTACAAAAGCCTTGCCATAAGACGGATGCCGTTCGCCCTGCCGAAATGGATCTCCGCTCCCGAGTGTCCGCCCGTCAGTCCGCTGATCCTGATATTCAGGCGCCTGCCATTTCTGTTCTTGTATTTGACAGGCATATCCGCAACGACCTCACCGCCGCCTGCGCACCCGGCGCAGAATACACCCTCCGACTCCGAGTCAAGGTTTAAGAGCCTTCGGCTCTGAAGATCCTTGAGATCGATCGCGGTGGCTCCGATCAGGCCGACTTCCTCGTCGGATGTGAATATGCACTCAATCGGCGGATGAACGATCGAGTCGTCATCGAGTACGGCCAGCATCATTGCGACCGCAATGCCGTTGTCTGCGCCCAGCGTCGTTCCGTCGGCAAACATCCAGTCGCCGTCCTCAAGGATCGTGACCGCTTCCGTCAGCATGTCCATTTCTTTGTCAGGACTGCATGCCAGGACCATATCCATATGTCCCTGCAGCGCGATGGGCTCCGCATTTTCATATCCTTCCGAAGCCTTTTTGCGGATGATCACATTGAAGGCCTCATCCTGAACACATTCCAGGCCTCTTTCCTCAGCAAATGAGACGAGATAGTCACTGATCTCTTTGGTATGGAATGATCCGTGGGGGATCGCTGAGATCGCACGAAAGAACTCAAATACGCGCTCAGCGCTCACATGGTCTCTCTCATACGCTGCGGTTTTGGCGGATTCCACAGGTTTTGCGGATTCTGCAGGCTTTGCGGATTCCACAGGTTTTGTGGATCCGGCGGATACCGATGCCGCTGCCTTTACTCTCGCATAGTTTCTCTTTGCACTGCTCCTTGCAGGTGCTTTACTCATCCCTCTGCGTTTTTTTCTAAACAGTCCCACTTTGATCTCCTTTGCTCTGTACCGGTTAAAGCCTGACAGGTATTCCTCTCGATCTCAGGTACTCCTTGACTTCCCGGATCTCCAGTTCTTTATAGTGAAAAAGCGATGCGGCGAGCGCCGCTTCCGCGCCTCCCTCTGTCAGTGCATCATAGAAGTGCTCCAGACTGCCCGCACCTCCCGATGCGATGACAGGTATGGAGAGCTGATCGGCGATCGCTCGCGTCAGTTCCAGATCATATCCCGCTTTCGTCCCGTCACAGTCCATGCTGGTCAGAAGGATCTCTCCCGCTCCCAGCTCCTGTGCACGAATGGCCCATTCAACGGCATCGATCCCCGTATCAATGCGGCCTCCGCTCCTGTAGATCGTCCAGCCGTCCCCGTTCTTTCTTCTTTTGGCGTCCACAGCCACGACGATGCACTGGCTGCCGAAGCGCTCGGCGCCTTCCCGGATCAGCTCCGGCCTCAGGATCGCCGCTGAATTGACTGCGATCTTGTCCGCGCCCTCTCTGAGGATCGCTTTCATGTCCTCCACCGTGCGGATCCCTCCGCCCACCGTAAAGGGGATGAACACTCTCTCCGCCACCCTGCGCACCATATCCGCAACAGTGTTTCTGGCGTCGCTCGTCGCTGTAATATCCAGAAAGACCAGTTCGTCAGCGCCGGCTTTGGAGTAGGCCTCACCTGTCTCGACGGGGTCTCCCGCATCTCTTAATTGTACGAAATTGATTCCCTTTACAACGCGGCCGTCTTTGACGTCCAGGCAGGGAATGATTCTTTTTGTGAGCATTGGTCATCCTTTCTCGGGCATCAGAATTTGTTAGTCACAGTTCGAGGAAATTGCGCAGGATCATCATTCCGACCCGCTCACTCTTCTCCGGGTGGAACTGGCAGGCATAGACACTGCCTCTCTCCACCGACGCATCAATACTGACCCCGTACTGTGTCCTCGCTGTTACGATCGCCGGGTCCTCCGCTCTCAGATAATACGAGTGGACAAAATAGACATAGGACCCTTCCGGCACTCCCGTAAAAAGCCGGCCCCGATTCGGATAGGACAAATCATTCCATCCGATCTGCGGCACTTTTCTGTCTGCGCCGTCCGGAATTCTGAGGACTTCACCGCGCAGGATGCCCAGTCCCTCGGCTCCGGGACTCTCCTCGCTTTTGTCAAACAAAAGCTGAAGGCCCAGACAGATCCCCAAAAGAGGGATCTCACGTCTTACAGTCTCCCTGATCACCTGATCCAGACCGAATCTGCGAAGACGTTCCATGGCGTCTCCGAATGCTCCCACCCCGGGCAGGATACAGTGATCGGAGGACAGGATCACATCGCGGTCTCTTGTCAGTACAGCTTCGTGGCCCAGATAACGCACTGCATTTTCCACACTCTTAATATTTCCGGCTTCATAATCAATGATTGAGACCATACTGTTCTCCTGTCAGTCATTCCGTGCTCTGTATCTGTGTCCTTGAATCCAGCTCGAACCAGAACGCTGCACCGTTGTCATAATTGATGACGCCGTAATCCTGATGCATCTGGTCCATGATCGCCTTTACAATAGAGAGGCCGACGCCGGATCCCCCGTATTCTCTGGTCCTTGCCTTGTCGACTTTGTAGAACTTCTCCCATAAATGAGGGATCGCTTCGGACGGGATCGGTTTTCCCGTATTGAAAACAACGACCCGAACACAATTCTGCTTCTCTTCAAAATGAATGTCAATGACTTTTTCCCCTTCGCAGTGGTTTACCGCATTGGAGAAATAGTTCATGAAGACTTCCTCAGTCCAGAACTCGTCCGCCCATACATACAAAGGCGGTCTTTCCTGCAGCTTCACCCGGATCCCGTTCTTTTGCGCGAGCACCGACAGGTTCTGCAGACACCCCTTGATAAACCCGACGATATCAAATCTCACCATGGTAAACTCTGTTTTGCCGTATTCGAGCTGGTTGAGAGACAAGAGCCTCATGACCATGCGGTTCATTTTGTCGGCCTCATCGATGATGACTTCCGTATAAAACTTCGTACTCTCGGGGTCATCGGCAACACCTTCCGAGAGTCCCTCCGCGTAACCTCTGATCAGTGCCAGCGGTGTCTTTAACTCATGCGTGACATTTGAGAGGAATTCCTGCCGCATTTCTTCTGTTCTTTCTTTGCGCTCGATATCCTCCCTCAGCTCTGCGTTCGCTGTCTTGAGCTCGGAAATGGTCCTCTCCAGGATCTCGGAGAGTTCATTCATATTATCTCCCAGCTCCGCGATCTCGGTCCTGCTCTTTCCGGAGTATTTGACGCTGAAGTCGAGCTCTTTCATCCTTGCGGATATTTCCGTCAGTTCACGGATGGGTCTCGTGAGCTTTCCTGCCAAAAGCAAAGCGGCAAGAGCTCCTGCCAAAGAGATGATCAGTCCGATATATCCCATAAACCGGTTGGCAATCTCGGAGCTGTTCTGAATGCTCTCGAGCGCGGTCTGCATGAGGCAGAAGCTCCCGTCATCCAGCATTCCGAACAGTTCCATGTTCTTCGTGCCGAGCACGTCATCGTAGATGATACTGATCCGGTAGGTGTCTTCACTGATAAGCTCCTGAACGACATAGTAGCGGCTCTTGACCTCGCCTTTTTGCTCGATATCCGGCGTATCTCCGAAGAGATTATCGTACATCCGTCCGACTATGGCCGTGCTGTCCGGCGCATTGACCTTGACAGCAGAACTCTCGGAGTCCATCACGATCAGGCTGATATTCTCTTTTCCGGAAATCCGGGCGATCTGTTCATTGAGCGCATCCGAGACGGAATCGTCTGACATGACGGCTTCATTCACTGTTCTGTACATGTCCGTCAGGGCGATCCTCTTTTCTCTGATATAATACCTCTCGAGAAAAGTGCTGTTGATGATCCAGCACACACTGAAAGCACCCAGCATCAGAAAGAAGAAAATGAGCGTGAATTGGATCTGTATGGAGAATCTTCGCCGGGGCTTTCTGTTCGCAGTCATTTGAATACACTCCAATATATGCTCCAATATATAATCTTATGCCTCCAGTTTGTATCCCATTCCCCAGATCGTCTTGATCAGCTCGCCTTTCTCTCCCAGTTTGCTTCTTAACTTTTTGACATGCGTGTCGATCGTTCTGGCATCTCCGTAGTAGTCGTAATTCCACACGTGATTGAGGATCTTTTCTCTCGAGAGCGCGATCTTGTTGTTCTCCATGAAATACGTGAGGAGTTCGAATTCTTTAAAGCTCAGTTCGACAGGTTTCCCGTCGATCGTGACCTGATGTGCGGATTTGTCAAGAACAATGCCGCTCAGCTCTATTTTGTCCGATTCCTCCTGTGTATTCATTCTTCTGAGGATCGCCTCCACTCTGGCCACAAGCGTACGGGGGCTGAAGGGTTTGGTCACGTATTCGTCAACACCCAGATCAAATCCGCGCAGCTCATCCCTCTCGTCGGTCCGCGCCGTCAGCATGATCACCGGGACCTGAGAGGACTCCCGGATCTCGCGCAGCACCTGCCATCCGTCCATCTTGGGCATCATGACATCGAGGATCACAAGGGCAATATCTTTACTGCTGTAAAACAGATCCATTGCCGCTTCACCGTCGCCGGCTTCAAGTACTTCAAAACCGTCTTTGGTGAGGAAATCAGTCACCAGTTTGCGCATCCTCGCTTCATCGTCGACCACCAGAATCTTCTGTCCTGCCATCTTATTCCATTCTCCTTCTGTTATGTAGACAAATCGGATGGGCAGATCAGTGCTGTCCATCCGACCGGTTGCGCAATGAGCGTTACAGATTCATAAATAGGGTCCGTTCATATAATGAAAGCCCTATACTCTGAGTGTCCCTTTCTTACCTCACGCGTGATCGCTCCCATTCCTTTCGGGATGATATAAGGTAAACACCGCCACGCTTCTTTCCTTCAGCGTAAAGATCGGGCTGTGCACAAAGCGGCTCTCTTCGTGAAAATACTGCTCATCATCCGCGTCTGTATAGATGTTGACCCCCCATGCCAGGCCTCCGGAGAGCGCGGGGAGACGGATCTCCTGCTTCTCCCAATATGCATTGATCGCCATATAGACCACGTCGTCCTCTGAATCGTCGGGAAGGCGGCCTGCATAGAGAATGCCCAGGACCTTATTGCCCATTCCGATCGAATGATTATCAGGATCCGCTCCGCAGCACGTCACCGGTGCCAGCCCGCATTTGGCCTTTTTAAGCGTTCTCGAGATCACCGGGTGTTTCTTCCTGAAGGCGATCACATTTCTGACAAAATTGTAATAGTCTTTATTGACTCTCAGATAATCCCAGTTCAGCCAAGAGATCTCACTGTCCTGGCAATACCCGTTGTTGTTGCCGTACTGCGTATTGCAGAACTCATCGCCCGACAGGATCATCGGTGTTCCCCTGCTGCACATGAGGACTGTCATGGCGTTGCGCATCATTTTAAGTCTGAGCGATTTGATCACCGGGTCATCTGTATGACCTTCAGCACCACAGTTCCAGCTGCGGTTGTCGTCCGTGCCGTCCGTATTGTTCCAGCCGTTGGCCTCATTGTGCTTGTGGTCGTAAGAGAACAGATCATGCATGGTGAATCCGTCGTGACAAGTTACAAAGTTAACTGACGAGGCCGCACCCATATAAGGCGCTTTAGCGTACATGTCCGTCGATCCGGTGATCCTGGCGGCCGTTTCCGGTGCGTGCCAGTAGCTTCCCTTCAGAAAATCCCGGATCGAATCTCTGTACCTGCCGTTCCACTCCGACCAGCGGTTATAGGCCGGAAAGCTGCCGACCTGATAGAGACCGCCGGCATCCCACGGCTCCGCGATCATCTTGGTCTTCATGAGGACAGGGTCGTTGGAGATCATTTTAAGGAGCGGCGGATCACTCATGGGAGCGCCGTCCTCGTCCCTTGTTAGGATCGACGCCAGATCGAACCTGAAGCCGTCCACATGATATTCCGTGACCCAATACCGCAGACAGTCCACAATAAAGCGGCTTACCTGCGGGTGATTGCAGTTGAACGTATTTCCGCATCCGCTGAAATTATAATAATCTCCGCCCGGCGTCTGGGTATAATAAATATTGCTGTCCAGACCCTTGAATGAGAAGTAGGGGCCGTTCCGGTTGCCTTCCGCCGTGTGGTTAAACACCACATCCAGGATCACCTCGATCCCCTCTTTTTTGAGCAGGCGGATCAGCTGTTTGAGCTCAGTTCCCTCTTCGTTGTACTCGATGGATGCGGTGTAAGCAGTATTGGGCGCAAAGAATGCTACCGTATTGTATCCCCAGTATTCCAGCAGCACTTTTCCGTTGTGGCTTCTGGAATTGATCAGCTCGTCGAACTCGAAGATCGGCATCAGCTCAACGGCTGTCACGCCCAGATCTTTCAAATAAGGGATCTTCTCGATAATACCGGCAAATGTGCCCGGGTATTGGACCCCGGACGTCTTATGTCTCGTGAAACCGCGGACATGCATCTCATAGATGATCGTATCTTCCATCCGGGTATGAAGAAAATCGTTTTCCGTCCAGTGGAAATTCTCCTTCACGACTCTGGCGTGATAGTCCTTCTCTGTCTTGGCAACGCCCCAGGCTCTTTGTCCCGTCACCGCTCTGGCATAGGGATCCAGAACCAGCTTGTTTTGGTCAAAATACAGACCCTTGGAAGGATCATAAGGCCCGTCCAGCTTATAAGCGTATTCAAAGTCCTCGACATCCAGCCCGGAAATAAAGATAGAATAGACGCTTCCGACCCGGTATGACTCCGGGATCCGAATGATGGCATAAGGCATAGACTGCTTTCTGTGGAACAGAAGCAGATCGCAGGATACTGCCCCTACAGAGGTGATCGTAAAGTTTACACCGCCTCGCAGGGCATGCGCGCCATTAAGTCTGTAGTTGCCCGGTCTTACTCGAAAACCGGATATTTCATCCAGTTTCTCTTTTTTGCCGGTCCTGACTGTCAGATGGGCTTTGACCATTATGCTTTCTTCGGTAGTTTTTTTACCGCTTTGTCCGTCCAAAAGTCTCCGGACTACATCAAAACGCCTCATAGTCTAATGTTATTGCCTCACTTATAAGCTATTCATATGCGGTCTTTCTTAGAGATCCGCATACTCCGATTCTCTATTTTAACAGAAAACGGCCTGAATGGAAAGAGATGGTTCCTGTGAACGAAGCTCAAAAGACCCGTAAGAGCCTTTATTCTCTTACGGGTCTAGATTTTGAACAATTTTTAAGGCTTAGCTGATCAGGCGGGATAGGCACCGTTCACCGTATCCGCTTTTGTCAGATCCACTTTCTCCTGCTGCGCAAGGCGGTATTTAAAGAAATCAACAGCCACCTGCGGGAACAGCGCATAGGAGAGGACATCCTCATCCTGCTGCTTCCACTGTGCGCACTCTTTCTCAAACTGTTCAAGCTGCGGAGGGATCAGATCGGCGGGTCTGCAGGTGATCCTCTCTTCATCGCCGATGACCTTTCTCACAACTTCTTCGTTCATAGGCTTGATCGTCTGGCCGTACTTGCCTCGGATCAGATCCTTTGTCTGTTCAGTCGCCATCTTGTAGCGCTCGCCCATAAGCACGTTCATAACGGCCTGTGTGCCGACGATCTGGGATGAAGGTGTAACCAGCGGAGGCTCGCCCAGGTCTTTGCGGACTCTGGGAACCTCTTCCAGAACGGCTGTCAGTTTGTCGGATGCGCCCTGCTCTGCAAGCTGGCTTACCATGTTGGAGAGCATGCCGCCCGGGACCTGATAGATCAGTGTGCGGATATTGACGCCAAGCACCTTGGTGCTCAGAAGACCGCTGTCAAGGCACTCCTCGCGGTAAGGCGTGAAGTAATCCGCGATCTCCTTGAGAATTCCCTGATCCAGGCCTGTATCTCTGTCTGTTCCTCTCAATGCACCGACCATAACTTCCGTGGCAGGCTGGGATGTGCCCAGTGCCAGAGGGCTGATCGCACAGTCGATGATGTCGACGCCGGCTTCGACCGCTTTGAGATAGGTCATGCTGCCGCATCCGGATGTATAATGCGTATGCAGTTCGATCGGGATATCCGTTCCTCTCTTGAGAGCCTTGACGAGGACCTCAGCGTCATAGGGAAGAAGGAGTCCCGCCATATCCTTGATGCAGATGGAATCGGCGCCCATCTCTTCGATCTGACGGGCAATGTTCATCCAATACGTCTCTGTATAAGCGTCACCGATCGTATAAGCAAGCGCGATCTGGGCATGTCCGCCCTCCGCCTTCGTCGCTCTGACGGAAGTTTCAAGGTTCCTCAGATCGTTGAGGCAGTCAAAAATTCGGATCCTGTCAATGCCGTTGGCGATCGACTTCTGTACGAAATACTCCACTACGTCGTCGCTGTAATGGCTGTAGCCGAGAAGGTTCTGGCCGCGCAGCAGCATCTGAAGAGGGGTCTTCTTAAATCCGGCTTTAAGTTTTCTGAGTCTGTCCCACGGATCTTCCTTGAGGAATCGAAGACAGGAATCGAAAGTAGCTCCGCCCCACATCTCTACAGCCTCATAGCCGACCTGGTCCATTTTATCTACGATAGGGAGCATCACTTCGGTGGGCATTCTGGTCGCAATGAGTGACTGGTGCGCATCACGAAGGACAGTCTCCATAATTCTTACGGGTTTTTTAGCCTGTTGTGTCATATATTCCTCCTGATTCCATTAAACGATTCCAAACACGGCCATGAACACACCTGCGACAACGGCCGTTCCGATCACACCAGCGACATTGGGTCCCATAGCATGCATCAGCAGGAAGTTGGACGGGTCATACTCTGAACCGACCTTCTGGGAAACACGTGCCGCCATAGGTACGGCGGATACACCCGCCGAGCCGATCAGAGGATTGACCTTGCCGCCGGTCACGATCTTCATCAGCTGTCCGAAGAATACACCGGCCATCGTGCCGAATGAAAACGCGACCAGTCCGAGCGCAACGATCTTGAGTGTTGTCACGTTCAGGAAAGCTTCCGCGCTGGTCGTCGCGCCGACGGAGGTGCCCAGAAGGATAACAACGATGTACATCATCGCGTTGCTGGCCGTCTCTGTGAGCTGCCTGACCACGCCGCACTCACGGAACAGATTGCCCAGCATCAGCATACCTACCAGAGGCGCTGTTGTGGGAAGGATCATACAAACAACGATCGTAACGACGATCGGGAACAGGATCTTCTCCAGTTTAGATACGGGACGAAGCTGGCTCATCCGGATCTTCTTGTCCTTTTCCGAAGTAAAGAGCTTCATGATTGGAGGCTGTATGATCGGGACCAGGGACATGTAGGAATATGCCGCCACTGCGATCGGTCCCAGAAGCTCCGTCTGTCCGAGTTTGGAACACAGGAAGATGGAAGTCGGTCCGTCTGCGCCTCCGATGATAGAGATCGCCGCCGCTGCTTTTCCGTTAAATCCGAGCGCGATCGCACCGAAATATGCGGAAAAGATTCCGAACTGGGCAGCAGCTCCCATCAGAAAGCTGGATGGACTGGCGATCAGCGGGCCAAAGTCCGTCATTGCGCCGACCCCCATGAAGATCAAAGAAGGCAGGATCGCCCATTCGTCGAGTGTAAAGAAATAGTACAAAAGACCGCCGCTTGTGGTCTCGGTCGGAGCTGCAATGATATCGGGATAGATATTGACAAGCAGCATGCCGAAAGAGATCGGCACAAGCAAAAGGGGCTCAAAATCTTTGGCGATCGCAAGATACATGAACACAAGCGCCACGCAGATCATGAGATAGTTGCCCCAAGTCAGGTTCAAAAAAGCAGTCTGGTGTACTAAGTTATCAAGAGTACGTGTGATATATTCCATATAACTTAGACCTCCTTGACGAGAGACGATCAGTCGATCGTAGCCAGCAGTGTTCCCGCTTCAACAGGATCGCCGACGTGGCAGTCGATCGAGACGACCGTTCCGTCTTCAGGGGCAACCATGGGGATCTCCATCTTCATCGCCTCAACAATGACGATCGCATCTCCCTTCTTGACGGCCTGACCGACAGATGCTTCCACTTTGAACACCTTACCGGCTGCTCCGGCTTCTACTCTGTACTTTCCGGTCCCGCCTGCGGGAGCTGCTTTTGCTGCTGCCTTAGCTGCTTTAGGAGCCGCCTTGGGAGCTGCCTTAGGTGCTGCGGGCGCTGCCGCTCCGCTCTCATTCTCTTCTACGGTCACTTCATAGGCTGTACCATTGACAGTAATGATATAGTTCTTCATCTTTAAATCCTCCTGCGATTTATTTACTTCTGGCTTTTCGAATGGAACGGACTACAAATCCGTCTGTGTCCTGTCTGCCTTCATATGCGGCGATCGCTGCTGCGATCACGGCAATGAGTTCTGTGTCGTCGGTCACATCCTCCTGTATTTCTTCAGATACCACCGGTGTCTTGGGTGATGCCTGTTGAACGACCGTTTTCCTGATCGTCCTGTTCGAAGCGCCGCCTACGACCTTGCCGAACAGTGCGATCACGAGTGCCAGAAGGATCAGCACTGTAAATGTTGTGCCCATTCCCAGCAGTGTATTCAGACCTGCCTGCTGGATCTTCTCTTTCATGCTGTATTCGACGTTCGTGACGATCCCGGTCACTTTGTAGCTCTGATCTTCACTTTTTTCCATCGTGAATACGACATCTGCGTCATGTCTGGATCCGATGACCCTGACGATCACCGTTCCTTCTTTTTTGGTGAAGTAACAGCTCTTGCCTTCAATTCCCTGTACTTCGCCGATATCCTTGATGGCATTCTCCCAGCTGGTAAAAGCAGGCCCGTACAGCGGATCATCCATCTGCGCTTCCGCCTGTCCGCTCTGTACCGCATCGTGCATGTTCAGGACGAACTGGCTTGCATTATCGTACCACTGCTGTTCCTGTTCCTCTGTAAGCACCACTTCCGAGGGATCGGGACCCGCTTCGGAAGATCCGCATGCCAAAAGACCGAAAACACAGGCGATAACAAGAAGCGTTGTTATTAACCATTTTTTCATATCTTGTGTCTCCTTCTTACTTCGCGCTGTGCTTCTTCGCAGGGAATTCCTCTCTCTTTGTGTAAAGCACTTCCATCGCGCCGATCAGATATTTGCGGAGATTTTCAGGTTCAACGATCTGATCCACATACCCTCTTGCCGCCGCGCTGTCAATGCTGTTCTGAAGCGCTTCATATTTTGCGGCTGTGAGAGCGATTTCCTCCGCGCTGCCGTCGCACAGTACATGTGCGGCGAGTCCGGAATCCATGATCCCGACCATGGCATCGGGCAGTGCGATCGTAAAATCGGCGCCGGTCGCTTTGCTGTTCATGACCGTATAAGCGCTTCCCACCGCTTTCTTCATGATGACGTTGACCTTGGGGACATTGGCGCCCGCAAATGCAGCTGTCAGTTTGCCGGCAGCATCTGCGATCTTCTTCTCCTCGCTCTGCGTTGCCGCAAAGCCGGTCACATTGGTCAGCGTGATCACAGGGATCTCAAAGGCATCACAAAAGCGCACGAAATCTGCCGCTTTATAGCATCCCGCCGCAGTCAGGACGGTATCAAAACTCTTCTTCTCTTCGCCGTTCTCGTCATAAACAGCGCTCCTGTTGGCCACAACGCCTGCAGTCGTTCCGCCGAGTCTGATGAAGCCTGTCGCCATCTCGGGCGCGCATTCTCTCTTCGTCTCAAAGAAGAGGCCCTCGTCTGCAATATCACTCAGGACCAGAGACGGATCAGCAAGGCCGGCTGCGACAAGACTGCTGGCGCGGTTGAGATCATCGGTGCAGCTGATGGCTGCTTCGTCCTCATTATTGGAAGGAATCATAGAGACCAGCGTTCTGATCTCATCAAGGATCTCCTCCTCAGTGCCGACAGCGTCCACACTGCCTCCCTCCGCTTTCACGGATGCAGCTGCTGTATCATTTTTATCCTCTTTATTGCCGGAAAGTGTATTCGGAGCGTTGACATAAAGCTTCGCATCCTGTGCCATGAATGCAAAGTCAGTCATTGCGGGGATCAGCGCCAGGCCGCCGCCGCAGTTACCGAATATCGCCGTGATCTGGGGGATCAGGCCGGATGCCTTCGCCTGTCTTGCATAGATCGTCCCGAATGCATTCAGCGCGTCTACGCCTTCCTGTAAACGAAATCCTGCTGATTCGACCAAACCGATCACAGGCGCACCTGTGCGGATTGCAAGATCATAGATGGATGCGATCTTTCTCGCGTGCATTTCCCCGATGCTGCCGCCCAGCACAGAAACATCCTGACTGTAGACAAAAACCAGATTGGAGTCGATCACGCCATATCCGGTGATCACACCATCTGAAGGTGTCTGCTCGGGTTTTAAATTGAAATCGGTCGCTCTGGCTGTCACCTTCGCGCCGATCTCAACGAAACTGTTTTCATCGAGCAGGGCGGTAATTCTCTGCCTCGCTTTTGAAGAACTGCTCATTTTTTTCGACCTCCATATATAATAATCCATTCAAAACAATTAGAAGTATAACATAGTCATTCCAAAAACTATATGTCATTTCTGCCGCAAATTTTAAGAAATTTAATCTTTCTTTTATACTTCCAGCCTTCCGTCGACCTCCTGTTCGGCCTCTTCACGCATTTCTTCCACCTGATCCGTGTCCAGATCCGGCAGTTCTTCCAAAGACCGGATGCCGAAAGATCGCAGGAACTGCTGCGTCGTTCCGAACAGAAGCGGTCTTCCGGGAGCCTCTTTTCTGCCCATCTCCTGCACCAGATCATAACTCACAAGTTTACTGATCGCGAAATCACTGTTCACGCCTCTGATATTCTCCACCTCAGCCCTTGTGACGGGTTGTTTGAAAGCAATGATCGACAGCGTCTCCATCAGCGTATCCGTCAGCACCTGTTTCTTGGGTGCCTTCGCTATTTTGACCAGATACTCATAGTGTTCCGGCTTACTCGAGAGCTGCACCGAGTCCTCAAACCGGTTTATGCACAGCCCGCACTCAGGGCTCTGACAGCGCTTTTCCAGCGCGTCGACAGCTTCCTCGGCCTCTTCCTCCGTGATCTCAAGCGCCTGTGCGATCACAGACATCTCCACGGAATCTCCCATAGCAAAAAGAATCGTCTCAATAGCTGCCATTCGTAATGTCAGTTCCATATCTTCTCCCATTTCATGATGTCGCCCGGGGTTCTTCACCCGGTTCAAGCTCCACACAGGAAATCTCTCCGGGGTTAAAGATCCTGATCGGCAGTGTATGAACTCCCAGTCCGCAGGTCAGGACCATAAAGCCCGTGTGCTCCGCATTGTCTGTTTCCGTTTTCATCGTATACAGGCCTGTGCTGTATTTGGGAAACAGATTGGGCCTTGTACCCATCACGCCCCCTATGACGGGAAGGCGCATCAGCCCGCCGTGAACATGCCCGCACAGGCACAGGTCCGCCCCCCACTGCGTGTACTGTTCAAAATAGACCGGCGAATGGGTCAGCAGGATATTGAACTTATTCCTGTCCGAAATACCGATCATGTCCCTGAGATCATCCGCCGGAAGTTCCGTCTTTTTAAACTTCTCGTAATATTGCATCGGAAGTTCGAGTCCGCACAGCCTGATTCCGCCCGTTCCGGTATCCTCAGGGGTTGTAAGATCCGTATATCCGTTGCCGATGAATCGGACATCTGCAGCTTGCATTTCTCTTATGAACTGCTCATCATACGCATTCAGTTCCTCAAAATACTGCATTCTGATCTCGTGATTTCCCCTCACGAACCATACCGGACAGATCTTGGAAAGCCTTTGCACCAGAAGGAGACTGTGTTTCATCCATGGAAGATCGACGGGATCCGGAGCTTCTCCCTCCGTTTTTCTCATATAATTGGCCACACTTCGGGAGATGATCAGGTCTCCGCCGATCAGGATCATGTCAGGTTTTAGCTCCTCGATCCTTGAGACGAGCTTTTCGTTTTCATTCCCGTAGCACCTCTCATGCAGGTCTGCTATAAACACCAGACGCATCGGCTCTGCAATTTTGGGCGATCGGATCTTATAGTGCCGCACCACGAACCGCTTGTTGTCTGCCACCATGACAGCTATAAAAAACAGTGCCAGTGCACATATGATCATCAAAATGATTTTAATCATGTCTGTTTCCACCGATATAGTGAAAAAAGTCCCCTGATCGAAATCAGAGGACTTTCTGTTTGCAGATCAGCCGCCAGGATTAGTTATATTTTCTCTTTCTGGCTGCTTCAGACTTCTTCTTGCGCTTCACGCTAGGCTTCTCGTAATGCTCTCTCTTACGAATTTCCTGCTGGATGCCGGCCTTAGCGCAGCTTCTCTTAAAGCGGCGCAGTGCGCTATCCAAAGTCTCATTCTCTTTTAAGATTACACTAGACATTCGCTCTACCCTCCCTTCAGTCCCGTCAGCTTGACTGATTGGGTTTTTTTCTATATGCTTCGCTGAACATACAATGGCATTATAGCATATACGACTTTTCTGTCAAGATTATTTTTGGGGATCGATCACGTTCTCTTCAGCTTCGGTTTCATCCGCTTCCGCCCCGATCACCTCAGACCCGGTATCATCAGAATCGATCTCTTCGGAATCCATTTCGTCAGGATCAATCGCTTCGGACTTGGTCTCTTCCGCGTAAGTCCCGTTCTGATCGGATTCGATCTCCTCAGCTTCAGGCCCGCTCTCTTCGATCTCAACTGTTTCTTCGATATCTTCTATATCATCTTCGGGTTCCGGCTTCTCGTTGTGCGCATAATAGTGCTTCTGCGCATATCGGAAGCTGTCCACGAGATAGCGCTGTGCGTTCATCGCCACATTGCTGTTGACGGCAGTGACCTGAAATCCGTGGAAGCATCCGTGATAGACTCTCAGAGAGACCGGTACATCCTCTTTTTTCATTCTGGCAAAATACAGGACCGTTTCGTCCTTGACCGGCTCCAGGTCGCCTACGATGCCGCAGGCAGGCGGCATCCCCTTCAGGTTCTTTTCTCTGCCCGGCGCCGCGTAAACCGGCGTGCCTTCTTCCATATCTTTCAGATACAAATCCCATGCAGCCCTGTTCTTTTTGCTGTCCCATACCGGAGCGTTGTTGTCTTTTGCCGATTCACTTTCCATCCTGTCGTCGAGCATGGGCGAGATCGGCATTTGAAACGCGATGCGGACATCCCTGACATCCCTTGCCCTAAGACATAATGCAGCAGCCAGTCCGCCGCCGGAGCCTGATCCTCCCACAAACAGCTGGTTTCTGTTGATTCCCAGATCCTCCGCATTGTCCTTCATCCACAGAAGCACCTTGTAGCAGTCGCTGAGCGCGGCAGGATAAGGGTCCTCGATCGACTTGGTATAGTCAGGGAGGACAGCGATGCAGCTGCCGTCGCCGCAGAGAAGGTCGACAAGTATGCTCTCCTGCTCCGGGACTCCGTATGCAAATCCGCCGTCGTGAAGCCAGAGCAGGCCGGTCGCCTGTTCACTCTCTTTGTCTTCACTTCGCACGACAAGTATTCGGAGTATACTGCCGTCGTCCCTTACGATCGCCTTTTCTTCTGCTATGGTGTTTATGCTCTTCCATTTCCCGCGGTATTTTCTGATACACTGACGGTCGTACTTGGCAAATGCAGCCTCATTCGAAGCCGTATATGTGAGTTTCAGGAGCTGTGCCACGGGCCTGAGCTCAGATCTGATGTCTGAAGTTCGCACTTTACTCATACTTACCACCATGTCGAAGCGCTTTGTACTGTGACCGCCGGATGAAATACATTAATAATCCTTCGCTTATGGACTTTAAACTGCGATTTCTCCAATGCGGTCCGCAAGGTTTGCGGCGCTTCCATCGCAAGCCTTGCGACTGCTTATCTTGTGAGTCAGCACGAATGCATCGGCATTCGTATTGACCCTTGCCACCTAAGCCTTCGCGCCTCGGCGCAAAAGCACTGCCCCGGGGATCCGCAAAAGCCGTCCTCCCGAACACGATCATAACACTTTCTGCTTTCTGAGAAATATACGCAGGATGCGCCGTACCGGCACGCTGACTGCTCCCTCCGCCATAGACTTGCGGCGCGGAGTGCGCTGCGCCGGATCCGCCGGCTCTTTCTCATGATGCGCGGACTCGGCAGATCTTTTTTCCATCATAACGGCTTTAAGAGTTGTTTTCGGGATGCTCCCGCCGTTGATGACTTTATGGATCCAGTACAATGCTATAAGCAAACGCGCATTTCTAACATTCCTGTCCGCTTTCATCCGATTCTTCCTCATCCGTCCCTGTGCCGGGGTCAACTGCAGATAATGCATCTTCTGATATCGCATCTTCTGATAACGCATCCTCAGATAATACTTCTTCAGATAATACTTCTTCAAACAGCGTCTCCTCGGAGAACAGATCCTCCGCTGCTGCGGCCTCTTTTTTTCCGCCCGGATCCGGTTCTGCGCCGTCCGTCACTGCTTTGTGAATCTCTGTTATACTGCCCGCAGCTTCTACAGCAGATTCCGCCATCGCAATGATGACTTCATCGGAAGTCTTTCTCTCCGGGACGGGCTCCGGAGCCTCATTCGGCTCCAGGCTCATTACAGGCTCCTGATCAACGCGGTCTTTTTTCCCTTTAAACTTTCTCATTAAGCGGTCCCACCAGTCTTTGATCATCATAATCCCCTCATTTCGACGATTGGGCAGGTGTCAGGTTCCTCACTGTGCGGATTCTTCCTGAGCAGCTTCCTGAGTAGTTCCCTCCGTGTCAAATCCGCCGTAATCAAAGCTGAACACGAAAGAGGACTCCTTACCTTCATCCTCCATATCATCTTCCCATGTGAGCGTGCTGTTCTCTTCATGGATCACAAATCTGCCGGTTCCGACATCGTAGAGAACTTCCTCGTCATCCAATTTGGCGGCAAAAGGAACATCTGCGTTATCTTCGGTATTCTCACTCAGGTGTCCCTTCTTTTTCACGCAGTTCTCATATTCGATCGTCATTGTCTCTTCGTTGAACTCGCCGTCCATGGTCCAGATCACGGCTTCGTTTCCTTCAAGCTCATCCTTGACCGTGATCGTGCATTTGTTCGTGCCTTCCTCACCGGACTGGATCATCATTGTCCTGCTCAGATTATTGGTATCCTTGTAGGGGCCGGCCCAGTTCATTGTGCTGTTCTGAGAAGCCGCCACATCATCGTCGGCCTGTGCCATCTGTTCTCTGACCTGCTGGGACAGCTCTTCATTCCAAACAAACACCGCATCTTTTCCGGCATCTTCTTTGTCGTCTTTCCATGTGATGCTGCCTTCCGGGGAGATCTGGATCGTACCTGTGCCGTCATCATAGAGCATGACATCTTCCGGTTCTCCCTGGTCGTTGAGCTGGATCTCGAATTTTCCTCCGTCGGAATAACTGATCTTCATGCTGCCGTCAACGGAGCCGTACAGTTCCCAATATGTATAGGGCTGTTCGGGATCGCTGAGGACCACAGAGACTTTGACCATATCCGCATCATCTGCCGCTTCGATCAGCAGATTAAAGTTCTCATTGTCCTTTGCCGTATAGACACCGACATGTTCCGCGATCGGATTGGCAGAAGTGCTCTCCTTTGCTTCAGCTGATGTGTCCTGAGCAGGCGCCTCCTGAGTCTTTTCGGTTTCCTGTGTCTCCTGCGTCTCTGCCGGTGTTTCCACAGAAGCGCCTTCATCGGCGGCAGGCGCCGCGGTCTGCTGGTTGGAGCAGCCGATCGCAGAGATTGCTATGGCCAAAGCCGCTGCAGCTGTAACTAACACTTTCATTTTCATAACAGACTTCATCCTCCTTCAATGTTTCTAAGTATACTCTTTCCTTGTTCTATCAGTCTTTTCGTGTTTTCCCGAACGGCCGGCGGGTCATGCACCGCCCGCTTTGGAAACACTTCTCATGACCCAATCCATATCGATCACGGTCTCATTGCCGTATGCATCGATGAGATTCCTGTAGCTCTCCCCTACATCACGGTAGATCTCGGGCGGAAGGCCGATGGATGCAAACGCATTGCCTTCTCTCATGAGCGCGAGCCGGCTGCCTCCCTCGGGGTCCTTGTAAAACAGCAGATCATCAAAGACTGCCTCCGGCTGCGATTCCTGAAGTTCACTGCCGACGAGAACTTTACAGATCTCCACGATCCGGTCGTCCAGACCTGCATCAAAGATGGCAAGCTTTTCCTGGAAATCATACAGGCTTCCCACCACACGGTTCCTGTAGCCGGCTGTTTCCGGTGCATCCCCTGTTATCTCTCCGAACGCTTCTGTACCTGTCTCAAAGGCAGCAGCCGCTTTTTCCATGGATTCTCTGCCCGGTGCATAGTAGATCATGATCCTGTCAGCCATCTGATGATAGAGACAGGGATAGACGACGTCGATCTGCTGTCCGCACATAGGACAGACTGTTCTGAAGAGCTCCCCTGTACGGATCCTTTCCTTCAGGTCGGGATCCAGTTCCGTATTGATGCTGCTCCATATCGTAAAATCATGCTCATGGCCGCATTTGGGGCAGCGGATTTTTTCTATCTTTTTACTTGACATTTCTATCGATCCTTCTTCAGGAAATCTGAATATGCGAGAATACTTCTCCGATACTCTCATGGAATGTGAGGTCAGCCCATTCCTCCTGTCCTGTGGCGTCCCGGTTGACGATGATCAGGTAGCCGCCGCTGTAGTACCTGACCAGCGACGCTGCCGGATAGACAGTCAGAGAAGTGCCGCCCACGATCAGGCAGTCTGCTTTTCTGATCAGCCGGTCTGCGCCTTCCCATGCACTGACAGGCAGAGACTCCCCGTACAGAGTGACGTCGGGACGGATCAATCCTCCGCATGAGCAGTGGGGTACGGCTTCATCGCTGTCGTAAATATAGTCTTCCGGATACTTCCTGCCGCATCGGTCGCAGTAGTTGCGCAGCGTGGATCCGTGGACCTCATAGACCACTTTGCTGCCTGCTTTCTGATGAAGGCCGTCAATATTCTGTGTGATCACGCCGTCCAATTTGCCGGCTGCTTCCATTTCCGCCAGTTTGATATGAGCCCTGTTGGGATGGCAGTGCCTCGCGTCCATCTTCTGTCTGTAGAATTCAAAGAAGACCTTGGGTTCATGATAGAGGCAGCTGCTGCTCAGCAGGTATTCCGGTTCATATCTGTCAAATCTCACATCGTGCTGATTATACAGGCCGTCCTTACTCCTGAAGTCCGGAATGCCGCTCTCCGTGGAAACGCCTGCGCCTCCGAAAAAGGCAATATGAGCTGACTTTTCGATGATCTCATTGAGCGCTTCATATTTTTCCTCACCCCTGAGCGAGCGAAGATGCGCTGCTTCTTCTTTTCTAGTGGAAAACTGACCCAGATGCTTCATGAAAGACCTCCTCTCTTTAATATGCACTATCTCTTAATATGCACTTTCAAGGCTCCCCGAATCTGCAGATTCCAAAACCTCGCCTGATTCTTTACTGATGTAATCTACATGAATGTTCTCCACATCATTGCCCGAACACACATGATAAAAAGTGCCGTACATAATAAGTTCCTCTGCGAGCTGCCGTTCGACGATCCCGATCTCGTCACTGTTTACAGTCACAGTAAACACGCTGTACTCATCATTATACTCTATTTTTTCCACCGTGGGGTAATTCTCTGAAGTTGTGATCTCTTGGATCGCCTGATCCACCGACGCCTTAAACTCCTCGAGCATTTTGCGGTGCTGCTCGCGGGTCATAGTGATCTTCAGGCTGTTGTCTTCCTGCAGCTCCGCACTGAGATAGCCGTTCTCATCGCGGATCCTGTCAGCTTCTTCCTGCGTTGTGACATTCTCGTAGATCGTCGGGATCACCACGACTACAATATCATCCTGTTCATCACTGCCTGAGGATCCCTGCCCGGATGCATCTTCGGTATGATCCGCTCCCTGAGGAGTTCCACCCGCTTCGGAGTTTTCCTTTCCTGCCGTTTCGCCGCTCGAGGCTGCCTCAGCCGCCTCCTGTCCGCTCACTCCGGCAGATGCGTCCGGTGCGGCAGGCGATGCGCACCCGACCAGCAAAAGTGCAAGTAATAAGGCCAATATTCTATTTGACATGTTATGATCATTCCTCCGTTTCCGTATCAACGGTGCTCTGCCCCGTTGAAAACTCAAATCCGTTTCGTCCCTCCAGATGATCCGGGATCTGATCCTCAAAGTCCAGGATCATGCGGCGCGCGCCTTCAGTGCTTCCCGAATCTCCGGCATTCTTGGGATACTCCAGGAAGACGTATAAAAATCTTCCTTCCTCATTTCTCAGCATCCCAAGGTACCTCGACGACTCCATCCCTCTCTCTTCCTCATACTTCTCATAAAGGACGATAGAGTACACGAGCCCGCCTGTTCCCTCTGATGCGATCATACTGTTGTATTCTACGATATCCAGTGCATACCGGTCCTGATCGGGATCCTGAAAATAGTGATAGTTCACATTTGCTTCCCACTCCCCGGGAACACTCAAGTGAAAGAACTGCGTATATATGTCACTCCCGTCGATCAGAAGATCCCGTGGTTCCGTTTCATGTTCCGGTTCTGTCTCTTCTCCGGCCGTATCCTCGTCCAGATCCGTGGGTTCCGTCTCCGCCGCAGCCTGTGCGGATGTGCTTCCGTTCTCAGGATTTCCCGCCTGATGGCTCTTCCCGCCGCAGCCCGCCATGAGTACTGCAGAGCATATCATCGCTATGATCAGCAGTGTTCCGGGTTTTATCATGCATAACCTCCATGTCCGAACGTGTTCCGTATCCGGGTCCGCTCTCTGTTTCCTATCCTACCACTGACAGTCCTTTTTTTCTACAGCAGCCGGGAACGCGCTGCTTTTCCCGAAGCCTTCACATCAGATTATACATTATAGTTGTATTTTTTCGCAAAATCCACAAAAAATTCATACTTAGCGCTCATTCAGGATTACTTCAGCGCTGAAAAAACGGTCAAAAGACCGAAATATAGCGGGAGATTCCTTCCGAAAAGCGGCCTTTTCTTCCGGAACTCTCCCGCTCATATACGCGAACTTTTATTATACGCTGCAGTAAAGAAGTCTGTATCAGGTCCCGTCACAGATTGGCGGCGCCGATCATACCGGCATTGGATCCGAGTTCCGCAGCGGCAATCTCGGGCAGCTGCCCCTGTTCTCCGCCAAAAGCATCCTCCCGGATCATTTTCTTGAGGGGCTCTATCATATAATCCGCGCAGGAACTCATCTCTCCGCCGATCAGGACCAGCTGAGGCCGGAACATATTGACAATATTGACCATGCCGGTACCGAGCATCTGAATATACTGCTCTGCAGTCTCCTGCATATCGGGATCGCCTTCCTGCGCCATTTTGAAAATATCATTCGGCGTTATACCGCTCTTTCCCGAGCTTTTCTCCGCAGCCTGCACGAATGCAGGTACCGAGGCATACGCCTCAAGACACCCTTTTCTTCCGCAGGTGCACTTTCTTCCGTTCACGCGGATCACCTGGTGTCCGACTTCGGAGCCGCCCATGACACCGCCTTCAAACACCTGTCCGCCAATGATGATGCCGCCGCCTACACCGTTTCCGAGCGTGAACATCACGACGTCGCTGTAATGTTTTCCGGCACCTGCGGCCGCTTCTCCCAGCGCAGCACAATCCGCATCATTCGCGATCCTTACGGGACAGGGGATCACCTTCCCAAGTTCTTTTACAAGTTCCACGTCTTCCCAGCGGAGGTTGTTGGAATAGATGACTTTGCCCTCTCTGCGGTCCACGGTTCCCGGTACGCCGACGCCGACTCCAATGCACTGATCGAGCGGGATCTGATTCTTTTCGAGCAGTGCCAGCGTTCTGCGCGCTGTCTCATCGATCATCTCCACAGGTGTCCTGCGCTTGGGCGTTCTGTATTTTTCCATATCGATCAGGTGGCTGCGGTCGTCCACAAGACCGATCTCTATATCTGAGGACCCATAGCGGATCCCGACTCTGACGGGGCTTGCTTTCTCGCGGATCGTTGTAAGGAGCGCATCACAGGAGCCTTCGATCTGCCAGTCTCCGCTCCCTGCATCGAGGAAGAGGCTGTCGCCTTTCCTGTAGCGGATCTGCTCTCCGCTGCAGCTGATCGTGCCTTCTCCGTCCAGGATCAGGATGCTCAGGAAAGAGGCGCTGCTGACCGATCCCTGCATCCGGTATGTGAGGCGCCCGTCAAGATTGAGTTTGTCGACGGTGAAATAGTCGCAGTCCGCGACGTGCGGATAATTGCTCCCGCTCCTTACGATCGGAACGCGGTTCGTAACGGCGATCGCTTTCTCGATATGAAGGTCTCTCTTTCTTCCGTCCTTACCGACCCTTCCGTAGTCATATACTCTGTAAGTGACGTTGGAGTTCTGCTGGATCTCCGCGATCAGGATGCCTTTTCCGATCGCATGCAGTGTTCCCGACTCTATAAAGAGAGCGTCGCCCTTCTTGACCGGAACGGGATTGAGAACTTCCAGAAGCGTATTATCTTTGATCCTCTGGGCGAACTCCTCCTTGGAGATCTCCCTGCTGAACCCGTAGTATAAGAACGCGTCATCTTCCGCATCCAGCACATACCACATCTCTGTTTTGCCGTACTGTCCTTCGTTCTGCAGTGCAAATCCGTTGCTGGGATGGACCTGAATGGAAAGGTTGTCCTTGGCATCAATGAACTTCGTCAGGATCGGAAAGTCCCTGAACCTTCTGCAATGCGTTCCCAGGATCTCTCTCCCCCGCTTTTCAATGTACTGTTCGAGTGTCAGCCCGTCATAGGTCCCTCCGTCTACGATCGAAGGGCCGTCGGGATGACAGGACAGTTCCCAGGCTTCCGCAAGTACGGGACCGTCAAATGCGACGTTGTACTCCTCTGCCAGTCTGTGGCCTCCCCATATATAGTCCTTGCATGACGGTCTCAGCTTTACGATCCCCATAGTATTCCTTTCCGCAGCAGAATCCCGGCCCATGCCTGCTGTCAAATGTGTCAAGATGTCTGTAGTTCTAAGAAAAGTATACCTTTTAGCTAAATCATGTCAATATTAATATAATTTAACTTCATTTGCTGCCTGCAGCCGTGCTGTCATGGTCATGACGTTTCACAAAAAAGATACGATCTTTGTGGAACACAGCAAGTTCATCACATTTTAAAGGGCTGCCGCACAAGCGCAGGATTCGGATCCCTTTCGCTTAATGCGGCAGCCCCTGTTCTGTCAGCCGGCTGATTTTCCTTTTTACATCTGGTTCAACGCCTTAACATAGGGCTTGAGCATGAAATAATACCTGCGCCCCTTTTCTTTTCCGTAGTGTTTGAGCAGCGCATAACGCAGGGAGTTCAGGTTCTTCCTCTTGTTCTCCGCTCCCAGGATAAACTGTGAGAATTCCCTGATATTCTCCTCTTCAAGCGCTTCTTCCGGCTCGTCGCTGTGCCTGAAGATCAGTGCGCAGTAATACAGGAATTTCTCTTCTCTGTCCCAGTTCTGCTTCTCGATCGTCAATGCTCCTGACTTGATGGACTGATAGATTTCCTTGCCGTTCTCTCCGTAAAACTGGATCAGCTGATTGTGCAGTTCCGCAAGATTATCCATTCCGATGCAGTTGACGATCGCAGTGATCTCTTCTGCATCAGGTGTAAAATGCTCCTCCGGTACGGCTTCTTCACCGCTGTCATTTACGGATTCTTCAAGCGACTCCTCGGAGAAGTTCTCCGCCGGATCATCCTCAAAGCTTTTCACAGCAGCACCGGGACCTATAAGATCAGGTTCACCGTCATCATACGGATCCGCTTCTTCCTCTGAATCTGTATCATAGGAATTTTCATCGTCATCAGATTCAGGTTCATCCGATCCGGCATCTTCTGAATCCGTTTCTTCTGAATCCATATCTTCTGATCCCATATCCTCTGAATCCATATCCTCTGATTCCATGTCTTCTGAATCCGTTTCATCGTCATCAGGATCCTGAGAATCAGTATCTTCAGAATCAGCATGATCAGGATCCGCTGCGTCAGGATCCTCTTCCTCAAAGTCGTCATCGGAATCATAATCTTCGGAATCATAGTCTTCGGAATCATAATCTTGGGAGTCATGATCTTCCGTGTCTTCTTCCTCTGTGACAAACTCTTCGGATCCGTCCTCCTCGAACTCGTCCTCCCGGTTCTCTTCCGGATCATCGTAATAGGAATCCGTTTCGAATTCCGACTTGGCTGTGACATCAGAATCTGATTCAGGCAAGCGCGTATTCAGGTCATCCTGCTCACCTGTACCTTTTTGTCTGCTGTCATCCGGGTCCTGTGTGCGGACCAGTTTGTGGAGGATCGCACTGACCTCAGCGGCGACGTCCGTCCTTGCAAGATTTCCTCTTCTGCGGCTGCCGGTCCTGCTGTCTTTTCCGGCAATTCTTTTTACGGAATACTCTTTGTGTCTCCAGTACTTCACCGCCGCGTCGTATCCCGTATCATTGGTCACGATGATGAATTCGTCCTCCTCATTTCCTGCGATGCGGAACCCCAGTTCCGAACAAAGCTGAAAGTCCAGGGCATTGGTTCCCTCATAGCATTTGATGAAGATAACGTCCCTGTCGGATTCCTTGAGTTTGATGAGACTGTCATAACTCATATGGGGACTGTTCTTCGTATAAAATACGATCAGTTCCGCCTGGTCCGCCGGCAGATCCAGCAGCGGGATCCAGAAATCTCCGACATTTTCACTGTCAATCAAATAGTGTTTCATATATATACCTTGTCAGCCGACATGAAGCATTATAACGCATACTCGCTTTTTTGCGCAAGTACAACGCACAGAACAGCGCATTCCATAATCATTTTTCACAATCTTTTGTCAAAATCATAATAAAACTTAGAAGAAACTTACCAATATAAATTTCAGTAGTGATATAATATTGACAAAGATTTTGTGCCCGGATCAGGCGGCAGATCTCTGACTGCTTTTATTTCGAACAGTTTATTTCGAACTGCTTCTGTCCCGGGCCTCTGATCATGTAAAGGGAGGTAGTTACAATGTCATCAAAGATCTTCGAATGTATCGAACTGATCGGGAACCGCATCATTGAGAACAAGGACTTTCTCACTGAACTCGACCGCGAGATCGGTGACGCTGACCATGGGATCAATATGGCCAGGGGCTTTACGGAAGTGCTCGCTGTTCTTCCCAAGGACAACGACAATATCGGTGAGGCTCTCAAAAAGACCGGCATGACGCTCCTGTCCAAGGTGGGCGGTGCATCCGGACCGCTCTACGGCACAGCTTATATGCAGGCGGGTAAAGTCTGTGCGGGCAAGACTGCTCTGACCGCGGAAGACGGCAAGGCCATTTTTGAGGCGGTGATCGCAGGGATCCAGAAGCGCGGCAAGGCCGTGAAAGGCGAGAAGACAATGCTCGACGCGATCATTCCTGCCAGTGAAGCTTATGCCGCAGCCATTGACGGAGGCGCTTCCGTCGCCGATGCACTGGATGCTATGTGCAAAGCTGCAGAGGAAGGTGTGGAGTTTACCAAGACCATTATCGCCACCAAGGGCCGCGCCAGCTATCTCGGTGAGCGCAGCATCGGCCATCAGGATCCGGGTGCGACATCCGCCACTTACACAATGCAGGCGATCCGTGATTTCATAAAAGGATAAGAGGTGCTGATATGGTAGGAATTGTCATTGTATCACACAGCCGTAAAGTGGCAGAGGGGATTTACGATCTTGTCATGCAGATGGCATCCGAGAACGAGCACATCATTCCTGCCGGCGGTCTGGAAGACGGTTCGATCGGTACAGACGCTTTCAAAATACAGGCTGCCATCGAGGCTGCCGACACCGGAGACGGCGTCGCAGTACTGGCAGATCTGGGCAGCGGCATTATGAGCGCTGAAATGGCGATTGAAATGCTCGATAGTGACATCGATGTACGTATTGCGGACGCTCCTATTCTTGAAGGAGCAGTAAGTGCCGCGGTCACATCCACGTCCGGTGCTTCACTGGATGAAGTCATCGAAGCCGCACAGGAGGCAAGGACAGCGTCCAAACTCAATTAACAATCCGTGTATTACAGAACATGTTTTGGGGAACATTTCTGTAATGATAGATGCAGGAGTACATAGTTGTATTCACAGGAGGTATTCAAATGAAGAAACTGATCAATGGGGTTGACAATGTAGTGGATGAGATGCTGCGCGGCATGGCTGCAGCACATCCCCAGTATGTGGAGCGCGTCGAGGGCACGGATGTCATGATCCGCACAGGCGCCAAAAAGACCGATAAGGTCGTCCTGATCTCCGGAGGCGGTTCCGGACATGAGCCCGCTCACGGCGGTTATGTAGGAAAAGGCATGCTGGACGGTGCCGTTGCGGGAGCAGTCTTCACCTCTCCTACCCCCGACCAGGTCTATGAGGCCATCAAAGCGACTGAGTGCGGAAAAGGCGCTCTTTTGATCATCAAGAACTACACCGGTGACGTCATGAACTTCGAGATGGCAGCAGATATGGCAGCCGATGAAGATATTGAAGTCGAGAAAGTCATTGTTGCTGATGACGTCGCAGTGGAGAACAGCACATGGACCACCGGCCGCAGAGGCATTGCCGGAACGATCTTCGTACATAAGATCGCCGGCGCTAAAGCGGAAGAAGGCGCAAGCCTGGCAGAGGTCAAAGCTGTTGCAGAGAAAGTGATCGCCAATGTCCGCTCCATGGGCATGGGCATCGAACCCTGCACTGTACCGGCCGTCGGAAAGCCCGGTTTTGAACTGGCCGACGACGAAGTCGAGATCGGAATCGGCATCCATGGCGAGCCCGGAACACACAAGGAGAAGATCAGCACGGCGGAAGCTACCGTAGACCAGCTCCTCGACAAGATCCTCGCCGAAGGCATCTATGGCAGCGGCGACAAGGTCGCGGTCATGGTCAACGGCATGGGCGCCACTCCTCTGAGTGAGCTCTACATCGCCAATCTCGAGGTTTCCAAAGTTCTGGCTGACAAGGGAATCAAGGTCGCCAAGACGCTCGTAGGCAACTATATGACCTCTCTTGAAATGGCAGGATTCTCCATTTCCCTGCTAAAGCTCGATGATGAACTGGAAGCTCTCCTGAATGCTCCGGCTGATACGCCCGCTTTCTGCCAGATCTGATTTGGAAATAACACGAACAACCGATGACTCAGTTACAGCACCGGCAGATGATCCATCTGCCGGGCTGTTATTTTTCGCCCATGCATTCTGCGATGGGAAAGGAGATCCATGGATATCGATTATTTACTCTTTCTTCAGCAGTTCAGAGAGTCTGCAGGCGCATTATTCACACAATTCATGCTTCTGATCTCCGACATCTCAACGAAAGGTGCCGCCGTTTGTACGGTCCTCATATTCTGGTCCGTCGACCGTTCCCTCGGTTACCGGATCATCGCGAACTGCCTGTCGGGGCATTTGGTCAACAATTTTCTGAAACTCACCGCATGCGTGTACAGGCCGTGGATCCGGGAACACAAGCTCATTCCCGCACCGCAGGCGGTGGAATCCGCCACGGGGTATTCCTTCCCGAGCGGACATACGCAAATGGCAATGTCCTTTTACGGCTCTATCGCAGTGCATTTTCGCTCAGGGAATCCCCTGGTCTGTGTTTTGTGCACTGTAATGATCCTGCTGACCGGTTTTTCGCGAAACTATCTGGGTGTTCACACCCCGCAGGATGTGTTCGTCTCGATCATGATCGGTCTGATCCTGCTCTATCTCAATACACTGCTCTTTCGCAAACTCAGTCAAAATCCTGAGCTGGTGCCTCGCTTTGCTGCTGCGGGTATTCTGATCGCCGTTTTATTGCTGGTCTATTTTGAATGGAAGGCGTATCCGATGGATTATGTTGACGGTATCCTTGTCGTCGATCCTCAGGAAATGAAAACAGATGGCTTTACCGCAGTCGGCGCCTGGATCGGCTTTTTGACCGGATCGGTCATAGAAGTTAGATTTATTCGCTTCACTTCGGACGGTTCCGTCCTCAGACGTGTCGTGAGATCGATCCTTGGTTTCCCCATTCCGGTCCTGGTCTTTCTGGTACTCAAAAAACCGCTCTATGCGGTCACCGGTCTGCTGGCAGGCCACTTGATCCACTACGGTTTTCTTATGTTTTATCTCACAGCTGTCTACCCGGCATTATTTACGTATGTCGAAAAGCGAATACCTTCCGGTGTCAGCTGAGCAGAGCCTGCAGATGCGGGATGTTGCGCCAGATACCGAACAGCACAAGCCCCGCCGCATATAAGAGGGCGGCGGCTTCAAACCATCTTCCGGTCCTCTCGTTCTTAAACCATTTGAGCAGCGTGTACGCAATGAGCATCACCAGATAAGGCAGCGTATAAAACAGGTAAGCGTTCGCATGCGCGGCTTCCTGCAGATCACCCCGTGACAATGCCGCCAGCATTCTCGTAATGCCGCACCCGGGACAGTCCAGTCCGGTCAGAAGGTGAAAGGGGCATGGGATCGCGAGCCCGCCGCAGCGGATCCAGATCAGGTAACATACTCCGGCACAACAAACCAGCAGCAGGAAAAACACCTTCCTGCTGCTGTTATTCGCTGATCCCGGTCCGTCCCTATGAATCTCTTCATGCGCGCCGTCATTGTCAGCTCTGTATTTCATATCATCTTCCGCCCTGATCTGCTTGATCCGAATGCATTCCGGCCGCATAATACCGGATCACTGTGTCTTACTGAAGCACTCTGTTAATGCTGTCCTGCATAAGTGCAAGAGATACGATCGCCAGACCGAACAGTCCCAATACCAGATAAAGGATATTGCTGCTGGCATTGACCCGTCTGATGTAATCCGTTTTCTCGCCCATCTTGTAAAGCCAATACATGTAATAAATACCACATGTCACGATCGAAAGGAGGATCACTATGCCGCCTCCCGTCGCCATAGGCTCCTGTGCAAGCTCATTGACCTCATTGTTCAGTTTATAGATCCAGTAAAGCATATAAATCCCGCAAGTGACGATGCTCAGTACCACGCAGAGCGCGACACTTCTGGGCATCACGGTCGTGTAGACGACTTCATTGCCCGGAGCAGAAGCGCTTCTGCTGCCGCCGTTGTATCCGCCGTTATTGTAACCGCCGCCGTTATAACCGCCTCCGTTATATCCTCCGGCGTTTCCCTGTCCGCCTGCTGATCCCGGTGTCCTGTCGAGTACGGCGCCGCACTCCACGCAGAATTTGCTGGAATCGCTGTTCTTTTTACCGCAAATAGGGCAAATCTTCATGCTTAAACCTCCTTGAATGCCATAACAAACGTCTTGATGATCTCCGCTGTCCCCTGGATTCCCAGACGGCTCGAATTGATGATGAGATCATAAGCTCTTGAATCCCCCCATTTCGTGTCACTGTAGAAATTATGATACGCCCTTCTGAATCTGTCAATCTCTTTGCGTTCCTCATCGGCCTCTTCAAGGCTGATCTGCTGGATATTGGCGAGTCTGGCATTCTTCTGGTCCGTATCTCCTACTATAAATATACGTACAGTGTTCGGGTTTTTCCTCAGCACTGTGTCCGCGCAGCGTCCGACGATCACACAGCTCTCTCCGCTGTCCGCGATCTGTCTTATGTACTCAAAGGTCATGCGGGCCACATTGCTCTCCGGAGACTCTTCAAAAGCACCGATGCGGCCTGTAAAAGGGAATCCCACCGGCTTCTCGTCGAGTTTTCTGACATAACTCTTATTCATCCCGCCCAATTTCGCCGTGCCTTCCACGAGCTTTTTCTTATCGTAACATGCGATTCCCATAGAATCCGCAAGTCTCTTCGCTATTGCATGTCCGCCGCTTCCCGATTCTCTTCCAATGGTTACGATGATCTGTTGTTTCATAGTACTGGCCCTCTCCTCTTAAATCTTGTGAAACCGGAATAAAGAACAGATCCCGGAAAGTCTTATGGTTCTGTTATAATTATATCAGACTTGCGGTTTTCCTTCATCCTTTTTTATTCTTTGTTCCGATCAGCGAGGCGATCCCGTAAACGGCCAGTGTACTCACATAACTTGAGAGATACTCAATATCGGGATTTCTCCCGCTCTCGAACCATCTCTTAAATACTGATACAAGCCCGGCTACTGTGTATTCCAGTACATATTCCATGAGCTCGTTGTCCATATCCGATTCCGAGAAGTAGAGCGTCATGATCCTCTGTTTCAGAGATGTGATGATCTTCTGCAGAAAGGATTCCTGGTTGGTGTTGGTGAGTATGTTTCCGTAAAAATCCAGATCGGATGTGATCAGTCTTGCCAGCGTGATAAAGGTTGTCTGCGGATCCTTGAGCAGCGTGTCAAAATCGATCTTGCGAAGTGTCTCCTCAAAGCGCGCCACGATCTCATCTTCCATCTCTTCCGCGACCATGTAGACGCTGTTGTAATAGTTATAGAACGTCTTTCTGTTAATCTCTGCCTTCTCGGCAAGTTCTGTCACAGTGATCTCTTCGATCGGTTTTACGGTAAGGAGCTTAGTCATCGCTTCATGGATCGCTCTCCTCGTCTTCATCACTCTCTTATCCATCTTCCTCTTCTCCTTTCCTATAAACAGGGTGTCACCCATGCAAAAAAACAGGCTAATACTCAGATCACGCTGTTTTGTGTATTATGAAACAAATCTTTCTTTTATGTTGTTTCTTATACATAACCGCAAAACTTATGGTTGCCTTAAATTAATAATCATTTGTATAATAATACACACTTGTTTCTTAATTCAAATACTTTCATAAGATCGGAGCAGAACAATGAAAGATTATGTAATATGTATCGATGCATCTGTCGATATCGATCAAAACTTTATAGATGACAACAACATTATCATCATTCCTATGAAGTATGTTTTGGGAGAAAATGAAAATCTCATGGAGAACCGTCTTTCCGACGCGGAATTAAAGGTATTCTATGACGCTATGCGATCGGGAAAAATGACGCACACCAGCCAGATCACACCCTATTTCTACCAGCAGATATTCAGCGAACAGGCCGGGAAAGGCCATGATATTCTCTACATCTCCCTGTCAAGCGGCCTGAGCAGCACTTACTCGTCAGCTCTCTCCGCCGCAGAAGAAGTGATCGATGAATTTGAAGGTCTTCAGGTCGAAGTCGTCGATTCGCTGGCCGGGACAGGAGGAATGGGACTGCTCCTCATGGAAGCGGTCCGGATGAAGAAGAGCGGAGCTTCCGTCGCGGAAAATGCCGCTGCCCTTCGTTCAAAGGCACGCAATATATGTCATTGGTTTTTAGTGGATGACCTCAAGTATCTTCGCCGGGGAGGCCGTATTTCCGCCGCCACAGCAGTTGCCGGAACAATGCTCAATATCAAACCCATCCTCAAGATCCTCGATGACGGAAGTCTTGTCAGCATCGCTAAAAAGAGAGGACTTGCCAAAGCTTCCATGTTTCTTACAGACTGCTACAAAGCCGCCATGGATCCGGAAATGCCCTCTGATGTCATCATCGCTCATGCCGATTGCGAAGACGCAGCGAACGATGTGCGTGACCGCATTCTGCGCATTAACCCCCGTGCGAACGTTCAGATCTGCGGATTGGGCCCCGTCATAGGAGCACACACGGGCCCCGGCATGATGGCCGTCATACACTGGGGCAATCGCAATTATATCTGATCCGGGCTTCATGAGGTCCTGTAAAACATTCTCCATAGAACAGGGGCTGCCGCATCAGCAAATGAGATCAAAACACATTTGCTGATGCGGCAGCCCCTGTTCTTGTAAAACGCAGCGCATGATCAGTCTTCAAAATCGAAATTGTCCGTATTGTTCTCTTTGAAAATGTGATAAACCTCTTCGATCACATCGTCCTCGCAAGTCACAAGTTCAAGGTCATCTCCTTCCTCGGATTCCACCTTCAGGATCGAGACCTCTTCATCATCTTCCTGGATCAGCACGACATAACGTTCCCCTTCATATTCGACTGTATCCAGCACTTCGTATTCCTGCTCAACACCATTGTCATCCACTAGAATAATGATATCTTCCATATTTTTCCCCCATTGATCATTATTTCCGGAACTTTCATATTTACTGCTTTGCGCTTAGTTTACGGACTGGCTATATTTTATCACGTTTTGGAGCATTGCCTATACACTTCTTATAGATTTCTTGTGTATTTATAAAAAAAGTATAATAAATCTAAAAATTAATATGTATTGTAATCGTTTTCATGTCGTATTCTATAGTAGTAACAAATAACATTTTGCACTAATTTATAGAGAGGGAAAAATAATGGCAAAGAAAAACGGCAACGGCGGCTCTCAGGCATTTGCAGTCGCCCA
Organism: uncultured Lachnospiraceae bacterium; assembly: GCA_902801585.1. The sequence goes on along the minus strand of CADCIU010000001.1, from coordinate 21,879 downwards.
GCAGATCGGTAAGTCACTGTTCCTTCCGATCGCTGTTCTTCCTCCGGCAGGTATTCTGCTCGGAATCGGCAGCTCATTTACCAACCCCACGACGATCGCAACCTACGGTCTGTCCGGTGTGCTGCATCCCGGAAGCATTCTGTACATGTTCTTCCAGATGCTCAATGGCGCCGGTAACGCGGTGTTCGGCAATCTGGCCCTGATCTTCGCTCTGGCAGTTGCGCTCGGCATGGCCAAGAAGGAAAAGGGCGTAGCAGTTCTTTCTGCAGCGATCTTCTATCTGATCATGCTGACAACAATGAACGTTCTGCTTACGATCGACGGCTCCATCCTCGCTGACGGAACCCTCGGTCCCGATGTCAAAGACGGCGCGATCGCGACCGCTTTGGGTATCCAGACACTTCAGATGGGTGTGTTCGGCGGTATCCTCGCAGGAATTCTGGCAGCCGTTACCTGCAACAAATTCTATAAGCAGGTACTGCCCCAGTCTCTTGCATTCTTCTCCGGCACACGTTTCGTTCCGATCATGTGTATGGTATTCGGTATTGCCACCGGTTTCATCTGCTACTTCGTATGGCCGGCGATCCAGACCGGTATCTATGCGCTCGGCGATCTCGTCAACGCGGCAGGTCTCTTCGGAACCTTCATCTATGGCTGCATTGAGCGTGCACTGATTCCTTTCGGTCTGCATCACATCTTCTATATGCCTTTCTGGCAGACAGGTGTCGGCGGATCTGTAGTGATCGGCGGAGAAACGGTCCAGGGTGCACAGAACATTTTCTTCAGAATGCTCGGCGACCCCAATACTGTCGTATTTGATGAGTCTGCGAAATTCCTCGCAGGTAAGTATCCTTTCATGATGGGTGGTCTTCCCGGTGCTGCTCTGGCTATGTACACCTGCGCAAGACCTGAGAAGAAGAAAGAAGCGGGATCACTGCTCTTCTCCGTCGCTCTGACCTCTTTCCTTACCGGTGTTACAGAGCCGATCGAGTTCACATTCCTCTTCCTTGCACCCGTATTGTTCGGAATCCACGTTGTTTTCGCAGGATTTGCATTCCTGCTCTGCGACCTGTTTGATGTCCTGGTAGGAACGACCTTCTCCGACGGTCTCATCGACCTGATCCTGTACGGTGTTCTTCCCGGAAATACCAAGACACATTGGATCCGCCTGCTTCCTCTGATCGCGATCTACTTCGTGCTGTACTTCTTCGTATTCCGTACATTCATCCTCGCCAAGGATCTCAAGACTCCCGGACGTGAAGCGGATGACGAAGAGATGAAGCTGATCACCAAAGACGAGTACCGCAAGGCGACAGGTGTCGGCGTTGCCGGCGGCAAAGCAGCTCTTGCAAACGTTGATCCCAAGTCCGCAGCCATCCTCAAGGGAATCGGCGGTCTTGACAACCTCACAGGCGACATCGACTGCTGCGCTACCAGACTTCGTCTGACTCTTAAGGATTCCACCAAGGTCGACCAGGCTATGCTCAAAGCAACCGGCGCCGGCGGCGTTGTCGTAAAAGGCAATGGTATTCAGGTCATCTACGGACCTTCCGTAACGATCGTCAAGTCCAACTTCGAAGAGCTCGTCGAGAAACTCCGCAACGGCACGATCCCGCTGTCTGCAGTTCAGGATGAAGAGCCCGCTCCTGCAGCCGCTCCCGCAGCTGCTCCTGCAGGTCCCAAGATGGAGGATGAGATCCTCGGTGCATGCCTGACCGGCAAGATGCTCCTCATGAACGAAGTTGAGGACGAGGCTTTTGCAAGCCGCATGCTCGGCGACGGTGTTGCTATTGAGCCTGCAGTAGGCGAGCTGGTTGCTCCCGCTGACGGCGAGATCACCATGGTATTCGATACCAAACATGCTGTTTCCATGACGACCACCGGCGGTGCGGAGATCCTGATGCACATCGGTATCGACACTGTCAAGCTCGAAGGCAAGCACTTCGAGACCCATGTCAAGGACGGCGACCAGGTCAAGAAAGGCCAGAAACTGATCACCTTCGATATCGCCGCGATCAAAGAGGCCGGATACAAGTGCACCACTCCTTGCATTATCACCAACTGGGAGGATTACAGTGCTCTTCGTCCTCTTAAGACCGGTTCTGTCAAGATCAATGACGACTTCATCGAGCTGCTTGGCTGATGATTTCTAAGACTTGTTGCTGACAAGAGAATAAGAACGGGGTGCCGCGATGCGGCACCCCGTTTTATTCTCTTCAGAGATTTTCATAAATCAGAGCCTTCGTTCAGGATATATATCCGAAACAGAATTTCAGAATTTCAATTTCTTCACGACCCGGATCTTATCGTCCACTCTTTTCTCGAACTCTTCTGCGTCGGAAGGTTTGCCGACAATGGAGCCGTAGTGTGTGGGAATGACCACGGACGGCTTTAAGGCATTGACAAAGTCTGCAGCCTCTTTCGAGTTCATCGTGTATGTACCGCCGATCGGCACCATTGCTATATCACAGCTGATCGACGTATTCTCTTTGAGCGCATCCGTATCTCCCGCTGCGTAGATCTTCGCCCCGTCAATCTGCATGACATAGCCGAGCCAGCCGTTTCTTCTGGGATGAAAGGGCTTTAATTTGTTGTAAGCAGGAACAGCCTCAATATAGATCCCTTCAATACTGACCCTGTCTTCCACTTCCATGGACAGAATATGGCACATATCGATGCCGTTCTTCTCCACTTCATCTTTCATCGAGGAGGGACAGACAAAATACGTGGATCCTTTCCGTATTTTGGCAATATCATCGGGAGAAAAGTGATCGTGGTGTGCATGCGTGAGCAGGATCACATCCGCGTCTTTGGGTTCTCCCTCAATGCCCAGCGGATCCAGATAGATCACTGTTCCCTCCTCATTCACTATGCGTATGCTGTTCTGTGTGTTCACGGTGATGTGATCGGTCCCTGTTAAGCTCATGTTCTGACTCTCCTTTCATCCAAAGTCACCTGTTGTCATCAGCTGCTTAATAATCCTCATCCGATTTTTATCTTAATCTTTATCGGTTTCCGAGCTGCCAGAATGCCACTGCGCTTGCTGCAGCCACATTGAGTGAATCGACGCCGTGGTACATGGGGATCATAACGGTATGATCACAGCTTGCAATCGTATCCGCCGCAAGTCCGTCTCCCTCTGTTCCCAGTACGACGGCGAGCTTGTGCGCACTAAGGAGCGCCGGATCTGTGATCGAAACAGAGTCCTCTCTGAGCGCCATTGCAGCTGTCTTAAATCCCATCCCGGCCAGGATCTCCAATCCCGGATGCGGCCATCCCGGTTCCTTCCTGTCTCCGATAAAGGTCCACGGGATCTGAAAGACCGTCCCCATACTGACGCGGATCGCCCTGCGGTAGAGAGGATCGCTGCATCCATGTGTCAAGAGCACCGCGTCCATGCCCAGAGCGGCCGCTGAGCGGAAGATCGCGCCTACATTGGTGGGATTGACCACTTGCTCTAAAACAACGATCCTCGAAGCATTTTGGACGGTCTCTCCGATGGACGGCAGCACACGCCGCTCCATTGCACACAGACATCCCCTTGTAAGCGGAAATCCGGTGAGTCCTCTCAGAACGTGCTCTTCGGCTGTGTAGACCGGGACCGGTTCTCCGGGCATATCCCCGATCCTTTTGAGGATCCCGGAAGCCTCTTTTCGGATCTCTCTTGTCTCAGCCAGCATGGAGACCGGCTTGTAACCGGCATCCAGCGCCCGCCCGATCACTTTGGGACTCTCGGCAATAAAAAGCCCTCTTTCCGGTTCTCTGCAGTGATAAAGCTGGTTCTCGGAGAGATTCGTATAGATTTCAAGAGATGGCTCATGCAGGCTGTCGATCTCTTTAATTCTCAGCATAAAGCAATTCCTTATAGTGTCATAATATATGGTTTTATACAGTTTATTCCTTCATCCGGTCTCTTTGGTACACCTGTGCACGCTGTCTGAGCGCTGTCTCCCGGATCGTCTCCTCATAACCCGCAAGAGCCGCGAATGGAGCGAACTGAGCCGCTCTCATATCTGCATCCATACGCGGATGCTTTCGCGACGTGTGGTGTTCCAGATCGATAATGTCACTGTAGTCACTTTCCCGGTACTCAGTACTTGACATATCTCCTCCCGTCTGAGATCTTCTGACGCCGGATCAGGCCTTGTGTCCCCCGATCTGGCTGTTTCGGTCGATCGCGGTCGCTCCCTCTTCGAGATTCATTCCCCTGACGATCGCGTTTTTGCCAAAGCGCCTCTTGATCTCCAGAACCGCTTTCTGCATCTTTTTCTCTTTCTCTTCCTGAGCCTTTTGTGCAGCGCGCTCCTTTTCCAGGGCCTCATAATCCGTGAACAGATCCATCTGCTCATAAACCCCCTGATCCTTAAGGACATCCGATTCCGGGACCAGCCTTGCCAGCGTCACGTTCATTCTTCTGACAAGAAGGATCGGATCCACGATCCTGTCATAGAGTTCCGTGACCGCATCGAGTACAGCCTTGGAGGAGGAAGTCGGATGATCCAATGTGACCGATCCGTGGGCGTGTTTAGGGGCAAGTCTTCCGTACCAGTCCTTTGTGATCTCCCCTTTGTAGTTGTCCCGGATCTGCGGGATCTCGAGATTCTCTATGTCATAGTTTACCGTGAGGGCGACCAGATCCGTGACCAATGCCTTCTCCACCAGTTCAAGGACCAGTTTGTCGGCCATTTCTCTCACGATCAGCCGGCCTTTTTCGGCTGTATAGGGACAATGCAGCACCTGGCCCTCGCCGATACTGTTGGACGCCGGCTTGAAAGCCTTGATCTGAGCGATCGTGCAGGGCTCCCATCCCCAGGCATGATCGATCAAAAGCTCTGCATTGACGCCGAACAGCTTGTAAAGGACATCCTCGTCCCGGACCGAGCGGCGCGCCACATCTCCCATTGTCAAAATCCCGATCTTTTTTAATTTGGCCGCATAACCGCGGCCGACTCTCCAGAAGTCCGTGATCGGCTGATGACTCCACAGTTTCTCTCTGTAGCTTCGCTCGTCAAGCTCTGCGATCCTGACGCCGTCCTCATCCGCCTCGATGTGTTTGGCCTCCACGTCCATTGCTACTTTGGCCAGATATAAGTTCGTGCCGATTCCGGCTGTTGCCGTGATCCTCGTCTCCCTGAGCACATCCCGGATCATTGTGCGGGCCAGTTCTCTGGCTGTCATACCGTATGTGTCCAGATACTCCGTCACATCCATGAACACTTCGTCAATGGAGTAGACATGAATATCCTCCTCCGAGACATAGCGCAGATAGATGCTGTAGATCCTGGCGCTGTAGTCCATGTAGTATGCCATCCGCGGCCTGGCGGTTATATAACCCAGCGAGAGCTCGGGATGCGCCGCAAGTTCTGTGCTGTCGCAGGAGCTCCCTTTAAAGGCAGAAATGCCTTTCCGGTGCAGTTTCTGAAGCCTTTGCGCATTGAACAGCTTCACCTTTTCCTCCACCTCGAACAGCCTCGCGCGGCCCGGTATCCCGATCGATTTGAGAGAAGGCGATACAGCCAGACAGATCGTCTTTTCCGTCCGCTCTCTGTCCGCTACGACAAGATTTGCAGTCAGCGGATTCAGCCCCCGCTCATTGCACTCGACCGATGCGTAGAAGGACTTCAGGTCTATCGCTATATAGATCCGTTCCCTTTTATTACTCACTGCATTCCTCTGTTTTTGGGCAGGCCGCCCGGCTCTCCGGCTCTCATTTTGGGATGTTCCTGCTCCTCGATGACGGAAAAGCGCAGGATTTGTTCGATCCTCTCCGCTTTCCCCTTGAGGTCAAAATAGTGACGCATCGTTCCCTCTTCATCCCACCAGCGGGAAAAGGCCTCCCTGGAAGCAGTGCTGTGACGTCGTTCCATTTCAACAAGGATACTGGTCATTTCTTCCCGGAGGCCTTCAAGTTCATCCCTATATAACTGTGCATCATATTGCGAAATTGTTCTCATTTTGATCCGTGCCGCCCCGATCTGCGGCTTATTTCATCTAAACCGATGGACATGTCTCATGTTCCTTCTGTACCAAAGCCGTCTGCCCCTGGCTATGCGAAGAAGCTGCTGACGCATTCTCCGGGCTGTGATCGGCATTCTGATGTGCTCTGATCCGATCTTCCATTTTCTGGTTCCTGCGCGCAGGATCCTCTTTTTTTTCACAGGAGACGGATCCGGCTCCGTTTCATCTGCTGAAGGTACAGGCTTCGGTTCTTCAGACTCATACACATCAGGTTCATACATGTCAGACTCCTGCCCGTCCGGCACTAAAAAATCTGACGTCTCCGGCTCTGCCTCGTCCGCTGTGTCAGCCTCATCCTCAGGCTCCCCTGCATCCGTTTCAGACGGCGGATCCTCTCCGGCAGCCTTCGAATCCTGCTCGACCAGATCGATCAGGATCCTGCCGAATGCTTCTTCCTGTGTGATCCTGATCTTCTGGTATTTCATGAGTTCCAGGATCACAAGGAAAGTAACTATGATCTCTTCTTTGCTGTCTTCACGCTCGAGCATCTGCCTGAAATCGGCATGGGGATGAGCGGCCAGATAGGCCTTGACATACAGTTCCTTGTCGGCGACGCTGATCTCTTCCCTCCGGATCTTTCCGAAGCCGCTCCGGACAGGGTCGACGCGGTTCTTCTTGCGCTTTAAAACGTCTTTGAAGATATCCTGCAGGCTCCTCGCAGTCCTGTCCCCGATCAGCTCTTCATAATTGAGAGGAGGTACATAAGAACGTACCTCCTCCGGAAGATCCTGCGGCTTAAAATAGCTAAGACCTGCATGACGGCTCTTTTCTCTGAGTTCCTCCGACATGTACTTGTACATCTTGTATTCCAAAAGCCTTCTGACGAGCTCATCTCTGGGATCCTCTTCTTCTCCCTCCTCGTTTTCCTCTCTGGGAAGGAGCATACGGCTCTTGATGTCCAGCAGCGTCGCCGCCATGACCAGAAACTCACTGGTCACATTCATGTCGTCGCGGTCCATTTGTCTGACATATTCCAAATACTGATCCGTGATCGTCACGATGGGAATGTCATAAATATCTATTTTATTCTTCTCGATCAGGTGCATGAGAAGGTCCATCGGCCCCTCAAAGACCTGAAGCTTTAACGGGATCGGCATTAGTCCTCATTCTCTCCTTCAGTGGTCTCTTCCGCCTCGTCAGATGTGCCGCCGTCCTCTTCAGATTCTGTATCGGTGATCCCCTCGTCCGCATATTCATGAGAACCGGACGTTGTACCGGCAGCGGCAGATTCCTCATTGTCAGACTCCTTATGAGAAGCCTCCTCAGCTGTCTCACCCGTGCCGGCTTCCTGTACTGCTTCCGGCTGCGGACGGTTCTCCACAAGGTCAGTGACAAGCCATTTCCCGTCAATCTTTTCGAGGGAGAGGATCGTCTTCTCCTCAGCGGGGGAAGCCTCTTCGAGTCTCTTTTGCATATCGCCGATGATGATGGGGATCAGGTCGCTGTAAAGCTTCTTGTTCATCTCCTTCTCACCCTGCTCGGCGTAGATCTCCAGCAGCTCGTCGTAGTGATCTGTCTGATACTGTTTGATCACTTCATTTGTCTCATCCGTGATCGTGATCGGTGAATCGGGGTCATATCCGAGTATGATCTTGGCAGTGACCGAAGCGGTATTTCCCTGGATCTTAATATCCTGGATCTCATAATCTTTATATGCCTTTTCAATGACCAGCGCCATGTAATCGTCAACTACTTTCGCGGACTCTTCCGAGATGTCCTCCCGCGCGATGCCGATCGCTTCAAAAAACTCATCTGCGAGAATTTTAGAATCCGTGATCTTCATCGCGTCGCTGTTCATGAAATCTTCTGTGGCATACTGCGCAGCAGTCTCCATATCATTCTTTACGATCGCCCCCAGAAACCCTTCCGTGGCTTCTGTAATATCCTTCTGGTCCGAATTACACCCGGTCATCAACAGAACCGTCACCAGCGTAAGCAATGCCGTTATCCATTTCCTGCCCATATTACCCTCCTAAATACGGCGAAACCGTCATATATTCTAGAATAACAGTAATACTCCGTTTCGTCAAAAACAGTCTTGGATTTCTGCTCACCATGCCGCCTCTTTGATAAAGCATATCTTATCCCTGTAAGGGAGCAGCCGCTCGTCGTCGAGATACTCCGCCGCTTCTGCCGTTTTGTTCCAATAGTGCATCGGAAACAGATGTCTGCATCCCACGATCCTCATATAATCATCGATCGCGCGCGGGGCATCCTCCCCCAATCCGGGGTCAAGCGGGAGCATAGCGGCATCGATATCCCAGCTGCTGATCTTCTCCAGCTGTCTTCGGTAGATCCGTTCCGAATACGCATTCTCGTCATCCGTCGCACCGGTTCCACGCAGGACATTCAGATCACCGGCATGGAAGAAATTATGTCCGTCCGCACTCACCACATAGGCGACACCGTTCTCATTGGTGCAGATCGTGTAGATCAGCAGTCTTCCGAATTCATAATGCCGCCCCGGCTGTACATGCAGTATGTTGTCGCCTTTTCTCTCCGGCGCTGTGCAGCAGTCCAGGACATACAGGATCCTGCGGTGTGTCTCGTTCAGCTCCCATATCCTTGGCGAATAATGGTCCGGGCACCCGTGTGTCACGAAAACAACGACGGTTTTGAGGGGGTCAAAGTCCGGAAGCCTGCCGTCATACCAGTCAAAGATCAGAACGGTGCGATCCAGCTCAATGACAAATCCGCTGTGATATATATGAGTTATCTTAACCATGGGCGCCTCCCGGATCGACCCGGCTCCCGAGCCATGCCGCAGCAGCTTTAAGTCCTTCAGAAGAAAACTCGAACGATCTGCTTTCCATCAGCGATGGATCAGCCGCCGCGTATGAATTGGGCTCCGGCCATACAGTGACCAGAATGACTGCGGGATCCCGCTGATCCGGCGGTGTGTAATGCACATTTTTGAGCGGCTCCCTGGCCACCCTGTACCTTTGGCCGCAGCAGCTTCCGAATAAGGCTTCTCCGTATTCATAGAAAGTGATGGAATATAGTTCCTTGGGATCAAAGCTCATGGATACTGTCCCTTCTTCGATCATACACACGCCGTAAACTGCCGCAGCGCGGGAGGATCACATCAGCGCATCATTGTCTTCCGTGGCACTTTTTGTATTTTTTGCCGGATCCGCACGGACAGGGATCATTGGGAAGGATCTTCTTTCCGCTCCTCTTGTACGTCACACTGCCCTCGCTGAGATATACGGGCTCTTTCTTTCTTGCAAGCGCTTTCTGGTAGGCTTCCTCCATGCCGGCTTCGAGAGCCGCGCGCGGAACCTTGATCTCGTCAAATGTCTCGAGCTTATCGAGGATAGCGCTTCTCATCCCGTCCGGTCCGAGGATCTGCAGCTGTTCCAGGAATGTGACGATCCTCACATACGTGTGGGGATATTTCTCGGATACATAGAGCATTTCCTCTCCCCGGCCGTCCAGATACCTGGTCATGTACCACTCATAGGACAAGGCTGTCAGCTTTGTATTGCGATCATCATCGGCATCCGCTTCGGGCGACATGGGCGCCCGGCTTTCTGCGGAGAGAAAGCTCTCCATCATGGAACTGACGGCGGGATCCTCATGGTACTCATATGATTCCAGAGACCGGTATGCATTTTCGATGATATAATAGTGCTCGCTGTCCAGGAGATATCCCTGCTCCTCGACTTCTTTGATCAGAGATCTGAAAGGCGCCCTGAAAGTACGCACGGTCATCGCAGTGCTCAAAAAAGAGATGTTCTGTGCCAGTCTTCGCTGCATAAAAGCATCCATACCGACAAGGGAAAGGAACCTTTTATAGATGCCCATGTCTACGGTCAGCATGGGATCATTGAGGATGGCATCGAGATAGATCAGCCGCACGAAACAGCCGTCAAGGATCTCACGGGAGCGGACCTGCCTGGTCTCTTCCCACCTCGTGACCTCCTTTTTGTACATCTCCCTGGCCTTCTCTCTCTGGCCCAGTTTTTCCAGGCTGTCTCCGAGGACAGAATAATAAAACGGATGTTCATTTTTTACGGGATCGACTTTGATAAGCTCCTGCACCGCCCGTTTGTATTGTCCCTGCGCATGAAGCGCCTGGCCGAGGCTGATCACCGTATTGGGATCCTCCGATCCCGCTTCAATGGCCTGTTCCAGATACGTCTGCGCCTCCTGCGCACGTCCCTGTGACAACAGGCATCTTCCCAGAAGGGACAGCACCTCCTCGTTTCCGGGCGCTGTTTCCAGCATCTCTCTGCACAGCTGTTCCTGGCGCTCGTAGCTGCCTTCATATTCGCTGTAAAGTGCCTGCCTCATCTGCTCACGGATGGAGAGCGGCAGCTGCGCCGCATACCGGTCGATCTGTTCCATATAGTCCTGTATATCACTGCGGACTGTTACCAGTCCATCTCTTTGCTCTGCCATATCCAAACCTCAATCCTCTGCTTTATCTTCCGTTTCCCCTTGCTCTTTAAGGCCTTCTTCCCGGTCCGGACCTTCTTCCGGCTCCTCAGGGACCGTCTCCCCGTCCGAGAGCTCGAGTACCGGTGTGGCAGCTTCTTTCGCCGCTTCTTCCATCTTCTCGATCTCTTTGCTGTCTGTTTTGTCGCCAATGTCCTCGGAGAGATCCATGAGCGTGATCTTCATCATGTCTTCATGGGTCGGATTCTCCATCTCCGCGACGCGGCGCGCCTGATTTGTGATGATATCCTCGAACATATTGCGGACTTCACGCGCATTGGCAAAATTCTCCTGCCTCTGCATCTTTCTCGAAACGATGCGCGCTCGGATCTGCTTTTTGGCATCCTCTTCCACCACGTAATCGTACTTCTCGCAGTTGAGATAGAAGATCTGTTCCAGCTCATCGATGGTATAATCCGGGAATTCTATGTATTTGTTGAAGCGTGATTTCAATCCGGGGTTGCTATCGATGAATTTCTCCATCGGCTTGGTATAGCCTGCTACAATGACTACCAGATCGTCTCTGTGGTCCTCCATCGCCTTGAGTACCGTATCGATCGCTTCCTGTCCGAAAGCATCGTCTTTCTGTGCCAGAGCATAGGCCTCATCGATAAAGAGGACGCCGCCCATTGCTTTTTTGATCTGGTCCTGCGTCTTGAGCGCTGTCTGTCCTACATAGCCGGCCACAAGACCCGAGCGGTCCACTTCGATGAGCTGTCCCTTGGAAAGGACGCCGATCTGTTTGTAGAGCCTGCCGATGATGCGAGCCACGGTTGTCTTGCCGGTTCCCGGATTTCCGGTGAACACAAGGTGCAGAGATACCGGTACCGATTTGAGTCCTGCGTCCCGGCGCATCTTCTGGATCTTGACAAAAGCCATGAGTTCTTTGACGTCATGCTTGATCGTCGTAAGGCCAACCAAAGCATCAAGTTCCTCCATGGGGTCTTTCTCAGGCTCCTTGGGGGCCTGCTCTGTCTCTGCCGGTTCCGGGGCGGGTCCGCCGGACGCTGTCTGTACGGGCTGCTGTCCTGCTCCGGTCTGCGAAGGAAGCGGGACGCCTCCGGGTGTGATCGTTCCCGTATTGCCGGTCATATCAGCCAGATTTTCGATCCCCTTGCGGTTTGATTCCATTATCTCCTGTGTGAACTCATCTGTCTTCGACATCAGGTCCTGCGCCTCTTTGAGCGCTTTTTTGGCGTCCAGAAGCGGGTCCTTGCGGTTTTTATAAGCCTGATCGAGAAGGTCCGCGGCTGTCGGTTCTTTGTCGGTAAACCTCTGCTTCACAGCTTCTCTTCTCTGAGCAGCTTCTTTTCTCAGAGCACTTTCCTTTTTCGGATCGGAGTTCTTCTGAGAGGAAGAGGATTGGCCGAACATATCCCCATACAAGCCCCTGAGCAGATCTCTCTCCACGCCTGCAATATTAGAAAGCCTTTCCAGCTCCTTTTTAGTCCTCTTATCCACTGTGTTCTCCTTTCCCGCGTCGTGCGCCGTCAGAATTGTATAATAACGGTCCGGATCATTCCAGGATCCCGGCTAAAGCGTCCGTATCCGGCACAAACAGAAACCTGCTCCTGCTCTCTTCGTCCAAAAAGCCCTCTCTGACCATCAGATCCAGCATATTTCTGAGCGGTTCATAATATCCGTCAAGATTCATGATGATGCAGGGCTTATCGTTGTGTCCCAGCCTCACCTGCGACATCACTTCCGAGATCTCTTCAAGTGTTCCGGTCCCGCCGGGAAACGCGATATAAGCATCTCCCCGTGCGATCATCTCTGCTTTTCTCTCTGCCATTGTATCCGTGACGATGAGTTTATGGATCCCGTCATGCTGCAGGCAGCTTTCTACAAAGAATGAAGGCTCCACTCCGATCACTTCTCCGCCTGCCTGAAGGACCGCTTCCGCAAGTTCCCCCATCAGCCCGACGCGGCTTCCGCCGTAGATCAGCCGGTGACCGCATTTTCCGATCCAGGTGCCCAGCCGTATGACTTCACGCAGGTACTTGGGATCCTTTCCCTCTGCAGAGCCCAAATATACTGTAATATTCATAGATCGATCTCTTTGCAAAAGCCCGTCTATATGTCCCGGAGCGGCGCCGGCTTCTGTGTCAGTGCGGCTCAAGGGATATACAGACGGGTATTCCTGTTTGGTGCAGTTTTATTTGATCATGCCTTCGAGTACCGCGGGAGCTGCTTTCAGAGCGTTCTCAATGCCTGCGGGATTCTTGCCTCCTGCCTGTGCCATTGTGGGACGTCCGCCTCCGCCGCCGCCGACTTCTTTCGCGATCGCTTTGATGAGGTTGCCCGCATGGGCTCCTTTCATCACGGCATCGTCGGTCGCCATGGTCATCAGGTTGACCTTGCCGCCCTTCTCGGAAATGAGAAGGATCACGCCGCCGCCCAGCTTCTCCTTGAGCTGGTCGCCCAGGTCGCGCAGCCCGTTCATGTCGACGTCCTTTACAGAGGAAGCGAGGAATTTCACACCCTTAATATCGACGACTTTGTCCATGACATCACCGAGCGCGTTCTGTGCTTCCTTAGCTTTGAGGGACTCGTTCTCGCCCTTAACGGCTTTGAGCTCATCCTGAAGCTTTTTGATATGGTCTGCCAGCGTGTCGGGCGTCGCTTTAACCATGGACGCCGCCTCGTGTATCTTCTTCTCGAGATCCTCGTAATAAGCGCGCACGTTGTCGCCTGTAAGCGCTTCAATTCTGCGGACACCCGCAGCAACACCGTTCTCGGACAGAATTTTGAACTGGCCGATCTGGCTGGTATTCTTAACATGTGTGCCGCCGCAGAGTTCTGTCGAGAAATCGCCCATCCTGACCACGCGGACTTCGTCACCGTATTTCTCGCCGAACAGTGCCATCGCGCCGCTCTTTTTGGCATCCTCAATGCCCATAACAGCGGTCTTCACATCAAGGCCTTCGGAAATCTTCTCGTTGACCAGATCCTCCACAGCCTTGATCTCCTCTGCCGTCATCGCCTGGAAGTGGCTGAAGTCAAACCTTGTGCGGTCTGCATCCTGATAGGAGCCTTTCTGCTCGACATGCGTGCCCAGAACAACGCGGAGCGCTTTCTGCATCAGGTGCGTAGCACTGTGGTTGCGGCAGGTGTCGCGGCGGTTTTTCGCATCGACACGGAGCGTGACAACGTCGCCGACCTTGAACATACCGCCCGTGACCACACCGATATGCGCAATCTTGGAGCCGGAGACATGCTCGGTCTTCTCGACCTTGAATGTGCTCTTTCCGCTCGTGATCTCGCCGATATCGCCGATCTGTCCGCCCATGGTGGCATAGAAAGGTGTCTTATTTGTGATGATCGCTGCGCGCATGCCGTCTGTGACTGCTTCCGCGACCTCATCGGGCTCCCCGCTGTCTTCGTGAAGCGCCGCGAGCGCGATGATCTCGCTGTCCTCGGTCAGCTTGTCATAGCCGTCGAATTCGGAATTGCAGGATGCGTCCATCTCATCGTAGACAGTCGCCTCCTTGCCGCTCATGGAAGTCTTGATCCAGCTTCCTTTGGATTTCTCGCGGGCTTCCGCTCTGGCCTTCTCAAAGCCCTCGACATCCACGGTAAAGCCGTTCTCCATAAGGACGTCCTGTGTGGAGTCGATCGGGAATCCGTATGTATCGTAGAGAAGGAAAGCGTCGTCGCCGCCTAGCTGCGTGCTGCCCTCAGCGCGGAGCTTCTCCATCATGCCGGCCAGGATATCAAGGCCCTGGTCGATGGTCTTGGCAAAGCGCTCTTCCTCGATCGCGAGGTTCTTGAGGATGAATACCTTTTTCTCCTCGAGCTCGGGATAGCCGCCCTTGGAACCCTCGATGACCGCCTCAGCGAGCTTGGTCATGAAAGCGCCCCCAATGCCGAGCTTCCTGCCCTGGCGGATCGCGCGGCGGATCAGACGGCGGAGAACATAGCCTCGGCCCTCGTTGCTCGCCATGATACCATCAGAGATCATGAAGGTAGCGGAACGGATGTGGTCAGTGATAATACGGACAGAAACGTCTGTCTCATGGTCCTTGCCGTACTCGCAGCCTGCCAGCGTGCAGACTTCATCCCTGAGCGCGCGGACTGTGTCCACGTCAAAGAGGGAAGCGACATCCTGTACAGCGACAGCAAGGCGCTCCAGTCCCATGCCGGTATCGATATTCTTGTGCTCCAGCTCTGTGTAATTGCCATGTCCGTCGTTGTCGAACTGTGAGAAAACGACGTTCCAGACTTCCATGAAGCGGTCGCCTTCGCCGCCCATGACGTCCTCGGGACCGTTGCCCCACTTCTCGCCGCGGTCGTAATAGATCTCGGTGCAGGGGCCGCAGGGACCTGAGCCGTGCTCCCAGAAGTTGTCTTCCTTGCCGAACTTGTAAATACGTTCCGCCGGGATGTGCATATCATTGAGCCAGATGTTGTAGGCCTCGTCATCGCCTTCGTATACGGAGGGATAGAGTCTCTCGGGATCCAGGCCGACCCACTCGGTCAGGAATTCCCATGCCCACGGGATCGCCTCTTTTTTGAAATAATCGCCAAAAGAGAAATTGCCCAGCATTTCGAAGAAAGTGCCGTGGCGCGCCGTCTTGCCGACGTTCTCAAGGTCGCCCGTGCGGATGCACTTCTGACAGGTCGTGACGCGCGTTCTGGGCGGGATCTCCTCGCCTGTAAAATAGGGTTTCATGGGAGCCATGCCCGAATTGATGATCAGAAGGCTCTTATCGTTATGGGGAACCAGAGAGAAACTGTTCAGTCTCAGGTGTCCCTTGCTCTCGAAGAACTTCAGAAACATTTCACGAAGTTCATTTACGCCGTAGTATTGCATTTTATCTGTTTATCCTCCAAAAAAGTCATCAGAAGTCAAATTTATCCGCGAACCAGGCATCCAGCTCGTCAATCGGGACGCGTACCTGCTCCATGCTGTCTCTCATGCGGATCGTGACGGCCTTGTCGTTCTCCGACTCGAAGTCGTAAGTCACGCAGAAAGGCGTGCCGATCTCGTCCTGTCTTCTGTATCTCTTTCCGATGTTGCCTCTGTCATCGTACTCGCAGTTGAACTTTTTGCTCAGCTTCTTGTAGATGTCAAAAGCCTGCTCGTTCAGTTTCTTGGAAAGAGGGAGCACGCCGATCTTGACAGGCGCGAGCGCGGGATGGAAGCGCATGACGGTTCTCATGTCGCCGCCTTCGAGCTGCTCTTCGTCGTATGCCGCGCAGAGGAATGCCAGCGTCACGCGGTCAGCGCCCAGAGAAGGCTCCACGACGTAAGGCACATATTTCACTTTTTTGACATCGTCAAAATAGCCCATATCCTCGCCGGATACGTTCTGGTGCTGGGTCAGGTCATAATCCGTTCTGTCCGCGATGCCCCAGAGCTCGCCCCATCCGAAGGGGAACAGGAACTCGATATCTGTTGTTGCCTTGGAATAGAAAGAGAGCTCTTCCTTGTCATGGTCTCTCATTCTGGTCTCTTCGGGCTTAAGGCCAAGCTTCATCAGCCAGTTCCAGCAGAAATCCTTCCAGTATGCGAACCACTCGAGGTCTGTATCGGGCTCACAGAAGAACTCCATCTCCATCTGCTCGAACTCACGGGTCCTGAAAGTGAAGTTGCCGGGAGTGATCTCATTGCGGAAGGACTTGCCGATCTGGCAGATGCCGAACGGGATCTTCTTGCGGGATGTTCTCTGTACATTCTTGAAATTGACGAAAATGCCTTGCGCTGTCTCGGGTCTCAGATAAACAGTAGAAGTGCTGCTCTCCGTAACGCCCTGGAAGGTCTTGAACATCAGGTTGAACTGGCGGATATCCGTCCAGTGGAACTTGCCGCAGCTGGGGCAGGGAACACTGAACTTGTTGATGAAGCTCATCATCTCGTCATTGGTCCATCCGTCAACGCTGCCGTCGAGGGTCATCTCATGCTCCGCCGCATAGTCCTCGATCAGTTTGTCCGCACGGAATCGCTCGCCGCAGGCTTTGCAGTCCATGAGCGGGTCGGAAAAGCTCGCAAGGTGTCCGCTTGCCACCCATGTCTGGGGGTTCATCAGAATCGCGCAGTCAACGCCTACGTTCTCGGGGCTCTCCTGCACAAATTTCTGCCACCATGCCTTCTTGACATTGTTCTTGAGCTCGACGCCCAGATTGCCGTAGTCCCATGTGTTGGCCAGACCGCCGTAGATCTGGGAACCGGGGTAGATGAATCCTCTGGCATTACACAGTGCCACGATCTTTTCCATTGTCTTTTCCATTGACTCTCGTGCTCCTTTATCTTTTTAATTTCTTTTTATTGACACAACTCATAAATCGAATCATCAACGCATAATTATAAGGGAATACCTTGTGTTTTGCAACGTAGAATGCTTTTGTTCGTTCACTCTGCCAGCACTTCCAGGATCTCCAGGCTCCTGAAGCGGTGGTTCCAGGTCCTTGCGCACAGCCATTTCGCGTAAGACTCCAGTTCATCCAGCACCTGAGGCTTGACGCCGAAAGTGTAGACCCTGGCGGGCGGCGTCCTGTACAGGTAGTCCAGCGCGTACAGCGTCGAATCCGAATACGCCGCATCTCTCCCAGGACCGGGATACTCCCCTTCCAGCATGACCGTCTTGATCTCGAACACCGCTCTCACCAGACGGTTGTCGAATGCATCCGATTCCAGCGCCCTCAGGCTCTGGTAGGCAAGGAGAAGAAGCGGCGCCGCGTCATTGTTCTCGCGGGTCACGTACTGCAGGATCTCCATAAAATAAGAGGCATAACATGCAGCGGTCATGTCTGAGCGGAGCTTTTCAAAATAATTGTCCACTTTGGCTTCCAGGATCTGGTAAGCACTCCTGCCCTCGCGGATCCTGAACGTGCCGAACACGAAGGGAGATGCAGCGGCCATGATCGGACTTCCCGGTTTTCTCGCACCCCTGGCGAATCCCGAGATCCTCCCTCTCTCTATGGTCAAAATCTCGATTCGTCTGTCGTATTCTCCGGCCGGCATACTACTAAGGACGATCCCTGTCACATCATAACTTGCACTCATTTTATTTATACACGTATCATTTATACATGCGCATGTCGTATCCGAAGGATTTCATCTGCATCTCGTTGTCTTTCCAGTCCTTGCGGACCTTGACCCAGAGCTTGAGATTGACCTTGGACTGCAGC
The DNA here is from genome assembly GCA_902801585.1 of uncultured Lachnospiraceae bacterium. The sequence goes on along the minus strand of CADCIU010000001.1, from coordinate 4,290 downwards.
ATATTCTCAATATCCGTTCTCGCGGCGGTCCCGATCTTCTTGAGCATGGCCCCCTGTTTTCCGATGACGATCAGTTTGTGGCTCTCCCGTTCGCAGATGATGGAGGCGTCGATATCACAGATCTCTGTCCCGTCTTTTCTCGTGCGGTATTTCATGCTGTCAACGGTCACCGCGATGCCGTGGGGAACTTCTTCCTGCAAAAGGCGCAGTGCCTTCTCCCGAATGATCTCTCCGGCGATCTCTCTTTGAGTCTGCGTCGTGACCTGGTCCTCGTCATAGAACGGCTCTCCCTCGGGGAGCAGCGCAAACAAGCTGTCCAACAGGTCCTCTGTTCCGCTTCCGGTCCTCGCACTGACCGGGATAATGGCTTTGAGATTGGATTCCATAGGTGCCTTTCCGGCAGCCGCTCTCTCCTCGTTCCGCGCCCTGACCGCCCCGTCATAGGCCTTCTGATAGACATCGATGACCGGCAGGATCTGCGCTTTTTTGACCGAATCGATCTTGTTGATCAGGATCAGTACGGGGGTAGTGATGCCGGAAAGCTCCTTTAAGATCTCCTTGTCCTCTTCGTTCATCTTCTCTCTGGGTTCTACGAGAAGGAGCACCGCATCCACTTCTTTGAGCGTGCTCTGCGCCGCTTTCACCATGAATTCGCCCATCTTGGTCTTGGTGCGGTGAATGCCGGGCGTATCGAGAAAGACGACCTGCCCGCGGTCACAGGTCAGGATCGTGCGGACCTGTGTCCTCGTGGTCTGAGGCTTGTAGGAGGTGATCGCGATCTTCTGTCCGATCAGCCTGTTCATCAAAGTGGATTTCCCGACGTTGGGCCTGCCTATGATCGTGGCAAATCCCGCCTTCTTTCCGGTATCATGCTGTGTTGTCATTTCTTTATTCTCTGCCATGCAGTTTTCCTTTGCCTTATCTTATTCTCTGTTACCTTATCTTGTTAAACAGTCCGTGAACTCACTGGAGTTTTTCCAGTCTCTCAAACCGTTCCGATTCATCCTTGAGCTTTTGAGCATTTCCGACGACGCACAGGGCGTCCTCTTCGAGGAAGGCCTCGATGTATCCGGCCAGTCTTCTTATATCCTCCTGTGTGCAGTCCAAAAGCTCCTTGCGCTCTCTCTTCATCTTCTCTTCGCTGAAACCGGTCATATAAGCAGCCAGCGAGTACTTGCCGTAAGCTGAAGGGGACATCGGATGATCCAGAGTGCTCACGGCACCGATGATATACTTGGTCATCGTGCGCTCATCCGCCTCGAACTGCCGCACATAGTCCGGCGCGCTCTCAAAAGTGCGGATTGTCTGCCCCAAATGAGGGTCCCTGTAAGATACAAAATAGGCGTTTCCGTCTCTGGAGAAGCTGCTCATGCATCCGTAAGCGCCTCCCTTGACCCTGACATTCTGCCAGAGATAATCATAACCGAGGATCACGCGGAGTACCCGGAGTGCGCCGGTATATGCGAAGCCCCTTCTGCCGAAACTTCCGGCTCTGCAGACGTACTGCACCTGTCCCGCTGTCGTGAAGCCCTCCTTCACCTTGACGGGGACAACTCGGAATGATTCTCCGAAGTCCGCCAGGTCTTCCTCCGGTGTCCTTGCCTCAGGAAGAGCTCCTGAGAGTGCGCTTGTCCCGCACAGGATCTCATCAAAGCTTCCCTCGTCCGCCGTGCAGTCCAGCATCAGATGATCAGCGCGGAATATATAGCCCGCCATCTGTTCGAGCATCGCCAGGAAGTCGTCCGCCTCTCCCTTTTCCAGCAGATCGCAGACCTCATCCAGCTTATGGTAACCGTCCACGCCGTTAATGCAGTCCATGATCACTGCGGTCTCAGAGAATCCCGCAGAAGCCCGGACCGCCGCTGTTGCGTGGCCGGAGGCCGGCAGATCCGCCCTCATCGCTGCGCGCTCTTCCTCCAGCACCTCCAGGATCCGCTCCCGGCTCTTCCATTTGGTCTGTGTGAGGATCTCCCCGACCAGCCGGTGCGCGTGTTCCAGATTCCCGTGCAGGACCTTGCAGTTGATCTCTGCCATCATTCTGTATTTGGACGGATCTCCGTTCTGCGTATACACGCTGACCGTCGCTCCGATCCCGCCCGTATAGATATTGATCTCCTGATCCAGCTCCGCGTAGCTGAAGTGTTCCGTGTCCAAAACCCCCAAAAGCGTCTTGAAGACTCCCAGATAGGGGAAGAACTTCTGCGGGAGCTTTGTGATATCAAACATGTAAGTCAGATAATCGATCCCCGCTGTATTGAGAGGATGCGCGATCACCTGTGTCTTTGACGCCTTACCGGTGCCGCGCGCGGTGTCCACGGTCATAAGTTTGTTGACAAAAGGCTTGATCTCCCTGCTCAGATCTTCTCTGGTCAGCATCGGGATCTTCATGAGGTCCTCGGGAGAATTGGGCGTCTCCTGCCACTCCCTGAGGGCGGCCAGGTCACTGACGATCTTCTGCCTTTGCCGGTCCGTAAGGCTCTTCGCATAATTGTCCAGCTTCTGCTTCAGCTCCTGCGCCATCTTCTCCGTGAGACCGACTTCCGGGGTCATCACAACGACTGCCTTGTGCGAATTGTCCAAAAAGTGCTTTCGGATCAGCGCTTCAAAATAGCCCTTGTCCATCTTCTCCCTAAGAGAGGCGAAAGTCTCTCCCAGCTCCAGATTAATAAACGGCGCTTCGTCGTTGTACAGCCAGGTATCGAGTGCTCCGAGCCCGTAGACCAGTCCCTTGGGATAATAGCCTGTGTTGGCCTCTCTGTATTTGAACTCAAAACGGTTGATGCTGGCCAGCAGCGCGCGCTGGTCAAGGCCCTTGTCCGCGATCTCTCTGAGTGTATCCTCTATAGTCTTTACGAACTCCTCTTTTCGATCCGGATCGGTATATTTGGCCGTGACCGTATAGCTGGGCTGACGTATGCCGAGTTCCAAAAGAGAATAGACGTCCTCGCCGATCCCCTTGTCGCGCAGCGCTTTCTTGACCGGTGCGCCTTCCGCGTCGCAGAGCATGTAGTCGATGATCTTGAAGGCAAGGCCCAGTTCCGTATCCTGTCCGTCGGGAGCCAGCGACACGTTCCATGTCAGATAACTGTGGCCGTCCAGTTCCTCCTCCGATTGTACGGAATAGTGCTCCGAAGCTTCGACAGGCTTGTCGAAAGGAGCCTGAGCAGGTATCTCGGAGTCGATCTCTATTTTGTCAAATGCCGAAAGGTATGCCTCATCCAGATAGATCAGCCTTTCCTCCATGTCCATGTTGCCATACAGGTAGATATAGCTGTTGGAGGGGTGATAATACCTGCTGTGGAATTCCAGGAAAGCCTCATAGGTCAGGTCCGGAATGCAGACGGGATCTCCTCCGGATTCCACTGCATAAGGAGTATCCGGATACAGTGCGCCGTAAATACTGCGGGCCAGCACATCGTCAGGTGACGAGAGCGCACCTTTCATCTCATTGTAGACGACGCCGTTGACCGTGATCGGGCTCTGATCATCCTCTGCCTCGTAATGCCATCCCTCCTGGAGGAAAATGTTCCGTTCTTTGTAGATGTTGGGATAGAAAACAGCATCCAGATAAACATGCATCAGATTCTTAAAATCCGTGTCGTTGCAGCTTGCCACAGGATACACTGTCTTGTCGGGATAAGTCATGGCGTTGAGAAATGTGTTGAGCGATCCCTTGACCAGTTCGATAAAAGGGTCCTTGACCGGGAAATCCCTGGATCCGCACAGAACGGAGTGTTCGATGATATGCGCGACGCCGGTGGAATCCTTGGGCGGCGTACGGAATCCGATATAGAACACTTTGTTGTCGTCATCCGAGGGAAGGAGCGCCACCCGCGCCCCTGTCTTTTTATGCACCAAAAGCAGGCTGTCGCATCCTGTATCTTTCAGGAACTCATGCTGCAGGAGTTCATATTTTTCCGATATTTTGCTGCTGATCTCCATCATTACCTCTTAATTTCATATTCTTTCTATAATAAACGTTCAGAATCACTAATCAGAAGGATACACCATTTCCGCCAATATAAAAACCCCAAGTTTGCTGTACAAACTTGGGGAAATGCCTTATACAAGGCCTGTGTCGCATGGATTAGAGGGGAGTCGAACCCCTGTCCAAAAGCCAATTCAATGTCCTTCTACTATCATAGACGTTTTTTTCGGATCGCTCCCATTCCCTCTGCCGACGGAAAAACTGTCAATCCATCGGCTTTAGTAGCTTCATGATACGCCCGCGGGGGCAAAGCTTACCCCGTGTCGTTTCCCGCTTTCATAACGCCGGAGCTGCAGGATGCG